>NZ_JBQEPE010000001.1:1548038-1615254 GCF_052056515.1 Microbacterium sp. 22195
CCCTCCCCCTCCTCCCCCCCCCCCCCTCCCCCCCCCCGCGCCCGAAGGAGGCACCGCATGCCGCAGTTCCTCCCCGACCCCGATGTCACGCTCGACGACCTGATCGAGCAGCTCGGTGCAGGCCTCGCCTCGCGCTACGCACAAGTCGAGCTCGTGCTCATCGAAGCCGCCGCCCGACGCATGCGGAAGATCCTCGCACTCGAGCAGACCGGCGAGGAAGCAGCCGCCCTCGCCGCCCGCCAGCGCGCGCTCCGCGACGCTGAGCTTGAGCGCGCCGCGGCGCTCGCTGAGCTGCGCCGCCTCGCCCAGCAGGAAGTGGCGCGGATCCGCAAGGAGGGTCTGGCGCAGCAGATCGTCGCCGTCGCAGCCCAGGCTGGCCAGGCCGCCGCCGCGGCACAACTCGCCGGCGTGCGCGGCCGTGCACCCCGGGCGATCGGTACGACTGCCACCAACGCTGTCGCATCGCTCACCCTCGATCTGGAATCGAAGCTCGACGTCCTGAACGAGCGCATCACACGGATCCCCGACGACGTCTACAAGCAGGTCATGTCGCAGTACTCGCCGCGAGTGCTCCTCGGCGCGCAGACCACGCGCATCGCACAGGCCGCAGCCGTGCAGGATTTCCTCTCCCAGGGCATAGGCCACGTCGACTACCTCCGCAAGGACGGATCCGTGCACATGCGGATGCCGATCGGCTCCTACGCGGAGATGGTCGCCCGAACCTCATCCCAGCGCGCATGGGAAGACGCCACCATCTACCGGCTGCAGCAGTCCGGCGTGAATCTCGGCACCATCGCCGGCGGCGCGGATGCGTGCGCGAAGTGCGCTCCGTGGATTGGCGCCGTCGTCTCCTTCGACGGCACCAGCGGCACCGTGACCGTGCCCTCGGCTGTCGATGGGACGATGGTCACCGTCGACGTGAAGGGCAGCATCGGCGACGCCCGCGCGGCTGGATGGGGACACCCGAACTGCCGCGACCGCGTGGTCATGTACTCCCCCGGCCTCAGCAACCCGCAGACGGTGGAGCACGACCCCGCGGCAGAGAAGGAACGCGCGGAGCAGCGCCGCCTCGAGCGCGAGATCCGCTCGGCGAAGCGCGACGAGGCCGCCGCGATGAACGACACCGACCGGAAGCGTGCCGAGCAGGCTGTCCGTAACGCGCAGGGCAACATGCGCGACTTCATCAAGCAGACCGGCCGGCACCGCCAGTCGTACCGAGAACAGCTCGGCTTCGCCGATGGTCTCGGCGGTCCACGTCCCGAGTACTCCGCCCGCCCGCCGAAGGTGCCGCCGACTGTCCAGTTCCGCGCCGGCAAGGGCACGCCTGTGGGCGACGCGGCTCGGCATGCGGTCGCTCAGATCAGATCTGTGCACACCATCCCGCAGACGGTCGAACCCGTGTCGATCTCGCGGATGAGCGAGTTGCAGATGCGGTTCAGCCCGACGACCCTCGGACGGTACACGCGCGCGGATTCCGCGCTGATCCTGCGCCCGGACGCCGAGGTGGAGTTCACTGCCGTGCACGAGCTGGGTCACTGGCTCGACAACAAGCTGTTCGGCAATGACCGCATGTACGGGTCCGATCAGGTCACCAACGATGCGTGGCGGCGCTGGCAGGCGGCTGTGTTCGAGTCGCGGTCGTCGCAGGCGCTACGCAACGTGCTTGCACTGTCATCCGATCCGCGGATCACGCCCGAGCTCACGGCGACAGCCGAGTATCTGCTGGACCCTCGCGAGCAGTTCGCCCGCTCGTACGCCCAGTGGATCGCGACGCGCGCCGCGGACCAGACGTTGCTGGATCAACTCCGCACGTACACCACCGCCACGCACCCGGTTTTGCGGGCCTACCATTGGGCAGACGACGACTTCGAAGCGATCGGGTCGGCGCTCGATGACATCTTCCGTGAGAGAGGGCTGCTGAAGTGATCACGCCCGCGAACTACCACGACGGCATCACGTTCGAGGAAGCCGTCGACGGCTACCTGCAAGAGGGTCTCGACCGTGCCCGCGCCGAGGTGTACGCCAGGATCCTCACCTCACCGCCCAACCCCGAACTTCCGATCATCTGAGCCCCGCCCGTGCGGGGCTTTCTCGTTCCCGCCCCGCCGTGCCCTGCCTACGGCGGGGCGGGGCTACTTGGAGGCATCATGCTGCGCATCACCCACCCGCACCCCGAAGAGGGTCGTCAGGTCGCGTTCGGCGTCGAGTTCGTCGACGGTGTCGCGACCGTCGAGAGCTTGCACCCGGAGCGTGCGCTGGCGCTCACCCAGCACGGGCACACGATCACCAAGGTGTCGAACCCGCGACGGAAGAAGTCGAAGTGAACCTCCGCACGTACGCGACCATCGGCGACTACAACAACGTCGCCGAGGTCGAATGGCCCGCGTCCGACGTGGACACGTTGAACAAGCGCCTCCGTGCCGCGTCGATCGAGGTCGACAAGCTCACCCGGCTGTCGGTGTTCGCCGCCGATGAGGATGGCTACCCGACCGATCCGGACGTCGCAGACGCCTTCACTGAAGCGGCATGCGTGATCGTCGAGTACTGGCAGGAGACCGACGACCCGACAGGCGCGGACGCATATGCCGGCGCCGTGAAGATCGGCTCCGTGTCGCTCGGTACCACGTCCTCCTCGCAGGACTCGATGTCTGAGGCCGAGAAGCTGCGCCGCCGGATCGGTTCGCGCGCGATCGACGTGCTGATGAACGCGGGGCTGATTCCCGTGGCTGTCGCCCACACCTAGGAGGCACCATGACCCGCCTGCGCCCGAAGCACCTCCCCCACCGGGTCACGATCCAGGAACTCAAGGGCGAAGGCGCAGAGGGCGACATCTGGGCAACGGCTCAGCCCGATCGCCCCGCGTACGTGGAGCAGAAGACCCGGCTCGTCGTGGACCGTCGCGCGACGTCCCCCACGGTCGGCCAGGAGGTCACCGCGACGACTTTCGTCGTGCTCCTGCCCGACGACGACTGCCAGCCGCGGTCCCGAGTGACCGTCTGGCCCGGCACGCCGCGCGAGCGCACCGCCGAGGTCATCGACAGTGCGTTCTTCGACTACCACGGCACACCCTCACACGTGGAGCTGTACCTGGAATGAGGTGATCCTGTGGGCGTCAGCGCGTCCGTCAACCTCACCATGAACTTCCCGAGCGACGCCGAGCTCAACCAGCGCATCATGCGCGGCGAGAACCTCGCTGCCGAGCGCCTGCTCGCGCTCTCGTCCGCTGAGGCGCCATTCGACCTCGGCACGCTCGTCGGATCTGGCGCCGTCGAGAACGCCACGAGCCCGGAAGAGGGTGCAGCCGTGACCTTCGACACCCCGTACGCGGCCCGCCTGCACGAGCACCCCGAGTTCAACTTCCAGAACGGCCGCAAGGGCAAGTACGTCGAGGATCCGGCGCTGCAGCACAAGGACGAGCTCGGCGCGATCATCGCGAAGGAGATCGCAGATGGCTGATGCACCGGAGACCATCCTGAACCGCGCGCTCGCGCAGCTGCTCGACGATCACGACCTCGCCACCTACGCCACGTCCGGTGCGATCGGCGAACGCGGGATCCGTGTCGACGGCGTCATGCCGACCACGGTCAACGAGTTCACCCTGATCACCCCACTCCGACCGATCCCCGATGGTCGCGCCGACTTGATCTATCGCGCGCAGATCTACACCCGCCGGGTGGGCACGCTGCTAACCGTTCGGACATGGGCGGCTGGCCTGCGCGCCGTGCTCGACCAGGCCGAGTACACGCCCAACGTCCTCGGCATCTCGTTCGCCACCGAGTTCTCCGTGCTCGACTTCGAACCCGACACGCAGGGCCGCGCCGCGGTCGCCTGCACCTATCACTTCCGCGGACGCCGTCCGTAGGAACCACAGCCGGAAGCGCCGGCACCACAACGAAAGGACCGGTCATGGCCGACTCCACCCTGTATGACACCACGGCGCCCAGCGCGGGTTCCCTGGTCCTCGCCCACCAGCGACTGATCCGCCTCAAGCTCGGCGGCGTCTTCATCAACATCACGGGCGACGTGAACAACCTCGCCCTGAACCCGACGAAAATCCCCGTTCCCCGCGAGGTCTACGGCACCAAGGGCCGTTCCTCCGAGGACATTATCGGGTACAACTACGCCCCGTCGTTCAACGTCGAGGTCGTCCGCGACCCGGTGACCAAGCAGATCGTCGCCGCGCAGGCATGGTTCAAGGATCTCGTCAAGGCGGCATTCTCCGAGGGCGCCGCGAACAAGCGCGAATTCCAGCTGTTCACCGACGCTCTCGACGAGGACATGCCGGTCCTGCAGGGCACGTTCTCCGTCGCGTACAGCGAGGCGAACACCGGCTACGCCGACAAGGGCGTCGTCACCTTCACCCTCGCGAACGACGGCGTGGTCAACCAGATCACCCCGTCGCCGCTCGCCGGGTCCGGCGCCCCGATCCTGGAGTCCGCCACCCCGACGCTGCAGGCGCCCGGGAAGATCATCAAGGTCCGGGGCTACAAGCTCGGCAATGCGGTTTCCGCGACCGTCGGCGGCAAGGTCGTCGTCGAGCTGCGCGTCATCGACGAGTACACGGTCGCGATCCTCATCCCCGCCACCGTCACAGGCTCCTCGCCGATCATCGTGACCAACGCGGCTGGGGCGTCCAACTCGCTGCCCTACCAGGCAGCCTGATCGAAGGGATGGCAGGGATCCCATGATCACAGCAGAGAAGCAGGGCCGGAACCTCGTCCTCACCATGGAGGGGGTGGATCAGCCGTTCGTGATCCGCCCTCTCCCCGGGCATGCCGGCCGCCAGATCACCGACACGTACCTGGCGACCATGGGCGGCCGCCCCGACGTCGACCTGCTCGCCGCGCTGCAGATGGCCGTCGACGGCGCGATTCTCGACGGAGAGCGCTGGGTGCCTCGCCCGGAGGCCGAACAGGAGAACTTCAACCGGATCGGCATGGAGCTCTCGCAGGACGAATCCGAGCAGATCCTGATGCCCGCGTTCTTCTGGCAGACGATCCTCGGCATGGACGGGGTTCGCGCCTACATCGAGGGCGGTGAGGGCCTCGCCGGCACCCTAAAAGCATCGGGGGCGCTGTCCGTCCGGTTGGGTCTCTTGGTCCCGCGGACATCGCCCAGTTCGGACTAGGCGAGCCCGACGAGAACGGCATCTACCCGGAGTATCTCTACCCGCCCGGCTGGCGAGAATCGCGTGAGCAGGCGACAGCCGAACCGACGCGAGGACTCACGGCCGCCGAGTTGTGGACCATCGCCCTCCCGGAGCTCTTCGGCGAGATCGAGCTCGACCTCGCCCAGCATCACCTGATCACTGACCTCGACCGTGCCCTCGACACGCACACATGGCACTTCGTGCGCGGCGCCGTGGAGCGACTCATCGACATCGACGCCTCATGGCTCGGAAGGGCGGTGGCTGATGTTCGACGCGGGCGCTCTCGTGTTCAAGCTCCAGACGGTCGGGGCTCAGGTCTTCAAGCAGGACCAGGCTGACGCGAAGGCCGCGGTCGAGAAGACCGGTCAGGCGTCGAAGGAGTCCGCGGACAAGGTCACGGGTCTCGGCAAGTCGACCGATGAGACTCGCAAGCAGTCGAAGAAGCTCTCCGACGACATCAAGGAGCTGGAGAAGCAGGTCCGTGAAGAGGGCAGGGCCTCAGAGACGGCCGCGCAGAAGCTCGCTCGCCTGAAGCAGGAGCAGGTTGAGGCTGCGGCGGCCGCGAAGGAGCTCTCCAAGGTTCTGCTCGTCGCTGGTGCCGCCGCCGCGGCGATGGTCACCCTCGCGGTGGCGAAGAACGCCGAGTTCGATCAGGCGATGTCGCAGACCCGTGCCGCGACGATGGCGACCGCCGCCGAGCAGAAGACGCTCGGCGAGGCAGCGCTGAAGGCTGGCGCGGACACCGCGTACAGCGCGTCTGAGGCCGCCGCCGCGGAGGAAGAGCTCGCCAAGGCGGGTATCTCGGTCGCCGCGATCGTGGGCGGATCACTGAACGGTGCGCTGGCTCTCGCCGCCGCCGGCCAACTTCAGGTCGCGCGGTCCGCCGAGATCATGGCCACCACGCTCACCCAGTTCGGTCTCACCGCAGACAAGTCCGGGCACGTCGCCGACGTGCTCGCCGCGGGTGCAGGCAAGGCGCAAGGCGAGGTCGAGGATCTCGCGCTCGCTCTCACCTACGTCGGACCGCTCGCGAAGTCCGCCGGGTGGTCACTCGAAGAGACCGGCGGCACGCTCGCCTACTTCGCTTCGCAGGGAATCCTGGGCGAGAAGGCGGGCACGTCACTCCGTGGCGTTCTGGCGGCGCTGCAGGCGCCGTCCACGATCGCCGCGAAGACGATGGACCAGTATGGCCTGTCCGTGTACGACGCGAACGGGAAGATGCTGTCCGCTTCCCAGATGGCCGCGCAGCTGCAGCACGCATTCGGCGGCCTGACCGACCAGGAGCGGAACGCTGCGATGGGCCGCATCTTCGGCAACGAGTCCCTCACCGCCGCGACTCTGCTCTACAACGGCGGGGCGCAGGCGATCTCGAAGTGGACCGACGAGGTCAACGACAGCGGATTCGCCGCCGAGCAAGCTGCCATGCGGCAGGACAACCTCGCCGGCGACATCGAGAAGCTCGGTGGCGCGTTCGACACCGCACTGATCCGCACCGGCTCCAACGCCAACGACGTCCTGCGAGCCATGGTCCAGAACGTGACCATGCTCGTCGACATGTACGGGGACGCACCAGAGCCCGTGCAGGCCCTCGGGCTCGTGCTCGGCGTCGCCACTGCGGCGATCCTCCTGTTCGCCGGTGGGGCTGTCGGCGCCCGGGCCAAGTTCCTCGAGCTCAAGGCGACGCTCGACGCGACCAACGCGAGCATGGGGAAGACCGCGCTCGTGGGCGGCGCGGCTGGTCTTGCGCTCACTGGAATCATCGCCGTCGTAGGGCTCCTGATGAGCGTGCAGGCCGAGGGCCGGCAGGTCGCCGAGTCGTACGCCGACGCGATCGATGCGAGCACCGGCAAGGTCACCAAGGCTGCACGCGACATCGCTGTCGAGAACCTGTCCAAGGCCGGAGCCTGGTTCACGTTCAACTGGCAGTCGGCGTACGACGCCGCCGACAAGCTCGGTCTCAGCCTTGACACCGTCACCGATGCAGCGCTCGGGAACAAGAAGGCGCTCGCCGAGCTGGACATCTACCTCCGCGCCGCGGAGGAAGACCACGACGCCCTGAATCAGGTCGTGGAGGAGACCGGTCTCAGCCAGCGGGACGCGCTGTTCGCCGTCGGCGCTCTGAAGACGGGCATCGATCAGCAGAACATCGCCCTGAAGGAGGGCAAGAAGTTCCACGACCAGAGGTCCAGGGCCGAGGGCGAAGCCACCGAGGTCACTCAGACGGCGACTGAGGCATACCTGGACCAGGCCGGTTCGATCGACAAGCTCCAGAAGCAGCTGTCCGATCTGATCGACACGATCAACAAGGCGAACGGCGTCAACCAGGACGCGATCACGTCGAACATCGACTACCAGGAGACGCTCCGCACGGTCGATGAGCAGATCGCGAAGATCAAGTCCGGCGCGGACGGATACGCCAGGTCGCTCGACATCACCACCAAGGCAGGGTCCGACAACAAGGGCATGCTGGTGGAGCTCGCGCAGAAGGCGTGGGATGCCGCAGAGGCCCAGTTGCAGTTGGACGGGAACACGGACGGCTTCACGTCTCGCCTCGAGGCATCTCGTCAGAAGCTGTACGACACGGCGATTGCCATGGGCGCAACGGACGATGAGGCTGCGGCGCTGCGCGACAGCATCCTGGCGATCCCGTCCAAGAAGGAGATCCAGATGATCGCGGACACGGCGTCCGCGCAGAATCGGATCGATCAGTTCGTGCGCCTCAACAACGGCCGCACCGTGCGCGTGCACGTTGCGGTCGATGGTTCGCAGTCCTACAGAGTCGGCAGCAAGACGGTCGATTCGGGCTTCGCCAACGGCGCCCTGGTGCAGTACAACGCGAACGGCAACTTCACGCCGTCCGAGCACCACGTGGCGCAGATGCTCCGCGGCGGGGCGATCCGGGTCTGGAACGAACCGGAGACTCAGGGTGAGACGTACGTCCCCCACGCGATGTCGAAGCGGCCCCGATCCGAGGCGATCATGGCCGCCACCGCGGAGTTGTTCGGCGGCGTCTACATCCCGGCCGGCGCGAAGGCCTTCGCGGACGGCGGCGGGGTGTTGGCGCGTCCCAGCGGCGGTTCGGATGTGGTCGCGCTCCTGCAGCTGATCGCGGCGAAGCTGGACCGCCCGAACGTCTCCCTCACCGGGAGCATCGAGAAGGACTGGTGGCGCGCGATCCGGGATCTGCGCGACGAGAGCGGAGGTATCGGCTGATGTACTCGGTGAACGGCGTGCCGTTGGATAACGAGGAGATGGGGTGGCGATTCCGCGCCCCGTCTCAGCCGCTGTCTGGCCTGTCGCGGGAGCGCACCACGCTCTCCGCGGCAGGCCGTGACGGCGTGATCTCGGTGCCGGGCGCGACGTTCGGTGCGGTCGGCCTGCCCCTGATGGTGCAGACTCCGCGCGCCCAGCACGAGGCGCTCGTGGCGCTGTTCGCCGAGGACGGCGTCCTGTCCCTGACGGACACCCCGACCCGGCAGGCGCGGTTCGAGTTCCTCGCATCGTCGCCCGCTGGGCATGGTGCAGCGGACGAGGTCATCGACGTGACCTGCACGATCCGGCTGATCGATGCCACTTGGCGCGACGTCGACGTGACCACGTTCACCGCTGCGCTCTCGGCGGCGTCCGTGCCCCTGTCGTGCTGGCCCGCGCACCCGTCCGGTGTGCTTTCCCAGGTGCGGAACCATTTCACGAACCCGCGGCTCGTCGGCAACGGCCAGCGGGTGACGGTGTGGGAGAACCTGTTCACCAACCCCGGGTTCGAGACGGGCAGCGGAACCATCGAACTGCGACGGAACATCTTCAGCGACACGGTCCCGGCTTCGGTCACGGCCGTGTCCTCGAACCTGGCCCGCTGGTTCCGGTCGTCGGGGTCGACGGTGCCCGCCACGCTCGAGACGAGCGGGTGGTGGGCGCGGTTCGACGCGGCTGGCACTGCCTATGCCGATGGCACGATCGCGCGAGCATCCGACTGGGGTGTGAATGGTCTGGTCGTTCTGCCGTCGACGACGTATGTGCTCTCCTTCGAGATGGAGCGCGCCGCGGGATCCGGGGTTCCACGGGTCGACCGGTACGAGTACACATCCACGGGGACCGGGGTCGGCGGGCGCACCAACACGCCGCTGACCCAGGACCCTGCCACAGGGCGTTGGTTCACGACCTTTACCACCGCGGCAACCGTCGAGCGAGTCACCCTCATCCTGATGAACGGGAGCCTGACCACCATCGCGGCCACGGACTGGTGGCGCTTCCGCCGCACGATGATGGAGGCGGCGCCGACGCTGCGGCCGTACTTCGCACCCGCGAACACCGACACCGCGGCGATCATCCCGGACCCGGACATGGCCACATCGTTCACCGGGGCGACGAACGCATCCCCGTCGATCATGACGGGCGTGACTCCCGCCGCCCCGGCCGCAGGGCACATCGCGAATGGCGGATCGTCAGCGTGCATCCTCACATCCGGCGCAGGAGTGCAACACGGCACGAAGGCGCTGCGGATCATCCCCCTCGGTACATCTGTCGAGTCGCACTACCAGATCAGCGGGTACAACCTGACTCTGCTCGGTGCCGGCAAGACGTACACGGCGTTGGCGACGGTCACCGTGCTCACCGCGCAGACAGGCACCCAGTCCACGAACGCGCGCTCGCTGGTGTCGACAGATTCGGTCAACTCGAACTTCAACCAGAAGGCGACAGCACCGAACGTCCCCGGCACCTACCCGCTTCGGATCACGTTCACCGTGCCGTCGACTGCGACGTGGGCCGTGATTCGCCTGTTCGACGGGGTCAGCGCCGGGAACGGCGAGGTCGTCTGGGACGACGTGACCATCGTCGAGGGCGTCTACAACGGGCCGCACATCTCTCCCGATGCCGCATACGGCGACCCGGACCTTCAGGTGGTGTGGGCGGGAGCGGCGAACGCGTCCACCGCGCGAGTGACCGGCGAGGTCGTGGCCGGGGTGCCAAGCATCGCGGATCGGTGTGTCGCAGTGCGGTCGTCGAAGGTGGTGAACGGCGTGGCGCTGCCTCTGCGGCTGATCGCGAAGCGGAACACGAACGACACGTTCGTGAACTTCTCGGTTCCGGTCGCTGCACGCACCGATGGCGGCACGCTCCTCGCCACCCGATACCAGGAGGCACCCATCGCGGGCCTGATCCCGCGAGCACTCTGGATCGGGAGCCCCGCTCAGGAGATCCCACCGGTCAACGAGAGCGGCATCCGCGAATATCGCCTCAAGTACGGTCCACTGACATCTGACGGCGGCGCTCGCTTCTATCACGGGGCGGCGCAGGGTACGCCGGATGTCTGGTGGTCGATGCCCGCTCTCGTCGCGGGTAGCTACGACGGCCCATCCTTCCCTGATACGGCGACAGCGAGTCGTCTGGTCGTGGATGCGTGGGACGGCACCGTTGATGCATCGTCTTCGACGCGGACCACGTACGAGTCCTGGGACGGTGGCCTGTCGGCACCGGTGCAGGACGCGATCGTGCGGGTCAAGGGCGCGGTGACGGGTCTGACGATCACGGATGCCTCGGGTGCGTGGCTCAGCTTCCCGACGATCCCCGCCGGGCAGTGGCTGCGCGTCGAGGGGCGTCGGGCGTTCCTGACGACCACCGACGTCTGGACGGGCGGCACGGACGTGTCCGGGGATCTCCGGCAGGGCGGCCCGCGCCGCCGGTTCGAGATCACCCCGAAGCGCGGCGCGTCGCCGGATGCCCGCGCCGGGCAGCTGACGGTCGCGACCGGCAGCCGCACCGGGGCGGTGATCGAAGTGCGAGGCCGCGGGGCGTACCTGCAAGCAGAGAGGTGACCCACCCATGATGCACGTGCAGCTGCGCCGCTACCTTCCGGACGCGACCACGCCGGCGGAGGTGCTCGACACGATCGAGATCCGCCACGCGGGCGTCGCCTCGGCGACCGCTGCGATCACCGTCAGGGTGTCGCTGGCGGTCGCCGACGGCATCCGTCAGTGGATCGAAGATCACCCCGGGCAGGCGTTCATCGTCGGCTTGGAGTACTCGGTCGACAGCGGCCCGTGGCAGGCGCCCCGGAACGACCTGTTCGTGCTCTACAAGGGTGCCGCGGACGACACCGACCCGGCCCGGGTGCAGCAGCTCACCGGCATGGACTGGGTGTCGTGGCAGACCGCCCGCACCTACCTGCACTGGTCGCCGGCGGCCGTGAACAACGAGCGGTCCTGGACGGCCATCTCGGCGGGTGGACTGCTGGCCACACTGGTTGGCGAGTCGAAGGGCCGCGGCTGGGCGCCGGGCCTGTCGATCGACTTCACCGCGACCGCCGATTCCGCCGGTGTCGCGTGGGCGGCTGGTGACAAGGCCGATCAGACGTTCCGGCTGCTCACCCCGGTGTCGCAGATCCTCGGCGCGCTCACCGAGCAGGGCATGTGCGACTGGTGGTCGGAGGGCCGCAAGCTGCGCCTGTTCCGCCCCGGCACGGGCACCGACCACACCGAGGTCGTGCTCGGCGGCGCAGATTTCACCCGCGCACCTGGCGAGTGGGACTTCTCCGGCGTCTTCACGAACCTCACGGTCGTGCCGGAGAAGGCATACACCTGGCTGTACCTGACCAACACGGGCGCCGACACGTCGTTCGGGCGTCTCGAGGCGACCATGACGCAGTCGGACGTCGCCGACCACGCCACCGCGACCCGCCTCGCGCAGCCCACCCTCGAAGGTGGGAAGGCTGCGAAGCGGGAGCAGTCGTACGAGTGGGTCGTTCGCGACGGGATGCCCCGACCGTGGGTGGACTTCAATATCGGCGACCTGGTCACCATCGACACTGCCTTCGGGCCTCGGGTCGAGCGGGTCGTGGAGCTCGTCGTCCGCGTTACCGACGATCAGGTGGTCTGCTCGGCGGTCATGGGCGACAAGCTACTCTCCGCGGTCGCGCGGCGCGACCGGCGTGCACAGTCCGCGGTCATCGGGTCCATCATCGGCGGATCCGGGAACGGGCTCCCCTCCGCCGGCGGGCCGACCGTCTCGGCGCCCGTCGCGCCGACCGGGCTGCACGTCGACTCGAACACGCCCTCCTGGCAGGCCGACGGGACCGCACTGGCGACCATCGTGCTGGCGTGGGATGCGGTCACGCAGAGCGAGGACGGATCCGCGGTCGACGTCGCCGGCTACGAGGTCGCACATCGTCTCGCCTCCGGCACGGCGATCGTCGAATCGGTCAGCGGGATCAGCTTCACCACGACCGCGTGGGAGCCGGGCATCACCCGGTACGCGAAGGTCCGCGCCGTGCCCCGCGTCGGGCAGCCCGGTGCGTGGTCGACGGAGATCGCCGTGACCCCGGCCACCCCGGCATCCGTTGTCCCGAAGGCGCCGACCGGGCTGGCCGTGGTGTCGAACACCGCGGCGTTCCTCGCTGACGGGCGGAGCATCGCGACGGTCACCCTCGGGTGGACTCCCGTCACCCAGTCGGTCGACAACCAGACGGTCACGATCGCCGAGTACGAGGTGCTGTACGGCCTCGAAACGGTGAGGGTGAGGGCGGCATCCGCGACGGTGAAGATCCCGACCGGCGCGACGGTCTCCGTGACCGTCCGGGCCCGGACGAGCATCGCCGTGTGGGGCGACCCCTCGACCGCGCTCCCGGTGACCGGCGCGGCACCGGCGGGAACGCTGGCCGCGCCGACCGCGCCCGTGCTCACCTCGGACGTATCCACGGTCGTCGCGACCTGGGACGGCCAGCTGACCTCCGGTGCGCCCGGGTCGTCGTTCGACTTCGTCTACACCGACGTCGCACCCGACGTCGCCGGTGCGCCGGGGACGTGGCGCACTCTCGGGCAGACGCTCGCGGGCGCCGGGTCCGCGTCGTTCCCCGGCGTGATGGATGACGTCATGTGGGTGCGGTTCCGGCCGGTCGACAAGCTCGGCCGGATCGGCGCGGCATCCGCCTCACGGTCGATCGTCGTGGTCGGCACGGACGGCGACAACATCGTCGCGGGGTCGATCGAGGTCAACCACGTCTCGCCCAGCTTCGGGGACTCCCTGAACCTGCAGGCGAACGGCAGCATCAACCTGCTCGCCGGGCGCGCGGATGCCGCCGCGGAAGCGCTCAACGCTCAGCAGTCCGAGTTGGACGCGCAGGCGGTGCAGCTCGCGGCGGCGCAGGCGGCGGCGGATGCCGCGGCATCCGGGGCGTCGGCGGCGGGGATCGCGGCGGCTGCAGCGGCAGCGCAGGCCGCGGCGGCTCAGGCCGGCGTGGACAACCTGTCGCTGGCGGTGCAGATCACCCCGACGGATGTGCGGATCTCTCGGCCGGGCGCACCGGTCGCGCTGCACCTGTCGAACGATCAGGCGTCGTTCCGGCGCAACGGCGTCGCACAGACGTGGTGGGACGAGACGCAGATGATCGTGCCGAAGTTGAAAGCAAGTCAGGTGATCGTCGGGCAGACGGTCATCACGGAGGGAGCCGGTCGCACGACCTGGCAGCGCCTCTGAGATCACACGGAAGGGCCATCCTGCGGGGTGGCCCTTCCTGCATGAGCGGGGGTCGGCATGACGGTCAGGGTCACGTTCAACGAAACCGGGCCGATCACCCAGTTCCTCCTCGACGTCGACTACATCGGCATGTCGATCGACGGGAACTACAGCATCGTCGACGTCCGCATCCGGAACGTGAACACCGGCTCGGGTACCACCAGCTGGTACGGCGGCGCCGGTGTCCACACGGGCAGCATCGACGGCGTCGGCGAGTTCGCCCGTTGGCAGGTCGGCTCGAACTTCCTGAACAAGGTCGGCTCCGGCGTCACCCGGTGGGACATCTGGAAGCGCGTCAACATCCCGCACAGCCCGGACGGCACCCGCGGCCCGGCGGTCGTGCGCATGCACGTCCAGTACGGGTCGATCACCCGTGACGGTGAGTTCTGGCTGAGCCTGCCGACGATCCCGCGCGCGACCACGCCACGCTTCCGCGTGGACTCCACCGACGTCACGGCGTTCGATGCCGGTACGGCGATGACCGTGTTCCTCGATCGCGCGTCCGCGTCATTCACCCACGACGTGACCTTCCAATTCGGGACGCAGTCGGGCACGATCGCGACCGGCGCCGGAGTGTCCGCCGCGTGGACGCCGCCACTGTCGCTGCTGTCCGAGATCCCGAACGCCACCGCCGGCACCGGCACGGTGACCGTGGTGACCAAGAACGGCTCGACCGTCATCGGCACCATCGGCAAGCAGTTCACGCTCCGCGCGCCCGCATCCGTGATCCCCACGATCTCCGGCATCAACGTCGCCGACGACAACCCCGACGTCGCGTCCCGGGTCGGCGCGTTCGTGCAGGGCCAGTCCCGGCTCAAGGCGACTGTCGTCGCGGCCGGCATCTACGGGTCCACGATCTCCTCGAGCATGGTCACCGTCGACGGGCAGACCGTCCCCTCCGGGCAGTCACTCCCGCTCCCACAGTCCGGCACGCGCGTCGTCGCCGCGGCGGTCACCGACTCCCGCGGCCGCACCGCGTCGAACTCCGGCAACGTCACGGTCCTGCCGTACGACCTGCCGCAGATCGTCGACTTCACCGTGCAGCGTGCGACCTCTGCCGGCGTCCCGTCGTCCACTGGCGCCTACCTGCTGATGACGCTGAACGCCGCCGTGACGTCGCTGGTCAACGGCACCGAGAAGAACGCGATGACGATCACCGTCGCCACCCGCCCCCGCGGCGGATCGGCGTGGACCGACCGGAACGTGATCACGCCCGGCCTGACCTACAACACCTCCGTGCTGGTGTCCGGCGGCGGGATCTTCCTGACGACCACCGCGTGGGACGTTCGCGTGACGGTGGCCGACAAGCTGCAGTCCGCGCAGGACTTCTACCTCGCACCGACCGCGGGCGCGATCCTCGACGCGACGCCGACGAAGGTCGCCATCGGGAAGATGGTCGAGGACGCCGGGCCGGCGCTCCAGTTGCAGGGCCCGGCGCGTGTGTACGACGGCGACCTCGAAGCAGACATCGAGCTGCGGCACCGCGGCGGGTACGCCGTCGAGCCCGTCGGCATCCTCGTGGCCTTCGCTGGCGCGACAGCACCGTCAGGATGGCTGCTCTGCGACGGCTCGGCCGTCAGCCGCACCACCTACGCGACACTGTTCGCCGTGATCGGGACCGCCTACGGGGCCGGCAACGGGTCGTCCACGTTCAACGTGCCCGACCTGCGAGGCCGCATCCCCGTCGGTCGCGACAGCACGCAGACCGAGTTCGACGCGCTGGGCGAGACCGGCGGCGAGAAGACCCACAAGCTCACGCCGTCCGAGATGCCGACGCACAACCACGCGGCACCCTCCGGGTACTTCTACGTGGAATCCCCGAACGGGTCCATGCGCCGCGCCGCGACCATCAACAACGCCGGCTCGAACGGGGAAGACGGCGTGTGGCGTCAGCGCATCGCCGAGTCCGGCGGCAGCCCCATGGGCACGGCGAACTCGGGCGGCGACGGCGTGCACAACAACCTGCAGCCGTACGTCGTCACCAACCACATCATCAAGGCCTTCTGAGAGGGGACATCGTGGCTACCACCACACAGCACATCAACGCCCGCACCGACCCGGACCTGCTTGCCCGGTTCGTCGCCGCCGCAGAGCAGGCCGACGTTCCCGACGCATCCGCATGGGTGCAGGCGAACATGGGCCGACTGGTCTGCATCACGATCGACGGCACCCAGACCGTCTCCGACGTGCACGCCTACGCCGCCACCGCCCGTGAACAGTACGTCGCCGCGACGCCGCCCCGCCCCGGCGAGAACCTCGGCGCCGTCACCGACACTCACCTGGCCGTCGCGATCGCCGCGCTCCGGCCCGCGCCGGAACCGGAGGCCTGACCATGGCCGACCTGACCCTGACCGACGAGGACCGCGAAGCGGTGAGACAGATCCTGCTCGCCGAGCGCGCCCGCGGCGTCCCGCACCCGCTGCTGCCCGCCGACGTCGACATCGACGGCGACGGTGTCGCCGACACGTTCGGGCTCGACGAGCACGACGAGGTGGTCGTCATCTCCGGCGTGCAGCTCGCGCAGACCGTCTACGTCTCCGACGGCGACGACATCGGGGGTGAGCCCTGATGGGCGCGTACACCGAGGTGTGGCGTGACGGCTCCCGGCTGACGCTCTGGATGCTGTACGTGATCACGCTGCTCGACGCCGACCTGTTCCGCATGTTCGGCGTGCACGTGCTGGTGTCCAGCGCCATCCGCACGTACGAGGAGCAGAAGGCGATCTTCCTCTCCCGGTACGTCACCGCCGCCAACGTCAATGGCCGACGGGTCTACGACACCCGCATCTGGAATGGCATCCGCTGGTACCGGATCAGCAGCGCCGGCACGGTCGCCGTCCCCGGAACCTCGAACCACGAGATCCAGGGCACGAAGGCCGCGGTCGACCTCCGCGACACGGGAAGGGACGCCGGCATCACCGTCGCCACCTCCGCACGAGGGCGCTGGATTCGCCAGTGGTGCCGCGACAAAGGACTGCTCATCGCATCCGGCGACGGGTTCGGCGAGGGCTGGCACTTCGACGTCCCCGGCATCTTCCGCATCCCACCGACCACACCCGCCGGAAGCGGCGGATCAGCCTCAGAAAGAGAGAACGACATGGGAACCCTCGACAACACCGAAGAGAACTACCAGACGTTCGCCCGCTGGATGCAGCGTGCGTACTTCTACGACGTGCGCGAGAACGGCTACGGCCCTAAGTGGGAGCTCGGACGCACCGTCTTCGAGCTGCTCCGCGCAGCCGACGACTCCGCTGATGTCGCCAAGATCGGCGCATCGGTCGGTGAAGAGATCGCCAAGATGAACATCACCCTGGCAGGTCTCGGCACCGTCGACCTCCAGATCGACACCGACAAGCTGGCGGCAGAGCTCCGTGCCGGCCTCGCGCCCGAGATCGTGAAGGCGCTTGGCGAGAAGCTCGCCGGCTGATGCGCGGCACGAACGTCCAGCACGGTCAGGCACGCCGACACCCGATCCCTCTCCGGGAGTGGATCGGGCTCGGCGTGCTCCTGGCCATCGGCGCCGCAGCGCTCACGCTCATGTGCGCACCGTCATGGGGGTGGTAGTGATGGCTCCACTTCGCAAGCTCTGGGAGTCGATCACCGAGCCCCGCCACATGAAGGTCACCTACGCGGCCATCTATGCGCTGGTGCTGGCCACGGGCATCGCGACGCTGCTCGGCCCTCCCCGGTCGATCGAGGGCGAGCTCGGAAGCGTGCTCACCGTCATCTGGTCCGTGTTCCTGATCGTCGGGGGCACGGCCGGCGCGCTGACCGTCCTCCCGGGATGGTGGTGGGCGGAACGCCTGTCGCTGATCCTCACCATGACGGGCATCACGATCTACGGGCTGGTCGTCCTGTCCCTCCACATCACGCAGGAGGGCTCCCGGCTGACGCAGCTGGGGATGATCCTGCTGGCCATGTCCGTGTTCGCAGTGCGGTGGATGCTGATCCGTCACTACAGCTTCGAACCACGTCGGGGGTGACCATGGAGGCCGCCCAGCTGATCACGATCATCCTGTCGTCCAGCGTCGTCTCTGGGATCGTGCTGAAGCTCTTCGACCTCATCAAGGACGCGCGCGCTGGTCAGCTGCAGCAGCGCCGCGCCGAGGTCGACCGCGCTGAGACCGAGAAGGACAAGGCCATCGCCCGCGCGGACGCTGCCGAAGCGGCAGAGGAAGCGCAGGCACGTCGCACACGCATCGTCGAGGAGTCCCTCGCCGTCCACCGTCGACTCATCATCGACGCTCCCTGCCTCGGGCCCGGCACCCTGCCGGAATACCCGTCCCGTTCTGAAAGGAATCCGTGATGGATATCACTCTCCCCACCATCCCCGCCGGCGTGCTCGTGCTGCTCGGCCTCGTCTCGCCGTTCGCTGTCGCGCTGATCAACGGCGCGGTGAAGGCGATCAGCAGGCCGTGGCAGAAGAAGGCGGTCGCGATCCTCGTCGCGGTCATCCTCACGGCCGTGGTGCTGTGGTTCTACTACGCGTACACGGGCGACGTCGTCCCGCAGTGGCCGGCCCTCGTTCTGCTCACGATCGTCGTCGGCCAGTGCTCGTACTCCATGGTGACGAAGTCGCCCGCATCCGCGCTCGAGCAGCGCATCTCGCCGACGATCACTGTGCACGAGTCGCCCGACACCTTCCCGCGTCGCTGACCCACACACGCGAACCGCCCCACCTTCCTTCGGGAGGGTGGGGCGGTTTCGTCATTCAGGCGCGTGTGGTCCGCCGACGTGGGTTCGTCCGCGGTGACGGGCTCGTAGCTCGAGCTCGAAGCATGTTGAGAGAATGCCCGAATGTGGGTGGGGAGCCTGTACAGTCATGAGAAGCGGAGGATCTGACTTGATCCAGACGCATCTAGGGGCTGCTGGGAGGACCGATGACTGCTGTTCGCAACCGCACGTTCGAGCTCACCACGACGGTCATGCTTCCTGACGTTGCGGATCTTGCGGCCTACGCCGCCAAGCTGTCAGACGCAACCCGGATTGTGGTCCAGGACTATGTCGGTACGGTGACGGCGTTCCTGGTTTATCCAGACTCGGAGAGCAACGACGTCACCTTTGGTCTGCGGTTCGCGGCGATCGAGCCGGCCTACATGGATGACATTGCCGACGAAATTCTCGACAAGGCAGTCGCTTTGGTCGCAGAGCGCGATGGGTCTTCGCCTGTGAGAGTCGAACGCGAGGGATCGGTTCTCGTCCAGGCATGAAGGACTGGCGGGTTGCGACCGTTGACAAGGTTGCGCGGGGAGTTCTTTGGTGCGCCCGGTTCGTGAAGGCATGGCTTCCACGGACGCTCGGTGGGGTATCCGCGTTCCTCCTCGTGCTCTGGGGGCTCACGAGTCCACATCAATGGTCCGCGGGCGGTCTCACGATCGGCATATCCGGCGTTGTTGTCGCGGTCTTGGCGTTCTTCGCCGAGATGATCGTGCAGCGTCCGAGCTATATGAAGCTCTCTCAGCTACGCGAAGAAGCCGACCGAAAGGCTCTGGCCAAGACCGAGGCACTGGAGAATGCGCTTCGAATTATGCTCGTGCGGCTCGCCGAGTACTGCGGCCTCACTGGCCAATCTGACAGGTTGAGCGTCTACTACTTCCACGATGACGAGTTCGTCATGGTGGCCCGGCACGCAAAGAATCCACGCCTCGCGAAGCGGGGGCGAGTTCGCTACCCAGCGGGGCAGGGCGTAATCGGGAAGGCATGGGAAGAGGACCACGGCCAGGCGCTGGTGAAAATCGCCGGCGGCAACGGTTCCTGGAATCGAGAGGCTCGGAAACAGAACTTCACCGACGCTGAGATCGCAAAGCTGACTATGCGCTCTGTCGGACTCGGAGGCTACCGACTCGAAGTCGATAACCGATCTGTCGGCGTCCTCATCATCGAGTCCACAACGCCCGGTCGGATTCTGCAAGAGCATCTCGACAAGATTGCAGGGTCATACATTGTGGTCGCGATCGCGGAGCTTGTTGCGGCTTTTGCTCTCATGACACCAGGTGGTGAGACCCTGATCGCTGAAAACGAGAAGAGAGACGCGGAGAGGAAGGCAGCAGAGAAGGGCAAAGCGAAGGATAAGTGGCAGACCGTCGTGCCTCTGGCGCCGCCGTCGAAGTGAACGATGCCACAACCCCCGCCCTACCTCTTCGGAGGGTGCGGCGCTTTTGTTGTTCGATCAGAGCGCGCGCACGCTGAGCAGGATTCGGTCGGAGGGCACTTTCGCGCGCAACGCGTCCATGTCGTCTGCCTCGATCTCCTCGACCGGTCCCGTGGGGAACGCGAGTCGCTTCTTCTCGTCCGAGTACTCCCACCCTGCGGGCAGTTGCTCACCCTCATTGAGTGTGCGGGTGTCGTTGGGTCGGATGTGGCCGATGAGCATGCTCAGAGCGTATCGGCTGAGGGCCAGCTGCCGTCCACGCCAACTGGCTGAGCAGATGCCCGGGTAAGCCATCCCAGGGCGTCCGACAGTGCCAGTTCCACGCGCTGATTCTCCATCCGCTCCCGGTACCGGCGCTGCTCATGCAGGTTAGCGGTCGCGCTCTTCCCCGACAGGTTCATGCTCGAGATCGGCCTCCAGCGGTACGGCGTGGAGATGAAGAGCATCGTCCCTGGTTCGTCCGAGAGAAAGGGGCGCACGTCGCCGTCAGGTGTGATCACGAGGTCATGGGAGTGTCGGTGGCGAGCCCATCGGAGACCCGGAATCACGCGGCCCTGTGGGTCACCCTCTCGGGCGCTGTCGTAGGCTGTCCCGTGCGCATCTCGGAGTTCCTCGTCGAGCGACGCGATCCACCAGCATGCTTCCGTGATCGCCGCAAGGATCTTCAGGTGTTCGGCTCGCGAGTCTCGGGCGGCCTTCACCACCGCGATCTTCTCGACTACCGCCCAGAGGGCGAGATCCCGCTCGTTGTGCTTCACGACACCACCGCGGGCGCGATCACGCTCGGGTCCGCGGCATCGACCTTGCGGGAGTTGTTGACCTTCCGGTCCACCACGTACTGGGTGATGGTCGCGGCGACCTCGGCGGATGCCCCATCGAGCAGTGACAGCATGCCGTCGCGGTCGCCGCGGTCGAGCTTCACCGGCTCCAACCATGCGTCCATCGCGTCGGGGGTGAGGAACGCGGGCATCCGGTCGTGCACCTCCCCACCGGCATCCCGCGCCTCGCGCGTGACGACGACCATGCAGCGCGAGCGCTCACCGTTCGGAAGCTCCATCGACCATGTGAGGCCGGCGGCGGCGAGCAGCCCGTCACAGTGGAGGTAGTGCGGGGTCTTGTCGCCCTTCTCGCCCGTCCACTCGAAGTAGCCGCGCATCGGGACCACGCACCGCGCGGCGGTGAACGCGGGCAGCCAGAACCCGGTGTCCAGCTTCTCGATCCGGGCGTTGATGATCGGTGCGCCCTTGGGGCGGTTGGCGGGCTTCTGCCAGTCCCACCGCACGAGCTCGAGGGTGCGCCCCTCGCCGCGGTCGCGGACGATCACGGCATCGTCGGTCGGGGCGATCGAGTACGACCCGTGGAAGTCCTTCCACCAGTCCTCAGGCTTCCCACCATCGGCGACGAACTGCTGGATGAGCTCGTCGGTCTTGGCGTCCA
This sequence comes from Microbacterium sp. 22195, assembly GCF_052056515.1. Lineage (NCBI taxonomy): Bacteria > Bacillati > Actinomycetota > Actinomycetes > Micrococcales > Microbacteriaceae > Microbacterium > Microbacterium sp. 22195. Next base: position 1,569,283 of record NZ_JBQEPE010000001.1, read on the forward strand.
TCGCGAATCGTCCGCACATGGCAGGAACCCTACGCCACTCCGCCGACGCTCAGGCGAGACCGCCGTGCGCTCGCCGGTCTGCGATCACATCGTCCAGGGTGATGACCTCGCACGCCGGGCCCCACACCCAGCAGCGGAACGTGGTCTCTTCGAGCGTGAACTCGACGCCGGCGGCGAGCTGCGTCGATCGGAGCACGCGCCCCTCGACTCTGAACGGGTGAGGTCCGAACCGCACCCAGACCCGGCAGCGCTCGGGCTTCGGATACGTGGTGAGCGGGTAGATGTCCAGCTGCAGTTCCTTCTCGGTGAGCGACTGCAGCGGCGCCTTGCGGGAGATGTCGAGGATGTGTCTCTCGTTCGCTCTGCGGTCGATCGCGTCTGCGTATCGCTTGTTCGTTCCCACCGCCCGGCGCCCCCTTCCTCCGGCCATCATCAGGGTAGCAATCTTCGAACACTCGTTCTATGGTGTTAACCCATGACCGCCACCAATGTCGAACACCACGCCACCATATGGATGACCGACGACATTCCTGTCCGCATGGTCTACGCGGGCCGGCGGTGGCGCGTGACCGACACCCCGACACGGCTCCGCCACTCGATCTGGACCGTGCCCTTCGATGGGCCGCACCATGGCCTCTACGGCTGGCGATTCCAGGGCACCGATGACGACGGCCTATCGCTCGTGTTCGACGTCTACCGTGGCGAGGACGGCTGGCACGTGCACCGCTCCTACGACTGAGATCCATGCACGACTGTCGGATCGCTTACGCCCGGGCCACTTCCAGATTGTGTACGGATTGGTCGATGCGGTAGACAGAGCCGGTGACCCCGTCGCCGCGCAACATGACCAACGACGAGCTGTTGTCCGCGTCGAGACGGATGCTGAACCGGATCACGCGCGATCTCGATTCAATCGATGCAGGGCACGGTGACGCGATCGATGACCTCGCCGGCAAACTACGGACGACCCTGTGCTTCGGAAAGGGTGATCGGCTCCTGTTGCGACTGTGCAACGTCTTCCACCTCGAGATGCCATCGGTGACAGTGCCATACACGCTGGTGCCCGAGAAGTCGCCGTTCCTCATCGGCCCGCTGCCTGAGTGGGCGAGCCCACTGAATCCCGCGGTGGCACCGAAGATCATGACGATTCCTGAGTGGATGCGTTCTCAGGCAGTGCACCTTCCCGGGGTCGGGCGTCGGTCGTGGGATCAAGTCATCTCTGACTTTGGCAACACCTACGGCGCGCACGTGAGCGCGACTGTTCCGCAGTTCCTCGACGAGATTCGCACCTATGGCGTAGGTACAGGCACCATGGGAGCGCACATGCTCCGCGCAGCTGGGATCGTCGCTGAGCACGGGCTTGGACTTGCTCTCGCCGAGCTTGATGGTAGTGACGCCCCCACCCTTCGAGGCCACCACGCAGGCAACGTCTTCATCGGCATGATGGCGCTCACGGACTGGGGAGAAGCATTCTGGTCCGTCTCATGCGACGCCACCGAAAGCGTGGAGCTCTTCTCCATGCCCACGTTCGATGGTCAACGGATGGTCGGCACGTGGACCTACGATCCCGAGACTGGGAAGGGCGCGATGACGTTCGACTGGTCGGCGTCTCACCAACCCGAAATCGACGGCCCCTCGAACTCCGGCGGCGGCTCGACGTCCTGAGCTTGCTGGACGTGACCGCAGTGCGGACACTGCCACCCGCCGGGGATGTCTCGCATGAGGATGCCGTCCTCGGGGCATCGGGGCTGCGCGCCCCAGTCGAGATCGTCGTCCATCGGTACAGCGTATGTCGGTGACTCCTCGTATGCTCGCCGCATGCCAGATCTCACCGAGATGCTCCTCGACGCACTCCCCAGCGCACTGCACGCCCTCGGGTCGGTGTTCACCAGTCCAGACATGCTCCGCGGGTACGTCGTCCTTGCAGGCGTAGCAGGGCTATCTGTCTTCCTGTCACGTCATCGCAAGAGGCGGCGAGTGTGACACAGAGGGAGCAACGATGAGCCCCACGCGCGAAGAGTGTCTGATCAATCTCGCCGACTTCCTGGTCGAGAAGGCGCACGAGATGCTCGCCGACGGCAGGCTCTCAATCGAGATGGAGAGCGAAAGTGACTGACCAGGCGGCGAGGAGCCAGAATGGCTCCACCATCGAAGTGACGTGTCCTCGCGAACCGTCGGATGCTGCGTGGCGTCGCTCTGGCGAGGTCGCGGCACGGATCCTCGAATCTCTCGCAGAACGAGACCTGCGAGCCAAGGCGTCCAGCGTCTCATTGCGGTGCGATTCCGCTGGGTAAACGCTGGGCCAAGACGTTCATCCGCCTTGGCCCTCAGTGTTTTGTAGCAGGAGCGGGGCTTGAACCCGCGACCTCACGATTATGAGTCGTGCGCTCTCACCAGCTGAGCTGCCCTGCCGCAGTGCATCCGGATCGAATCAGTTATCGCTCGCAGTGCCATCATCGCCAGCTGCCTCGCCCATCATGTCAACGGCTTCGACCAACCCGTATCTGTCGCGCAATGTGGTGAGGATCGCTTCAACGGTGAGCGTTGCGCCGTGGCGACCTGAACGACTCGCGATCTCTTGGACTGCGGCGAGGGCGTACCGCGGGTTCAGCGCGACGGTATTCTTCGCGAACTCCTTCGCAGCGAGCACCTGGATACTTGGCGGAATCTTGTCTGCGGGGAAGTCCCGGAGGTTCTCCGTGACGATCACTCCCGCGCCCGCGATCACGGCCGCGGCGACGACATGCTCATCGTCCGGATCCGGAAGCCCGAATGTGCCTTCGAGGGGCTCCCAACCTTCGACCTCGGCGTCGGCGAACTCGCGCCGCATCGCGGCGATGAGGGTCCCTGCGCGGGTGGCTGCTTCAGCTGCGGGGACCCCTCGTTTCACGAGCTTGGCCTCCTCATGAAACTCGAGTTCGTCGAGGATCACCGAACTCCAGGTCGGCCGATATGCGCCCTCGACCGCGAGCGAGAGCAGAAAGTCGCGTTGAAGACTGGGCCACAGCACGCTGGTGTCGAGAGTCGCAATGAACACGACCCCATCCTGTCAGCCCCTGAGTTGATGTCTGTCAGCTCGCCTCGCCGCGACCGCTTTCCTAGCCGCTCTGAGTTCCTCAAGCGTCTCAGCGACGTTGTCTTCATCGATGGCGTCACGCGTGGCAGCGAGCATGTCGTACTGACGCTCACGCCGACGATCTCGATACTCGAGGAGGTCCGCAAGCAGGACACGTCGGTGCGTTCCCGCCTTCTCGAAGGGGATCTCGCCCTCGTCGAGAAGCTTTACAACGGTCGGACGACTGACGTTCAGAAGATCCGCTGCCTGCTGAGTCGTCAGCCGCGTTGTCCGCGGTACGACTGAGACGGCCAGCCCGCTCTGCATCGCGTTCACGACCTTGCGGAGTGCGAGGTAAACCTCTTCTGGAAGCTCAACCTGATCTCCAGGGCGCGACCCCGCAAGGAAGTAGCGGGGTTCGGGAACCACCCGGCCAGCTGCCTCATGCGCAGCGAGGAAGTCCAAGACAGGAGCAAGCTCATCCCCTCGACTCGGAAGATACGTCTCTTCGACGGCTGCAGTGGGAGACATGTGAATCACCTCTAACGAATAAACGCAACCTATTGCGTTTGTTTCGATTAGAATAGCACGGGTTCTCGACAGACCGCTGAACCCGGATACGACAAAACCCCCGGCTTCACCGGGGGTTCTCGTCTGTAGCAGGAGCGGGGCTTGAACCCGCGACCTCACGATTATGAGTCGTGCGCTCTCACCAACTGAGCTACCCTGCCGCAGCGCATCCGCTTCGAAATCGAATGCTGCGAGCCCCGAGTCAGGATTGAACTGACGACCCCTTCCTTACCATGGAAGTGCTCTGCCACTGAGCTATCGGGGCGTGCTGTCCTCTTCAGGACAACCAGATGAGCTTATCATCCGCGACGGCCAGCCACGAAATCGTGACGGCAGTTCGCGTCGGCCGGGCGTGCCTGCGCGGCGGACGCGAGCCGTCAGTACGAGTACCGGCCCGCGTTCTTGCGCATCCACGCAAGCGGGTCGACGGTCGAACCGTTGATGATGATCTCGAAATGCAGGTGCGCACCATAGGAGCGGCCGGTGTTGCCGACCTTTCCGATGGTGTCCCCCACCTTGACCTTCTGGCCGGTCTTGACCGCCAGCGAGCCGTGCTGCATGTGCGCGTAGTGACTCGTGACGACCTGTCCGTCGATCACGTGATCCACGTACACGGTCACACCGTAGGCGCCGCCCGACTCGGTCGCGATGCGGACCGTTCCATCGGCGATCGCCTGGATCGTGGCGCCCGCGCCGGGCACGAGGTCGATGCCCGCGTGCATGCGGCCGTTGCGCATGCCGTAAGGCGAGCTCATGGCCACGCCGACCATGAACGGCCACTGGATCGCGGCGTTCGGGTCGTTGGTGTAGAGGCTGTTGGAGACGCGCTGGATGCCCTCTTCGGCGGCGACGTCGAGCAGCGAGACCGTGGAGTACTCGCCCTCACGGGCCAGGTCCTCGTCCTCCACCGCGGCGGATGCGACGTACGCCTGGATCTCGTCGTCGGCGACCTTCTTGGCGGGTGCCGCGGAGGCGACTAGGGATGCCGTCGCGCCGGAGCCGTTGTTCTGCACCGCGGCGACCGCGCTCGCGGGAAGCGTCATGGACACGGCGATCATTCCCGCGACGCCCATGACACCGAGGGACGCGCCGGCGGCGGCGATGCGACGGCGGATGCGACGGGGAGCGATGTGCGCGGGCGCCTTGGCCGGACGGCTCGTCTTCGCGGTCGCGGGCGCCTGGTGCGAGTCCTCCACGGGCGAGAAGCCGAAGGCGTCGGATGCCCGGGCGAAGACGTCCTCGTCTGAGGAGGATGCGGGCTTCGTGACGACGGGCTGCACGGGTGCGTCGACCAACGTCTCGGCGTCGACGGGCACGGTCGCCTCCGCGAGCACGGGCTCCTCGGCGACGGTGGCCTCGGGGGCGATGACGAACTCCATCGCGGCGGCCGGGTCCGCTTCGACCGGCAGCGCGGCGTCGGCGTCCTGCGCGAGCTTCGGCGTCGGCTCGAAGAGGGAGCGGACGTCCTCCTCGGCGAGCGGGCCGGCAGGCGACGGGATGATCGGGGTCTCGGTGGACTGCGCCAGGCGGCGCGCGCGGCGGCTCAGCGGAGCAGCGGTCACGGCGTCGGCCGGGGTGGCGGCGTCCGTGGGGGTGACGACCTGTGCGGCCGGCGACATCGCCTGCACTGCATCGGGGGTCATCGGAGTCTCGTGTGCTGCAACGCGGAGCCGGTTGGAACGACGCGTGGGCGCGGCTTCAACCTCAGGACGTACAGGTGACAAGTCAGATCTCTCGGGTCATGTTCAAAGCTCGGGGGCGCTTGGTCGCTTCCGCCTTCGGGCGACGAAAGTAACGAACAGATAAACACTGTACAGGCACGTGGCTGGGAAAGCCATGGGTCTGAACAAACTCGCGTCAGGCGCCCGTCCCGGCACCGGCCACGATCGATCGCAGTCGATCGTGCACGGCCGCGCCGCCTGCGACCAGCATCGGCCGTGCGGTGTCGAGCTCGAGCCGGCTCACCACGCCGCCGGCCTCACGGACCAGAATCGCTCCTGCCGCGAAGTCCCACGGGTTGAGGCCCCGTTCGAAGAATCCGTCCAGCCGGCCCGCGGCCACGTAGGACAGGTCGATCGCGGCGGATCCCATCCTGCGCAGGTCGCGCGCCATGGTCATCACGCGACGCACCATCGCCAGGTCGCCGTCGTGCGTGGCGGGGTCGTAGCCGAAGCCGGTGCCGAGGAGGGCTCCGGCCGGCGTCTCGTCGGTCACTCGAAGGCGGATGCCGTCGAGCCAGGCGCCCTCGCCGCGGGCTGCCGTGAAGAGCTCGCCGAGCGCAGGAGCCGACACCGCGGCTGCGACGCCGTCCCACTGCTCGGGATCGGGCTCACCCTCGACGACGGCGATGCTCACCGAATAGGCGCCGATGCCGTAGGCGTAGTTGACCGTTCCGTCGATCGGATCGACCACCCAGGTCAGGCCGGTGGAGCCGCGCTCCGCACCGGTCTCCTCCCCCAGGAATCCGTCGCCCGGGCGCTCGGTGCGCAGACGTTCGCGGATCAGCTGCTCCACCTCACGATCCGCCTCGGTCACGATGTCCGCCAGTGTCGACTTGGTGGCCGCCAGCGAGACCCCCTCGCCGCGACGGCGCTTCGCGAGCTCTCCGGCCTCGCGGGCGATGTCGGCCGCGAGTGCGCCGAGCTCGACCGCGCTCACAGGCCCGCCCCCGGAGCCGCGGGAGGCGGCGGCGGGAACGCGCCGTATGGTGGCGACTGCGGCGCGGAAGGGTCCTGCGGGGACGGCTCAGCGGATGCCGGTGCGACGGGCGCCTGGAACGGCTCGGCCGGAGCGGCCGGAGGCGTCGCGTCCTGGATCGGGAAGGACTGAGCAGCGGCACCCGGGGCGGCCGGCGCCGCAGCATCCGGCGCCTGAGCCGTCGGTGCTGCGGGCTGGAGCGTCGGGAAGGACTGCGCCGGTGCGGTGTAGGTCGGGTAGCCCGTGTAGTAGGCGTTCCAGTCCGGCGAGCCGTCGGGCAGGACGGGCAGCGGGGTGCGCCCGTCGGCGTAGGTCGGCCACGCGCTGACGCCCTGAGCTGCCTGCGGAGCGATCGCCGCACCCTGCTGCGGACCTGCCAGAGCCGTGTGCGGCGCGACGGGAGACGAGGGCTTCTTCTTCGGAGCGAACAGGGCGTTCAGCAGCGGAATGAGCGTCGTTCCCACCGCCACCAGGATCGCGAGTGCGATCACGATGCGCCAGTACAGGTCGTCGTAGTGGAACAGGTCGGGGAAGGTCAGGTAGAAGACCAGCAGGGCCACCAGCAGGACGAGCAGCGCGATGGTGACGATCGCGATCACGCGCGTGAACGTGGTGACGTAGCGCTTGGATGCCGGCAGGAACAGGCGCACGTGCACCAGCGCGAGCTGCATGATCCCGACCACGAGGAGCAGCTGCCAGAAGCGCAGCAGCGACCAACCGCCGAACGGGTCGTGCTCGGGCATCCAGATCTTCACGGCACCCACCAGCAGTGCGACGATCCACGTGATCATGCTCGAGAGGGCCAGCCACTCCGGCCGGTGCTCGGCGAGATGCGACTCCATGATGGCGATGCCGGCGAACACCGCGAGCAGCAGGATCGTCAGGAACGCGCGGCCGATGATCCCGTCCTGATCACCGATCAGCACCCAGACGACGCAGACCAGAGCCGCTGCGATCAGCGATCCGATCGCGATCCAGATGGCCGAGCGCATGAGCTTCGACGACATCTGCTGGACTTCGGAACGTGGCGTGCTGTCGGACATGCTGATCCTCCCGGCGATGGTCATCCCATCCTGCCATGCGGCGCCAAGACGGCCCGCCGGCTGTGGATAACCCGTGCCCTGTGCGGGTCAGCGCGCGGACTTGCTGGACGCCGCGGCGAACGCGGCGACGCGCGCCTTGGCATCAGGCGTGTCGAACGCCTCCCCGATGGAGCGCGCCTCCTCCGCGACCTGCTCGGCGAAGGTGCGCGCGGGCTGCGAGCGGATCAGGCGCTTGGCCTGGCCGTACGCGCCGGCGGCGCCCTTGAGCCAGAAGCGTGCGACCTGCTCGGCGCGCTCGCGCACGGCATCCGCCTCCGCGTCGGCATCCGCGCCTTCGGGGCCCGAGACGGCCTCGGCGACCAGGCCCCATTCCACGGCTTCGTCGGCGGACAGCATCCGGTCCTGCAGCACCAGCTGCAGCGCGCGGCGCTCGCCGATCGCCCGCGCCAGCTGCGCTGTGACCGACAGGTCGGGCGTGAGCCCGATGTTGGCGTACAGGCTGCCGATCTTCGACCCCGCGCCGATGACGGCGTAATCGCTGCACATCAGGATGCCGAGGCCCCCGCCCGCGGTCGTGCCGTGCGCGGCCGCGACCACCGGGATCGACGAGGTGGTCAGCGACAGGATGCCCTCGTTGATGACGTGCGCCAGTGCAGTGATGTCCTCGCCGCTGCCCATTCCGCTCGCCATCGCGAGCACGTCGCCGCCGGCGCAGAACGCACGGCCGTTGGCGTCGAGCAGGATCGCGCGCACGTCGTCGCGGGCGATGGCCTCGGCGGTGGCGTCACGCCAGGCATGGGCGAGGTCGGCGTCGAACGCGTTCAGGCTGGCGGGGCGGTTCAGTGTCAGCCGGGCAAGCCCCTGGTCGACCGTGAACAGGATGGGATCGGTCATGGCTCTCCTTCGACGCTCCGACGCGCAGATCTTGAGTCTCAGCCTAGCTGGGACTGAGGTTCATGTCAGTCCTCAGACAGAACCCGCACGACGAACGCCTCCATGCGGTGCCGCGTGCCGTCCAGGCGCATGTCGGCCTGTCCGGGCGCACGCACCTCGTTCGGCGCCAGCGGATGCGCCAGGCGCACGTTGTCGTGGCACGAGAGGTCCGCGCAGATGTACGTGCCCGCGCTGTCGCCGCGGCGGCCCTTCGCTCCCCCACGGCGCGCGGTGAGCAGCGCCACCTGGTTGCCCGGCTGGAGCGTGTGGCAGATGTTGCACATGCCCGACCGCACCCGCGCGGGGTCGGTGGCGCGAAGCACGATCCCCATCGGCTCGCCCTCGTGCTCCACGATCACGACCGCACGGCGGCTGGACTCCGGGTCGCGCCAGGCGAGGAAGTCGAGATAGTCCCAGTCGGTCAGGATGAAATCGTGCGGCATCCCGATCTGGGCGATCTCATCGGCATCCGCGTTGCGGATCGACGCGCGGATCTGGTCCTCGGTGAGTGGTCGCATCGATTCAGTCTAAGAAGGATCCGCCGCGAAGGGGTTCCGCGCGGCCGGGGACGCAACAGCCGGCCGCGCGAGTCTGTGGGGTGTGCGCCGGCTCAGCCGGTGCGCTCGACCAGACGGCGCTGCAGATCGCGCACCTCGTCGGCGAGCTCCGCAGCAGGACCGGTGACCGGGATGCCGGGGGCGACCGCGTTGATCGGAAGCACGGCGACGGGACCCGGCTCCAGGCCCCAGCTCCCGCGCCACTCCGAGAGCTGCGCGGAGGAGGTCGCGTAGACGATGCGGCCCAGGCCCACCCAGGCGTGGGCGGCCGAGCACATCGGGCAGTGCTCGCCGGAAGTGTAGGTCACGGCGGACGCGCGCGCCTCCGGCGTGAGGTTCCCGGCGGCCCAGCGGGCGATCTCGAACTCGGGGTGGCGGGTGTGGTCACCGCCCGCGACACGGTTGCGGTCTTCGAAGAGCACGACGCCGGCGGCATCCACCAGCAGAGAGCCGAACGGCTCGTCGCCGGCTTCGAGCGCCTCGCGGGCGAGGTCGACGCAGCGGCGCAGGTGCGCGAGGTCGCGCGGGTCGGTCACGGGTGCGATCTCGGTCATGCTCATGCCTCCGCCGCGTCGATCACGGCCACGATCTCGTCGTAGCCCTTCTGCTCGGCGAGCTCGCGCGCGGTGAGTCCGCCGTTCTCGGTGATGCTGGGATCCGCCCCCGCCTCGAGCAGCAGGCGCACGGCCTTGACCTGATCCGGGCCGCCGTCGTTCAGGATGATCGCCTCGTGCATCGCGGTCCAGCCCAGGTCGTTCACGTGGTCGACCGGCACGCCGGCGGCGATCAGTATGCGGATGGTGCTGACGTGCCCATGCTCGCTCGCCGGGATGAGCGCCGTGCCGCCGTAGCGGTTGGTGCTCCTCACGTCGGCGCCTGCGTCGATGGTCATCTTCAGAATCTCGTCGAGGCCCTCGGCTCCGGCGTAGAGGAACGCGGAGTCCTGGATGCCGTCCTTCGCGTTCACGTCTGCGCCGGCGTCGATGAGCACCCGGGCCACCCTCGCATCGTTGTTCTTGGTCGCCGCGATGACCGGGGTCGCGTCGTTCGGGCCGCGCGACTCGAGGTCGGCGCCGTCGTCGATGGCCTGCCGGGCGGCGTCCGCGTCTCCGGAGTCGACCGCGCTCCACAGCGCCTCGGTCGCATCGGTTCCGCCGTTGCCGGACTTGCCGGATGCCGGTGAGCACGCCGCCAGCACACCGACGGCGAGCGCGGTGATGAGCGCGAACATGCCCGTGCGGATGGTGCGGTTCTTGGTCATGTGCGCCTCCTCAGATCCAGATCAAAATGGTATACCAAAATTCCTGGAGGTGACCTGGGAGGTCCTACGGCTCGGGCGAAGCGGATGCCGAGGTCGCGACGATCCGCAGCGTCATGCCCATCTGCCTGTGGTCCGAGATCGAGCACCAGCCGTCGATGTCAGCGGTGATCACTCCGGCGTCGATCGTGCCCGACTGCCCGGGCAGCAGGTGCTCGCTGGTCGCGCCGTTCGCGAGCACCAGATCGTGCATCAGCTGCTTGTCGGTGTTCGTGATCCTGATCACCAGCCGTGTGCCGACGGGCACCTCGATGCGGTTCGGCGTGAAGCGCATGTTCGCGGCCTCGACGTGGACGGTCTTGACCGGGGCATCCTGGTTCGCCGTCGTTGCCGTACCCCTTCCGAGCGCAGCGGCACCTGCGACGACGAGCAGCACGGCCAGCAGGCCCGCGATCGCCTGCCCGACGCGCCGACGACGCGGCCGCTCGCCCCCGGGGATGATCGGGCCGCCGGAGCCGGCATCGACGACCGGGATCCGATCCGGACCGGGCATCGCCTTGGATGCCTTGGCCAGGCGCTGCGCGCGCATCGCGCGCAGCATGACGAAAAGGAACGACGCCATCGCGATCAGGTACAGGGCCGCCGAGACCCCGCGGACCAGGTTCGACACGGGCAGCGCGCACACGGCGAGCGCGGCGTTCGCGACGGTGACCCGCAGCGGTCCTGCGGCGTCGAACGCGGTGGTGCCGGCACGCACGGGCCTCGGCCCGCCGCCGAGCACCACGGGGATCAGATAGCTGAGCGCGCCGACGACCACCTGCGCGGCGAAGCCGGCGGCGAGGAACGGCACGGTCCGGTCGACGAGCCCCGCGAGCGCGCTGAACGCCGCCCCCGAGGCGGAGACGATCACCGCGCCGACGGCGATCGTGGCGACAGCACCTGCCCACCACGCCAGCGCCATGCCCACCGACAGCGCGGCGAAGCTGCGCGGCGCCTTCCGCCGGGCCGCGCGGACGAGCGAGAGCCCGATGACCACGAGGCCGGCGAGATAGGCGAAAAGGCCCAGCGCGACGATGATCGACTGGCCGAACGCCGCGCCCGCAGCCGCGACCAGCACACCGCCCGCCATCATCGGCAGGGCGCGCGCGGCACCGGTCGTCGCGTGCTCGTCGGCGCGCGTGCGCAGGATCGTGGGCCACAGGGTCACGATCGTGCCCGCCACCGTGAGGCCGATCCAGCCGAGCACGTTCAGGAAGGCGTGCGCGAGCACGATGTCGTCGCCGACGCCACCACGGGCGAGCCAGGCGCCGAGCCCGACCCCGATCGTCAGCAGCGCCGCCGAGGCGACGTAGTAGCGGAGTGTGCGCCCGAAGCGGCCCGTCATGCTGCGGCAGGACCGCCGGATCAGGCTCGCGCCGTGCCAGATCACGGCCACCACGAGGGAGACCGCCCCGGCGAGGGTCACCGGCCAGACGTGCAGGCTGACGCCCGCGATCACGAGGACGGCGCCGGCGTTGGAGAGGATCAGCCGCATCGTCTGGGTGCGGCGATCACTGTCGGTGGCGCGGCTGCGCAGCAGGGCGAACGAGAAGTACTGGCTCCAGACCAGGATCGCGTGCGTGACCGCGCCGAGCAGCAGCAGGTGGATCATCAGCCAGCGCGGCATGGGCAGAACGCCCTGGGCGAGTGCGGCGGCCACGGTGAGCAGCAGCCAGGCCAGGGTGGGGATGTCGCGCATCGGCCAGAACCCGCGGTTCCTCGGCGCCGGGGCGGGGTTCGGGTTGCCGCTCGGGCGTGCGGCGAGGTTCGGGGTCATGAGGTGGCTCCTCCGGCATCCGGTCGGGTCTGGGTCTCGGCCTGGGCCACAGCATCCGCTGCGGACCGGGCGGGCGGACGGGGGTTCGATTCCCCCCTGCTCCGGGAGGAGTTCTCACGGATGGGAGGAGGATTCCGCAGCATCCGTCCTCCCGAACGTGAATTCTCCTCCCGGGCGCGCGAGGACGACCAGCCGGCACGAGCTTCGGGACCTCCGTCCGCGCCGCCGACCGGATGCTGCCACGGCCTCCTCATCGGGATACAGCGCGTGCGGTTCACGACGCGGCGCGCAGGTGCAGCAGGCAACCGTCCTCGGCGCGGAACGGCAGCAGGGTTACATCCGCTCCGTCAGCGCGCGAGCGGATGATGCCGGCGACCATGCCCTCATGAACGGCGCAGACGACGTCGGTGCGCCGCGCGGCTGCGGCCAGCAGCGGGCAGCGGTGGAGCACGATCGCGTCGTCGAGGATTTCGGGTGCGAAGCCCTGTTCCCGCATGAGGTCGACCACCAGCGCGTGCGGCTCGCTCTCGGCATCCGCTCGTTCCTCGGCGATCGCCGCACCCCAGCGGATGCCGGCGCTGCGCGCGTGCGCGACCGGGTCGGCCGCCGCGTTCGCGAGGGAGTCGGCCAGGGCGAGCGCGAGACCGGCGTAGGGGTTCACGACGTCGGCGCGAGGCGCCTCCCAGCGCCAGCCCGGGCGGCCTCGCCCCTGCGCCTCGGCACGGATGCGTCGGAGCCGACCGTCCTCGCGGAGTCGCTCGAGGTGCTCGCGGACGGTGTTCTCGTGCAGGCCGGTCCTGGCGACGATGTCGGCCGTCGACGTCGGGCCGCCGGATTCGACTTCGCGGAGGATGCGCTCGCGCGTCGACGAGTAGCGCCGCCCGTCTGCACCGCGGCGAGCCTTTTCTCCGGCGCCTCGACCTTTTTCCACGGTATTCATTGTAATAAAATCGGAGGCGAACCCCCACCCGCAGAGACGGAGATTTTCATGGGCCACATCGAGATCCACCGGTCGAGGTCCGAGGCGACCGATCAGTCCCCCACGGCAGGATGCGCCTGCGGCGAGGTCGACGAGGAGCTGCCCGAACTCGACGTCCAGACCATCCCGCACGCGGTGCGTCATGCCGCCGTCTTCGGCGCGATCGAATCGCTGCGCCCCGGCGCCGGCCTGGTGATCTCGGCCACCCACGATCCCGTCCCGCTGCTCGCCCAGTTGAAGGCCAAGCACGGCGCCGCCTTCAGGACCCGCTACCTCGACGAGGGCCCCGAGCACTGGCGCATCCTGGTCCGCAACGCGGCCTGATACGGAGAATGACTGAAGGCCCCCGCTTCGCGAGGGCCTTCGGTCATACGGTGGCAAGTGAGGGATTCGAACCCCCGAAGCTTACGCGGCTGATTTACAGAGAGATGAGGTGCATACAAGCTCCGTAGCTGACACGTACTCGGATCGTCCGCGATCCCTTGAGTCGAGCGGGAAAGGCGGGGCGAGCGTGGTCGCTTCGTCCGCGTCCGTGACATGAATGTTTGCTAGCTACTAGCTAGCGCGCAGCTAGCAGACCCCCTACCCCCGCCGATTCGGTCACGACCCGGCGCCGGCACCCGGTTACCGCCGTGACAGATATGACCTACTCAGAGGATCGGGGGTCGAGTTTCGCCGTACAGAGGGCGCACCAGCTCGCCAAGGTCGATGTCGAACGCCTGCGCGATCCGGAACCAGGTTGCGAGCGTGCCCGTCGTGGCTGCTCTGCCTGGGTTGCGCCGAGGCCGACCCGATTCGAGCGAGACGAGAGTCGCCCGCCCGACACCCGAGCGTGCAGCGAGCTCGTCGTAGCTCCAGCCGCGCGCATGGCGCAGGCGAGCAAGGTGCAGACGCAGCGCGTCGAAGTCGGGTTCTTCGACAGGCGTGACCATCCCCCAAGCTCAGCGCGTCCCTGACTGCGCTACGTTATGGCTAGTCATCACATCTGATGGCTAGCCGCCGAGAGGGATGTCATGACAGCACCGAACACGAGCCCGAAGGACTTCGATGAACCGCACGGGAACCGTTCGGGAACTTCGGCACGGAAAACGCATTGGGTCTGGCTCTCGGTCATAGCTGCCGTGCTAGCCGTGGGGATCGCCGCCTGGATCGCGATCCCCGCAATTGGGCACGCTCAGGCTGTTGCCCGATTCACCGAGATTGTCCGGCAGGACAGCAGCATGCAGGTTCACCCAGACGCGGATCTCTCATCGTCTTACGACGTGAACTGCAAGCTCGTTGCGGAAGGGTGGGATGAAGCCGACGTCATCTTGGCAGCCACCAGATCCTGGCCGGCCGTCGAAGCCACCAGCAAGGTGAGTATGGAGCAGTTCGTCGACAACAAACTCGGATTCTTCAAAGCGGCCCAGGCGACCTGCTGAGCAGGCGTCGTGGGCCCGGAAGCCCTGCGCCATGATGGGGTCATGAACGCAACTCAGCTCGAAGCGCTCGTGATGCAGGCCGTCGATGCCGTTAGAGCGGGCGCCAATCCTGAGGATGACCGGATTGAGTTCAAACGCGCGTGGCCCGGCCCCGAGAAGGCGCGTCAGCTCGCGGCGACGGCGAATCAAGCCCACGGCGACCACATCATCTACGTCATCGGTGTCGATGAGACGGACGGCAGCGTTCACCCCGTCGACGGGGTCGACCCCGCCACGTGGTGGGCGCAGATCGAGTCTCGTTTCGACGAGATCGCGCCTGACCTGGCCTTGCACATTAACGTGTATGTGTCGACTGGGGAGCAGATCGTCGCGCTGCTGTTCCGCACCGATCGCGCTCCGTACGTGGTGAAGTTGCACAACGGCGGCGCGATCGAGCGTGAGGTGCCGATACGTGCGGGCACTCGCACCCGCAGCGCCAAGCGCCACGAGCTCATCCGCATGCTCTATCCGGCGGTGGCTGTGCCGCAGCTGACCATCGTCACAGGCGCTCTGTCGGTTGACTCTCGGGATCCGTATCGGGGTAATGACAGCACCGAGTTCGAGCTCAGTCTGGTTCTCGAGGTGCTGTTTCACCATTCGGGAGCACCCGCCTTCCTACCAAGCTTTGAGGCGTCAGCCGTGGCGCGAAATGGGGATCTGGGCGAGCACTTCCGCGTCTACACGCGTCCGCCTGCGACTTCGGGCCCAGACAGCGCAATTCACCAGCGCTACGACGGCATACGTGTCGCCGAAACCGGGGTGGCCTTTCTGTACGGTGAGCGGCCGCTCAACCCTGACCGTGTTTCGGAATGGCGAAGCATCGGGGAGTGGACAGTCGATCTGCAACTCGGTGTCAGCGGCTCAAGTCGTCCGGCGTCCACAACGATCGTGTTGCCGGGGGTGAGCATTGCACCGCAGCAGGGATCCCGGGAACTGGCGGTGTGGAGGTGGTCAATCCGCGACTGATACCCCACGGGGGTACCATTGACACATGTCAGATGACAAGCAATTGACAACGCGCACACCTCACGCCAACGCGAAGGCAATGCAGAGGGTCGCCGACGCCTGGGCGATGCGTGTGCGGGGCGCAACCTGGGATGAGGTGGCCGAAGCGGTCGGCTACGCGAACGGCCCGAACGCTCTGCGTGCGGTGCGTAACTTCGTGGGCGGCTTGCCGGAGCTGCAGACCTCAGAGCTGCGTTCCCTGTGGCGGGAGCGGATGGAGTTCCTGTGGCCGATCGCGGTGGAGGACGCGAAGTCGGGAAAGCCTGGCGCGATGCGCGCGGCTGTGGCAGTGGCGCAGCGTGCGGCGCAGCTCGACGGGCTCGATCAGCCGCAGCGGGTCGAGGTTTCGGCGGATGCGGGCGAGCTCAGCCAGATGGTGCATGCACTGCTCGCTGCGAAGGGGGCGGGAGCGACCGAGGCCGATATTTTCGACGCGGAGATCGTCGGCGACGGCGAGGGCACCGACGACTGAGCCCCGGCCATGATCGACCGGGGCTCAGTGGGGTTGCTCATTCGGCGACGGGCCAGCCAGCAGCACGCTCGGCTGCCTCCGCTGCGGCGCGTGCCGCGTGGTTCGCTCGGGCCTGCTCGGCGGCGTGGTCGGCCGCGTTGAGCGCCTGGTAGTGCTCACGCAGGCCGTCAGGGAGCGAAGAAGGGGCGCTGCGGCGGGCCTCTTCGCGGTAGCACGACCAGGTGTCCTCGGCGTGCTCCCAGCGCTCTGCTGTCCCCTTGTGGCCGGCGTTGACCAGCTCCGCGAATACGCGCATCCGCTCGCCGAACTGGTGCTCGAAGTGGAGCGCGGATGCCCCGGACAGGGCCTCGATGGCGAGGACGCGCTGCCGCTCGATCTGCGTCGACGCCGGGCGCCGACGGACGATGGCATAGCAGTCACGGCACAGGGGCGCGGCGCTGCCGTCGTTCCACTTCAGCGATGAGAGATGCCAACTGAGTGATGTCGAGACGCCGCAGAACCCGCACGGCCCAGACGTGCAGCCGTGCGGCGTGGTCCGTAGGCGTTCTTCGCGCTCGACCTGGGCGACCGCTGCGGCGAGCTTGCGCGGTTCGTCGTCTTCGAGGTGACCCCATGCCCGCCCGGTCAGTGTGGGCCTGGGCGGGATTCGCCCGATGAACAACGCCCGAACTTCCGGGTCGAAGCTGTTGGCGACGAACCAGCGGCGGTGGATGGCGAGAGGGTATGCCACCGCGACAAGTGCGCGCTCGGCGATCTCCTCGGAGACCGTCCGGCCGGTGATCTGCCGGACGGCTACGGATGCCTGTCCGCAGTCGCTGTGACGCCGGGACCAGCCGAGAAGCTGCGCTTCGCCGAGGTGGCCGCGTTCGACGTCGATCCTGGTGGGGGCAATGGCGTCGTCTCGCTCGCCAGTTCCAGCGGCGACGATCCCGCCGCACACGGCACAGAGTGCCCGTGGGAGTCGGGCTCGGCGCTCAACGAATTCGTCCAGACGCGCGCGTGCTCGGGCGAGCGGCGTGCTGGTGGTCGCGGTGGCTGTGGTTGACATGATTCCTCGATTCAACGGGTGTGCGGGTGTGATGGTGCCGGGGCGGCGCACCCGTAAACGCCGCCCCGGCATGCTCGCGCGTTCGGAGTTCGCGGCGAGCGCCCGGCGCTATTCGCTGCCGGGAGCCTGTCGGGCCGACCAGTCGCGGAGCGTGAACCGGTAGGCGGGCGGATCGCCCTTCGCGGAGGTGCGGAAGAACGAGAAGCTGCCACGCCAGATGCCCCAGTTGATCGCGGCGCCGACGTCTCGCGTCGTGCATCTGAGAGCGGCGGCGAGTGCGTCGCGGGTGACGTGAGCCTGTCCGCGGTGGTCGGCAGCGCGGGCGAGCTCGACCAGAAACTGCAGTTCGAGCTCGGTGGGCGCGTCGTTGCCGTGGAACGTCTCGGTCAGCAGCCGTTGCTCGGCGGCGTACCAGTCGAATGCGGGCTTGCCGCCTGCCAGTTCGTAGGCCTCGGTGATAGCTCGATCCGCCTCTGCCGGCGTGAGGTTGAACGCGCGCGACACATTGTCCTGAAACCCGTATGTCATCGCCGACCCGCCTTCATGCGGTGCAGCAGTTCAGCCCGTGCGGCCGTCCACTTCGCTCGGTCGATGCCGAGGATCCTGGGTGTGACCTGTCGACCGTCGGAGATGCGGAGCACACCACGTGCGACGAGAGTCGACCATGCCCGGGCGGCAGCCTCCCGGCCGACGGTCCGCTGCAGGGCGCGCTGAGGTGGGAGCGTGCTCGCCCCGACCCCGGCATGTTCGATGAGCTGCAGCAGGCGGTCGGCGTTCACGATGGCCGCCGGGACTGCTGGCGCGATCGGCTTCGCGGTGGCAGTAGCAACGTTCGCGCGAGGTCGGCGCCTGGCTTCTGCCGCCCGCCGCCTCTCAGCGTGGCCCTGCGCCACTCTGGCGGCCCAGCGTGCCATCACGTAGCCCTCGGGGCTGCCGGGGCCCGCAGAGGCCGTCAGGGAGGCGCGCAGCGCAGCGGGGATGACGCACGCAGGATGGTTTCCGCCTGCAGCGAGCACGGCGGGCGTCGTCTCGGCCGGGCGACCGCAGCGGCAGCGAATGGTGGTCGTGTTCACAGTGCCGCTCCGTTCTCTGTTGCGCGGAGGGCGAGGTATGCCGGGCATCCGTCGCTGTGCACGACCAGTACGCGGGCGCCGTTCGGTGCGGGCTCGGCGAGCCACACGGCATGGGCGTTGCAGTCCGCGCATGGCGCCTCGACCCCGGTAGGCCGCGGCGAGCGGGTGATGCACTCGGGCGTGATGTCGATCATCGGTGGGTTCCTTCCTTGGCTGCTGTGGTAGCGGTGACTTCACTGCCGGCGGCGTGCACGCTGCTGCGTACCTGAGCTGCGGCCGCGCGCTGAATGAGTGCGGCGCGGGTGTCCGCTTCAAGCTCGGCGATGGCCGCCTCGGCCGCGCCGGGCTCGGTGAAGATGTTCGGGACGCGCAGCGTCAGCGAGCGAAAGAGGTTGCGGTCGTCGCCTGCGAGCGCTCGCAGGCGTTCCTGCAGCGTGAGAGCGTGCGCGAGGTGCTGCTGCCTGCGGGCGAGCACATCGGCGGCGTTGTGATCTTCGTGGGCCTCGGGATCGCCTGCGATCACTCGCGCAGCATCTTCGAGCGCAGCAGCGATGTCGCCCTTCGTGACCACTCGGTGCTCGCCAGCACGCCAGATGCGCGCGCGGCGACTGACGACCATGCCTCCCTCGGAAGCAATGCTGGTGTTGATGTCGCCGCAGTTCTCAAGGATCGCTTCATCACGCAGGTTCGCGGCAGCAATTGCGAGCTGCGCTGCGGCATATCCGATCGCAAGCGCGACATCCACCTCGGTGAACTCTCGGTACATCTCGGGGTCGGTCGCCGGGTCCGCCTCTTGCCACGCTTCGAGGTGCGGGAAGTTGACGAACCAGGTCTCGTCGTCTCGGGTGATCCGGTACTCATTGAGATCGATCCTCATCGTCGTGCCACCTTCCGGAGTCTCCGCATTGCTTCGATCGCGGCGGGGCGCTCGGGCGGCTGCGCACGACCCGAAGCGCTCTGGCGCGTAGGGGCGTTCGCTGACGACTGAGCGCTCTCTGTAGTTGGGAACTCCACTACTGGCCCTTTAGGGCCAGTAGTTCCGTTCCCTTCAGTTCTCTTCATGGCGGGGATGCCCGCCGACTCGCCCGCCAACTCGCCCGCCAACTCGCCCGCCAACTCGCCCGCCAACTCGCCCGCCAACTCGGGCGCGTCAGAGTTGGCGGGGATGCCCGCCGTTCGGTTGGCGGGGATGCCCGCCATTGCCTTGCTCTGGCGGTTGGCGGGGATGCCCGCCACGCCATCGCCCCAGCACAGCCGCCAGCGAGTCGAGCGACCACGCTTCGGCGGCGCCGTCGGGGCGATCAGACCGGCAGCGGCGAGCACGTCGATTGCATTCCGCACATCGCGCTCGGCGATGCCGTGCACATCCTCTGCGAGCTTCGCGCGCCCTGGCCATGCCACGCCTTCGGCGTCGGCGTACTGCGCAAGCGCCACGAGCACGCAGCGGATGCGGTCAGCGCCGATCGCGCGCGTGCCTGTGATGGGTGCGGCGAGCGCCCATCGGGTCGGGTCGGTCGGCATCATGCACCGCGCGAGGTGGCGGCTTCGTTGACGGGTTCGGCCTCGGTGGCGTCGGCGCGCGTGCCGAGCAGCACGACTTCGGGATCGAGCCCGAGGGCTCGGAGTACGTCCGCGCCCCGGACGAAGAACCGCGCTCCGATGCGCTGCACGGGGGCGGGAAACTCGCCGAGCTGGTGGAGCTCATAGGACTTGGCGCGGCTGAGGCCAGCGATCAGCCGGCCAGCGGCAGGGATCGTCATGCGCGCCGGGATGTCGCGCAGCTCACCGAGCGGAACCGTTCGCCCACGTGCTGAGGCGTGATGGATTGTGTTCGTCATGGCAGCAATCGTCTATCACTTGCAACTATCAGATCTAGACCCGTCTTTGATAGTTGCCGTGCGAATCGGGCCTTGCGCCGCGTTGCGTGATAGATCAGACTTATCGCATGACTCGATTTGATCAGGCTCGCGATGCGGTGGCTGCCGCCCGCGGGGACGTGACAGGATTCGAAGCTGGCGCGCGCAAGCGGCTTGTTACCGACGCTGCCCCCGTCCTTTTCGTGCCCTTCACTCGCCCGCTCTCACACTCCGAGCGCTTCAACCTCGACACCCAGCAGCCGCGAGCGGGGGTGACAGTCCGCGATCAGTTGGGCGGAGTCGAGTACGACGTCGTGCTCAATGAGCGAGGTCGACCAACCTATTTCGCCGTGCGTGCCATCAGCGGATCGCTGTCACAGGTTGATGAGTGGTCCCGAGAGCACGTGACGCTGCTCGTTAGCCAATACCTTCGCCGAGAGGAATCCGGCGACATTGAGGCCGATCTACTTCCGCGCGACGCCGCGCAGAGCGCACCGAAGTCACTGCAACCACGGCGGGAGTACATCGCAGAGCTGATCCGCGAGGCTCACGCCGCAGGAGTTAGCCCGCGGCAGGTCGTCAGGGCACAGACGGGCAACACGACGTCCTCTGTCGATCGATGGATAGCGGATGCACGCAGGGTCTACAAGGATCTGCCACAGGCAACGCGTCCAGGTCGAAAGAGCACCACGAAGGGAACCGAGCAATGAGCACCACGACCAGGACAGGCGGCGGCGTCTCGCAGCGCCATGCCGCATGCGACTGTCCCCGAGCCCACACGGCGGGCTGCAGCGGCGAACGCTGCCGCTGCCCACGTGAACACAGCGCAAGGTGCACCCATCGCATCCGCCCCGACCGCAAGACAGCGTGCGGCTGCCCGTGGGCGTACGTCGCGAGTGCCGTGCGCGCCGGCAAGCGAGTTCAGGCGACAGGCAGCGGATACAAGTCACGGTCGGCCGCACTGCGAGCTCGGGCTGAGGCGATCGAGACGCTGCGGAAGGCGCCCGCAGCGGCGAAGCGCGGCGACACGCTCAGTGCATGGCTGACAGCTTGGCTCGCGCGCCGCTCGGAGAGCTCAAACGCGCTGCGCCCGACGTCGCTGCGCGAGTACAAGCGACTGTCCGGCATCATCGTCGAGGCGATCGGAGGGGAGCTGCTGCGCGATGTGACGGCTGACACGCTCGACGACCTGGAGAAGCATCTGCACAAGACGATGCCGGGCAAGGCGACGACACACGCTCGCGCTTTCGCCGTGCTGCAGAGCGCGCTGCGCGATGCCTACCGGCGCGGCCGGATCGCCGACGACCCGACACGGCGCCGTGACCCGGTGCGCGCGCCGAAGACGCGTCGGGCGATGCTGCAGCCGGAGCAGTTCGCGCGTCTCGTTGACTGGCTGAGCAGGAACGGCGAGCGCATGGCGCCGGTGCTGTGGGTTGCAGCGGCGACAGGGCTGCGGCGGGGCGAGCTGGCGGGACTTCGCTGGGTCGATGTCGACCTCGCTGCCGGACGACTGGTTGTGGCGCAGCAGGCCGTACAGGTTGGCTCGAAGGTCATGGTCGGGGCGCCGAAGACGGCGGCAGGAGAAGGCCGTCTGGTGATGCTCGATGCGCGCACGATCGAGGTGCTGCGGGAGGTCGCAGCCACGCAGGCGCTCGAAGCGGCAGCGTGGGGTTCCGACTACCGCAACGACGCCGCGCTCGTGTTCACCGCCGAGGATGGCGCGCCGCTGGTGCCAGATTCGTTGACGCGTGCGCTGCCGAGCGCCATCGCTCGATACAACGCAGCGCTACGAGTTGCGAACCTCGACGCCGATCAGGATGCTGAAGAACTCGCCGGACTGGCGAAGTCGCGCGGCATGGGTGCGCGCAAGCTCGCCGTCATCCGCGCAGACGCGACGCTGCCGGGCGCCGCCCCGCTGCCCGTCGTGACGTTCCACTCGCTGCGGCATCTGCATGCGTCGATCCTGCTCGCATCCGGCCGCGGTCTCGCCGCCGTGCAGCGTCGACTCGGGCACTCATCGATCAGCATTTCGAGCGACCTCTACGGGCATCTGATCGAGTCGGCCGGACGCGCGGACGCCGAGGCTGCAGCAGCGCTCATTCCGACCCGTCAGCGCTGACGAAATGCCCCCTTCTGGGTTCGTCAGCTAGCAACTAGCTAGCGATAGACCCAGACCGGCCCCGCGGACAAAGCAGAAGCCCGGCCGGGATTTTCATCCTGACCGGGCATTTGTGGCAAGTGAGGGATTCGAACCCCCGAAGCTTACGCGGCTGATTTACAGTCAGCTCCCTTTGGCCGCTCGGGCAACTTGCCAGTGCACCCCCGTCCGGCTTGTCCAGTCAACCGGGGGCGCGAAGATCAAGCATACCTGCCGGAGTCGCCCGGTAAGAAATCGAACGCCGATCCCGCGCGCGCCACGCGGTCCCATCATCGCGAATCCCCGCTCCCGTCGCAGAAATCGTCGCCGCCACCGTCGGAAAGCGACGGAAAGCGCGACGGGAACGAGAAGGTCAACTGCCGAAGACGCCGCGCTCCGACTCGGCCAGCGACTCGGGGGTGCGCAGCAGGCCCCCCTCCGCGCGGACGGTCGCGGCGGCGATCAGCATCGCGCGATCGAGGAGCGCCTGCCATTCCTCGGCCGACGACGGATGCCCGTCGACGAGCCCCTCGGCGACCCCCGCCAGCGTGGCGTCGCCCGCACCTACGGTGTCGACGACACGGCCGGGCAGCGCGGCGATCGGGGCGGTGAGCTCACCGGCATCCGTCTCCAGGACCGCACCGTCCGCGCCCGCCGTGGCCAGCACCGCGTCCACGCCCAGATCGCGCAGCCGCCGGCGCAGGGCGTCCAGGTCGCCGGCGTACAGCAGCGCGGCGTCGTCGGCTCCCACCTTCACGAGCTCGGATCGCGCGGCGAGCGTCTCGAAACCGCGCACGAACTCCGCGCGGTCGTGCAGCATGCCCGCGCGCGGGTTCGGGTCGATCACCAGGCGCGCCTCGCCGACGGCATCCGCCAGCGACCGGACCTCGGCCTCGACGTCGAACGGGAAGCAGCTCACGGCGACCAGCGCCGCCGCGGCGATCGCATCGCGGGCGGCATCGGAATAGCGGATGCTGCGCCGCTGCGCGGCCTCGTTGAACATGTACTCGGGCTCGCCGTTCGCCGCGCGCTGCACGATCGCGCGCGACGAGCCGTACGCCGACGGGCTCTCGACGAGTGCCACATCGTGGTCTGCGAGGTACTCGCGGATGTGATCGCCCGCGGCATCCGCCCCCACCATCGCGATCAGCGTCGCCGGCACGCCGAGCCGGCGCAGCCCGACCGCGACGTTCAAGGCGGCACCGCCGACCAGCTCGCGGACGCCCGAAGCGTCCCGGATCTCGTCGATCAGCGCGTCGCCGATGACGACGACCCCACGGTGTTCAGTGCTCACGTGGCGAGACTACCGCGCGGGACGGCAGTGCATCCGCCGCATGAACGGCATCCGGCCGCGCGCACCGGACGGCGCGGCGCGCTCCCCCGGGCACCCGCCGGTCCTACCCTGTGGTCATGAAGCTCCGCGACGGCGCGGCGGCCGCGCTCATCCTCGCAGGCATCGTGATCCTCGCGGCCTGCACGCCCTCCGCTGACGAGGCCACGCCGTCCGGCAGCGCGAAGCCGTCGGCATCCGCGTCCTCAGACCCGGGGCCGACGAAAGACCCGTCGACGAAGCCGACGCCCGCTCCCACCTCGACCGTCAAGGCGATCGCCCTGCCGAAGGACTGCAAGGCGATCCTCTCCGAGGACGTGCTCGCGCAGCTGAAGGACGTGCCGCTGAACGACCCCGCCTTCGGCGAGAGCGGCATTCTCGAGAACGGCACGCTGGTGTGCATCTGGGGCTCACCGCAGGCCGACACCACCGGCCTCACGACGCGGATCGAGCGGATGCCCCGCGGCAAGGCCCTCGACATGCTCAACGCCCTCGCCGACACCGAGGGCTACTCGTGCTTCACACCCTCTGGCGGCACCCGGTGCGAGAAGACCTGGCAGAACGAGAAGTACCCCGTCACGGACGGGCGCACCCTGTTCTGGCGCGACGACGTGATGATCGACACGCGCTACTCCAACCTCGCACCGAAGGGCTACACGTCCGCGATCGTGAAGGCGATCTGGGGCTGACGTCCGCCGGGAACGGGAAAGGCCCCGGCCCTCCGAAGAGGGGCCGGGGCCTTTCACGTCAGCACTCAGTTGTGTTCGCGACTTCGTCGCTCGACAACTTCAATCGGCTCGGCCGGACGAGCAAGCTCGCCGGCTCTCGCCTCAATCAGTTGTAGGTACCGGGCGTGATGTCGTCGGTCGAGAACGCGTCGAAGTCGACGTAGCCGAAGTCGCCGTCGGCGTACGCACCGTCGGATGCGAAGATCCGGTTCGGGTAGCGCTCGCTCTTGGCCTCCTCGGTCGCCTCGACCGTGATGTTGCGGTACTTCGACAGACCGGTTCCGGCCGGGATGAGCTTACCGATGATGACGTTCTCCTTGAGACCGACCAGCGGGTCGCGCTTGCCCTCCATGGCGGCCTGCGTGAGCACGCGGGTCGTCTCCTGGAAGGACGCGGCCGACAGCCACGACTCGGTCGCGAGGGACGCCTTGGTGATACCCATCAGCTCCGGGCGGCCGGACGCGGGGCGCTTGCCCTCGGACACGGCCTCGCGGTTGATCTGCTGGTAGCGCTTCAGGTCGACCATCTCACCGGGGAGCAGCGCGGTGTCGCCGTGGTCGACCACGGTGACCTTGCGCAGCATCTGGCGCACGATGACCTCGATGTGCTTGTCGTGGATCGGCACACCCTGCGAGCGGTACACGCCCTGCACGCCGCCGACGAGGTACTTCTGCACCTCGCGGGCACCCATGACACGCATGACCTCCTTGGGGTCGAGCGTGCCGACCTGCAGGGGCTGACCGACCGTGACGTGCTGGCCGTCCTCGACGAGAAGCGTCGCACGCTTCAGCACCGGGTAGACCACTTCCTCGTCACCGTTGTCGGGCGTGAGGATGACCTTCTTGGCCTTCTCGTTCTCCTCGATCGTGATGCGGCCGTCGGCCTCGGCGATCGGGGATGCGCCCTTCGGCGTACGAGCCTCGAAGAGCTCCTGCACACGCGGCAGACCCTGGGTGATGTCACCCGCGGATGCCAGGTGGAAGGTACGCATCGTCAGCTGGGTACCGGGCTCACCGATCGACTGGGCCGCGATGATGCCCACGGCCTCACCGATGTCCACCGTCTTGCCGGTGGCCAGCGAGCGGCCGTAGCACTGCGCGCAGACACCGACGGCCGAGTCGCAGGTCAGCACGGAGCGGACCTTGATCGTCTCGACACCGGCCGCGACGAGCTTGTCGATGAGCACGTCGCCGACGTCCTCACCGGCGGTGGCGAGAACCTCGCCGGCCTCGTTCACTGCGTCGGATGCCAGGGTGCGGGCGAACACGGAGTTCTCCACGTTGGCCTCGCGGACCAGCTCACCGGCGGCGTTGCGGACAGCGATCGGAAGCTCCAGGCCCTTCGACGTGCCGCAGTCGTCCTCACGGATGATGACGTCCTGCGAGACGTCCACCAGACGACGGGTCAGGTAACCCGAGTCGGCGGTGCGCAGAGCGGTGTCGGCCAGACCCTTACGGGTACCGTGCGTCGCGATGAAGTACTCCGCCACCGACAGACCCTCGCGGTACGAGGAGATGATCGGACGCGGGATGAGCTCACCCTTCGGGTTGTTCACCAGACCGCGCATACCGGCGATGTTACGGATCTGCAGCCAGTTACCACGGGCGCCCGAGGTCACCATGCGGTTGATGGTGTTGTCCTCCGGGAAGTGCGCCATCATGGCGGCCTGGACCTCGTCGGTCGCCGACGTCCAGATCTGGATCAGCTCGCGACGACGCTCGGCATCCGTGATCAGACCACGGTCGTACTGACCCTGGACCTTCTCGGCCTGCTTCTCGTAGCCCGCGACGATCTCGCCCTTGTTCGGCGGGGTGACGACGTCGCTGAGCGCGACGGTCACACCGGAACGGGTCGCCCAGTGGAAACCGGCATCCTTGATGCGGTCCAGCGACGCGGCGGTCTCGACCTTGGGGTACTCCTCGGCGAGCTTGTTGACGATCTGCGACAGCTTGCCCTTGTCGGCGACGCCGCGCACGAAGGGGTACCCCTTCGGCAGGGCGTCGTTGAAGATCGCCTGGCCGAGCGAGGCGTCCACGAGGCCGTGGCGCTCGTAGCCCTCGGGAGCCTCGCCCTCGAGGAAGGTCAGACCCGGGATGCGGATGCGGACCTTCGCCTGCAGGTCGAGGGTGCCCTCGTCGTTGGCGAGGATCGCCTCGCCCACCGAGCCGAACGCACGACCCTCACCGGCAGCGCCCTCCTTGACCGTGGTCAGGTGGTGCAGACCGATGATCATGTCCTGCGAGGGCAGGGTGACCGGACGGCCGTCCGACGGCTTGAGGATGTTGTTCGAGGCGAGCATCAGCACGCGGGCCTCGGCCTGGGCCTCGACCGACAGCGGCAGGTGGACTGCCATCTGGTCGCCGTCGAAGTCGGCGTTGAACGCCGCGCACACCAGCGGGTGCAGCTGGATGGCCTTGCCCTCGACGAGCTGCGGCTCGAAGGCCTGGATGCCCAGGCGGTGCAGGGTGGGGGCGCGGTTCAGCAGCACGGGACGCTCGCGGATGATCTCCTCGAGCACGTCCCACACCTCGGGACGGGTGCGCTCGACGGCGCGCTTGGCGGCCTTGATGTTCTGCGAGTGACCGAGGTCGATCAGGCGCTTGATCACGAACGGCTTGAACAACTCCAGGGCCATCTGCTTGGGCAGACCGCACTGGTGCAGCTTGAGCTGCGGACCGACGATGATGACCGAACGGCCCGAGTAGTCCACGCGCTTGCCGAGCAGGTTCTGGCGGAAGCGACCCTGCTTGCCCTTCAGCATGTCGCTGAGGGACTTCAGGGCGCGGTTGCCGGTACCGGTGACGGGGCGTCCGCGACGGCCGTTGTCGAACAGCGCGTCGACGGCCTCCTGCAGCATCCGCTTCTCGTTGTTGACGATGATCTCGGGGGCACCGAGGTCGATCAGACGACGAAGACGGTTGTTGCGGTTGATCACGCGACGGTACAGGTCGTTCAGGTCGGAGGTCGCGAAGCGGCCACCGTCCAGCTGCACCATCGGGCGCAGCTCCGGCGGGATCACCGGGACGACGTCCAGCACCATGGCGGCCGGGCTCATGCCCGTCTCCAGGAACGAGCTCACGACCTTCAGGCGCTTGATCGCGCGGATCTTGCGCTGACCCTTGCCCTCGGAGATCTGCAGGCGCAGGTTCTCGGCCTCGCCCTGCAGGTCGAAGGTCTCCAGACGGCGCTTGATCGACTCGGCGCCCATGTGGGCCTCGAAGTACTGACCGAAGCGGTCCTGCAGCTCGTGGAACACGTCGTCCTCGGGGCGCAGTGCGCCCACCTCGAGCGTGCGGAAGTCCTCCCACACGCGCTCGAGCTTGGCGATGGCCTCGTCGGCACCCTTGCGGGTGAGGGCCATCTCCTTCTCGGCGGCGTCCTTGACCTTCTTCTTGGCGTCGGCCTTGGCACCCTCCGCCTCCAGGGCGGCGAGCTCCTCCTCCAGCTTGGCCATGCGCTCCGCGATCTTGGCATCGCGGCGGTCGCCCAGCGTCTTCAGCTCGAGGCGGATGTTGTTCTCCTGCGTGGCGAGGTCGCGGTGACGAGCATCCTCGTCGACCGAGATCACCATGTAGGCGGCGAAGTAGATGACCTTCTCGAGGTCCTTCGGCGCCATGTCGAGCAGGTAGCCCAGGCGCGAGGGCACGCCCTTGAAGTACCAGATGTGCGTCACGGGGGCGGCGAGCTCGATGTGGCCCATGCGCTCACGGCGGACGGAGGACTTGGTGACCTCCACGCCGCAGCGCTCGCACACGATGCCCTTGAAGCGGACGCGCTTGTACTTGCCGCAGGCGCACTCCCAGTCGCGGGAGGGTCCGAAGATCTGCTCGCCGAAGAGGCCGTCCTTCTCGGGCTTCAGCGTGCGGTAGTTGATCGTCTCGGGCTTCTTGACCTCGCCGTAGGACCATCCGCGGATGTCGTCAGCGGTCGCGAGGCCGATTCGAAGCTCATCGAAAGTTGTTGCGTCGAGCACTTGTTCTCCTGTGTAGAAAAAATCTGTCGCTTGTCGAAGGTCCGAGATCAGATCTCGTCGATCGATGCGGCTTCGAAACGGCTGGAGATGTTGATGCCGAGCTCCTCCGCCGCGCGGAAGGCCTCGTCATCGGTGTCGCGGAGGTTGACCGCGGTGCCGTCGGCCGAGAGCACCTCGACGTTCAGGCAGAGCGACTGCATCTCCTTCATGAGCACCTTGAAGGACTCGGGGATGCCGGGCTCCTGGATGTTCTCGCCCTTGACGATGGCCTCGTACACCTTGACGCGGCCGAGGATGTCGTCGGACTTGATCGTGAGGAGCTCCTGCAGCGCGTACGCGGCGCCGTAGGCCTCGAGGGCCCACACCTCCATCTCACCGAAGCGCTGGCCACCGAACTGCGCCTTACCACCGAGCGGCTGCTGGGTGATCATCGAGTACGGGCCCGTGGAGCGCGCGTGGATCTTGTCGTCCACGAGGTGGTGCAGCTTCAGGATGTACATGTAGCCGACCGAGACCGGAGCCGGGAACGGGTCGCCGGAGCGGCCGTCGAACAGCTGGGTCTTGCCGGAGCGGTCGATCAGGCGGACGCCGTCGCGGGTCTCGAGGGTCGAGTCCAGCAGACCTGCGATCTCCTCCTCGCTGGCACCGTCGAACACCGGGGTCGCGACCTTGGTGTTCGGGGCGACGTCGCGGGCGTCGTCGGCGAGCTTGACGGCCCACTCGGGGTTGCCCTCGACCTTCCAGCCCGTCTTGGCGATCCATCCGAGGTGGGTCTCGAGCACCTGGCCGAAGTTCATTCGACCCGGGATGCCGAGCGGGTTCAGGACCACGTCGACCGGGGTTCCGTCGGAGAGGAACGGCATGTCCTCGACCGGCAGGATCTTCGCGATGACACCCTTGTTGCCGTGGCGGCCGGCGAGCTTGTCGCCCTCGGTGATCTTGCGCTTCTGGGCGATGTAGACCACGACGCGGCGGTTGACGCCCGAGCCCAGCTCGTCGTCGCCCTCCTCGGCGTTGAACTCCTTGACGGCGATGATCGTGCCCTGCTCACCGTGCGGCACCTTCAGTGAGGTGTCACGGACCTCGCGGCTCTTCTCGTTGAAGATCGCGCGGAGCAGGCGCTCCTCGGCCGACAGCTCGGTCTCGCCCTTCGGCGTGACCTTGCCGACCAGGATGTCGCCGGGGCGGACCTCGGCGCCGATGCGGATGATGCCGCGCTCGTCGAGGTCCTTCAGCAGCTCGGGGCTGACGTTGGGGAGGTCACGGGTGATCTCCTCCTTGCCCAGCTTGGTGTCGCGGGCGTCGACCTCGTACTCCTCGATGTGGATCGACGAGAGGGTGTCCTCCTTCACCAGGTCCTGGCTCAGGATGATGGCGTCCTCGAAGTTGTGACCCTCCCACGGCATGAACGCGACGAGCAGGTTCTTGCCGAGCGCGAGCTCGCCGTTGTCGGTGGCGGGACCGTCGGCGATGACCTCGCCGACCTCGACGCGCTCACCGGCGTTGACGATCACGCGCTGGTTGTAGGACGTGCCCTGGTTCGAGCGGTCGAACTTGCGCAGGTGGTACTCCTGCGTGCCGCCCTCGTCGAGCATGACCACGACGCGGTCCGCGGAGACCTCGCTGACCACACCGGCCTTCAGCGCGGTGACGACGTCACCGGCGTCGATGGCGGTGTAGCCCTCCATACCGGTGCCGACGAGCGGCGAGTCGGAACGGAGCAGCGGCACGGCCTGACGCTGCATGTTGGCACCCATGAGGGCGCGCTGGGCGTCGTCGTGCTCGAGGAACGGCACCAGCGAGGTCGCGACCGACACCATCTGGCGCGGCGAGACGTCGATGTAGCCGATCTCCTCGGGCAGGAACAGGTCGACCTCACCCGATCCGCCGCGGGGGCGGGCCAGCACGTGGCTCTCGGTGAAGCGGCCGTCCTTGGTGAGGGGCGCGTTCGCCTGGGCGATGTTGAAGTCGGCCTCCTCCGCAGCGGTGAGGTAGTCGATCTGGTCGGTGACCCGGCCGTCCTCGACCTTGCGGTACGGGGTCTCGATGAAACCGAAGGAGTTGATGCGCGCGAACGTGGCGAGCGCACCGATCAGGCCGATGTTCGGGCCTTCAGGGGTCTCGATCGGGCACATGCGGCCGTAGTGCGACGGGTGGACGTCACGGACCTCGACGCCGGCGCGGTCGCGGCTCAGACCACCGGGGCCGAGGGCCGAGAGGCGGCGCTTGTTGGTCAGACCCGCGAGCGGGTTGTTCTGGTCCATGAACTGCGACAGCTGCGAAGTGCCGAAGAACTCCTTGATCGCGGCCACGACGGGACGCACGTTGATCAGGGTCTGCGGGGTGATCGCCTCGATGTCCTGCGTGGTCATGCGCTCGCGGACGACGCGCTCCATGCGGGACAGACCGGTGCGGACCTGGTTCTGGATCAGCTCGCCCACCGCGCGGATGCGACGGTTGCCGAAGTTGTCGATGTCGTCGACCGCGATGCGGATCTCGGCCTTCTTGCCCGAGCGGATGCCCTCGAAGGACTCGTCGCCGCGGTGCAGACGCACCAGGTACTTGATCGTCGCGACGATGTCCTCGACGGTCAGCACCGAGTCGGTGAGCGAACCCGCCAGGCCCAGCTTCTGGTTGATCTTGTAGCGACCCACCTTGGCCAGGTCGTAGCGCTTCGGGTTGAAGTAGAAGTTGTCCAGCAGCGCGCGGGCGGCCTCGGCGGCGACCTGCTCGCCCGGACGGAGCTTGCGGTAGATGTCGCGGAGCGCGTCCTCCTTGGTGAGGATGGTGTCCTTCGCGAGCGTCTCCTCGATGGAGGGGAACCCGGCGAACTCGGCGAGGATCTCCTCGCTGGTCATGCCGAGGGCCTTCAGGAAGACCGTGACCGACTGCTTGCGCTTGCGGTCGACGCGCACGCCCACCTGGTCGCGCTTGTCGATCTCGAACTCGAGCCAGGCGCCGCGGCTGGGGATGACGCGAGCGGTGACGATGTCCTTGTCCGAGGTCTTGTCGGGGGTCTTGTCGAAGTAGACACCCGGCGAGCGGACGAGCTGCGAGACGACGACGCGCTCGGAGCCGTTGATGATGAACGTGCCCTTGTCGGTCTGCAGGGGGAAGTCGCCCATGAAGACCGTCTGGGTCTTGATCTCACCCGTGAGGTGGTTCATGAACTCGGCCTCGACGTACAGCGGTGCGGCGTAGGTCTTGCCGCGCTCCTTGCACTCCTCGATCGAGTACTTCTCGGGCTCGAGGTAGGGGTTCGTGAACGAGAGCTGCATGGTCTCGCCGAGGTCCTCGATCGGGGAGATCTCCTCGAAGATCTCACCGAGTCCGGACACCTCGGGGACGTCGCTGCGGCCGGCCTTCTTGGCCTCTGCGACCCGGGCCTTCCAGTCGTCGTTCCCGACGAGCCAGCCGAACGACTCCGTCTGCAGTGCGAGCAGATCGGGAACCGTCAGCGTGTCGGAGATCTTGGCGAACGAGAGGCGGGAGACTCCGCGGCCGTTCTTCTTGGTGGTGGATGTGGATGCGTTGCGAGCAGCAGCCAAGGGAGTAACCTCCGTGAGCCCGGGCAGGGGCTGGTCGATTCCTAGACGTCGGTGGAGTGCACGCTCGAGAACTCAACAATTGCCGACCACCATATGAGGGCATGGAGAAGCGAGCGCAACTACCTACTATAGGCACGAATCGGCGACATGGCAAGCTGAATCCTTGACCAATCGCGAAAGCTGCGGTATTGGCATCCGATCTCCGCTCCTGGTCAGGCGTCGCGGGTAGGGTCGGATGCCATGAAGCGGACGCCGCTGGCACAGCACGCCCCCAACCGCACGCCCTCGGCGTGGAGGACCCTGCTGCGTCTGCTGGGCATCGGCCTGGCCGTCGTGACGGTCTCCGCCGTGGCCGTGGCCGGCTACGTGGTGGTGGATCTCACGCAGCGGGCCCGCGACGATGCCGTGAAGCTGGAGGCCGCTCCGAAGGCCCCGCCGCCCTCTCTCGGCGAGTATGACGGCCCGTTCTCGATGCTGCTGATCGGCACGGACGAGTGCGGCGAGGTGTCGAAGAAGCTGCTCGGCAAGCGCTGCCAGCGCGAGGACGGCGTGCTGAACGACATCAACCTCCTCGTGCACGTGTCGGCGGCGCCGCGGCGCGTGACGGTGGTCTCCCTCCCCCGGGATCTGATGCTGAAGGTGCCGCAGTGCACCCGCAAGGACGGCAGCACGGCGTCCGGCATGCGCAAGGCGCCGATCAACACGGTCTACGCCCATGCCGGGCTGTCCTGCGTCGCCAAGACGGTGTCGGAGCTGAGCGGCATCGACATCGGGTTCGCCGCGAAGCTCAGCTTCGACGGCGTGATGAAGATCACGGATGCCATCGGCGGCGTCGAGGTGTGCATCGGCCCGAAGGGCCTGCACGACAAGAAGTACACCGGGATCGACTGGCCCCCGGGGCCGAGGACCATCAAAGGCTTCGAGGCGCTGCAGTTCATCCGGGTGCGGCACGGGATCGGGAACAACAGCGATCTGTCGCGCATCTCCAACCAGCAGCAGTACATGTCGCGGCTCGCGCGGACGATCCTCAGCAGCGAGACGCTCACCGACATCCCCAAGATGCTTCGCCTGGCCAGCACGATCGTCGACAACGTGCAGGCGAGCGAGGAGCTGGCGGATCCCGTCCGGCTGGCCCAGCTCGCGCTGACGATGAAGGGCGTGCGGTACGACGACTTCCTCTTCCTTCAGCTGCCCACTCTCGACGACCCGGATGCGCCGACGCAGCGTGTGGTGGAGAACACCAGCGCGGCGGAGCCGATGTGGGAGGCGATCAGGAGCGGCGGGTCGATGCAGATCACCGGCGCCGCGAGCAACGGCGGCAGCGCGACGGTCGAGACGCCGACCACCCCGCCGCCCTCGCCGAGCTCCTCCCCGACACCGTCCTCGACTCCCCCGGGCACCACGGTTCTCCCCACCGAGATCACGGGTATCGATCTGAACCAGCAGACCTGCACCGGCAGCCGCTGACGGGCTCGATAGGCTCGTTCCCATGGGACGAGCGCGCGGGAGGGATGCGGAGAATCCACGTGCGCGGCTGGATCACGGCGGCACGGCCGAGATCGCGCCGAGCGAGTTCACCAGCGGCTTCGAGCTGATCGTCGACGGCACGCCGCAGTCGCACGTCGATCTCGAGGATCCCGCACATCTCCACTTCGAGTACATCGTGCGGATGGGTGCGGTGATCGATCAGCTCGGTCCCTCGGCATCCGCACCGCTGAGCGTCGTGCACCTGGGCGCGGGCGCGCTGACCATCCCCCGCTACATCGACGCGACCCGGCCTGGTTCGCGCCAGCAGGTGATCGAGTGGGAGGCGCCGCTGGTCGCGCTCGTGCGAGAGCATCTGCCGCTGCCGCGCGGCGCGGCCATCCGCATCCGCATCGGCGACGCCCGCGAGGGGCTCAAGCGGCTCCCTCCGGCGCTGCACGGGCAGTGCGACCTGGTGGTGTCGGACGTGTTCTCGGGTGCGCAGACCCCTGCGCACCTCACCAGCGTGGAGTTCTACCGCGAGATCTCCGACCTCCTGGCGCCCGCCGGCGTGCTGCTCGTGAACGTCGCCGACGGCCCCGGCCTCGCGTTCGCCCGGCGGCAGGTCGCCACCGCCGCGACGGTGTTCCCCGAGGTGGCGCTGCTCGCCGACACGCAGGTGCTCAAGGGCCGGCGGTTCGGGAACCTCGTGCTCGCGGCATCCGCTCTTCCGCTGCCCACCGACTGGCTGCCGCGGATGCTGGCGGCCGGACCCCACCCGGCCAAGATCGCTCAAGGCGAGGAGGTCGCGGCGTTCGCCCGCGGCGCGGCGATCGTGACGGATGCGGATGCCGTGGCCTCGCCGCGTCCGGACTCGAGTCTGTTCCTGCGCTGAACTCCCCGTTCCGGTCCGCCCGTAGCAGGGCGTGCCTCGCCCCGTTCCCAGGTCGGCGATGCAGACTGGAGAGTGCGCGGAGAGGAGCCAGCAGTCGTGAATTTGATCCAGGGTTACGACCCCGACACCCTTCGTGAGATCGTCAGCGAGCGCGAGTGCATGATGCGGCTCGCCGAGATCGAGAACCAGCGCAGCCTGCCGGTGCTGCTCGAGCGGGTGTGGCTGCTCAAGGTGCTCGACCGCCTCGACGAGGCCCTCGAGACCGCCGAGGAGACCGTGCGCCAGGCGCGCATGGCGGGCACCCGCAAGGACCTGCTGCGGGCGCGCGTGCTGCACGCCACCGTGCTGCAGCACCGCGGTGCGCATGCCGCCGCCGCACTGGAGCTCGCGCACAGCGCGAGCGAGGCGGAGGGTCAGGGCTGGATCGGCATCGCGGCCTTCGCCCACCAGCACCACGGCAGGAACGCCTACGAGGCACGCGACTTCGAGCAGGCCCGGGAGAGCTTCAAGCGCTCACTGTTCCTGCGTCGCGAAGCCGGTGCCGACGACGCCGAGCTGGAGCAGGCGCTGCGCGCCATCGAAGCCGCGGAGCGCCGCAGCGCCGAGGGCGCCGACGCACTGGTCTGAGGTCAGGGTTCCTGAGCCCGGTGCATCCTGGCCCGCGTCGCCCGTCGAAGCCGATCCCGATGTCCGTCGACGGCTCTAATCTGATCTCATGGCCGATCTGAACCGCGTGCGCGTCTGGGCACAGGCGCTGATCGACATGCACCTCGACGACACGTGGAGCTTCGACTTCGACCACGCCAAGCGCCGCGCGGGGCTGTGCGACTACCGGCGCAAGCGCATCACGGTGTCCCGCTACCTGGCCGCCCGGTTCGAGGACGACGAGATCCACCAGACGCTGCTGCACGAGGTCGCGCACGCCGTCGCCGGGCACACCGCCGCGCACGGCCCGGAGTGGAAGCGCGTGGCGAGGGACCTCGGCTATGTGGGCGGCACCACCCACCACGGCGAGACGGCCACCGAGCTGGCCCCGTGGGTGGGCACCTGCCCAGTCGGACACGTCACCTACCGGCACCGCCGCCCCGCTCGCGAGACGTCCTGCGCGCGATGCTCGCGCAGCTTCGACAACCGCTACCTGTTCGCGTGGACCCGCCGCGAGATCACGGCCGCCGACCGCCGCGCCGCCCAGCTCCCCCGCTGAGCTCGGCGGGATGGGTCAGGCCTGTTCGCGCGGGCCGCGGTAGCGGCGCACGAGCAGCGCGATCAGGCGCCAGCCGAGTAGGAAGACGCCCAGCACCACGGTCGCCACGATGATGAACGGCGCCTGCGCCGTGTCGCCCGTGGCGATGCGCAGCAGCATCCCGCCCGCCACCGTCACGACCCAGGCGACCACTCCCCAACCCAGCGACCACGGACGCCGCGGGCGTGCCGGCACCAGCATCGCGAGCAGATGCCCGACGAGCAGCGCGACGAGGAACGGCCACGCGGTGATCAGGAACCCGATCGGGTCCTCACCGTGCGACGCGCGCCCGATGACGGCGAAGATCAGCACCAGCACGGCGTCGAGCACGAAGGCGGGAAGGTACCTCATGCAAGAACCCTATGCGCATCCGCCGACGCCACGACGCGGCGCGCGGCGCCCGCCCGCAAACACGGGAACGCCTTCAGACGAAGCGCTCGAAGGCGCCGTCGCGCAGCATAGGGACGGCATCCACGGCATCCGGTTCCGCTGCTTCCTCCGTGGTCGCAGGACGGATGCCCGCCTCGAGCATCCGCGCGGTCGAGGCCACCCCGTCCACCAGCTCGCGTCCCGACCCGCTGGCCGCGAGCAGGTGCCGCAGCGCCCGGCGCAGCGCGCGGAAGGACTCGGCGGCCACAGCCGCATCGGGCGAGGAGTGGTCGATGCCGAGGTCGGTCAGCGCGGCGATCACGGCCCCCGCACCGAGCTGATCCTCGACGGCGAAGCGCAGGTCGCCGGCGGAAGCCCTCTCCCCCGCGGCGATCACGGTCACCGAGGTGCGTGCGGCGCGGCGCTCCTGCAAGGTCATGACGGCACGGGCGGTCGCCGCGGCGTTGCGGATGCCGCCGACCAGGACGATCGCACCGGTCTCGGCCGCCGCGGTCGCCACGTCGGCGCCGTTGGATGACCAGACCCGGGCATCCGCCAGTTCGACGGCGCCTCCCTCGGCGACGATGTTCGCCAGCGTCGATGAGAACCGCAGCACGTCGACGACGACGACGACGTCGGCCGGGGCCAGCCGGGCGAGCCCCTCGGCACCCCACTCGACGCGGACCTGGTAATGCGACTGATCGAACGGCGACGGCATCCCTTCAGCCTATTGCCGTCGATGCCGTCCCCCGCTCGCGCGACGGGCGAGCGGCCCGGCATGGATCAGGAACGCATCCCCGATCACCTCCGGAGATGCGTTCTTGATCCATCCTGCGGGCACGGATGCGTTTCTGATCCGCCCTGCGCCGGTGGGCACAGCGGTGCCGGCCTCAGTCCGCGGCGAGGGCCTCGACCGGAGCGACCCGGGTCGCCAGGCGCGTGGGCGTCACCGCGGCGATCACGGTCAGCAGGGCGGTGGCGACGACGATCGCGGCGACGGGCATCCACGGCACCGCGGGGTACACGAACCCGGCGGGCTCGAAGCTCGGCAGCACAGGCACCGCGCCCAGCAGGGACTGCGCGGCGATCCAGCCGTACACGACGCCGAGGACGAGCCCGGTCAGAGTCGCGGCGACCGTGATGTGCACGGCCTCCAGCAGCACCATGCGCCGCACCTGAGCGCCGGTCAGCCCGATCGCGCGCAGCAGTCCCAGCTCGCGGCGGCGCTGCACGACGCCGATCGTGAGCAGGTTCACCAGGCCCACGGCGGCGATCACGGCCGACACCGCCACGAGCACCATCATGATGTTCGCGAAGGCGTCCATCGGCGCGAAGAAGTCGGAGGGCACGTCGTCCGTCTGCCGCATCATGAGCGCCTTCGACGATTCCAGTGCGACGGCGAACATGGTCACGAGGGCGACGCCCATCACCACGCCGATCGCCATCCGGCTGGACCGCTCCGGGTAGCGCAGGGCGTTCTCCGCTGCGAGGCGCGCAGTCGCGCCCTTGCCGAACAGGCGGCCGACCAGTCGCAGCACGGGCGGCATGAACAGGGCCGCTCCGGTCACGATGCCGGTGAACGAGAAGACGCCGCCGAAGAACGCGACCACCACGCCGAGCGGGGTGATCAGGCCGATCACGACGCCGGCGGCCAGCAGCGCCGCGCCGATCAGGAGCAGCACGAGCGCGCCGACGTGCTTGCCGCGGCGGCCGGCGACCTCGTCATGCGTGCGCTCGACGGAGCCGCCCAGCGCCTGCAGCGGAGTGACGGTGAGCACCCGGCGCGAGCCGATGTACGCGGCGAGCCAGGTGGTGAGCGCGACACCGATGACGGGCAGCGCGATGCCCGGCTGCGCCAGCGTGACACTCTCCGGCACGCTCGGCATCAGGCTCTGGCCGATCAGCATCCCGAGGCCGGACAGCGCCAGCCCGACGACCAGTCCGATCGCGGCGCCGATCACTCCGACGACGAAGCCCTGACCCGTCACCTCGGCGCGCTGGGACCGGGCGGATGCCCCGATCAGCCGCATCAGCGCGATGCGGCGCGTGCGCCCGGCGATGATCGTGGAGAACGTGTTCGCGGTGACCACGGCGGCGACGTACATCGCGACCCCGGTCAGCAGCACCGACAGGATGATCACGACGATCGCGAGGGTCTCGCTGTCGCCGATGAAGGGGTCGGCCTGCAGCACGGCGCCGATGTACGCGGTGACCTCGACGAGGAACACGCCGAAGGCGGCGGCGAGCGCCGCGACGAGCACGCTCGCGCCCATGCCGCGCTCGCGCAGCCACGCCAGCCGAGGGCGGGTCGCGGCCGTCTCCGGCACGACCGTGCCGATGGCGGTGCCCGAGGCGACGGCGGTCATGCCGCCACCTCGGCCGCGAGCATGTACGCCGCGATCTGCTCGGCGCTCTGCTGCGGGTGGTCTGCGGTGATGCGGCCGTCGCCGAGGAACAGCACGCGGTCGGCGTGGCTGGCGGCGATGGCGTCATGGGTGACCATGGCGATGGACTGACCGTGCTCGCGGCTCGCGGATGCCAGCAGCTGCAGCACCTCGCGTCCGCTGCGGGAGTCGAGGTTGCCGGTCGGCTCGTCGGCGAAGACGAGGTCGGGCGCGGTGGCGAGCGCACGGGCGATCGCGACGCGCTGCTGCTGACCGCCGGACAGCTCGTGCGGTCGGTGGTTGAGGCGGGATGCCAGGCCCAGGCGCTCCACGAGGCCGTCGATGCGGGCCTTCTCGATGACGGACGGCCGGCGCCCGTCGAGCTCGAACGGCAGCAGGATGTTGCCGAGCGCGTCGAGGGTGGGGACGAGGTTGAACGCCTGGAAGATGAAGCCAACGCGGCGACGGCGCAGGATGGTCAGCTCGAGGTCGTTCAGGCCCGTGATCTCGGTGTCGCCGATCCACGCACGCCCCTCGGTCGGCGCGTCCAGGCCCGCCATGATGTGCATGAGCGTGGACTTGCCGGATCCGGACGGACCCATGATGGCCGTGAACTGGCCGCGGCGGATGCCGACGCTGATGTCGTCGAGGGCGCGCACTCCGGCGGCCCCGGCGCCGTAGGACTTGGTGAGGTGCTGGACGCGTGCGGCGAGGCCGAGGTCCGAAGTCGTGATCTCCATGTCATCGACGCTATTCGCGGCCTCCGCAGCGCCGCATCGCCCGCGGGGAGCATCCCGCGTACATCTGGAGGATGATCCCGGCGCGCGTCACACCCAGGCGTGCGTGGAGACTCCGACGAGGTTCCAGGCGTTGATCGTGACGATCAGCGAGACGAGTGCGCCCAGCTCCTCCGGCGAGAAGACCAGCGCCGCCGCCGCCCAGTCCGCGTCGGGCACGCGGGTCTCGGATGCCCGGGTGATACTCTCGGTGAGCGTGAACGCCGCGCGCTCGCGTGCCGTGAAGAGCGACGACTCGCGCCAGACCGCCACCGCGGCGATCCGGGCGAGGGTGTCGCCGGCCTTCTGCGCATCACCGGTGTGCAGGTCGACGCAGTAGCTGCATCCGTTCAGCTGCGAGGCCCGCAGGCGCACCAGCTCGCGGAGCCGGGCGTCGAAGCCGACGGCGTCCAGTTCCCGCACCATCGCATTGTCGAGATGCGCGAGCGCCTTGGAGAAGTGCGGGGCGACGGTGTCGACGTCGAGGCGGACGAGAACGGGGACGGGCTGATCTGTCGTGGTCATGGCTCCAGCCTCACGCGAGACGGATCATCTGTCCAACAGCTGATCCAGATCGCTATCATCTGTTCTGAATATGGAGATCCATCAGCTGCGCTACGCCGTCGCCGTCGCCGACACCGGCTCGTTCACTGCGGCCGCCGAGGCGGTCAAGGTCAGCCAGTCGGGCGTGAGCACGCAGGTGCAGAAGCTCGAGCGGGAGCTCGGCGTCGCGCTGTTCGATCGCAGCGGCCGCCGCGTGATCCTCACCGCCGACGGGGAGCGGATGCTGCCGGCGATCCGCGAGTCGCTCCGCGCCCTCGGCGAGATCCGCACGACCGCTGCGGACCTGCGCGGTCTGCTCCTGGGATCGCTGCGCGTCGGAACCGTGTCGGGGCTGACCTGGCCGCGGCTGTTCGACGCGCTCGGGGAGTTGCACGAAGCGCACCCGGGGCTGGAGGTGCGGCTGCACGAGGACACCTCGGAGGGCCTCGTCTTCGCGCTGCGCCACGGCGAGCTGGACATCGCCGTGGTCGCCTGGGCGCAGCATCCGCCGGCAGGGCTTGAGACGATCACCCTCTTCGACGACCCGCTCGTCGCCGTGGTCGCGCCGGACCACCCCTGGGCGTCGCGGCGCAGCATCCGCCCCGCCGAGCTGGACATGGTCGACGTGATCTCCCTGCCGCGCGGAACAGGGGACCGCGCCGCCCTCGCACAGCTGCGACCCGGCCTGGAGCCGCGCTGGGAGGTGTCGACCCCGTGGTTCATCGAGCGGCTCGCCGCACGCGGCCTGGGAGTGGGCGTCGTCAGCGATGCCACGCGACGGCGCTGGGACGAGGTCCGGGCCATTCCCGTGGACGCGCCCGACGTGCGCTCACGGCTCGGCATCGCCTGGCGTCCCTCGCCCTCACGCGCCGCGGAGGCGCTTCGCGCCCTGCTCGTCGCGCCCTGAGAGACGCCGTGTTCAGGCCAGGCCGTGCTCGAAGGCGAAGACGACCAGCTGCACCCGGTCGCGCAGCGCGAGCTTGGTGAGGATGCGGCTGATGTGCGTCTTCACGGTCGCCTCGCTGAGGAACTCGCGCGTCGCGATCTCGGAGTTCGACAGCCCCCGCGCCGCGAGTGCGAAGATCTCCCGCTCGCGATCGGTGAGGTCGGCGTAGCTCGGCGGCACCGGCTTCGTCTCGGAGGTGAAGTGCGCGAACAGCTCGCGGGTGGCGGATGCCGCGATGACGCTGGATCCCGATTCGACCGTTCGGATCGCGGCCAGCAGGAACTCGGGGTCGGCGTCCTTGAGCAGGAACCCGCTGGCGCCCTGCTGGATGGCGCGGGCGGCGGCCTCGTCGAGGTCGAACGTGGTGAGCATGACGATGCGGGGAGCGTTCGGCTGCCTCAGCAGCTCGGCCGTTGCCGTGAGACCGTCCATCACCGGCATCCGGATGTCCATCAGCACGACGTCGGGCCGGGTGCGCGCAACGACCTCGAGCGCCTCGCGGCCGTTGCCCGCCTCCCCCACGACGTCCATGTCGGGCTGCGAGCCGACGAGCATCCGCACCCCCGCGCGGAACAGCGCCTGGTCGTCGACGAGCACGACCTTGATCATGATGACCCCTCCTGGCCGGGGAAAGAACCCCGGCATCCATCTTTGCGGGTCGCGGTGACCACGACGTCCAGGATTACCGCGCGTTCGCGGTGCCGCCGGCGCCTACGCACCGATCGGGAGCGTCGCTCGGACGACGAAGAAGCCGCCCTCGTGCTGCGCGTTCAGCGTTCCGCCGACCAGCTGCGCGCGCTCGCGCATCCCGACCAGCCCGTGTCCGCCGGTCGGCCCCGAGGGCGCTGTCGCGACGCGGTTGCGCACCTCCACGTCCACCCGGTCAGCCCACCACGACAGCCGCACGTCCACATCGCCCTCGCCGTGCCGAAGGGCGTTGGTGAGCGCCTCCTGAAGGATGCGGTAGACCGCGAGCTGGATGCTTCCCGGCGGCTCCCCCGGCGGCATCGGATCCACCGTGACGCGGGGCTCGATCCCCGCCTGGCGCACCTGCGCGAACAGGGTCTCCAGATCGGCGAGGGTCGGCTGCGGGCCGTCGCCCTGCCGGTGCCGCAGCTGGGTGAGCAGCATCCGCACGTCCGACAGCGCGGCGCGCGCGGTCTGCGCGATCGTGACCATCGCCTCCTGAGCCAGCTCGGGCTTCGCGGCGGCCGCATACCGGGCGCCGTCGGCCTGGGCGATCACCACGGCCAGGGAGTGCGCGACGATGTCGTGCATGTCTCGCGCGATGCGCACCCGCTCCGCCTCCTCGGCGGCGGAGGCCTCGGCCTGCAGCTGCGCCAGGCGGGTCTGCCGGCCGTTGGCGACCGAGCGCCAGAGCAGGCCGGAACCCCACGCGATCACGAGCGCGAAGCCGATGCTCGTCGCCGCCAGCACGGCGATCATGGACACGCGTGCGGCGGCGTTCAGCAGCCCGTCCGACGTGATGACGGACGACAGCTGGAGGAGCGCGATGTACAGCCCGGCGACCACTCCACCGCCGAGGGCCGATGCCCCACCCCACCACAGCAGGCGGCGACTGCTCCAGGCGCCGGTGGCGAAGAGCACGGGGAAGACCGCGATGTCGAAGGCGAGGGGCGGGAGACCAGCGGCCATCTGGATGACGGCGGCGGCCCAGGCGATGGCGAGCGCGAGCGGCGGTGAGAGCCGCGAGATGGCGGCCGCACCCCACATCGCGACGGCGACGATCACCAGCACGCTCGCGGACAGCCATTCGGGCTGCACCCACGGGCTGAGCTGGCCGGCGCTGAACAGGAACGAGAGCGGCAGGGTGATCAGCAGCCCCAGCGCGCTGCCGACGACGTCGACGATGAGCCAGGTGCGGGAGACGGGGCGGATCACACTCTCACGCTACGGGACGCGTGCGCGGCGGGCATCCGCCTGGAGATGTATCCCGAAGCACCTCAGACCCGGGCGAGGATCTCGCCGTGGGGCACCAGGTACCAGCCGTCGCCGTCTGCGGCCCACGCGCGCCAGGCTTCGCTGATGCGCTTCAGATCGGCATCCGTCGCCATCCCGGATGCGGTGAGCTGGCGGGCGAGAGCGGACTCCAGGATGCGGTCGGCCCACATCCCTCCCCACCACTCGCGCTCCGCGGGCGCGGCGTAGCACCAGGTGGATGCCGTGGCGGTGACGTCGGTGAACCCGGCGGCGCGTGCCCAGGCGAGCAGGCGCCGGCCGGCATCCGGCTCACCGCCGTTGGCCCGTGCGGCCTCGCGGTACAGCCGCAGCCACTCGTCGAGCTCGGGCAGCAGGGGGAACCAGATGAAGCCGGCGTAGTCGGCGTCACGCACCGCGACCGTGCCACCGGGCCTGGTGACCCGCCGCATCTCGCGCAGCGCCTGCACGGGATCGCCGACGTGCTGCAGCACCTGGTGCGCATGGACGATGTCGAAGCTGTCGTCGGCGAAGCTCAGCGCGTGCACGTCCTCGACCGAGAACTCGATGTTCGTCGCGGCGCGTTCGGCCGCGAGAGCCTGCGACAGGCTGAGCGCCTCGGGGTTGATCTCGGTGGCCGTGACGCGGCCCACGCGGCTCGCGAAGTCGATGGTGATGGTGCCGGGGCCGGCCCCGACGTCGAGAAGGTGCGCGTCCGCGCTCAGGAGCGGCTCGAGGTATGCCGCGGAGTTCGCGACGGTGCGGGTGTTGTGCGAGCGCAGCACCGAATCGTGGTGCCCGTGGGTGTAGACGGCCATGCCGGTCAGCCTAGGCCGCCTGCGGGAACCCGCCGCACCGCGTTTCACGGAGGCACCGCGGAGGACGACTCACTCCCGGGGCGGGACGTCGTGGATCATCCGCCGGAGCAGCTCGCGGTCGGGCTTGCCGGATGCCAGGAGCGGGATCTCCCCGCCCTGCAGCTGCACCGGGCGGGCATGCCGGCCGATCTTCTCGGCGACGAGCGCACGCGCCTCATCCAGCATCCGTCCCCCGTCGCCGGCACCCCAGTCGGCGAAGATGATCGACGACTCGCCCCAGCGCTCATCGGGCATCCCCAGCACGACCGCCTGCTCGAGCCCCGGCACGCTGCGCACGACCTGCTCCACCCGGTCGAGGGAGATGTTGATGCCGCCGGAGACGATCACGTTGTCGAGGCGGCCGTGCACCTCGACCTCACCGTCGAGGATGAAGCCGCGGTCACCCGTGCGGTACCAGCGGGTGCCGTGGTCGGTCTCGAACACGCGCGCGGTGAGGGCGGGGTCGCCCAGGTAGCCGTCGGCGAGCATGGGCCCGCCGAGCCGCAGCTCCTCATCGATCAGCTGCACCGAGACGCCGTCCAGCGGGATGCCGTCGTACACGCAGCCGCCGGCGGTCTCGCTCGACCCGTAGGTGTGCACGTACGGGATCCGCAGCTCGGCGGCGCGCATCCGGATGACGTCGGACAGCGCCTGCCCGCCGACCAGGATCGCCCCGTGGGCCCGCAGCGCGGCGAGCACTCGCGGATCGTCCGCCGCGTCGACCAGGGCCGCCAGTTGAGCGGGGACGACGGAGATGTACTGGCTCCCGCGGTCGGCCGCGTCGATCAGGGCATCCGGGGTCAGCTTCCCGTCGAGCAGGATCGGATCGGTGCCCGCCAGCAGGGAGCGCGCCAGTACCTGCAGGCCCGCGACGTATCCGGCCGGGAGCGCGAGCGTCCACCGTCCGGAGCCGATCCGGTCGGCCGTCGCCGTTCCGCTCGCCCGCAGCGCGGACGCGCTGAGGATCACCCGCTTGGGGATGCCGCTGGACCCGGACGTCGCGATCACGGCGGCGGTCCCGTCCGGCACCTCGTCGTCGGATGCCGGGGCGAACCCGAGCGCGAGCGGCCGGGCGCCGTCGAGCGCCGCGGGCAGGGCCTCGAGCACCGCGCGCGGGTCGTCACCGTCGACCGGCTGCAGACGCATCGCGCCCCTCCGTCACTCCGGACGCGCTCCGCCCACCCGAAAGTCGCGTCCAGGTATCAGCTTCTGTCGTTTCAACGGCGTCATAGCGACAGAAGTTGATACCTGGAGCGGGCATGTCTGGGTCCGTCCGGTCAGAAGTGGTACGGGAACGGCGACCAATCGGGGTCGCGCTTCTGCAGGAACGCGTCGCGGCCCTCGACGGCCTCATCCGTGCCGTAGGCCAGACGGGTGGCCTCACCGGCGAACACCTGCTGGCCGACCATGCCGTCGTCCACCGCGTTGAAGGCGAACTTCAGCATCCGGATCGCCGTGGGCGACTTGGTCAGGATCGTCCGCGCCATCGCCAGCGCCTCCTTCTCCAGCGACGCGTGCGGCACGACCCGGTTCACGGCGCCCATCTCGTAGGCGCGCTGCGCGGAGTACTCCTCGGCGAGGAAGAACACCTCGCGCGCGATCTTCTGGCCGGTCTGGCGCGCCATGTACGCGGAGCCGTAGCCGGCGTCGAAGCTGCCGACGTCGGCATCCGTCTGCTTGAACCGGCCGTGCTCCGCGC
Source organism: Microbacterium sp. 22195 (assembly GCF_052056515.1). Taxonomy (NCBI): domain Bacteria; kingdom Bacillati; phylum Actinomycetota; class Actinomycetes; order Micrococcales; family Microbacteriaceae; genus Microbacterium; species Microbacterium sp. 22195. The sequence continues at coordinate 1,613,935 of NZ_JBQEPE010000001.1, forward strand.
TCGCGATCGTCAGGTCGCACACGACGTGCAGGGAGTGCCCGCCGCCGGCAGCCCAGCCGGGGACGACGGCGATGACGACCTTCGGCATGAAGCGGATCAGCCTCTGCACCTCGAGGATGTGCAGCCGCCCGGCGCGCGCCGGATCCTGCACGGCGGTGTCGGACTCGCTGTACTTGTAGCCGTCGCGACCGCGGATGCGCTGGTCACCGCCCGAGCAGAACGCCCACCCGCCGTCCTTCGGGCTCGGCCCGTTCCCGGTGAGCAGCACGGCGCCGATGCGCGGGTCCTGCCGGGCGATGTCGAGCGCGCGGTAGAGCTCGTCGACCGTGTGGGGGCGGAAGGCGTTGCGCACCTCAGGGCGGTCGAACGCGATACGGGCCACGCCGCCGTCGCGCGAGACGTGCGCGGTGATGTCGGTGTAGTCCGCGGCGCCCGGAGCGAGCACCCATTCCGCGGGGTCGAAGATGTCGGAGACGAAGTCGTCGGTCACGGCATCCAGCCTATTCCGGCACGACGGATGCCGAACCTCGTCGCGTACGATCTTCGGGTGCGCACTCCCCTGAAGAACCCGTCCCGTGTCCGCCTCGCACTGCTGGCGCTGAGCGCTGCGGCGGCGTTCGCCCTCGCCGGATGCGCATCGGCTCCGGGCGCCGCACCGCGGTCCTCCGAACAGCCGAGTGCGTCCCAGACCCAGGCATCCGGCGAGTGCTGCTACCTGCCGGGCGGACGCCCCTCCGCGAAGAAGGTGACCGCTCCCCCGGCCGATCCGACGACCACCGGTGACGCGCCCGTCACGGTCAAGACGAGCGCCGGCGACCTGGCCATCACGCTGGACGGGAAGTCCGCGCCGTGCACCGTGAACAGCTTCCTGTCGCTGGCCGCGCAGGGCTTCTACGACGGCACGAAGTGCCACCGGCTCACCACCCAGGGCATCTTCGTGCTGCAGTGCGGAGACCCGACGGGCACCGGAGCCGGCGGCCCCGGCTACTCCTACGCCGACGAGCTGAAGGGCACGGAGACGTACCCCGCCGGCACCCTGGCCATGGCCAACGCCGGCCCGAACACCAACGGCTCGCAGTTCTTCATCGTCTACGCCGACACACCGCTGCCGGCCGAGTACACGGTGTTCGGCCACCTCGACGAGGCGAGCACCGAGATCGTGGCCGGCATCGCCTCCGCCGGCACCGAGGACGGCGGGCCGGACGGAGCACCGAAGAAGCCGGTCACGATCGCGTCCGTCGCCCAGGGCTGATCCCGCCCTCAGCACCGAGCATCGGGGGGGGGGGGGGGGGGGGGGGGGGGGGGGGGGGGGTGGGTGGG
>NZ_JBQEPE010000002.1:0-509397 GCF_052056515.1 Microbacterium sp. 22195
CCTGCTAGAACTTGCCTAGTTCGTTTCGGTGTTGCGACGACCCCTTGAAACCGCCACGTCTGTACCTGGGGGTCTCGACGGCAAGTGGGGGTCTCGGCGTGCCGCAGCGGCCTCAGGCGGTGTACCCGTCCGCCACGGTCAGGGCCTCGTCGATCGCGGACAGGCCGCGCACCAGCTCCTCCTCCGTGATCACCAGCGGCGGCGCGATGTGCGTGCGGTTGAAGTGCGTGAACGGCCAGACGCCCGCCTTCTTGGCGGCAGCGGCGAAGGCGGCCATCGGCGCAGCATCCGCCCCCGACGCGTTGAACGGCACCAGCGGCTCGCGCGTCTCGCGATCGCGCACCAGCTCCACAGCCCAGAAGAGGCCGCGGCCGCGCACCTCGCCGACGCTCGGATGCGTCGACGTCCACCCGCGCAGGGTCGGCTCGACGATCCGCTCGCCCAGGTCGCGCACGCGCTCCAGGATGCCGTCGCGGCGGAACACCTCGAACGTCGCCACGCCCGCCGCGCAGGCCAGCGGATGCCCGGAGTAGGTGAGCCCGCCCGGGAAGGAGACCTCGTCGAAGCGCGCCGCGATGCGGTCGGAGATGACCACGCCGCCCAGCGGCACGTACCCGGAGTTCACGCCCTTCGCGAAGGTGATCAGGTCGGGCTGCCCGCCGTAGGCCTGGAAGCCGAACCACTCGCCGATGCGGCCGAAGCCCACCATCACCTCGTCGGCGATGTAGACGATGCCGTACCGGTCGCACAGTTCGCGCACGCCCTGCAGGTAGCCGGCGGGCGGGGCCAGCACCCCGTTGGTGCCGACGACCGACTCGATGATGATCGCCGCGATCGTGGAGGGCCCCTCGAGCTGCACGGTCTGCTCCAGGTGCGCGAGGGCGCGCTCGCCCTCCTGCTCCTCCGACTCGGAGTGGAACGCGGAACGGTACGCGTACGGGCCGAAGAACCGCACGGCGCCCGCATCGCTGACCTCGTTCGCCCAGCGCCGCGGGTCGCCGGTCAGCGAGATCGCGGTGGAGGTGGAGCCGTGGTAACTGCGGTACATCGACAGCACCTTGCGGCGACCGGTGGTCTGGCGCGCCATGCGCACCGCGTACTCATTGGCGTCCGCTCCGCCGTTGGTGAAGAACACCTTCTCGAAGCCGTCGCCGGCCACCTCGGAGATGAGCCGGGCGAGCTCGCCGCGCACGTCGTTCGCGAGGGCGGGCTGGATGGTCGCCAGGCGGCCCGCCTGCTGCTGGATGGCGGCGACGAGGTCCGGATGCTGGTGTCCGAGGTTCAGGTTGACGAGCTGACTGGAGAAGTCCAGGTACGCGTTGCCCTGGTAGTCCCAGAACGTCGAGCCCTCGCCGGCGGCGACCGGCATCGGGTCGATGAGCGCCTGCGCGCTCCAGGAGTGGAACACGTGGCCGCGGTCGTCCGCGCGCACCTGTGCCTCGGCCTCGGGGGCGGGCAGGTTGTGCGTGGCTCCGTGGCGGTCGGTGAACTGTGCCATGATCGGTTCTTCCTTTCCTGCGGTGCTCAGTGGTTGCTCGGGAAGCCGAGGTCGAGCTGGGCGGGAGTGTGGTCGGGCCAGCGGGTGGTGACCACCTTGGAGCGGGTGTAGAAGCCGATCGACTCGGGGCCGTAGATGTGCGAGTCGCCGAACAGCGAGTCCTTCCAGCCGCCGAACGAGAAAGCCCCCACCGGCACCGGGATCGGCACGTTGATGCCGACCATGCCGACCTCGATGTCGTACTCGAACTGACGGGCGGTGCCGCCGTCGCGGGTGAAGATCGCGGTGCCGTTGCCGAACCGGTTGGCGTTGATCAGCTCGACGGCCTCCTCGTAGCTGTTCACGCGCACCACCGAGAGGACGGGCCCGAAGATCTCGTCCTGGTAGACCTTCATGTCGGTGGTGACGTTGTCGATGAGCGAGACGCCGGTGAAGAATCCGTCGCCCTCGAACGCGCGCTGCGTGCCGTCGACGACGACGGTGCCGCCCTCGGTGGCGGCGCCCGCCACGTAGGAGGCGACCTTGTCGCGGTGCTCGCGGGTGATCAGCGGGCCCATCTCGCTGGCGGGGTCAGTGCCCGGGCCGATGCGCAGCTCGCCGATGCGAGAGCGGATGCCCTCCACCAGGTCGTCCGCGATGTCGCCGACGGCGACCAGCACCGACACGGCCATGCAGCGCTCGCCGGCGGAGCCGTACGCCGCCGAGATCGCGGCCGTGACGGCGCCGTCGATGTCGGCATCAGGCATGACGACCATGTGGTTCTTGGCGCCGCCCAGCGCCTGCACGCGCTTGCCGGCAGCGGAGGCGCGCTCGTAGATGGAGCGGGCGACGGGAGTGGAGCCGACGAAGCTGACCGCGCCGATGTCCTCGGAGTCGAGCAGGGCGTCGACCGCGACCTTGTCGCCGTTGACGACGTTGAGCACGCCGTCCGGCAGACCCGCCTCCTGGAACGCCCTGGCGAGCCAGATCGCCGCCGACGGATCCTTCTCGCTGGGCTTGAGCACCACGGCGTTGCCGCAGGCGATGGCGGACGCGACCATCCACAGCGGCACCATGACGGGGAAGTTGAACGGGGTGATGCAGGCGACCACGCCCACCGGCTGCTTGGCCGAGTGCACATCCACTCCGCGGGACACCTGCTCGGCGCGCTCGCCCTTCAGATGGTGCAGCAATCCGGCCGCGAACTCGACGTTCTCGATGCCGCGCGAGACCTCGCCGGCGGCATCCGAGAGCACCTTCCCGTGCTCGCTGGTGACGATGGCGGCGAGCTCGTCGGCGCGCTCAGTGAGGATCTGGCGCAGCCGGAAGAACACATCGGCGCGCTTGACGAGCGACGAGGCACGCCAGGCGCGCTGCGCCTCCTTGGCGACCGCGATCGCGTGCTCGACCTCCGCCGTGCTGGCCGCGGCGACCTGGCGGTGCGTCTCGCCCGTGGCGGGGTCGTACACCGGGAGAGTGCGGTCGGCCGCGCCGGCGTCGGCGCCGGCGATGAAGTGGCGGATGGTGCTCACAGGATGCTCCTCATCGAGAGTTCGTGGTCATACCGCACAGAATGACCGGCGGCTTGCTTCCCATGCTGACAGCGGCGAGACTGACGTCATGCCCGCAGATCGTCAGGACTTCGTCGACAATCGGACAGATCGTCCGGATGCGGCCGCGCTGCCGCGCGTGCGCGACGTGCTCGACGCCGAGGTGCTGCTGCGCGGTGACCCGCAGGTGCTCGTCGGCGGCGACGCACTCGACGCCCCGGTGCGCTGGGTGCACGTCTCCGACAGCGATCAGGTGGCGCAGCTGCTGGACGGCGGCGAGCTGCTCCTCACCACCGCGGCGGGATGGCCGGGTGCGGACGCGGCGCTGCGAAGCTTGGTCGACAGCCTGGCGGATGCCGGCATCGCGGGCATCGTGATGGAACTCGGCGCCCGCTTCCCGGTGGCGCCGCCGGCGCTGGTCGCGGCGTGCCGAGCGCGCGGGCTGGCGCTGATCGCGCTGGAGCAGGTGGTGAAGTTCGTCGCCGTCACCGAGGCGGTGCACCGTCGCATCATCGCCGGTCAGCTGGAGGCGCTGCAGGAGCGCCAGAGTCTGCACGAGCTGTTCACCGGGCTCACCCTGCGCGGGGCTCCCGCCGACACCGTCGTGCGCGAGACCGCGCGGGTGCTGGGGGCGCCGGTGGTGCTCGAGACCCTCGGGCGCGAGGTGGTGACCGCCGACATGCGGGATGCCACGGCATCCGCCGTGCTGACCGACTGGCCGGCGCGCTCCCGCACCGGCGACGGCCTGCTCGCCGTGCCCGTCGAGGCGCGAGGCGTGCGCTGGGGGACGCTGGTGGCGCTGCCGGGGCCCGCGCACCCCGCCGGGCGCACGACCGTGCTCGAGCTCGCGGCCACCGCGCTGGCGCTCGCACGCCTGGCCGACGGCCCCGAGGCCTGGGCCCAGCTGCCCGCCCGAGAGCTGGTCAACGCCGTCGTGAGCGGGCGCCATACCGGCGAGGACGACGTGGCGGCCCGGCTGCAGGCGGCGGGGCTGCCGCTGCGTGGGCGCGTGCTCAGCGTGCTGATCGCGGAGGGAGCGGATGCCGCGGCCACCGGCGCGCTGATCGCCGCGATCAGCACTGGCGTCGACGTGGCGAACGGTGCGATCGCGTCGACTGCCGGTCGCGATCTCGACGTCCGCGCGCTGGGTGCGGTGCACGGCGGCGACGGCGTCGTGCTGGTCTCGGCTTCCGCCTCCCTGGCGGCCGCGCTGCTGCGCCGGGCATCCGAGGCATCCGGCGTCGGGCTCGCCGTGGGACCGGACGTCGCGACGGTCGCCGAGCTGCTGGCATCCGTGCGCCCGACCCGCCTGCTCGCGGCTCGGCTGCGCGCGGGGGAGGTGCGCCGGGTCGGCGACCGTCCGCTGACCCGGCTGGTCACCGAACTCGGCGACGACCACCGACTGCAGGAGCACAGTGAGCGCATGCTGGCCCCGCTGATCCGCTTCGACGAGCAGCACGACGGCGACCTGGTGCGGGTGCTGCGCGCGGTCGTCTCGCATCCCGGCAACCGCACGGCCGCCGCTTCCGCCTCACACCTCTCGCGCTCGGTGTTCTACCAGCGCATCGCGCTGATCGCCGACCTGCTGGGCGCCGACCTCGACGACGGCGAGACCCTCTCCGCGCTCCACCTGGCGCTGCTGGCCTCCGCCCGCTGACGACCTCCCGCCTCAGGTTCGGCCCGCTTCGGAGCAGGCGCGACCTCACCCGTCGGCGCGCGCACCTCCCATCACGCGCTCCATCATCTCGGGCGATGGCTGGCCGAGGGCGAAGATGTTCTCCTCGCTGTCGCTGAACCACGCTCCGCGTTCACTGCCGAGATCCGCGATCCCATCCACGGTCTTGAGCCCTGGGAAGTCGTACTCGTGGAACTCGACGCCGCGTTCCCGCAGCGCAGCCACGTCGCGATCCAGGTCGTCGGTCACGAGGTTGATGGCGGTGTTCTTCGCCGTGCCCGCGAAATCGGTGCGGTACACCAGCACCACCGCGCCGCCGACGTCGTAGAACAGGTTCTGGGATTCGGCGTCGGTGTAGACCGGGTCCCGATCCAGCACGTCGTGCCACCAGCGCTTGGCGCGATCGAGGTCTGTCGCCGGAAGGACGGCCGTCGCCATGAGTTTCTCGAACATGATGAGCCCCAGCTCCGGGGTGTGGTCGTCCTCGCGTCGGCCCAGCACAACGCCGCGCCGCTTGGGCGCGCGGACGAGGTCCCCGCTGTGAGCATACCTCCGCACCCTCCGCTTCGGAAGGCGTCCGGCAGCGTCAGGTGATGTACATCTTGCGCAGGGTCTCGTGCACGGTCCACAGGGTGCGCATGCCCTCGGTCAGCCGCACGACGGACCCCGCCCGCACCTCGATCGAGGGCAGCACCGGTTCGGTGAAGTCGACGCGCGCGGCTCCGGCGAGCACGATGAACACCTCGTCGGTCTCGGTGTCGACCGCGGCGCCCTCGCTCATCTCCCAGATGCCGAGCTCCACGTCGCGGAGGACGCCGAGTTCGCGGATGCCGGTGGTCGGCTCGCCCGCGCGGACGACCTCCGCTGGCAGCGGCTCATGCGCCAGGTCGACGGCCAGGGCATCCACGACGACACCGGCATCCAGCCCGCTCACGAGTCGAACCCCATGCCGATGGCGTCCAGGCCCTTCAGGAGCAGATTGCGCCTGCCCTCGTTGTGGTCGGCACGGTCCATCGACGCGCGCACCACGTTGACGCCGATGGCTGCGGCGGGCTCGGGCGGGAACGGGATGGGCTTGGTGCGCACCATCTTCAGGCGCGTGCGCTCGGTGTCGACGCCTGCCAGCTTGTCGAGCATGACGTCGGCGCCGAATCGGCTGGCACCGACGCCGAGCCCGGTGAATCCCGTCGCATAGGCGACGCGTCCGCTGCGGGCGGTGCCGTAGAACGCGCAGAACCGGCTGCACGAGTCGATCGCGCCGGCCCAGCGATGCGTGAACTTCAGCCCCTCCAGCTGCGGGAAGGTCGTGAAGAAGTGCGAGGCGAGCTTGCGGTAGGTCTCCGGCCGCTCCTCGTACTCGGCGCGCACCTTGCCGCCGAAGTGGTAGATCGCGTCGTAGCCGCCGAACAGGATGCGGTTGTCGGCGCTGAGCCGGTAGTAGTGGAACTGGTTGGCGCTGTCGGCCAGGCCCTGCCGGTTCCTCCAGCCGATCGCGTCGTGCTGCTCCTGCGTCAGCGGCTCCGTCATCAGGGCGTAGTCGTACACCGGCACGGTCATCAGCCGGTTGCGCTTGAGCAGCGAGGGGAAGACGTTGGTCGCGAGCGCCACGTGATCGGCGGTGACCGTCGCGCCGCCGGCGACGCTCACGGTCTGACGGCCGCTGCCCGAGATGCCGGTCACCCGACTCTGCTCGTGGATCACGACGCCCAGTTCGGTGGCGACGCGCGCCAGCTCGATCGCCAGCTTCGCCGGATGCACCATCGCGCAGCCCTCGCGGTCCCAGTTGCCGGCGAGGTAGGTGGGGGAGTGCACCTCGGAGCGCACGGCGTCCTGGCCGAGGAACCCGTCACCCTCCAACCATTCGATCTGGTGCGGCTCGGTCGCGATGGCCAGCTGCCCGGTGCGCTCCCAGTCCACGTCCATGCCGTAGCGCCGCACGGCCTGCTCGATGCCGTCGAGGTTCTCGAGGCCCAGGCGCTCGAGCTGCTCGATCTCCTCGGGCCACCGGCTCAGCCCGTTCTCGTGGCCGTGCGTCAGGCTCGCCTCGCAGAATCCGCCGTTGCGCCCCGACGCCGCCCAGCCGACGCGCGCGGCCTCGAGCACGATGACCGAGCGCTGCGGGTCCCGCTCCTTGGCGCGCACGGCGGTCCACAGGCCGACGTACCCGCCGCCGACGACGACCAGGTCGGCCTGCGCGGAACCCGCCAGGGCGGGGTAGGAGGGACGCTCGACGTCGTCGAGCCAGAACGGCGCGTGCTTCGCATCGCGCAGAGACTCGGTGATCGTGGCATCCGCCGGTGGGAATCGTTCGAAGACCGTGGTCCCCATCAGCGCGTGCCCCAGTTGTAGAAGTCCTTGTGGAGGCCCGCGTAGATCAGGCTCTCGGTGTGCGTGACGCCCGGGATGGCGCGCACGCGCTTGCTGACGAGCTCGAGCAGGTCCTCGTCGGTCTCGCAGATGGCCTCGGCGAGCACGTCGAAGGTGCCCAGCGTCACGACCACGTAGGCGATCTCGTCGAACGCCTTCACCGCCTCGGCGACCTCGCGCGGATCCCCTGCGGTCCGGATGCCGATCATCGCCATCCGCGCGAAACCGAGCTGACGGGGGTCGGTGACCGCTACGATCTGCATGACTCCGGCATCCGTCAGCCGCTGCACGCGCTGGCGGACGGCCGCCTCGCTGAGACCGACCGCGCGGCCGATCTCGGCGTAGGGGCGCCGGCCGTCCTGCTGCAGCAGCTCGATGATCCGCTTGGAGACGTCGTCCAGCGCCACGCTCTTCGTCTTGTCGCTCATGTGCTGATTCTGACACTATCCGGATGCTGAATCAACTGAATCCATTGTTTGGAGAGAAGTTTTCTTCTGATTTCGCATTCGCATGGGTAGAGTGTCGGGCATGCTGACGACGCTCCAGAACCACATCGCTGGCTCCTTCCGGGATGCCCACGGCACAGGCACCCTCGACCTCATCGATCCCGCGACCGGCGAGGTCGACGGCCGCATCCCCCTCTCCGATGAGGTCGACCTGGACGCCGCCTATGCGGCCGCCTCGGCGGCGTTCCCGATCTGGCGCGACACGACGCCGGCCGAGCGCCAGCTGGCGCTGTTCCGGATCGCGGATGCCATGGCCGCGCGGGCCGAGGAGTTCGCCGACCTGGAGTCGCAGGACACCGGCAAGCCGCGCGCCACGCTCGTGGCCGACGAGATCGAGCAGTCCGTCGACCAGCTGCGCTTCTTCGCCGGGGCCGCCCGCAGTCTGGAGGGACGAGCCGCCGGGGAGTACCTCGCCGGGCACACCTCCTACGTGCGGCGCGAGCCGATCGGGGTGATCGGGCAGGTCACGCCCTGGAACTACCCGCTGAACATGGCGGTGTGGAAGATCGCCCCGGCGCTCGCCGCGGGCAACACGGTCGTGCTCAAGCCCGCCGAGTCCACGCCGCGCTCCACCCTGCTGCTCGCCGCGATCGTCGCCGAGCACACCCCGGCCGGCGCGCTGAACGTCGTGCTCGGCGCGCGGGAGACGGGGGCGACGCTGGTCGCGCATCCGGTGCCGCAGATGGTGGCGATCACCGGATCGGTGCGCGCGGGCATGGCGGTCGCCTCATCCGCTGCGAACGACCTGAAGCGCGTGCACCTGGAGCTGGGCGGCAAGGCCCCCGCCGTGGTCTTCGCCGACGCTCCGCTGCAGAAGGCCGCGGAGGGCATCGTGGCGGCGGCGTTCTTCAACGCCGGGCAGGACTGCACGGCCGCGACCCGCGTGATCGTGCACTCCTCGGCGCACGACGAGCTGGTGCGGATGCTGGTCGACCGCACGCACACGCACGCCCGCACCGGCGGGCCGCGCGAGGAGGGCGTGTTCTTCGGGCCGCTCTCCAGCGCCGCGCAGCTAGCCCAGGTGCAGGGCTTCGTCGACCGCCTCCCCGCGCACGCGCGCATCGAGACCGGCGGACGTCGGCAGGGCGATCGCGGGTACTTCTTCGAGCCGACCATCGTCTCGGGCATGCGGCAGGACGACGAGGCCGTGCAGAACGAGGTGTTTGGACCGCTGCTCACCGTGCAGTCCTTCGAGACCGACGATGAGGCGCTGTCGATGGCCAACGGCGTGCAGTACGCCCTGGCGGCATCCGTGTGGACCCGCGACCACAGCCGCGCTCTCCGGTTCACCCGCGACCTGGACTTCGGCTGCGTGTGGGTGAACACGCACATCCCCTTCGTGTCGGACATGCCGCACGGCGGTTTCAAGCACTCCGGCTACGGCAAGGACCTGTCGCAGTACGGCTTCGACGACTACACGCGCATCAAGCACGTGATGACCGCACTGGACTGAGTGGGGGTTTTCCATCCGGACCGCCCGTGTCCGGATGGAAAAGGTCGGCAGGGGCCGCTCGTACCGACCGATTTCCATCTCGGCGAGCCCGGGGCGGATGGAAAAGGTTGCGGGGAGGCGCGATCCACCGACGCTTTCCATCCGCGCCGATCGGCGACGGGGCGTGCGGGGCGGATGCGAGACGGAACCGGCGCCGGATGCTCAGGCCAGGCGCTTCACGTGCCGGAGCTCGTTGAGCACGAGGCCCGGACGCTCGTCGACCTTGCTCGCGCCGTCGGCGTGCCAGCCGTGGCGCTCGTAGAAGCCGGATGCCCGGTCGTTGCCCGCCAGCACCCACAGGTACGCGGTCTCATGACCGGCCTCCCGCAGCGCGTCCTCGACGGCGGAGATCAGCAGGTGCCCGACGCCGGTGGACCAGGAGTCGGGGTGGGCGTAGATGCCCCACAGCTCGCCCGTCCCGGCCGCTGAGCCGGCACCCTCGGCCTCCGCATCCCTGGCGTCGCCGAAGCTCGCCCACCCCACGACCCGGGAGCCGTCGAGCACCACGAGCGTCTGCGAGCCGCGCCCGGTCTCGCCCAGGATGCGCGCCCAGTTCGCGGCCCGCTCGGAGACGGACAGTCCGTCGAGGACTTCCTGCGGCATCAGCCCGCGATAGGCCTCCTGCCAGGAGCGCACGTGCACCTCGGCGATGCCGTCGGCATCCGCCACGGCCGCGGGGCGCAGCTCGAGGACCATCGGAGCTCAGCCCGCGTTGCGCCGGGCCTCCCAGCCCGAGCGCACCATCTCGTCGACCGTGTGCCGCATCGTCCAGTTCAGGTCGCGGGCGGCGAGGTCGCCGGCGGCGACGATGCGGTCGGGGTCACCGGGGCGGCGTGGCCCGATCGCGGGGACGAAGTCGATCCCGGTGACGCGCACCATGGCATCCATGATCTGCTTCACGCTCAGCCCGTCGCCGGAGCCGAGGTTGTAGGCGGGCTCGATCGACTCGCCGGAGGCGAGGCGCTGCGCGGCCACCACATGTGCGGCGGCGATGTCGCCGACGTGCACGTAGTCGCGCACGTTGGTGCCGTCGGGAGTGTTGTAGTCGTCGCCGTTGATCTGCGGGGTGCGGCCCTCGAGCAGCGCCTCGAACACGATCGGGAAGAGGTTGTGCGGGCTGACGTCGTAGACCGTCGGGTCGGCGGAGCCGACCACGTTGAAGTAGCGCAGCGAGGTGTGCCGCAGGGGCTTCTCGGATGCTGCCGTCGCCACGCCCTGGTCGCGCAGCAGCCACTCGCCGATGAGCTTCGACTCGCCGTACGGGCTGGCCGGCCGCTTGGCCGTGTCCTCGGTGACGAGCTGGACGTCGGGGGTGCCGAAGACGGCGGCGCTGGAGGAGAACACGATGTTCGCGACGCCCGCGGCCTCCATGGCCTCGAGGATCACCCTGGTGCCCTCGACGTTCTGCGCGTACGTGTGCAGCGGGCGCTGCACGGAGACGCCGGCGTACTTGAACCCGGCGACGTGGATCACGCCCTCCGCGTCGTGCTCGCGAAGGGTGCGCTCGATGAGCTCGCGGTCGAGGATGCTGCCCTCGACGAGGGTCACGCCCTCGGGCACGAACGACGGACGCCCGCTGGACAGGTCGTCCAGCACGACCGGGGTGAGACCCGCGGATGCCAGTGCGCGCACCACGTGCGCTCCGATGTAGCCGGCACCGCCGGTGACAAGCCAGGACATGGGTCTCCTTCCGTCGCGCGGACGCGCGGGTTCCATTGTGTCAGGCGCGGTGCGCCGGGCGGGGTCAGGCGTCGCGGCGCGGCCCCTCGGAGGGCGAGACCGTGAAGATGTGCGGCGCGGTGAAGCCGGCATCCGCGAAGGCCTGCTCGACGGCATCCGACACCCGCGGCAGATCGGCGTGCGAGACCAGTGCGATCGCCGCGCCACCGAAGCCGCCGCCGGTCATCCGCGCACCGATCGCGCCGTTCTCGAGCGCGGTGTCCACCGCCGTGTCGAGCTCGGCGACCGAGATCTCGAAGTCATCGCGCATGGACGCGTGCGAGGCGACCAGGAGGTCGCCGATCGCCCGCGGACCCTGCTCGGTGAGGGCGGCGACCGTGTCGAGCACGCGCTGGTTCTCGGTGACGATGTGCCGCACCCGGCGGAACGTGACGTCGTCCATGATCTCGGCGGCGCGCGGCAGATCGGAGACGCTCGCGTCGCGCAGGGAGCGGATGCCGAGCAGCTGCGCGCCCCGCTCGCAGGACTCCCGGCGCTCCCGGTAACCGCCGGTGGAGTGCGCGTGGGTGACCTGCGTGTCGATCACGAGCACCTCGAGACCCGCGTCGCGGAAGCCGGTCGGGATGGACTTCGCCTCCAGGCTGCGGCAGTCGATGAAGGTCGCGGCATCCGGCCGGCCGAGCATGGACGACATCTGGTCCATGATCCCGGTCGGCGCGCCGACGGCCTCGTTCTCGGCCTTGCGGCCGACTTGCGCGAGGATGACCGGATCCAGGCCCAGCTCCCAGAGGTCGTTCAGGGCGGATGCCACGGCTCCCTCGATCGCGGCCGAGGAGGACAGGCCCGCGCCGACCGGCACGTCGGAGGCGATCGCGATGTCGACGCCGGTGAGGGGCGCATCGGGGCGCAGCGCCCGCAGCGCCCAGGCGACGCCGAGCGCGTACGCCGACCATTCCGGCACTCCCGGAGCCTCGCCGGGCGCGGTGGGGAAGATCCCGTCGAGCTCGTCCAGGTGCGCGACGACCTGGCTGTCGGCGAACGTCGACTCGACCCGGATGTCGCCCGTGCCGTTGAATGCGACCGCGGCGTACGTGCGGTGCTGAATGGCGAACGGCAGCACGAAGCCCTCGTTGTAGTCGGTGTGCTCGCCGATCAGGTTCACGCGCCCGGGCGCGGACCAGACGCCTTCTGGCTCGCGACCGAAGGACGAGGTGAACAGGTCGCGGGCGGCGGTGAGTGCGGTCATGAGATTTCTCCAGTGGTGCTCGTGGCAGAACTTCGCAGTTCTGCAGAACTTCGGATGCCAGGGCCTGAAACCATCCGAGATCGTGCAGATCTCCGCCGTTCTGCAGCGCGGGTCAGAGGTCCGGGACGGTCGCGATCGCGTCGCGGAGCCGGGCGGCGGCGTCCTCGGGGAGGATCTCGGCGGTCCAGGCGCTCATTGCGGCCTCGGAGCCGGCGAGGAACTTCAGCTTGTCGGCCGCGCGGCGCGGGCTGGTCAGCTCCAGCCGCATCCGCACGGTGTCGCGGCCGGCGTGCACCGGTGCCTGGTGCCAGGCGGCGATGTACGGCGTCGGCGTCTCGTAGAGGGCATCCACCCCGCGCAGCAGGCGCAGGTAGAGCGGCGCGAGCTCCTCGCGCTCGGCATCCGACAGCGCGGCGAAGTCGGGCACGTGGCGGTGCGGCACGAGCTGCACCTCGAGGGGCCAGCGCGCCGCGAACGGCACGAACGCCGTCCAGTGCTCGCCCTGCAGCACGACCCGCTCCGAGGAGCGCTCGGAGTCCAGCACGCGCGTCATCAGATCGGGTGCGGTGCGGTGGATGCTGTCGAGCAGACGCTGCGTGCGCGGGGTCACGTACGGGTAGGCGTAGATCTGGCCGTGCGGATGCGGCAGCGTGACGCCGATGGCCTCGCCGCGGTTCTCGAACGGGAAGACCTGCTCGACGCCGGGCAGCTCGGACAGCGCTGCCGTGCGATCGGCCCAGGCCTCGATCACGGTGCGCGCGCGGGTGACGGACTGCGTGCCGAAGGAGCCCTCGGTGTCGGGGCTGAAGCAGACGACCTCGCACCGGCCGACGCTGGTGCGGGTGCGCCCGATGCCGAGTTCGGCCAGGTCGTCGAGCCCATGGGTCGGGTTGACCGCCGCAGGCACGCCGCCGGTCGCCGCGTTGAGCGCGGGGCCGAAGGAGGGGGACCGGTTCTCGAACACCGCCACGTCGTACAGCGACGGGACCTCGGAGGGGTTCGTGGGCGTCTGCGGGGCGAGCGGGTCGGCGTCGGCGCCCGGCATCATCACCCGGTTCTGCCGCTTGGTCGCGAAGGTGATCCAGTCGCCGGTGAGGATGTCCTGGCGCATCGTGGCGGTCTCGGGCCGCTCGTCGAGCGTGCGGGCGTCGACCGCTCGGGCAGCGCCGAGGGAGGTGCCCGGATCGTCGAAGTAGAACAGCTCGCGCCCGTCGGCCAGCCGGGTGGCGCGCTTGACGACACCCGCGCCGAGCTCGGTGATCCGCAACTCCGGAGATTCTTCGATGTTCACGTCAACACGGTATCGCGTAGGCCGTGGTAACGTCAACAATCCGGAGTTGTGAAAGCCGGATCCGGGAGGGGAGAGCGGATGCCGCAGCAGCGCGTGTCCATGGCGATGGTCGCCCAGCGGGCCGGCGTGTCCGGGCAGACCGTCTCCCGCGTCGCCAACGACAGCCCCAAGGTCGATCCCGACACCCGGGCGCGCGTCGAGCAGGCGATGGCCGAGCTCGGCTACCGTCCGAACCGCGCCGCGCGCGCCCTGCGCACCGGACGCACGCACACCCTCGGCCTGGTCGCGCAGACGCTCGCCACGGTCGGCAACTCTCGGATGCTGCAGGCCGTGGCCGAGTCGGCGGCATCCCACGGCTATGCGGTGACCGTCGTGACGCTCGGCGCCGGCGGTGACATCGACGAGGCCTTCGACCGTCTGCGCGATCAGGGCGTGGACGGCGCGATCGTGCTCAACGAGGCCACCGCGCTGGCCCGTGACGCGGCATCCGCCGGCCTCCGCCTGGTGGTGGTCGACTCCGCGCCCGACGAGCGCTTCACGGTGATCGGCACCGACCACGCCGCGGGCGCCCGTGCGGCGACCGAGCACCTGCTCGCCGCAGGCCACGCCACCGTGCACCATCTCGCCGGTCCCGAGGGCTCCTTCGCGGCGGCCGAGCGCGAGCGCGGCTGGCGGCAGGCGCTCGCCGCCGCCGGTATCGCGGCGCCCGGGATCGTGCGCGGCGACTGGACCGCGGCATCCGGTCATGCGCAGGCAGGGCTTCTCTCCGAGGCCACCGCGATCTTCGCCGCCAACGATCAGATGGCGCTCGGTGCGCTGCGCGCGCTCGCCGACGCCGGACGTCGCGTGCCCGACGACGTCGCGGTGATCGGCTTCGACGACATCGCGGATGCCGCGGAGTTCCAGCCCCCGCTGACCACGGTGCGGCAGGACTTCGACGCGCTGGGCGAGCAGGCCGTGCAGGTGCTGATCGCGGACATCGAGGGCGGCCGCGCGGCGACCTCGCTCCTGGCGCCCGCGCTCGTCGTGCGCGCGAGCGCCTGAGGCGCGGGTCAGAACTCGAGCAGCACCTTCGTGGCGCGGCGCTCGTCCATGGCGCGGTAGCCCTCGGCGGCCTCGTCGAGGGGGAGCGTGAGATCGAACACGACGCCCGGATCGATGGCGGACGTCATGATGAGCTCGACCAGGTCGGGCAGCCAGCGCCGCACAGGCGCCGGGCCGCCGTGCAGGTGGACACCCGAGTAGAACAGCTCGCTGCCGTCGATCGTCACGTCGTGCGAGACGCCCACGAAGCCCACATGCCCGCCGGCGCGGGTGGCGCGCAGCGCCTGCTGCATGGACTCCTGCGTGCCGACCGCCTCGATCGTGGAATGCGCGCCGTAGCCGCCGGTGAGCTCCTTGATGCGCTCCACCCCGGCATCCCCGCGCTCCTCGACGATGTCGGTCGCCCCGAACCTGCGCGCGAGCTCCTGCCGGTCGGCGTGCCGCGACATCGCGATGATCCGCTCCGCGCCCAGCTGCCGGGCGGCGAGGATGCCGCACAGCCCGACCGCGCCGTCGCCCACAACGGCGACGGTCTTTCCCGGCCCCGCCTCGGCGGCGACCGCCGCGAACCAGCCGGTGCCGAGCACATCGGATGCCGCGAGCAGGCTGCGCCGGCGCTCGGGGGTCAGGTCGCCGGTCACCTTCACCAGCGTGCCGTCGGCCCAGGGGACGCGCGCGTACTCGGCCTGCGTGCCCACCGAGCCCATTCCCACCACGTGGATGCATCGGGACTGGTAGCCGGCCCGGCAGATCTCGCAGGTGCCGTCGGATGCCATGAACGAGCCGACCACGAAGTCGCCGACCGCGAGGTCGCGCACCTCCGCGCCGACCTGCTCGACCGTGCCGATGTACTCGTGGCCCATCCGGATGGGGCGCTTGATCGGCTGGATGCCGCGGTAGGGCCAGAGGTCCGACCCGCAGATGCAGGTCGCGTCGAGTCGGATGATCGCATCCGTCGGCTCGACGAGGGAGGGCAGGGGGACCTCTTCGACCCGGACGTCGCCGGGCCCGTGCATGATGACTGCGCGCATGCTTCCACTATGCGCCCGGCAAGCGCTTCCCTGGGCGCGGAGGACACGTTTCGATAAACGATCACGAACGTTCATGGTGGAACGCAAACCTTCTTGAGGCGATCAAAACGGATTGCTAATCTCCTGAAACAGTCACCCTTTCCCGGGTGCGGATCGCTGTTCGAAGGAGACCCTGTGACCCCCACGCCGACGACTCCTCATCGCAGCCCGCTGCGGAGCGGATCGAGGGAGGCACTGGTCGCCTTCGCCGATCGGATGCTGAGCGGCGCGGCGGCATGGGCGTCCCCGGGCTTCGCGCGCATCACGCCTCCCGGTGCTCCCGGCGGCTACGGCACGGCCGTGGACGGCCTGGAGGGCTTCGCCCGGACCTTCCTGCTGGCCGGCTTCCGCATCGCGGGCGCGCGCGGCGAGGGCGTGGACCGGCTGATCCACGACTACAGCCGCGGGATCGCGGCCGGCGTCGACCCGGCGTCCGAAGAGCGCTGGGTGCGGCTCGACGAGCATCCCCAGGCCAAGGTCGAGGCCGCCTCGATCGCGCTCATCCTCGACATGACCCGGCCCTGGATCTGGGACCGGCTCGACGCCACGACCCGGCAGCGCGTGATCGAGTACCTCTCGCCCGTCGTGGGCGACACCACCTACCCGCAGAACAACTGGGTGTGGTTCCGCATCGTGGTGCAGACCTTCCTGCGCTCGGTCGGCGGGCCCTGGTCGGCATCCGACATCGCCGCCGATCTCGATCGGCACGACTCCTTCGCCCGCGGCGACGGCTGGTTCTCCGACGGCGACGACCGCAACTACGACCACTACGTCGGCTGGGCTCTGCACCTGTACCCGGTGCTCTGGTCGCGCATGCAGGGCGCCGACGAGATCGCGCCCGAGCGCTTCGCCGGCGACGTCGAGGCGCTGGACGGCTACCTGCAGGATGCCGTGCACCTGGTCGGCGCCGACGGCGGCCCGCTGATCGAGGGACGCAGCCTGATCTACCGGTTCGCCGCCGCGGCCCCGTTCTGGGTCGGCGCGTTCGCGCAGGTCCCGTCCACCGACCTCGGCACCCTGCGCCGCACCGCGATGGGCATCATCGCGCACTTCGACGAGCACGGCGCTCCGGACGGCGACGACCTGCTCACGATGGGCTGGCACGGTGAGTGGCGGCGCCTCGCGCAGAGCTACTCCGGCCCCGGGTCGCCCTACTGGGCGTCGAAGGGGATGCTCGGCATCGCGCTTCCCGCCGACCACCCGGTCTGGGCGGCCCCGGAACCCGCGCCGTTCCCCGACGACCTGCGCGTGGTGGCGCCCGCCGGCTGGATCGTGTCCGGCACGGCATCCGACGGCATCGTCCGCGTGATCAACCACGGCACCGACCACGCCCAGCCGGGGGCGGACGCCGGCGACTCCCCGCTGTACGCGCGACTGGGCTACTCCACCGCCGTGTCCCCGCTGCTGAACGGTGACGCGTGGGCCGAGCCACTGGAGCAGTCCGTCGCGCTCATCGACGCGGCCGGCCGGGCCACGCATCGGACCGGACTGACCCTGCTCGGCATCGAGAGCGACGGCGAGATCGCCGTTGCCTCGTCGTCGGCGCACGTGCACTGGATCGACCCGGCCCCCGTCCAGACACGGCACGGCGCCGGCATCGGCGGCGAGGTCGCGTTCGCCGGGCGGATCACGACCTGCTCGATCGTGCGAGGCGCGTGGGAGGTGCGACTGATCCGCGTCGACGCCCTCGAGAGCGACGGCGCCCGGCTGCGGATCGGTGGCTGGGCCCTGGCCGGCGAGCAGGGCGAGGTGGTCGTCGCGGCATCCGAGGATGCAGCATCCGCCCGCCTCGGCGACCTGACCAGCGCTCTCGTGGCGCTCACCCCCGGACTCGAGCCCGGCATCGAGCGGCGGCGGGATGCCAGCCCTCTCGGCCCCGACGCCGTCGTGCCCGTCCTCACGACCACGCCGGAGACGGGTCGCTGGATCGCCGCGGCGGTGCAGCTGAGCGCCGACTCGGCGGACGGCGCGGGATCCGGGGCATCCGCGCCCACCCTCGCCCTCGAAGCCGGCACGGCGACCGTCGTCTGGCCGGACGGCCGGCGCACCACCAGCCGACTCCCCTCGAACGAAGACTGAGACACCCGAACCGCGGCCGGGCCGCAATCACGAAGGAGCACGAACAGCATGAACAGAAGGATCCTCGCCGTCGGCAGCATCGCCGCTGTGGCAGCGCTGGCGCTCGCCGGATGCAGCGGCAGCACCGAGGCCGACAAGCCCGCAGCCTCCAGCGGGCCCGTCACCCTCACGATGTCGGCATGGAGCGTCGACACCACGCCGGAGTTCAAGGCGCTCGCGGACGCGTTCCACGAGAAGAACCCCGACATCACGATCAACCTCAAGGAGTACGACGCCACCGACTACAACACGCTGATCACCGCCGACCTCGCCGCCGGCTCCGGCCCGGACATCATCACGCAGAAGGAGGTCAAGTACGTCACCACCCTGCAGGAGGGCGGCCAGCTGCTCGACGTCTCCGACGTGAAGCTGCCCAAGGGCATCGGCGGCGCCGACTCCTACAAGGTCGACGGCAAGGCGTACGCGACCCCGTACCGCCAGGACTCCTGGGTGCTCTTCTACAACAAGGACCTGTTCAAGAAGGCCGGCGTCGCCGAGCCCGACGGCTCGTGGACCTGGGACGACTTCGACAAGGCGGCCGCCGAGCTGACCGCCGGCGCCGGTGGTGCGAAGGGCGCCTACCTGCACCGCTGGCAGTCGGTCGTGCAGGGCTTCGCCAACTCGCAGACCGGGTCGAACGTGCTCAAGGGCAAGTACGACTACATGACGCCGTTCTACGAGCGCGTCCTGAAGCTGCAGAAGGACGGCGACGTCGTCGACTTCAACACCTCCAGCGCCAACCAGCTCACCTACCAGGGCGAGTTCGGCAAGCAGAAGGCCGCGATGATGCCGATGGGCACCTGGTTCGTCGCGACGCTCATCGCGCAGCAGGCCTCGGGCGACGCGGATGCCTTCCCGTGGGGCATCGCGCCGATCCCGCAGCTCAGCGCGAAGACCGCGGGGCTCGACAACACCCCGGTCACCTTCGGCGACCCGACCGGCTTCGGCGTCAACGCCGCGGCCAGCCCGGAGAAGGCCGCGGCCGCGAAGAAGTTCCTCGCCTTCGCGTCCAGCGAGGACGCCGCGCAGGTGCTCGCCGGCATCGGCATCACCCCTGCGCTGAACAGCAGCGCCGTCGCCGACACCTACTTCGGTGTCAAGGGCGCTCCGACCGACGACCTGTCGAAGTTCGCATGGTCGACGCACAAGGTGCTCGCCGAGAACCCCACCTCGAGCAAGACCGCGGCGATCCAGGGCATCCTGAGCGACATGCACACGGCGATCATGTCCGGCTCGACGCCGGTCGACGCCGCGATCAAGGAGGCGCAGGACCGCGTCTCCAACGAGGTCGGCCTGGACTGACCCGCTGCGCGGGGCGGGCCGTCGGGGCCGCCCCCGCTTCCCGCGCGCGACGCACCCGGCATCCGCCGTCGCCCCGCGTCCGCCATCCGTCTTCAGCCCGACGAAGGAAATCCCATGACCAGCACCGTCGCCCCGCCCCCGAACCGGCCGCCGCGCCGGCGCTCGGCGCTGCGCCGCAGGAACACCCTGATCGGGTGGACGTTCATCCTGCCGAACTTCGCCGGGTTCGCGGCCTTCACGCTCGTGCCCGTGCTGATCCTGTTCTACATGGCGTTCACGAACTGGAACGTCTTCGGCAAGGCCGACTGGGTCGGGTTCGCCAACTTCCAGCGGCTGCTCGGCGACGGCAGCTTCCGGATCTCGTTCTGGAACACCATCTACTACTCGGTGATGCACATCCCGCTCACCATCGTCGTCTCGCTCGGGCTCGCACTGCTGCTGAACAGCAAGCTGCGCGGCGTGGCGTTCTTCCGCACCGCGGCCTTCTTCCCGTACATCACCTCGATCGTCGCGATCGCGGTGGTGTGGAACCTGCTGTTCAGCCCCGACTTCGGCCCGATCAACGCCGTGCTGCGCTCGATCGGCATCGCGCATCCGCCCGGCTGGCTCACCTCGAAGGACTGGGCGATGCCCGCCGTCGTCATCGTCAGCACCTGGCGCGACATGGGCTACTACATGATCCTGTTCCTCGCCGGCCTGCAGACCGTGCCGCGCGAGCTGCACGAGGCCGCCCGCGTCGACGGCGCGAACGTCTGGCAGCGCTTCCTGAACGTGACCCTGCCGTGCCTGCGTCCCACGATGTTCTTCGTCACCGTGATGCTCACCATCAACTCGCTGAAGATCTTCGACCTGATCCTCGTGATGACCAACGGAGGTCCGGGGCAGGCCACCATGGTGCTGTCGCAGTTCATCTACCGCAAGGGCTTCGTGGAGTCGCAGTTCGGGTACGCCTCCGCCGCCTCGGTCGCGCTGTTCCTGCTGTGCATCATCGTCACGATCGCCCAGTTCCTCTGGAACAAGAGGAGGAGCGCCTGATGTCCGAGACCCAGCTCATGGTCACCGGGGAGAAGCGGATGCGGCGGCTCGCCGAGCCCGCGCCGATCGGATCCTCCCACGGTGTGCGCCGCGTCGGCCGCGTGTTCGGCTACGCCGCCCTGATCGTCGCCGCGATCGCCCTGCTCGCTCCGTTCGCCTGGATGCTGCTGAGCTCGCTGAAGACCTCGAACGAGGTGTTCAGCGCACCGATCGTGTGGTGGCCCGAGACGTTCGTCTGGCAGAACTACCTCGACATCTGGTCGAAGTCCGGGATGCTCATCTGGATCCGCAACACCCTGCTGCTGGCGGTCGTGGTGACCTTCCTGCAGGTGCTGACCGGGTCGTTCGCGGCCTACGGCTTCTCGCGCATGCGGTTCCCCGGACGGGACGTGCTGTTCCTGGCGTACATCGGCACGATCGCCGTGCCGTGGCAGTCGTACATGATCCCGCAGTTCATCCTGCTGTCCAACCTCAAGGTGTCCAACACGCTCTGGGCGATCATCCTCATCCAGGCGTTCGGCGCCTTCGGCGTGTTCCTGATGAAGCAGTACTACGAGACCATCCCCGAGGAGCTCAGCGAGGCCGCGCGGCTGGACGGCCTGAGCGAGTACGGCATCTGGCGGCGCATCATGATCCCGCTGTCGGTGCCCGCCATCGCGAGCCTGACGCTGCTGACCTTCGTGAACACCTGGAACGACTACCTGGGACCGCTGATCTATCTGCGCAACCCCGACCTGTGGACGATCCAGCTGGGTCTGAAGAGCTTCGTCTCCAACCTGTTCGACACGAACTACGCCCTGCTCTTCGCGGGCCTGTGCATCTCGGTCGTGCCGATCGCGATCATCTTCATGCTCGGGCAGAAGTACTTCGTCGAGGGCATCGCGACCAGCGGGATGAAGGGCTGAGCCGTGAAGCGCGTGGCGCACGACACCTGGGCGTCGATCCTGGGCGTGCTGTATCTGGGACTGATGGTGAACCTGCTCGTGCTGGTGGCGGCGTCCCCGCTGGTGGTGCTGCTGATCACCACCGACCCGATGCGCTCCTGGCCGCTGCTGGCGGTCGCGGCGGTGCCCGCCGTGCCGGCACTGACCGCCGCGTTCGGGGCGTACCGGGCGCATGACGAGGGCGAGACGCAGGTGGTGCGGGCGTATCTGCGCTCCTGGCGTGCGACCTGGCGGAAGGCGATGCTGCTGGGTGCACTGGCTGTCGGACTCGCGGTGGTGCTGCTGGTCGACGTGCGGATGCTGGCGGATACGGCCGCTTCGGTGGTGATCGTGCCCGTGCTGCTGCTCCTGGCGGCGCTGACGGCCTCGACCGCACTGCTGGGCGCTGCGGCGCTCTCCGAGGTGCCGGCGGCCCGGCTGCGGGACGTGCTGCGCTCGAGTCTGTATCTGGGCGTGCGGCGCTGGTACTTCCAGTTGCTGACGTTCGCGGTGCTCGGCGTGCAGATCGCGGTGTTCACCACCATGCCGGCGATCGCGATCGGCCTGACCGCGGCGCCGGCGCTCTACGTCGCCTGGGCGAACGCGCGCTACGTGCTGCGGCCCGTGCTCGGCGAGGTGCCCGCCCGGGACGAAGCCGCCGCGTGAGCGCCGCTCCGTCGCCGGGCGCCGCGCCTCAGGCGCTGCGCGCCAGCGAGACCGCGTCCATCGGGTACAGCAGCGGGGAGCCTGCGGCGTACGCCTCGAGCTCGTCCAGGGCGGAGTCCGTCAGCCGTCGCGTCTCGGTGCCGAGCGATCCGGCCAGGTGCGGGGTGAGCGCCACGTTCGGCAGATCCAGCAGCGGCGAGTCCAGCGGCAGGGGCTCCGGGTCGGTGACGTCGAGGACGGCGTCCAGCCGGCCCGTGCGGCACTCGGCGACCAGCGCGTCGTGGTCGAGCAGCGCGCCTCGTGCGGTGTTGATGACCGTGGCGCCGTCGGGCAGCGCGGCGAGCTCGCGTACCGAGATCATGTGGTGCGTCGAGGGCAGCGCCGGGGCGTGCAGCGAGAGCACGCTCACACGGGGGAGCATCTCCTCCAGCGCCACGAGCTCGGCGCCGGTGGCTGCCACCTCGGCCGGGTCGGCGAACGGGTCGGCGACGAGCACCTTCAGGCCGGTGAACGGGCGCAGCAGCTCGGCGACGCGCCGCCCGATGCGCGAGAACCCGACCAGTCCCACGGTGCGGTCGAGGTTGCCGATCGAGAAGTCGCGCAGGTTCCCGCCCCAGTCCGCCGCTGCCAGCGCGGGCGTGCGCACGTGCGGGAAGACCCGCTTGCCCGCGAGCAGGATCGTCGCGAGCGTGAACTCGGCGACGGGCACGGCGTTGGCGTCGGCTGCGGTCGTGATGCGGATGCCGCGCTCCCAGAAGTCCTCGGAGACGTGCTGGCGGATGCTGCCGGCGGCATGGAACACGGCGCGCAGGCGCGGCATCCGGTCCAGCAGCGGTGCCTCGAAGCGCGGGGCGCCCCACGACGTGATCAGCACCTCGGCCTCGGCCAGCAGCTCGTCCAGCCCGGGGGCCGTGAGGTCGGCGATGTGCATCGGCGTGCGCACGTCGGCGAGCTCCGCGAAGCGGCGGCGGCGGGCCTCGTCGAACAGCAGTTCGTATGCCTCGGCCGACATGACCGCGTGTGCCCGGGGGCGGGAAGAGGGCATGTATTTCTCCAACGAGGTTCGCGAGCCAGACCGCTTGCGTGACGCGGCTTTCCCAGTGAAGACTGAACACCCAATCAAACGCAACCGATTCGAAGCTGAAAACACTCACTCGAACATAAAGATTCATCGGCGAGAGGATGCGGGATGCTGATCCGGCGAGGAGCGCTGCGCGCGATCTGGAGCGAGCACGGGGATCCTGAGCGCCGGCTGCCGGTGCCCACGGCATCCGACCGAGCGTTCTGGGACGGGCTCGACCCCCGCGTGAAGGAGACGATCCTCGTCGAGGCCGATCGCCTGCGCGAGACCGCCTGGCCGCAGCCGTTGCTCTCGGACTGGGCGGCCTATGCGCGCACGGGCGACCGCTCGGCGTACGAGAGCGCCCTCTTCCTGCGCAACCGGCGCACGCGCGTCGCCGTGCTCGCCGCGGCCCTCGACCCGACCGAGGAACGGTTGCGCGAGGCCGCGGACGGCCTGTGGCTCAAGGTCGAGCAGAGCACCTGGTGCTGGCCCGCGCACGACGACGCGTTCGCTCGCGGCCTGCGGGTCCCCGACCCCGAGCACCCCTTCGTCGACCTCGGTGCGGGGGAGGACGTCGCCCTCGTCGCCTGGGCGGCGCTGCTGCTCGGCCAGCAGCTGGACGAGCACGCACCCGGCCTCCGCGACCGGCTGGGCGCCGAGGCCCGCAAGCGCGTGCTCGAGCCCTTCCTCGTCCGCGAATGGCACTGGGAGGGGACCGAGGACCACGTGCACAACTGGGCTCCGTGGATCCACTCCAACCTCCTCCCGGCCGCCCTCGCCTTCGCCGAGCCTCCGCTGCGCGACCGGGTGGTCGAGCGCTGCGTCGACGGACTTGACCGCTATCTCGCGCAGCTGCCCGCGGACGGCGCGATCGACGAGGGCTTCGCCTACTGGTGGCAGGGCGGCGGGCGCTCTTTCGACGCCCTGAGCCTGCTCGATGCGCTGAGCGGCGGCAGCGTCGCGACCGCCGCGCGCGAGGGCGAGCTGAGTGGGCTCGCCGAGCTCGCCCGCTTCCCACAGCGGGTGCAGATCGGCCCGGGCTGGTTCGCGAGCTTCGCGGATGCCGAGGCGAGAGCCGACGCCGGCACTCCCTGGCATGTGCTCCTCCGTGCGGCGATGCTGTGCGGCATTGCCGACGTTGCGGCCTTCGCGCAGGCGGAGCGGGGCGAGCAGCCGCTGTGCGGGCTCGACGACGGCGTCCACGCCGGACTGGGCCGGATGCTGGCGGAGCTGACCGACCTGCGCTCCGGCGCGCTCACCGCCGCCGTGACGCCGGACGCGGCGCAGCATCCGGCATCCGGCCCGGTGCGGCCCGACGTCTTCCTGGCGTCGATCGGTCTCGGCATCCGGGAGCGCGGCGGGCTCACCGTCGTCGCCAAGGGCGGCCACAACGGCGAGAACCACAACCACAACGACCTCGGCTCGATCGCCGTGGCCGTCGACGGGGTGCCGCTGCTGCCCGATCTCGGTCGCGCCGAGTACCGCGCCGAGACGTTCTCGGAGCGCCGCTACGAGCTGTGGAACATGCGCAGCGACTGGCACTCCGCGCCGATGCCCCGCGGAGAGGTGCAGCTTCCCGGTGCGCAGTGGCGGGCCGCGATGGACTCCGTCGACGGCGGCTGGACGCTCGATCTGAGCGCGGCGCACCCCGCGGGGGAGCGCTGGATCCGCACCGTGCGGGTCACGGATGCCGGGCTCAGCGTGCGCGACGAGAGCGACGCCCTCGGCGACCCCGCCACCCGGATCGTCGTCGTGTGCACGGGCGTGCCTGAGCGGGACGGCGACGGGATCGTCGTGCCCGGCCGGGACGGCTCGCGCGGACTCCGGCTGACCTTCGACCCGGCCGAGGTGGACGTCGAGACCGTGGAGATCGATGACAGGCACCTGCGCAGGTCGTGGGGCGAGCGGGTCACGCGGATGCTGTTCCGACCGGCATCCGGTGCGGGTTGGGAACTGAGGGGAGAGGCGCGATGACCGATTCGGAGATGCCGCCGGTGTTCGGGATCGCCCGGCGCGAGCGGATCATGGACCAGCTGCGCACGGCCGGAGCCGTGCGCGTGGCGGACCTGGCGCGCGAGTTCGCGGTGTCCGAGCTGACGATCCGGCGCGACATCGGCGAACTCGCCGATCGCGGGCTCGTCACCCGGGTGCACGGCGGGGCCACCCTGCGCAGCCGGCTCGACACGACCGTCGCGCCCCGGGCATCCGCCGGCGGCCCGCGCTACCGGGTGGGCATGGTGGTGCCCTCGCTGAGCTACTACTGGCCGCAGGTCGTCATCGGCGCACGGGCCGCGGCGACCGAGCTCGGCGTGCAGCTGGTGCTGCGCGGCGCGAGTTACGAGCCGGAGGATCAGCGGCGGCAGATCAGCTCGCTGGTCGAGTCCGGCGGATTCCACGGCCTGATCGTGGCGCCCGAGAACCAGGGCCCCGACGGGCACGCCCTGCTGAGCTGGCTGGAGCAGCTGCCGGTGCCGGTCGTGCTCGTCGAGCGCCGCGCCCCGGCATCCCTCGCCCTCACCCGGCTGGAATGGGTGACCACCGACCACGTGTTCGGCGGCCACCTCGCCGCGTCGCACCTGGCGTCGCTGGGGCACCGCCGCGTCGGCATCCTCACCTCGGCCCAGTCGCCGACCTCGTGGCAGCTGCGCCGCGGCTGGGCGCAGGCTGTCGAGGAGCTCGGACTGCAGGAGACCATCGACCTGAACGCGTCGCTGGACTACATGGAGGGCCCGGAGCGGGCCGTGTTCGTGGAGGCGCTGCTCGACCGCGTGCGCGAGACCGGAACCTCGGCGATGCTCATCCACTCCGACCCGCAGGCGCTGCTGGTGCAGCAGAACGCCCTCGACCGGGGCTGGGAGCTGCCCGACGACCTGTCGATCATCGCCTACGACGACGAGGTCGCCGAGAGCGGAGCACCTCCGATCACGGCGCTGCGCCCTCCCAAGCAGCATGTCGGACGACGCGCCGTGGAGGTCATGCTCGCGCGGCTGACCGAGGGATCGGCGCGCCCCGTCGAGCGGGTGCAGGTGGTGCCGACGCTGTACGCGCGGGAGTCGACCGTCGCCGTGTGATCGTGGGTCAGCTGGACTCGCGCACGTGCAGCGACGGCGCGAGCTTGATGCGATGCGCGGGCGCGTCGTCGCGGCGCTCGAGCCGCATCAGCGCGGTCTCCAGGGCCCGGCGTCCGACAGCGGTCCGTGGCGGATCCACGGCGGTCAGCGGCACGCTGGCGAGGGAGGCCACCTCGTCGTCGTAGGCGACGATCGCGAAGTCCTCGGGCACGCGCAGGCCGCGCTCCTCGACGACGCTGAGCAGGCCGATGGCGAGCTCGTCCGGCAGCACCACGGCCGCTCGCACGCCCTCCGCAAGGCATGCATCCAGGAACTCCCGCAGCACGTCCGCGCGGGAGTCGTCGCCCCAGCGCGGTGACGGGGCCGTCATGACCGGTGCGGATGCCAGGCCGCGCCGCTCCACGGCCCGCCGGTGCCCCTTCGCGATCCACGGAGCGGTGGCGGTCTCGCGGCACAGCAGCCCGACCGAGCCGTGGCCGCGCTCCGCGAGGTGGTCGACGGCGAGCTCCGCGCCGAAGGAGTGGTCGCTGCGCACGGCGTCGATGCGAAGCGAGGTCGGGGCCCCGTCGGCCGCGCGCTCCACGAGGACCACGGGGGTGTCCACCGCGGCGATCGCGCGCCAGAGCTCCTCGTCGACCACGTCCGGCCGGGCCGTCACGAGCATCGTCGCATCCGCCCCGCCCGCGCTCAGTCGCTGCAGCTGGCGGGTCTCCTCGGCGGGGTCGTAGTTGGTCGTGCCGAGCACGAGCCGCACGCCGGCGGCCAGAGCCGCCTCGCTGGCGCCGCGGATCAGCGGCGGGAAGTAATATCCGGCATCCGGCACGATCAGGCCGATCGTCGCCAGCGGCCGCGTGGAGGACCCGATGCCGCGGATGCCGGTGGCCGGCGCCTCGGCGGTGTCGGGGAGCACCGCCCCGCCGTGCACCCGGCGGATCAGGCCGCGATCCGCGAGCACGGCGAGGTCGCGGCGGATCGTCATGCCGCTCAGTCCCGTGCGGGCGGCGAAGTCCCCGACCTCGATGCGTCCGCGCATCACGATCTCGCGCAGGATCCGCTCCCGCCGCTCCTCGGCGATCACCCGGTCACCCTTCTGTGCGTTCTGTTCGCTTCCGTTCATACCAGGGGCGGGGTGCGGACGCTCGCACCCCGCCCCTGGTCAGTGCTCAGCGGCAGCTCACCGCCGCATAGGGGACGGTCGTCGTGGTGCGCGCCCCGGAGTCCGTGATCGCGACCAGGGTGGCCACGCCGGCGTCCACCGCGGTGCTCACCTTGTACGACAGCCGCACGTCCTTGCCGGGCTTGAGCTTCTCCGCCACGCGGTCGCCCAGTGCGGTGTCGACGGTCACGGCCACCTGCTCGTCGTGCTCGTTGGCGACGTCGACGTGCACCCAGGCGAACGGGCCGCGGCACTCCGTGAGCACGGAGGCCGACGTCGGCACCGCGCTGCCGGCGAGCTCGACGGCGAACAGCGTGAGACCGTCGCCGGTCATCGGGCTGCCCTCCGGGAGGGTGACGCTCGCGACGGGCTTGCCCGACAGCGGGATGCGCTGCGCGAACACGGATGCCGGCTCCTGCACGGTCGAGATCGTCCCGCCGATGTACGCGGCGGTGCGCTTCAGGTACGAGGCCGACGTGGCGAGCACGGCCGTGTCGGTCGCATCGACCTGCGTCTGCGACCACACCGGCAGGCTGATCTCGACATCAGCGGTGGTCCCGTCCTGATAGTGCACGGTCGCGGTGCCGGAGGTGGCCGTCCCGGAGGAGAACCCGGCGACGATGAGCTCGTCGCCCTCCCCGTTCAGCGCCACCTGCTGCCCGGCCGCCTTGATCGCGTCCGGCGTGCCGACCGCGGTCGGGTGCCAGTCGATCTCGGCGCCGAAGGCGGAAGCCGTTGCCCCGACCTGGAGACCGGCCGCATCCAGCGCCTCGGCGGAGAGCACGCGCAGATCCGTGGTGATCGCCCCGTTGCGCGGGTTGGCCGTCGAGGCGACCGCGGTCTGGTTCACCAGCGCGCGGAACGGCAGCGGCGCGACCTCCACGCCCGGGCCCTGGTAGGCGCCGATGTTCGGCGTCGCGGGGATCGGGTCGCCGAAGAAGTCGTGCGCACCGGCATCCGGGACGGGAACGCCCGCGCCGATCAGCGGCGAGCCGACCGCGAGGCGGTATCCGGGGAGCGCACGGCTCAGCTGCCCGCTGCCTGCGGCGATCAGCTGCGGATCGGCGAGCACCGAGCCGGTCTCGCCGGCCGGGGGCTGGATGCCGCCGAACCAGGCGTTGTTCGCGTAGACGCCCTTGTCGGCCCTGAGCGCACCGCCCGGCGCGATGAAGACGTTGTTCCTCACCTCGCGCGGCGCGTTCATGTCATCCAGGAACGGCCGGTTCAGGCACGAGAACGTGTTGTTGTAGATCCGGTGCACTCCCGGTCCGCCGCTGGAGCCCGCGAGACGGCAGTCGTCCTGCGAGACGTTATAGCGCAGGATCGCGTCCGTCGTGGTCGACGCCGTGCCGCAACCCGAGATGCAGTCCAGGTAGAAGCCGCCCGCGTTGCCGTACGAGTAGTTGTACTGGAAGGTGCAGCTGCCCTTGATCTTCATGTCGCAGTCCCAGGCCGTGGAGTCGTAGGTCGACCCCACGCTGTTGCCCACGACGTTGTACTGGAACAGCGGATCCACCGAGTTGTACGGCCACATGCCCGCGAAGTTGCCCTTCAGGAACGGGTACTCGCCGTGTCCGAGGTCGATCGCCGAGTTGTACTCGATGACCGGCTTGTCGGAGTTGTGGATCACGATGCCGTCGCCGCCGACGGCACGGATGTCGTTCCGCGCGACGTAGACCTTCTCGTTGTAGTGCTTCGTGGTGTCGGGCGCCGACAGCTTGATGCCGCCGGCGGCCGTGTCGTTGACCACGTTGTCGGTGATCGTGATGCCGTCGAACCAGCCGATGCCGTCGCCGAGCACCGAGATGCCGGCCGACCGGGAGAAGGCGTTGCCGAGGCTGGTCTTGTCGGACCAGCCGGCGACCCTCTCGACGTGGTTGCGGGTGAGCACGACGCCGCTGCGCTTCGATCCGTCGTTGATCTCGTAGAGGATGCCGACGCGACGCTGGTCGGGGGTGCCCGGGTTGATCACGTGCATGCCGTCGACGGTCCAGTTGCTGACGTTGAGCAGGTGGATGCCGGTGAGCGCTCCGTGCCCGTCGATGGTGGCCTCCGCGTCGCCGTCTCCGTACGGCGCCACCGTGATGGGCGCGGTCGACAGGCCCGAGCCCTTCGGTGCGAACGTGCCCGTGCAGGTCGCGCCGCGCTTGAACAGCACCTTCTCGCCGGGCTGGAACAGGATGCCGTCGAGCTGGGCGAGCGAGGTGTAGGGGTCGTCGGCGGAGCCGTCGCCCACGCCTGCGGCGGAGCAGTCGACGTAGTGCACGGCATCCGACACGGCGACCACGTTCGCGGTGATCTCGCCGGTGGCGACGGCGCCGAACAGCGCCTCCGCGGATGCCGTGATCGTGTGCGTGCCGGCGGTCATGCCCGCCGGCACGACGAACGCGGCGACGGCGCGGCCGCTGTCGTCGGAGTTCGCGACGACGCTCGTGTCGCCGAAGGCGACGGTGACGGGGACCCGCGGCGCGGCGCCCTCGATCGCGATCGACACCGGCATGCCCGGCGCGAGCAGCGACAGGTCGACGTCCTTCGCGGTGAGCGCGAGCGGCTGCGCGACGAAGCCGTCGGTGCAGTTGAACCTCAGGTCCGCCCAGTCCGCGTGGTCGTTGCCGTTGCCCTCCGGGCCGGGCTCCGCGCGCAGCTCGACGCGGGATGCGCCGCGGAGGTCGAGGTTGAGCCGGCCCGCGGGGGAGGTCCCGGTCCGCTCCATGCGGAACCTCTCGGTGCCGTCGACGGCGACGACGAAGTCCACCCTGCCCTTGCCGCTCTGGCTGTCGTCGATGCCGACGTAGCCGAGCAGCTGCGTGCACTGCGCGCCCACGTCGTAGACGATCTTCGCCGGGGCGTGCGTGCCCAGCCCCTTGGGGTACTTGGTGCCGCGGATCGACTGGATGGTGCGGTCGGGATCGGGCACGGCGCGGGCGCCGTTGTTGTAGTCGAGCTCGACCGGTCCCCAGCCGTTCTCGGCGGAGACCCAGGCGATGTCGCTGGCGTAGTGGATGGATCCCGCCAGTCCGTCCGCGCCGTAGGCGGCGGTGGCCGGGATGCCGGCCAGGCCGGCCAGGCAGACGGCGCCGACGGCGATCGCCGCGGGCATCCGTGTTCGTCTGATGCGCAAGGGATTCCTCCTCGAATCACGCACCCGGGCCCGGGTGGCCTCGGATGCCCACATCGTGACAGCAGCGGCGCGCCAGGTGTGTTCAGGTGAACACACCTGAACACGGCGGGCCGGAATAGTTGACTCGAGGCAATGGTTGAGAAAGATCAACCAATGATGTATCGTTGACGAAGATCAACCATTCTCTGCAGGAGAGCCTTCCTTGAACTCCACCACACACCCCTCCACCGAAGCCACGCGCTCGGCCCGCGAGGTCTTCACCGCGATCTCCGGCCTCATCGTCGGCATGTTCGTCGCCGTGCTGTCCGGCACGGTGGTGTCGACCTCCCTTCCCGTCATCGTCGCCGACCTCGGCGGCACCCAGGCCCAGTACACCTGGGTCATCACCGCGAGCCTGCTGGCGACCGCCGTCACCACCCCGATCTGGGGCAAACTGGCCGACCTCGTCGACCGCAAGATCCTCGTGCAGCTGTCGCTCGTGCTGTTCACCGCGGGAACGGTCGCCGCCGGCTTCTCGCACGACATCAACATGCTCATCGCCATGCGCGTGCTGCAGGGCCTCGGCGTCGGCGGCCTGATGTCGCTCGTCATGATCGCCGTCGCGCTGATCATCTCGCCGCGCGAGCGCGGCAAGTACATGGGCGTCGTCGGCGGCATCATGGCTCTCGCCACGATCGGCGGCCCGCTGCTGGGCGGCTTCATCACCGACGTGTTCGGCTGGCGCGCCAACTTCTTCGTCGGCGTGCCCTTCGCGATCGTCGCGCTGATCCTGCTGCAGATCACCCTGCACCTGCCCAAGCCGCAGACCGCGAAGGTCTCCATCGACTACTTCGGCATCGTGCTCCTGGCGGTCGGCGTCTCGGCGCTGCTGATCTGGGTGTCGATGGGCGGCGACCAGTTCGAGTGGGACTCGGTCACCAGCTACGTGCTCGCCATCGGCTCCGGCGTGGTGCTGCTCGCGTTCGTGCTGGTCGAGGTGTTCGTCAAGGAGCCCCTCATCCCGATGTCGCTGTTCCGCAACCGCACCTTCACGCTCTCGGTCATCGCCTCGATCGCCATCGGCGTCTCGATGTTCGCGACCTCGGTGTTCCTGGCGCAGTACTTCCAGCTCGCCCGTGGCGCCACGCCGACCGAGTCGGGCCTGATGACGATCCCCATGATCGTCGGCCAGATGGGTGCGTCGATCGTGATCGGTCAGCTGGTCAGCCGCTTCGGCAAGTGGAAGAGCTGGATGCTGCTGGGCTCGGTGCTCGCACTCGCCGGCGTCAGCCTGATGGCCACGCTGCGCTACGACACCCCGTTCATCCTCGTCGCGGTCTACATGTTCGTGCTCGGCGCCGGCCTCGGCATGGTGATGCAGAACCTCACGCTGATCGTGCAGAACGACACTCCGCCGCAGCAGCTCGGCGCGGCGTCGTCCGGTGTGAACTTCTTCCGCACCATCGCCGGCACCATCGGCGTGACGATCATGGGCTCGATCCTGGCCACCAACGTCAAGGACTACATCGTCGACGGCTTCAAGGGGTTCAAGCCCAGCTCGCCGTCCGACCTCCAGGCGCTGAAGGCGCTGGACTCGGGCAACGTCCCGAAGATGTCCGACCTGCCCGAGTCGATCCGCAGCATCGTCGAGTCCGCGTACGGCCACGGCATCGCGGATGCCTTCGTCATCGCCATCCCGCTGGCCGTGATCGGCGTCATCGCCATCGCGTTCATCCGCAACAAGCCGCTCTCGACGAAGAACTCCGCCGAGCAGCTGCGCGCCAACGCCGAGGAGTCGGCGATCGAGGTCGCCGAGGCCGAGGTGGGTGCCGCCACCGGCAGCATCCGCGTCATCGATGCGGACGGCGCGGAGTCCGCCTCCGGCCGTGTCCTGGTGCTGGAGCGCGACGACGACGGCACGGGTGACGAGGACCAGGTGCGCTGACATGGTCGATCCGCAGACCGCCGATGACACGCTCGCGGACTTCCAGGCTCATATGAACCTGATCTTCGCGCGTGCGAAGGCGCTGTGGAAGGAGTCGGCCTCCCGGATGCACCCCGACCTGCAGCCCTCCGGCTACAAGCTGCTGGCGTACATCGCCCGCAACGGGGACACGAGCGCCCACCGGCTCGCCGACCTGTTCGAGATGGACAAGTCGGTCGTGAGCCGGCAGATCCGGATGCTCGAGGAGTTCGGCCTGCTGCAGTCGCGGCCGGATGAGCGCGACGGGCGCCTCCGGGTGCTGACGGCCACGCCCGAGGCCTCGGCCGTGCTGGTCCAGCTGCGGGCCGAGAACGCCGAGCGGATGCGCTCGGTGCTCGCCGAGCTGACGCCGGAAGAGGTGCAGGCCGCCTCGAAGGTGTTCCGGCTGCTCGCCGAGGTCTGATCCGCGGCATCCGCTCCACCGTGCTGAAGCCCGCCTCCCGATTCGGGAGGCGGGCTTCGCCGTAAGCTGGCGGGCATGAGTGAGCATGCGTCCGAACCCACGCTCGACGGGGCGGAGCTGGACGCTGCGGTCGAACGCGTGGAGCGGGAGCTCGGCCGATTGTTCGCGCGCATCCGGATCGGCTGGCGCGAGGCGGCGGCCACCGTGCATCCCGACCTGCAGCCGCTGGGCTACCAGGTGCTGGTGGGCATCGTGAGCGGCGAGGCGACCACGGCCGGGCAGATCATCGAGCGCGTGCAGGCGGACAAGTCGGCGGTCAGCAGGCAGGTGCGTCACCTCACCGAGCTCGGTCTGGTCGACAGCGTCCGCGACCCGGATGACCGCCGCGCGCGCAGCCTGGCGCCCACGGAGCTGGCGAGGGAGCGCGTGGCCGCGGCCCGCGCGGCCTACGAGCAGCGGATCGGCGCTCGCCTGCGGGCCTGGTCGGCCGGCGACCTCAATCACTTCGCCGAGCTGCTGGACGCGCTCGGGCGCTGACGCGCGCAAGCGGGCCTTGCGCTCCACGGAACAACCTGCTTTGATATGGGAAAGCGCTTACCGAGTCATCCGGCGGCGCGACCGACTTCCCGAACAGAACGGAAACACCAATGGCGAACGTGCGCGAGATCGGCATCATCATGAACGGCGTCTCCGGACGCATGGGCTACCGGCAGCACCTGGTGCGCTCGATCCTCGCGATCCGCGACCAGGGCGGCATCGAGCTCTCCGACGGGTCGAAGGTGACCGTCAAGCCGATCCTCGTCGGCCGCAGCGAGGAGAAGCTCGCCGAGCTCGCCGCCAAGCACGGCATCGCCGACTACACCACCGATCTCGACGCCGCGCTCGCCGACCCGCAGTGGGAGATCTACGCCGACTTCCTGGTGACCAAGGCGCGCGCCACCGCCATCCGCAAGGCCATCGCCGCGGGCAAGGCGATCTACACCGAGAAGCCCACCGCCGAGTCGCTGGAGGAGGCGATCGAGCTCGCGCAGCTCGCGAAGACCGCGGGCGTGAAGACCGGCGTCGTGCACGACAAGCTGTACCTCCCCGGCCTGCAGAAGCTCAAGCGCCTGATCGACTCCGGCTTCTTCGGCCGCATCCTCTCCGTGCGCGGCGAGTTCGGCTACTGGGTGTTCGAGGGCGACTGGCAGCCCGCCCAGCGCCCCAGCTGGAACTACCGCACCGAGGACGGCGGCGGCATCATCACCGACATGTTCCCGCACTGGAACTACGTGCTCGAGAACCTGTTCGGCGAGGTCAAGAGCGTCTACGCACAGGCCGCCGTGCACATCGCCGACCGCTGGGACGAGAAGGGCGAGCACTACGACGCCACCGCCGAGGACGCCGCGTACGGCATCTTCGAGCTGGAGGGCGGCATCATCGCCGAGATCAACTCCTCGTGGACCGTGCGCGTGAACCGCGACGAACTGGTCGAGTTCCAGGTCGACGGCACGCACGGGTCGGCCGTGGTCGGCCTCTTCGGCTGCAAGATCCAGCCGCGCAACGCCACCCCGAAGCCGGTGTGGAACCCCGACCTCGAGGACACCCACGACTACGACGCCGACTGGCAGGACGTCCCCACCAACGACGTCTTCCTGAACGGCTTCCGCCAGCAGTGGGAGGAGTACCTGGAGTCGTACGTGCTCGGCACCGACTACGGCTTCGACCTGCTGGCCGGCGCCCGCGGCGTGCAGTTCGCCGAGGCCGGCCTCGCCTCCAGCGCCGAGGGCCGCAAGATCGCGATCGAGAAGCTCGCGCTGTGAGCACGCTGCGCCTGCTGTCGGCATCCGGGGCACTGACGGATGCCGAGCTGAACTCGTCCGGCGGGTATCAGCGGCCCACCGCGCCGCTGCGCTCGCGCGTCGCCTATGCCGCCGCGCACGTCGTGCCGGTCGTCTGGGGCGACAACACCCCGGGTCAGCCCGCCGACATCGACTGGGACTCGACGCTCGCGTTCCGTCGGAACGTCTACTCGTGGGGTCTGGGCGTCGCGGATGCCATGGACACCGCGCAACGGAACATGGGCCTCGACGCCGCCGCGACGCGCGAGCTCATCTCGCGCAGCGCT
Source organism: Microbacterium sp. 22195 (assembly GCF_052056515.1). NCBI lineage: Bacteria > Bacillati > Actinomycetota > Actinomycetes > Micrococcales > Microbacteriaceae > Microbacterium > Microbacterium sp. 22195. The sequence goes on from NZ_JBQEPE010000002.1 coordinate 34,327, forward strand.
CAGGTGGCCCGCGAGGAGGGCGGCTCCGTCGTGGTCGGCGTCAACACCGACCACGTGGAGGAGACGCACATCTCCCTCGACCAGGTGGTCGACGCGTACAAGTCGCAGCTGCACTTCACCGAGGAGCAGGGAGCGGGCCCCGTGCTGATGGCATCCCGCCATCTCGCCCGCGTGGCGGACGGCGCCGACGACTACCGCCGCGTGTACCGCGAGGTGCTGTCCTCGGCCACCACTCCCGTCGTGCTGCACTGGCTCGGCACCGCGTTCGATCCCGAGCTGTCCGGGTACTTCGGTGCCGATGACTGGCAGACGGCATCCGGCGTGCTGCTGGACATCATCGCCGAGAACCCGGGCAAGGTCGCGGGCGTGAAGATGAGCCTGCTCAACGCCGAGAGCGAGATCTCGGTGCGCGAGCGCCTTCCCGAGGGCGTGCGGATGTTCACCGGCGACGACTTCAACTACGTCTCGCTCATCGGCGACTCCGGCACCGGAGCCCGGCCGTACTCCGACGCGCTGCTCGGCGCCTTCGCGGCGATCACTCCCGTCGCCTCGGCTGCCATCCAGGCGCTCGATGCCGGTGATGCGGCGGCGTACCAGCGCATCCTCGGTCCGACGGAGGAGCTCAGCCGTCAGGTGTTCGCCGCGCCCACGTTCTACTACAAGACCGGCGTCGCATTCCTGTCCTGGCTGAACGGCCACCAGCCCGCGTTCCAGATGGTCGGCGGCCTGCACTCCGCGCGCAGCCTGCCGCACCTGTCGCGGATCGTCGAGCTGGCCAACGCCTCGCTCGCCCTGGAGGACCCGGAGCTCGCGCGCGAGCGCTGGCACGGGATGCTGCGCCTGAACGGAGTCAGCCTGTGAGCGCTGCGGATCCCCGCCTGTCGATCAACCAGGCGACCATCAAGTACGCCGATCTCGCGACCGCGCTGAAGGCGACCACCGACGCCGGCGTGCAGTCCATCGGCCTGTGGCGTGAGCCGGTCAACGAGGTCGGTCTCGACACGGCGGCTCGGATGCTGGCCGATTCCGGTCTGCGCTTCTCCAGCCACTGCCGTGGTGGGTTCTTCACGCTCCCCGAGGGGCCCGAGCGCGTCGCCGCCCTGGACGAGAACCGTCGTGCCATCGAGGAGACGGCGACGCTGGCCGCTGCCGGCGCTCCGGGTTCCGCGGCCGTGCTCGTGCTCGTTGCGGGCGGCCTGCCCGAGGGGTCGAGGGACCTCATCGGCGCCAGGGAGCGGGTGCGTGACGCGCTCGGTGCGCTGGCGCCCTTCGCGCGGGACCACGGTGTGACCCTGGCCGTGGAGCCGCTGCATCCGATGTACGCCTCCGACCGTGCCGTGGTCTCCACGCTCGGTCAGGCGCTGGACATCGCATCCGACTTCGAACCCGCGGTCGTCGGCGCCGTCGTCGACTCGTTCCACATCTGGTGGGACCCGCAGGTGCTCGAGCAGATCGCCCGCGCGGGGCGCGAGGGCCGCATCGCCAGCTATCAGGTGTGCGACTGGAAGACGCCGCTCGCCGAGGACGTGCTGCTCTCGCGGCACTATCCGGGCGACGGCGTGATCGATTTCGCCTCGCTGACGCGGGCCGTGGCGGACGCCGGCTACACCGGCGACGTCGAGGTGGAGCTGTTCAACGCCGAGATCTGGGCGGATGCCCCGGACGCGGTCATCGCCCGCACCGTGGCGTCGTTCGCGGAAGCGGTCAGCCCGCATCTGGGCTGACCCGCCGTTCGTCTCATCGCTCCGCTCCTCGCTCTGGAGCCGGTTCCCGAGCGAGCGCAGCGGGACGAAGGACGACTGGGCGAAGATGAAGGGATGACCATGCGACCAGGGCTCTGCTCGGTGACGTTCCGGCAGCTCGCGCCGGAGGAGATCGTGGCGCTCGCCGCGGAGGCGCAGCTCGAGGTGATCGAGTGGGGCGGCGATGTGCACGTGCCGCCCGGCGACGTCGAACGCGCAGCGCAGGTCGCCCGGGCGACGACGGACGGCGGTCTCGCGGTCTGCTCGTACGGCTCGTACTTCCGTGCCGGCGCCGACGAGGCGCTCACCCCGATCCTCGACAGTGCCGAGGCGCTCGGCGCTGATCGCGTGCGGATCTGGGCGGGGCACGTGGACTCCGCGGATGCTTCGCCCGCGCAGTACGCGCAGATCGTCGCACGGCTGAGGGATGCTGCGGCCGAGGCGTCCGAGCGGGGGATCGGCCTCGCGCTGGAGTATCACCGCGGCACGATCGCCGACGATCCGGATGCCGTGCTGCGCCTGCTCGCCGACGTGCCGGCCCTGTCCACGTACTGGCAGCCCTCGGTCGACGCCCCGGACGCGACGGCCCTCGCCGAGTTCGACGCGGTCGCCGCGCACACGAGCGCCGTGCACGTGTTCTCCTGGTGGCCGTTCAACGAGCGCCTGCGCCTGCATGAGCGGCAGGGGATGTGGCAGGCGCTGTGCGCTGCGGCATCCGCTCTGCCCGTTCCGCCTCGCGACGCCCTGCTCGAGTTCGTCCCCGGTGACGATCCGGCTCTGCTCGCGCCCGAAGCCACGACGCTGCGGGGCTGGCTCGCCCGCACCTGACGTGCGACGTCGCAGCGCGGGCCGTGCGTGGACGGTTGCGTCATCGAATCTGGCAAGCGTTTGCCAAAAAGTCTGGTGCTGCCCCGATCTCCCATGGTAAGAAGTTTTACGAACAGTCGATCAGGCTGGTCGTGAACCGCTTCGAACGTGCAGGAGACGACGATGTCCTATGCCCACCTCTCCCTCCGCCGCAGGGCGCTGACGGCGCTGACGGCAGCCGCGCTCGTCATCCCGCTGGGCCTGACAGTGCAGTCCGGGGCCGCTCAGGCGGATGATACGAGCGGGGACCCGGGGGCGGTGACGCTGATCTCGCAGGGTCGGCCGACGGCGACGTCGTCGACGGAGGGGGCGGGCTTCGAGGGGGCGAAGGCGGTCGATGCGGATGTCACGACGTCGCGCTGGGCGAGTGAGGAGGGTGTGGATCCGCAGTGGATCCGCGTCGATCTGGGAGCGGGTGCGACGGTGTCGAAGGTGGTGCTGAAGTGGGAGGCCGCCTATGCGACCAAGTATCGCGTCGAGATCTCTCCGGACGGAACCGCCTGGTCGACCCTCGCCACGGAATCGGCGGGCGACGGAGGCACCGACGAGTTCACGAACCTGACCGGCACCGGCCGCTACCTGCGTGTCTACGGCACCGCCCGCGGCACGAGCTATGGCTACTCCCTCTACGACCTGAAGGTGTACGGCACCGCCGGCACCGGAGGCACCGACCCCTCGACCGGTGACGTCATCGGCGTCTCCACCGCCGCCCAGCTGACCAGCGCCCTCGCGGCGGTGAAGCCGGGACAGACCATCAAGCTGGCGGCGGGCACGTACCGCGGCAGCTTCGTCGCCGAGACCGCGGGCACGGCATCCGCGCCGATCACCCTCACCGGTCCGCGTGACGCCGTGATCATCAACGAGGCCTCCTCCGGAACCCTGTCGGGCTGCCCGGCGCCATCCGCCGACTGGAACTCCGGATACGGGCTGTGGCTGTTCGGGGCCTCCTACTGGAACGTCACCGGGCTCACGGTCGCCGACTCGAAGAAGGGCATCGTGCTCGACGGCGCCACCCACGTCACCATCGACGGAGTGCTGGTGCGCGACATCGCCGAGGAGGGCGTGCACTTCCGCCGCTCGTCCGCCGACGGAGTGCTGCGCAACTCCGAGATCGTGCGCACCGGACTCGTGAAGCCGGGTTACGGCGAGGCGGTCTACCTCGGCTCGGCGAACTCCAACTACGACTGCTACGCCGACGCGAGCGGCTTCGACCGCTCCGACCGCATCCAGGTGCTCGACAACAGGATCGGTCCCGGCGTCGCGGCTGAGCTGATCGACGTCAAGGAGGGAACGCGAGACGGGATCGTGCGCGGCAACGCCTTCAACGGCACCGGGCTGTCCGGCGAGAACTCCGCCGACTCCTGGGTGGACGTGAAGGGCAACGGCTACCTGTTCGAGGGCAACACCGGCACGTTCGCCTCGCCGGGTGTCTTCGCGAACGGCTACGAGACCCACAACCCGCTCACCGGATCCGGCTGCGGCAACATCTGGCGCGGCAACAGCTCCGACCTCGGCGGCGTCGGGCAGTACGCCGTCAACGTCACCTCCACGTCCAAGTGCGCGGACGCCCCCAATGTCGTGATGGACACGAACACGGTCGCGCACGCCGTCACCGGTCTCACGAACATCGCCGTCACGCCGTCGGGGACGACCCCCGGTGAGCCCGGCAGCACCGCGACCGTCGTCAGCTCGATCTCCGCGCTGCAGTCGGCGATCGACGATGCGGATGCCGGCGACACCATCGTGCTGAAGAACGGCTCCTACAGCGTCTCCGGAAGCATCGACGTCTCCGGAGGAGGGACCGCGGGGGCGCCCGTGACGATCAAGGCCGAGACCGTCGGCGGCGTGACCCTCAGCGGCTCGAAGAGCTTCACGTTCTCGGGCGCGCACGACGTCGTCGTCCAGGGGTTCCGGTTCACGCAGTCGACCACCCTGGACGTGCCGGCCGACAGCAGGCGCATCACGTTCAGCCGGGACGAGTTCGTCTTCGCGCAGAGCGCGGAGCACAACCTGATCATCCGCGCCGACGACTCCGTCGTGGAGTACAGCTGGTTCCACGGCAAGAGCACCATCGGCGTCTATCTCGGCATCGAGGGCGCGGGCACCACCGACATGGCCACCGGCGTGCGGGTGCACCACAACTACTTCTCCGACCAGAGCTTCAGCGGCAAGAACGGCGGCGAGTGCATCCGTCTGGGAGTCAGCCCGCGCGCGCTGAGCGTCGCGGGAGCCGTCGTCGAGTACAACCTGTTCGAGAACGCCAACGGCGATCCGGAGACGATCTCGATCAAGTCCAGCGGCAACACGGTGCGCTACAACACGATCCGCAACAGCTTCGGCGGCATCGTGCTGCGCCACGGCAACGACAACACCGTCGTCGGCAACCGCATCATGGACGGCGCCAACGGCATCCGCATCTACGGCAACGACCACGAGATCATCGACAACTATCTCGCCGGGCTCAGCAAGAGCGCCATCGTCGTCGGGTCGGGCACGCTGCGGGACCACTACGAGGGCGAGCCCTCGGACTCGCGCAAGCAGAACGACGCCCCCGACCGCATCCGCATCGCACTGAACACCGTCGTGGGCGGCACCGACGGCATCAGCGGTGAGACGAACCGCACGGTCCCGCCGCTCAACGTCACCATCGTCGACAACATCATCCAGAGCGACAGCGGCACGCTCGCCGACGTCCCGCTCATGCAGGACTTCTACTGGCGCGGCAACATCCTGTGGGGCGCGGCGGCCAACGGCAACATCCCGAAGGTCGGCTTCATCAGGGTGAACCCGCAGCTCGCGAAGGATGCCGCAGGCACCTGGCGGATCGGGGCATCCAGCCCCGCCGTCGACGCCGCCTCCCAGACGAACCACGCGAACTGGGTGACCGACGACATCGACGGACGCGCCCGCACCGGGGCGTACGACGTAGGAGCGCATGAGGTCACCACCGCACCGGCGACCCGTGCACCGCTCACCACGGCCGACGTGGGGCCGAAGGCCCCGTGACGGCCAGCGCGCCCGGGAGCGCAGTAGGCTCAGGGCATGACCATCCAGGAAAACACTTCCCGGAGCAGGGCGGCGCGCTCCGCGCCGACGCTGCACGACGTGGCCGCGGCGGCCGGCGTCTCCCTCGCGACGGCCTCCCGGGTGCTGAACGGCTCCGAGCGAAAGGTCGCCGAATCGTTCCGCGAACGCGTCGAGCAGGCCGCCGCCGAACTCGGCTACACCGCGAACGTCTCCGCTCAGACGATCGCGCGCGGCACCTCTCCCGTGATCGCGCTGCTGGTGGCCGACATTGCCGACCCGTACTTCGGACTGATCGCCTCCGGCGTCGCCCGTGGTGCCGACGAGCAGGGGCTGATCGTGACGATCGCGATCACCGAGCGCGAGCCGCAGCGCGAGGCGCGCATCCTGCACGCGCTGCGCGGCCAGCGTCCCCGTGGCGTGATCCTCGCGGCATCCCGATCCGGCGAGCGGGACGCCGCCGCCGTCGACGAGCTGGCGGAGTTCGCGTCGCTCGGCGGCCGCACCGTCACCTTCGGTGCGGGCGGCGATCGCAGCATCCGCATCCCGAACCGGGAGGGATCCGAGGAGCTCGGCCGCTCGATGGCGGCGCTCGGATACCGGCGCGCGATCGGGATCGGAGCCTCCGAGGGCGTGAGCACCTCGGACGACAGGCTGGCGGGCTTCACGGCCGGCTTCACGGCCGGAGGTGGCGAGGTCGTCCGCGTGCACCGCGGCACCTTCGAGCGGGAGTCGGGCACGGCCTCGATGACCGAGGCGCTCGCCGCCGGCGTGGAGCCGGGCACGCTGATCTTCGCGCTCAGCGATGTGGTGGCGATCGGGGCGATGACCGCGATCCGGGACGCGGGCCGCACGGTCGGCGAGGACATCGCGGTATGCGGATTCGACGACGTGCCGGTCAGCCGCGACGTGACCCCGCAGCTCACCACCGTGCGCGTGCCGCTCAGCGAGCTCGGTTATCAGGCGTTCCGCGCGACCGTGGCCGACGAGTGGGAGCAGCCGCCGATGGAGATCGAGGTGCTCGTGCGCGACAGCACGCCCGGGATCGCTCGATGAGGGTCGTCTTCGCGCCGGACAGCTTCAAGGGGACCATCACGGCGGCGGACGCCGCTCAGGCACTCGCCCAGGGCTGGGTGCAGGTCGCTCCGGATGCGGAGCTCGTGCTGCGGCCCATGGCCGACGGGGGAGAGGGCACGGTGGCGGCCTTCGCGGCCGCAGTGCCCGGCGCGGAGCGGATGCCCCTCACCGTCGACGGCCCGGCCGGTGCGCCGGTGGAGACGTCGTGGCTGCTGCTCCCGGCATCCGCGGATGCCCCGGGCGGCACGGCCGTGATCGACCTCGCATCCACCTCGGGGATCGAGCTGCTCGGCGAGCTGCGCCCGTGGGATGCGGACTCGACCGGGTTCGGGCAGGCGATCGCTGCGGCTCTCGACCACGGTGTCTCGCGCCTGGTCCTCGGGATCGGCTCGAGTGCATCCACCGACGGCGGCACGGGCATGCTGCGCGCTCTGGGCGCGCGGTTCCTCGCTGCTGACGGTGCCGACGCAGCTCGTGGCGCCCGCGGTCTCGCCTCGATCGTTCGGGCGGATCTGACCGCGCTGCGTCCCGCACCCGAGACGCTCGTGCTCAGCGATGTGACCAATCCGCTCACCGGACCGCGCGGCGCCGCCGAGGTGTTCGGCCCGCAGAAGGGGCTCACGGATGCGGTGGATCGCGCCGTCGCGGATGCCGGCCTCGCCGCGCTCGCACAGCTGCTCGACCTCGATCCTTCGACGCCAGGGGCCGGTGCCGCCGGCGGCGTGGGCGGCGCGCTCGTCGCCTGGGGCGCGCGACTGCTGCCCGGTGCCGGGGAGGTCGCCCGTCTGATCGGCCTCGCGGACGCTCTCGCGGGCGCCGATCTGGTCGTCACGGGGGAGGGCTCGTACGACGGGCAGTCCGGCGACGGCAAGGTGCCGTCGTTCGTGGCCTCGGTGGCCTCGGATGCCGGCGTCCGCGCCGCCGTGGTGGCGGGGCGCATCACGGATGACGCCGACACCGGCCTGTTCGCCGGCTCGATCTCGCTCACCGAGCTCGCCGGATCATCGGCATCCGCTCTGGCTGAGCCCGCCCGCTGGCTGCGCGAGGCCGGCGCGGAACTGGCCCGCCGCCTGGCCTGATCCCCACGCCTGACCCGCCCTGGCCGCGCCTGCGGACCGGACGCGAGCGGGTACGGATGCACGGCCGGGGAACGCCTGCACGACCGATTCGGCGATCTGCCCGTGCAATCGTTCCCGCGTCGTGCAACTGTGCCATGTCGTGTCTGTGTGCAGGTCCGCGCCCGCCCGTGTGCGCGGTGCGCGGCCCAGCATCCGGCCGGATTGACACTCCCCGATGCGCGACATAGACTCGCAGCAACGGTTCGGAATGCGCTTTCCCGAAATCGATCTCATCATTGACGACGACGTCGAGGACCCCATGACTTCAACGCAGAACGCCACCATGTCGCTCGCGCTCGCTCAGGCGCCGGGCGAGCCGAACGCCTTCGTCCGCTGGTGGCAGCGCAGCTGGCATCCGGTCGTGTTCGTCGTCGCCGTGCTGCTCATCTGGTGGCTCGTCACCGCCATGAAGTGGGTCAAGCCGTTCATCATCCCGTCGCCCGGCGACACCTGGGCGGCCTTCGCGAACAACGCCGCCTACCTCGCGCAGCACACCTGGGTGACCACCTACGAGACGCTGGTCGGATTCGTCATCGCGGTGATCGTCGGCCTGTTCGTCGCCGTGATCATGGTCTACTCGCGGGGCCTCGAGCAGACGCTCTACCCCGTGATCCTGTTCGCGCAGGTCATCCCCAAGATCGCCATCGCGCCGCTGTTCATCGTCTGGCTCGGATTCGGCATGGAGCCGAAGATCCTGGTCGCCGTGCTGATGGCGTTCTTCCCCGTCGTGATCTCGGGCCTCGCCGGCCTGCGCTCCGTCGACCCCGAGATCCTGCAGCTGACGTCCACGATGGGCGCCGGTCGCTGGCGCACCTTCACCAAGGTGCGGCTGCCAGCGGCACTGCCGGAGCTGCTCTCCGGTCTGAAGGTGGCTGCCACCCTCGCCGTGACCGGTGCCGTCGTGGGCGAGTTCGTCGGGGCGAACGAGGGCCTCGGCTACGTCATCCTGCAGGCCAACGGCAACCTCGACACGGCGATGCTGTTCGCCGCGCTCATCATCATGTCGCTGATGGGCGTGCTGCTGTTCGCGATCATCCAGATCGCCGAGAAGTTCCTCATCCCGTGGCACGCGTCCAAGCGCGACGTCGGCGCCGCGACCGTCCGCCTCTGAGCCCCCCAGCATCCGCACCCTGCACCATCACACACAAGGAGCACTGATGAAGAAGTCAGCATCCATCCTCAGCACCCTCGCCGTCATCACGGCATCCGCGCTCGCCCTGGTCGGCTGCGGCGCCTCCGCGCCGGCGGGCGACGGCGGCACCCCGGCGAAGGGCGACAAGCAGCTCACCGACGTCACCCTGATGCTCAACTGGTACCCGTACGGTGAGCACGCGCCGTTCTACTACGGCGTCGAGAAGGGCATCTTCAAGGAGCACGGGATCAACCTGACCATCAAGGCCGGTCAGGGATCCACCAAGACCGCGCAGGCCGTCGGCCAGAAGCAGGTCGACTTCGGCTGGGCCGACACGCCCGCCGTGCTCGCCAACATCGACAAGGGCGTGGCGATCAAGAGCGTCGGCGTCTTCCTGCAGACCACGCCGTCGGCCGTGCAGGTGTTCGCCGACTCCGGCATCGAGAAGCCCGAGGACCTCGAGGGCAAGACGATCGCGGTCTCGGCGGGCGACGCTCCGACCACGACGTTCCCGCTGTACCTCGAGGCGGTCGGGCTGAAGGAGTCCGACGTCAAGCAGCAGAACCTCGACCCCGCAGGCAAGATCGCGGCCGTGCTCTCCGGCCAGGTCGACGGGCTGATCGGCTTCGCGCACGATCAGGGACCCACGATCGCGGCGAAGAGCGGCAAGAAGATGACCTACCTGCGCTACTCCGACGCCGGCCTGAACTTCTACAGCAACGGCCTGATCGCGCCCGACGACACCATCAAGGACAAGCCCGAGCTGGTCAAGGAGATGGTGGCGGCCACCTCCGAGGCGTTCGCCGCCGCGCAGAAGGACCCCGAGGCGGCCGTCGCGTCGATGGCGGGCAAGGACCCGCAGATGCCCGCAAAGGACGTGCTGCTGGACCAGTGGAACGAGACCATCAAGCTGCTCAGCACCAAGGCGACCGAGGGCAAGGCACCCGGAACCAACGCCACCGAGGACTGGCAGGCCACGCTCGACGTGCTGTCGAAGGCCGGCCTGATCTCGGGCGACGGTGACGTGAAGACCTACTTCGACGCGTCCTTCGCCCCCGGCAAGTGACCGCGGCACCCCGTACCCGGATCAGGAGATGACCGACATGACGCAGACGAGCGCGGCGCTGGAGATCACCGACGTCTCGATCACCTTCGCCTCCAAGCGCGGACGGGTGTCGGCGCTGGAGGGCGTCGACCTGGACGTGCAGGCGGGGGAGTTCATCACCATCGCCGGGCCCTCGGGCTGCGGCAAGTCGACGCTGCTGAAGGCCGTCGCCGGCCTGACCCTGCCGAGCTCCGGCAGGGTCAGGCTCAACGGCGAGGACGTGACGGGCCCTCGGCAGGACATCGGCTACGTGTTCCAGCGCGCGGCTCTGCTCGAGTGGCGCAGCGTGCGCGGCAACATCCTGCTGCAGGCGGAGATGCGCGGCATGGACTCGAAGAAGGCGCAGGCCCGGGCCGACGAGCTGATCGAGATGACCGGTCTGACCGGGTTCGAGAAGGCGCTCCCGCACGAGCTCTCCGGCGGCATGCAGCAGCGCGTGTCGCTGTGCCGTGCCCTGCTGCACGAGCCGCGGGTGCTGCTGATGGACGAGCCCTTCGGCGCGCTGGACGCGCTGACGCGCGAGAAGATGAACGTCGAGCTCAACCGCATCTGGGCGCAGACCGGCACCACCGTGCTGCTGGTCACCCATTCGGTGGCCGAGGCGGTCTACCTCGCCAGCCGGGTGGTCGTGATGAGCCCTCGCCCCGGCCGCATCCTCGAGGAGCACCGCGTGGACCTGCCCGCCGAGCGCGGGTACGCGCAGACGCTCGAGACGCCCGAGTTCACCCGCATCTCCAGCCGCGTCCGCGAGCTGCTGGGCTCGCCGGGCGGGGACTGACAGGCACGGATGCACGACCCGGGAACGGATGCACGATCGAAGCCGCGATCTGGCCGTGCATCCGTTCTCGGGTCGTGCCGGTGTCGCCGTGCTCGCGACGCGGGCGGCACTCGCGTCCCGCTCAGCCCCCGAGCGCGGCGCTGACCACCGCGCGGGCCTCCTCCTGCACCTTCGCGAGGTGCTCGGGCCCGAGCAGGCTCTCGGCATACAGCTTGTAGACGTCCTCCGTGCCCGAAGGGCGCGCGGCGAACCAGGCGTGCTCGGTCTGCACCTTCAGACCGCCGATCGCCGCGCCGTTCCCTGGGGCGTGCGAGAGCTTCGCGGTGATCTCCTCACCGGCGAGGTCGGTGGCGGTCACGGCATCCGGAGCCAGCTTGCCGAGCGTCGCCTTCTGCTCCGGCGTCGACGGCGCGTCCACGCGCTGATAGGCGGATGCCCCGAAGGCGACCTCGAGCTCTGCATACCGCTCGGAGGGCGACTTGCCGGTGACCGCGATGATCTCCGCGGCCAGCAGGCACAGCAGGATGCCGTCCTTGTCGGTCGACCACACACTTCCGTCGTGGCGCAGGAACGACGCCCCGGCGGACTCCTCGCCGCCGAACGCGACGGATCCGTCGAGCAGGCCGGGCACGAACCACTTGAAGCCGACCGGCACCTCCAGCAGACGGCGGCCCAGCGACTCGGCGACCCGGTCGATGATCATCGACGACACCAGGGTCTTGCCGATCGCGGCGTCGCGCGGCCACGAGGCGCGGTGCGAGAACAGGTAGTCGATCGCGACGGCGAGGTAGTGGTTGGGGTTCATCAGCCCGGCATCCGGGGTGACGATGCCGTGCCGGTCGGCGTCGGCGTCGTTGCCGGTGAGCACGTCGAAGTCGCCCTTCTTGGCGACCAGGGATGCCATGGCCGACGGCGACGACGGATCCATCCGGATCTTCTCGTCCCAGTCCAGCGTCATGAAGCGCCAGGTCGGGTCGACCTCGGGGTTCACGACCGTCAGGTCGAGCCCGTGCATGTCCTTGATGAGCTGCCAGTACTCCACCGACGCACCGCCCAGCGGGTCTGCGCCGATGCGCACGCCCGCGCGCTTGATCGCGTCGATGTCGATGATGTTCGGCAGATCGCGCACGTACGCGTCGCGGAAGTCGTATCCGGTGATGGCATCCCAGTCGATGTCGGCGAAGCTCTCCCGCTTGACGCCCTCGAGCTTCGCCTCGATCAGCTCGTTGGCGCGCTGGGCGATCCAGCCCGTGGCATCCGTGTCGGCCGGGCCGCCGTGCGGCGGGTTGTACTTGAAGCCGCCGTCGCGGGGAGGGTTGTGCGACGGGGTGACGACGATGCCGTCCGCGCGTCCGGCGTCGTCCGCCGCACGGCCGCGGTTGTAGGTGAGGATCGCGTGGCTGAGCGCGGGCGTCGGCACCCAGGCATCCCGCGAGTCGACCCGCACGTCCACGCCGTTCGCGATCAGCACCTCGATGGCGCTGCGCTCGGCGGGCAGCGACAGCGCGTGGGTGTCGCGGCCGAGGAACAGAGGGCCGGTGATGCCCTGCCCGTTGCGGTAGTCGACGATCGCCTGCGTGGTCGCGAGGATGTGGTCCTCGTTGAAACTGGACGACAGCGCCGAGCCGCGATGGCCGCTGGTTCCGAAGACGACGCGCTGCGTCGCGACCTTCGGATCCGGATGCCGGTCGTAGTACGCGGCGATCAGCTCGTCGACATCGATGAGGTCCTTTTCCTCCGCGGGGAGGCCTGCACGGCTCGTCATGTGCATAGTCTGCCCCGCAGGTGGCCGTTGCGCATCTTCCGAGTCGGCCGGATGCAAGCGGGCGGACATCAGGGCCGCCTGTGCCGTACGGTTCACGCGGGAATGTGCGCTTCGCGCGGATCGGATGCCGGATTCCGTCCGCGGCAGGCGTACATCTCCGCGCGAAGCGCACGCGCAGCCCGTGAGGATCGCCCGCCGTAACCCGGCGGATGCCCGGGACTAGGCTTGCCGGGTGACCGAACGCCGCACGTACAGCTACCTGGGCCCTGCTGGAACCTTCACCGAGGCGGCGCTGGACCAGGTGCCCGAGGCGCGCGGCCACGAGTGGAAGCCCGTGCACAACGTCGGCGAGGCACTCGCCGACGTGCTGTCGGGGGTGTCGGATGCCGCGATGATCGCGATCGAGAACTCGATCGAGGGCGGCGTCTCGACGACGCTGGACGCCCTGGCGACGAACCCGGGCCTGCGGATCATCGGCGAGTACCTCGTCAAGGTGAACTTCGTGCTGGTGGGCGCACCCGGGACGAAGCTCGAGGACGTGCAGGTCATCGCGGCGCACCCCGTCGCCTACGCGCAGTGCCACGGCTGGCTCGGAGCGCACCTCCCCAGGCACGCCCATGTTCCGGCGGCGAGCAATGTGGCATCCGCCCTGGGCATCCTCGACGGGACGCTGCCGGCGCAGGCCGCGATCGCCGCGCCCGGGATCGTGCAGCACCAGGACGTCGAGGTGCTGGCCGAGCAGATCGGCGACAACGACAACGCCGTGACCCGCTTCGTGCTCGTCTCGCGCACGACCGCCGCGGGTGCGCCGACAGGTGCCGACAAGACCTCGCTGATCGTCGAGCTGCCGGATGACCGCCCGGGCGCCCTGCTGGAGATGCTGGAGCAGTTCTCCACCCGCGGCATCAACCTGTCGCTGATCGAGTCGCGGCCGATCGGCGACGAGCTGGGGCGGTACCGCTTCGTGCTCGACGCCGACGGGCACATCCACGACGAGCGCATGGCCGATGCGCTGCTCGGCATCCGCCGGTTCAGCCCCCGCGTGGTGTTCCTCGGCTCCTACCCGCGGGCCGATCGCCGCATCGTGCAGTACCCCGACCGCTACGCCGACGAGGTGTTCGTCGAGGCGCGCGACTGGCTGCGCGGCCTGATCGCCGGCGAGCCCGACGAGGCGTAGGCGCTCAGCGCTCGGTTTCGCGGGATCGATCATTAACGCACCTGCTGGATCCAGGCCGCCTCGGCATGGATCAATAGTGCACGGGCGGAGGGGTTCTGCGAGGCACTTCTGAGCCGGGCCGGTCGATCGGATGCAGTTCTGATCCGTGCTGAGCAAGAAGAGCGCTCCTGCACATCGGATAGCCCTTGAGACTTATCCACACGTACTGAGATTCGGCATCCACTCGCCTCCGGCCTTCCACGAGCATGGGCGGATGCGACACAGGATTCGACTGCCCGACCGGCTCGGCCTTCACTTCAGCGTGAGAGAAGCGGCCGACGCGGGTATCGGCCGTGGACGAGCGGATGCCCGCGATCTGGCGCGGCCGTTCCATGGAACGCGGGCGCTGACGACGCCCGAGACGTTCCACGCCCGTGTGCGCAGCTTCGCCCCGCGGATGCGGCCCGGCCAGCGGCTCGTAGGTCGCAGCGCCGTGCGTTGGTGGGGGATGCCGTACCCGACGGGCTGGCTCCTCTCGGAGGACCTCGAGATCGCCGTGCCGCATGAGCAGAGTCCGCCGCGTACGCGAGGCGTCGCCGGACGTCGCCTCGCCTCGTCGCGCGCAGAGAACTGGAAGGTGGGGAGGGTGCCCGTTGTCGATCCGGTCTCCGCGGTCTTCAGCTGCGCAGCGGACTTGACGCTGGCCGACGCCGTCACACTGCTGGATGCGCTGCTGACTGGCGCCGACAACTATCCCGGCCTGATCGAGGACAGACCCCGCTACACCCGTGACGACGTTGCGAGCAGGCTGGCTGCATGGGGGCGGTTCAAAGGAAGCGCGACGATCCGCGAAGCACTCGGGCTGGCTCGCGAGAAGGTGGAATCGCCCAAAGAGACTGAGACCAGGCTCGCGATCATCTCCGCAGGGCTGCCCGAACCCGTCGTGCAGCACGAGGAGTTCGACGGCTCGCGGCTCGTCGCGCGGGTGGACCTCGCCTATCCGCAGTGGAAGATCGCGATCGAGTACGAGGGTGACGGGCACCGAGTGGACAAGGACCAGTGGCGCCGCGACATCCAGCGACAGCGGGAGCTCGAGGACCGCGGTTGGATCGTCATCCGCATCACGCAAGCCGATCTGAGGCTTCCGTTGGAGTTCCTGGGCCGGCTCCGCCGAGCGATTGCATCGCGTGCGGCATGACCTTCGTGCGCAGCGTGGATCAGAAATGCATCCGCCCGAACAGACTGGATCAATAGTGCCGCGCTACTGCTGATCTGCGATGCACTATTGATCCGCGCTGAGCTCGAAGGAGCGTCCGGAGGCGCTCAGCGCGCGAGCAGCTCCAGGGTCTGCACGCGGCCGGGCGTCGCGTCGAGCGGCTCGGCCTCGAAAGATCCGGCCACGGGGGAGATCATGATCTCGTCGACGCCGTACTGCGCGGCGAAGGCGTCCAGCGCCTCCCGCACCTCGGGACCCGCGCCGATGAACCAGTTGGCGCGGATGCCGTCGATGAGCGTCTGCTCGCCGGCATCCGCCTCTGCCAGGCCGCGCTGCGCCTGCTCGACCGTCTCCAGCGGGGTGAGCGGCTGGTTGCGGCGCAGCCGCGTCATCATGCGCAGCTGCGGCAGGGCGCGAGCCGCCGCCTCGTCGGCGGACGGGGCGGCGACGACGTTCGCCGTCAGGAAGGTTCGCGGCGTCTCGAGCACGGAGGACGGCTGGAACGCCGAGCGGTACAGGTCGAGGGCGCGCTGCAGTCCCTGCCCGGAGAAGTGGTTCGCGAACACGTACGGCAGGCCGAGGGATGCGGCGAGCTGGGCCGAGTAGTCGCTCGACCCGAGCAGCCAGATCTCGGGGGCATCGGATGCCATCGGCGTCGACCGCACGGTGTACTCGCCGCCGCTGGTGAACCGCACGGTCGCGCCCTCGTGACGCAGCATCAGCGCGATGTCCTGCACGTGCGAGGGGAAGCGCTCCACGTCGCCCGAGGTGCCGGACTGGCGCAGCAGCTGCGTGATCACTGGGTCGCTCCCCGGGGCGCGCCCGATGCCCAGGTCGATGCGTCCGGGCGCGATGGCCTCGAGCGCGGCGAACTGCTCGGCGACGACCAGCGGCGCGTGGTTGGGCAGCATGACGCCGCCGGAGCCGACCCGGATCCGGGTCGTCCGAGACGCCGCGGCCGCGATCAGCACCGGGGGAGTGGTGGATGCCACGGACGGCATGTTGTGGTGCTCCGCGAACCAGTAGCGCCGGTAGCCGAGCTCATCGGCGCGCTGGGCGAGCGCCATCGACGCGGCCACCGCCTGCGCGCTGGTCTGGGTGGAGCCGTCGGCACCGGAGCGGACGGGAACGAGATCGAGGACGGAGAGCGCTGCAGAAGTCATCATCAGGGGCAACCGAAGCGGATGCCGCGGCATTCCACGCCCGGGTCGCACGCACGCTGACCGCTGATCGCGTGGGACGCCCGTGCGCCAGGGGCTTGACGCACCGCATCCGCCCGGCGTAATCCGGGATGAGGTGACGCCATGTGGAACTTCGAGGACAGAGCCGACGCGGGCCGGGAACTCGCCCGCGAGCTGACCCATCGCGCCCACGAGGACTGCGTCGTGCTCGGTCTGCCGCGCGGCGGCGTGCCCGTGGCCGCTGAGGTGGCTCGCGCGCTCGCCGCTCCGCTGGACGTGCTGATCGTGCGCAAGGTCGGGGCGCCCGGGCATCCGGAGGTCGCGATGGGCGCCGTCGGCGAGGATGGCGCCGTCGTGCGCAACGCCGGCGTCATCAGCATCACCGGCGCCGACGACGCGGCGCTCGCCGCGGCCGAGCAGCGCGAGCGCGCGGAGGTGGAGCGCAGATCGCGGATGCTGCGCGAGGGGCGCCCCGCCGAGCCGATCGAGGGCCGCGTCGCGATCATCGTGGACGACGGGATCGCGACCGGGGCGACCATGCGGACGGCGTGCGCGATCGCCCGCGCCCGCGGTGCGTCGCATGTGGTGGTCGCCGTCCCGGTGGCGGCGCCGGATGCCCTCAGCCAGCTCACCGATGCCGATGAGGTGGTCTGTCTCTGCGCTCCGCGCGACTTCATGGCGGTCGGGATGTACTACACCGACTTCCGGCAGACCTCGGAGGACGAGGTGGTCCGGCTGCTCGCCGCCGCGCGGTGAGCACGGCATCCGTCGACGAGATCCGGCGCTCTCGGCGAAGCGCGGTCCGGCGCCGGGATGAGCGCGGAGGTCAGGGTTAGCCTTGCCCCCATGGACGCGAGCATCTTCTTCGTCATCGTCGGTGCGGTCGCGGTGGCGGCCATCGCACGCTGGCGGGGCTGGCCTGCGCCGCTGCTCGTCACGGTGGTCGCGCTCGCCGCGGCGTTCCTGCCCTTCGTGCCGAACCCCTCGATCGACGGCCATGTGCTGCTGAACCTCGTGCTGCCGCCGCTGCTGTACTCGGCGGCGCTCGACGTGTCGTTCATCAGCTTCGCTCGTGCCATGCCGCAGATCCGCAGACTCGGGATCGGGCTGGTGGTCGTGACGACCGTCGTCGTGGGCCTGGTCGCGTGGTGGCTGCTGCCCGAGCTCGGCCCGTTCGGCGCCCTGCTGCTCGGGGCGATCGTCGCCCCGCCGGATGCCGTGTCCGCCGCCGCCATCGGCCGGAAGCTCGGTCTGCCGCGTCGGGTGATGACGGTGCTCTCGGGTGAGAGCCTGATCAACGACGCCACCTCGCTGACGCTGTATCGCGTGTTCGCCGCAGCAGTCGTCGCGGGACCGGCGGCCTTCAACTTCTGGGCGACGATCTGGCAGTTCCTGCTGGCCGTGATCGTCGGTGTGCTCATCGGACTGGTGTTCGGGCTGTTCATGCACCAGTTGCGCATGCGCAGCGACGACGCGGTCATCAACGGCACGGTCGGACTGCTCGCACCGTTCGGCGCCTATGCGATCGCCGAGCAGCTCGGCGGCTCCGGCGTGATCGCGGTGGTGGCGATGGGGCTCTACGTGGGCTTCAACGCTCCTCGGACGAGCTACACGACTCGGCAGCAGGAGGCGCCGCTGTGGCTGAGCGCCGACTTCCTGCTGGAGTCGTTCGTGTTCGCCTACATCGGCCTGCAGCTCCCTCGGGTGGTCGCGGATCTCAACGACGGCGAGGTCTGGCCCGTGATCGGGCTGTCGGTCGTGGTGCTGCTGGTGGTGCTGGTCGTGCGGCCGCTGTTCGTGTACCCGGCCAGCGCGTGGGGCCAGTGGTGGACGCGCATGCGCCTGCGCAAGTGGGAGCGCATGAAGAACGGCGGCTCGGGCGTGCCGGTGACCGTGGAGCGGCGCGGCCGGCGCCCGCTCACCGAGGAGCAGCTGCGGCAGCGGCTGACCGAGACCAAGCTGTCGTGGCGGGACAACGCGGTGATCTCGTGGGCGGGGATGCGCGGTGTCGTGACGCTGGCGACCGCGCTCGCCGCCGCCGACATCTCCCGGATGGATGCCCAGGCCGCGCACGCGCTGGTCGTGGTGGCGTTCGTGGTGACCGTCGGCACCCTGCTGCTGCAGGGACTGACGCTGCCGTGGCTGATCCGCGCGCTGAAGGTCGTCGACGACCGGGAGGCGCATGAGGATGCCCGGCAAATGGCGGCCGTGCGCGAGCGCAGCCGCGAGGCCGGCAAGGCTTACCTGCGCGACATGCGGCGCGAGTGGGGGAAGAAGCACGGCGAGGATCAGCTGGCCGTGTTCGACGCGTTCGCGAAGCGGCTGATCCGGGTGGAGTCGGATGCCGAGACCTCGCAGATCGACCTGAGGCCGCGCCCGACCCATGAGCAGTTCATGGCCATGGCGAAGGGATGGCTGGCGGTGCGACGCCGCCTGCTGCTGGACGAGCGGGATGCCGGGAACCTGAGCGAAGAGGTCATGCACGAGCTGATCACCGCGATGGATGCCGAGGAGCTGGCGCTCGACACGCGCGCCGCGACCCGCCCGCAGTCGCGCGCCTGACCCCGCGCCGTGGCGCGCCCCGCGCAGCGTGGATCAAAAGTGCGCCTGAGATCGGCATCCGGGATGCATTTCTGATCCATCCTGCGGGGGCGCATGCGTTTCTGATCCATCCCGGGGAGCGGATGCTGCCCGACGGTGACCCCGGAATGCGAGAGCGCCCCGCCCCTTGTGGGGGCGAGGCGCTCGGGCATCCGCTCGTCGTCACTTAGCGGCGACGGGCTCCTTGCCGGACTCAGGCTCGGCCGCATCCGCGGCATCCGCCTCGTCGATGTCCTCGGCGAAGGGAAGACCGTTGCGCGGAGCGTTGTACAGGTCGAGGTCGAGGATGCCCTCGCGCTTGGCGACGATCGTCGGGACCAGCGCCTGACCGGCGACGTTCACCGCGGTGCGGCCCATGTCGAGGATCGGGTCGATCGCGAGCAGCAGGCCGACGCCCTCCAGCGGCAGGCCGAGGGTCGAGAGCGTCAGCGTGAGCATGACGATCGCGCCGGTGGTGCCCGCGGTCGCCGCGGAACCGACGACCGAGACGATCACGATCAGCAGGTACTGGATGGGGCTGAGTGTCACGTCGAAGAACTGAGCGACGAAGATCGCGGCGATGGCCGGGTAGATCGCGGCGCAGCCGTCCATCTTGGTGGTCGCGCCGAGCGGCACGGCGAACGAGGCGTAGCCGGAGGGGACGCCGAGGTTGCGCTCGGTGACGCGCTCGGTGAGCGGCAGGGTGCCGATGGAGGAGCGGCTGACGAATGCCAGCTGCACCGCCGGCCACACGCCCGAGAAGTACTGCTTGATCGACAGTCCGTGCGTCTTCACGAGGATCGGGTACACGACGAACAGCACGATGGCCAGGCCGATGTAGATCGCGCCGGCGAACCAGGCCAGAGCGGTGAGCTTGTCCCAGCCGTACTTGATGACGGCGGAGCCGATCAGGCCGAAGGTGCCGAGCGGAGCGATGCGGATGATCCACCACAGCACGCGCTGGATGACCTTGAGCAGCGACTCGGTGAACGCCAGGAACGGCTCGGCCTTCTTGCCCGCCTTCAGCGCGGCGATGCCGACGGCGGCGGCGACCACGATGACCTGCAGGATGTTGAAACCGACCCCCGAGGTGACGGTGTTCGTGGTCGGGTCGAGGGAGCTCGAGACGCTGAGACCGAGGAAGTTCTGCGGGATCAGGCCGAGGAGGAAGTTCCACCAGGTGCCGACCGCGTACGGCTCGCCGGTCTTCAGGCCTTCGCCGGCCTTGCTTCCGGGCTGGATGACCAGGCCGAGCACGATGCCGATCGTCACCGCGATGAACGCGGTGATGGCGAACCACAGGATCGTCTGGCCGGCGAGGCGCGCGGCGTTCTGCACGCGGCGCAGGTTGGAGATGCTCGCGACGATCGCGGTGAAGATCAGCGGGACGACGGCCGCCTTCAGCAGCGTGACGTACGAGCCGCCGATGCGGTCGAGCGTGTCGGACAGGATGGTGTGGTTCTGCTCGCTGGCGCCGAGGGAGACGCCGATCAGGCCGGCGGCGATGCCGAGGACGAGGGCTGCGAGGATCTGGAACCCGAAGGAGGTCAGCAGCTTGCGGACCGGGCCTCGGGTGTCGGGCGCCTTCGGCGCGCGGGCGGTGGTGGTCACGGGGGCTCCATGTGGTCGAGCGGGGAGGGTGATGCGCGCACCATGCGCGCCATGTTGCCCAACGTTAGGGTGCGCCGCGGAATTCCGGGGATCTTGTGACACTGCGTGACGTCACATGACAAGGCGCGCTTCTGGAGCGGACACGGAAAAGGGCCGGAACCATTCCCCCGGTTCCGACCCTGTGCGCTGTGCGCCCTCCTGAAACTTCAGATCACTGCTTCGGCGCGCAGTCCGGCGCTGCCTCCGAGACGACCTTGACCAGCAGCTTCTGCGAGTCCTTGCTGGTCTGCAGGTCCTTGCCCTGGGCGATGTTCGCGAGGTCCTGGTCGGAGATCTCGGACTTGACCATGGCGTCGGCGAGGCACTCGATCATGTCGCCGGGGTACATCTCGGTCTGGCCCGCCTCCTCGACGATCTTGTGGTAGCCGGCGGCGACCTCCTTGGCGGAGGGGCGCTCGGGCGCCGAGCATGCGGCGAGCGAGAAGGCGACGGCTGCGATGGGCAGGACCGCCAGCAGGCGGGTGGCGATGCGGGGACTCCGGTCGGTGTTCATGGTTACCACCGTAGGGGTTTCTCAGCGGATTGATAGATGGGGAGCGGTGCCCATGAGACGTCGGGCTGACACGCTCCTGGCCCCTCAACCCGCCCGCCGCCGTCGATCGGTTGTCTGTGTCGGGAACATCTCGACAGTGACTCCCTCGAGGAAGTAGCCGGCCGGAGTCTTCAGTGTCGATGCGATTCGCACGAGGCTCAGCAGATTCGGCAGCGCGCGCCCCATCTCGTAGGCGCGGATGTTCGACGAGTCGATGTCGCTGCCGACCGCGAGCTGGTCCTGCGTCATCGCTGAGGACTCCCGTGCCTCCCGGATCCGCGCCCCGATGTGGGCGGCAGCGGCGGACGGGACTCGGGGCATCTCTCAAGGGTCTGGAATGTCCGCGACTTGTGCCAGGGTTAACGAACCCGGGTACTTGTACCGATCCGGGTGGTCAACGGATCAAGGAGCGGCGATGGCGGACGAGCGGCTGATCAAGTCGCGCCTCCGCGTGAAGGCTCACGGCGAAGTGTTCACTCCCCGGCGCATGGTCGAGCAGATGCTCGACCTCGTGCGCCCGGAACTGGAGACCGGACCGAATTTCGTCGACAAGACGTTCTTCGAACCCGCGGCTGGCGATGGGAACTTCCTCGTCGCGATCCTGCGGCGCAAGCTTCGCGCCGTCGAGAGGCGCTACCAGCCCGGAGTCTGGCCGACGGAGTCGCTGTTCGCGTTGGCCTCCATCTACGCCGTGGAACTGCTCGAGGACAATCACCGGGCGGCACAGGCCGCTCTCCTGGCAGAGTTCGTCGCGTTCCATCAGCGAGTCGGTGGCGCGTGCGGAGTCCGCACCAACCTGTACCGTTCGGCGGTCGCCCTTGTCGAGCACAACATCATCTGCGGTAACACGCTCACCGGTCGCGACGACCGTGGGCGGGCGATCCAATACTCCTGGTGGCATCGAGTGCTCAACGAACCGGCCATGGTGCGCCGGGTCGCATTCACGTTCGACTCCCTGCGGGACTCCGCGGCCGGTCGCAGCGTGCTGGATTTCCCACCCCAACACGCATATGCAGTGTGTCGCATCGATCACGTCCACAAAGAGGTGAGGACCGATGACTGAGCCGCGGATCAGCACGTTCCGCGAGGTGGTCCCCGTGGTCTACGCGTGGACGACTCCGGACATCCCTAGATACGAGGGCTGGGAGAAGATCGGCTACACCGAGCAGGAGGGCGGAGCCGACGCGCGCATCGCGCAGCAGGCATCGCAACTCGGGATCGAGAAGCGGAAGGTCTGGTCGCAGCGTGCGTTCTTCACCACCGAAGCCGGTGGCGCCTTCACCGACCGCGAGTTCCACGCCTATCTCAAGCAGCAGGGCGTCGAGCGTGAGCTCACGCCGCGCACGGAGTGGCACCGTTTCACGGACACGCCTCTGACGTCGAAGCAATACTTCCTTGACTTCGCCAGTGGAGGCGGCGCCGAGATCCAGCGAGCGGGGACCGAAGACTATGAGTTACGCCCTGAACAAGACGCTGCCGTCCGGCAGGCCCTCGACGCGTTCGCATCAGGGCACACCGAGGTCCTCTGGAACGCCAAGCCCCGCTTCGGCAAGACGCTCACCACGTACGACCTGATGCGGTGCCTGGATGCCCGGAAGGTGCTGATCGTCACCAACCGTCCCGCAATCGCGAACTCGTGGTTCGACGATTTCACCAGGTTCATCGGGCATCAGAGCTCGTACGTGTTCGTTTCGGACTCGCCTTCCCTTGCTGGCCGCGAGGTGATGTCGCGCGGCCAGTGGGCGCTGTACCTCGGTGCGCATCCAAACGCCGGCCTGGTCGAGTTCCTCTCGCTGCAGGACCTCAAGGGGTCTCAGTACTTCGGTGGTCACCACAAGAAGCTCAAGCACATCGCCGATGTCAACTGGGACCTGCTAGTCATCGACGAGGCTCATGAGGGCATCGACA
This sequence comes from Microbacterium sp. 22195, assembly GCF_052056515.1. NCBI lineage: Bacteria > Bacillati > Actinomycetota > Actinomycetes > Micrococcales > Microbacteriaceae > Microbacterium > Microbacterium sp. 22195. The sequence continues at coordinate 57,179 of NZ_JBQEPE010000002.1, forward strand.
CGATGAAGACCGATGTCGCCTTCGACAAGATCAAGCGCCAGCACACACTGCACCTGTCCGGTACGCCGTTCAGGGCGCTCGCCGCCGGGAAGTTCGAGCCCGAGCAGATCTTCAACTGGACCTACGAGGACGAGCAGTCCGCTCGCATCGGATGGTCGGATGCGGAGCGCGAGAACCCCTATGCGAATCTGCCGACGCTCAACATGTTCACATACCAGCTGTCCAGGATGATCAGCGACCGTCTCGCCGAGGGTGTCGCGCTGGCTGAAGATGAGGCGAGCATCGATTACGCATTCGACCTTGCCGAGTTCTTCGCGGTGAAGGACAACGGCGTCTTCGAGCATCGTGACGACGTGGTCAGGTTTCTGGACTGCCTCGCTGAGAATGAGAAGTACCCCTTCTCGACGCCTGAGCTCCGTGACGAGATCCGTCACTCGTTCTGGTTGCTCAATCGGGTCGCCTCAGCGAAGGCGCTGGAGAAGCTCCTCAAGCAGCACGAGGTGTTCAAGGACTACACGATCATCCTCGCCGCGGGGGATGGGCGGAGCGAAGACGACGTGGATGATGTCGGCTCGGCGAAGTCTCTGGACAGGGTTCGCTCGGCTATCGCGGAGGCGGAGAAAACCGGGGGCCGGACTATCACGCTCTCCGTCGGACAGCTGACCACGGGGGTCACCGTGCCGGAGTGGACCGCAGTGCTCATGCTGTCGAATCTCTCGTCGCCCTCGCTCTACATGCAGGCCGCGTTCCGCGCCCAGAACCCGCATGCATTCCTGCGCGGAGAGCGGATGCTGCAGAAGAAGAACGCCTATGTCTTTGACTTCGCGCCGGAGCGCACCCTCACCATCTTCGACGAGTTCGCTAACAACCTGCGTCCTGATCCCGGAGGCGACCCCGACGCGCGGCGTGAGAACATCCGCACGCTGCTCAACTTCTTCCCCGTGATCGGCGAGGACTCCGAAGGCCGCATGGTCGAACTCGATGCCACGCAGGTGCTCACCTTCCCGCAGCTGTTTAAGGCGCGGGAGGTCGTCCGTCGTGGGTTCCTGTCCAATCTGCTGTTCGCCAACGTGTCGGGAATCTTCCGCTACGCCGAGCACGTGATGAACATCCTGGAGAAGCTGCCCGAGGCCAAGGAGGGCAAGCTCAAGCCCGGCACCACGATCACGATCGACGAACCTATTCCCGTCACGGATGAGGACGGCAACGTCGCGGTCGATGCTGAAGCAGTCATCAAGCCCAAGGTCGCCGAACTCGGAGCTCCGGTCTGGCACGTCGAGGAGATTCCCGCGATCACGCCGACGACGCCCGCAGCGACGGCGGCGAAGGATCTTGCAGCGCTCGTGACCATCAAAGCTCGCGAGACCCGGGACAAGCTCAAGGACGAGTACGACCTCACGGCAGCACAGATCGCGAGGGACGAGAAGCGCACAGAGGCTGTGGTCACCGCTGCCGTCGAGCGCGCCTACATCGACCACGGGATCGCGAAGAAGCATCTCGACGACGAACTGGAGAACGCCACGACGGATGCCGAGGTGGACGCGGTCGCGGCCAAGCGCGCGGAGCAGGACAGAGTCTTCGAAGCTGACATCATCGCGATCCTGAAGGAAACGACGGCATCGATCACGACCGAAGTGGTTACAAGGGAGGAGACGAGGAAGGAGCAGAAACGCGCCAACACCGCGATGGACGAGGCGCGTGCCCATCTGCGTGGGTTCGCGCGAACGATCCCGATGTTCCTGATGGCGTACGGGTCGGCGGATCTCCGCCTGTCCAACTTCGACGATCACACTCCCGACGATGTCTTCGAGGAGATCACAGGCATCAGTGAGGCGGACTTCCGCATCTTGCGCGACGGCCAGGAGATCACCGAGGAGGACGGCACGGTCACTCGAATCCCGGGCCTCTTCGATGCGGCCGTTTTCGATCAGGCAGTGCAGGAGTTCCTCGCCAAGAAAACCGAGCTCGCGGACTACTTCGATGCCACGCTCACGGAGGACATCTTCGCTTACATCCCGCGTCAGAAGTCGTCGCTCGTGTTCACGCCGCAACCGGTGGTCAAGCAGATGGTGGATCTGCTCGAGGAGGCGAACCCCGGCATCTTCTCGGATCCGACTCGGACGTTCGCGGACTTCTTCTCGACCGCCGGCCTTTTCCTGATGGAGCTTGTGCGCCGCCTCGACGCCGGGCTTGCGGCGACCCTCCCTGACCAGTCCGAGCGACTGCATCACATCCTCACCAGGCAGATCTTCGAGATGAGTCACAACCGGATCCTGCACGACATCACGATCGAAGCGGTGTCGGGCGGCAACGCGGAGCGCAAGCGGTGGATGATCGAGTCCGATCACTTCAGAGTCGGCGACATCGCTGCGATGACAGCAGCCGAGCGCGAGGCGCTGCTCGATGACATGCTCCAGGAAGGCAGCTGAGATGGTCAAGAAGTTCGATGTCGTCATCGGGAACCCGCCGTACCAGGAAGAAGCAACGGGCGAGGCGACGCACGCAATGCCGATCTACCACCAGTTCATGGAGGCTGCGTACGAGGTCGGGACCAAGGTCGTGCTCATCACACCTGCTCGTTTTCTCTTCAACGCGGGTTACACGCCGAAGGCGTGGAACGCGAAGATGCTCAGTGACCCTCATCTGAGCGTCCCGTACTACGCCCCGAACAGTGACGATTTGTTCCCGGGGACGGATATCAAAGGTGGCATTGCGGTCACCTATCGCGATGCGGAGCGCTCCGGAGAACCGATTGGAGCCTTCACCAAGTTTCAAGAGTTGAACGACATCGTGCATCGCGTTTCTGGCTTTGGATTCAAGCCGCTGACTGATGCCGGTTTTACCAGTGGTCGTTCGTACCGCTACACGGAAACGATGCATGAAGACCATCCCTCCGCGGCCGGCATCCTTTCCGAGGGCCATCAGTATGTGATCGGCCCGCACGCGTTTCAGCGACTGAGCCAACTGTTCAGTGCTACCCGACCCGCGGACGACGGTGACTACACGAGAGTCCTCGGTCTCGCAGGCAAGAAGCGCGTGGAGCGCTGGATCCGGCGCGAGTATGTTTCCGGGACCCCTGCACTGACGTCTTACAAAGTTGCGGTGGCGGCCGCTAACGGCTCGGGCGTGCTCGGCGAGGTGCTCTCGTCACCCCTGGTGCTTGAGCCGCACGTCGCCGTTACCCAGACGTTCTTGACCATCGGAAGTTTTGTCGACGAAGCAGAGGCGCAGGCGGCTCTCAAGTACATAAAGACGAAGTTCGCTCGTGTGCTGCTCGGAGTCCTGAAGATCACGCAGCACAATCCGGCGAAGGTCTGGAAGCACGTCCCGCTCCAAGATTTCACCGCTGACTCCGACATCGATTGGACGAAGAGCGTCTCCGATATTGACCGGCAGCTCTACGCGAAGTATGACCTCACCGCCGAGGACATCGACTTCATCGAGTCCCATGTCAAACCCATGACGTGACGAGCCAGAGCGAATCGGATGTTCAGCCGTCGCATCCCCGCCGTCCGTGGGCCGCTTCGCCGTGCGGAAGGGCCATCGTCCGATGACATGATCGTGTCGGTCTCCGCACGGATGGCCTCGCTCGCCGCTCAGGAGCAGGAAGCACGCCTGAGCGCGTATCCAGCTGCTCGCACCTCTGCCAAGATCGAAGGGCACGTCCAGACGTTGCAACAGGGGGAAAATCCAATGGCCTACGCCGTCATCGATCTTGAGACCACAGGCTTCTCGCCGGCTCGCGGGGACCGCATCATCGAGCTCGCGATCGTGCTCGTCGACGACGACGGGCGCCCGGAGCACGAGTGGACCACGCTCGTGAACCCGCAGCGTGACGCGGGGCGGGCTCAGCTCCGCGGCATCCGATCCGAGGATCTCGCCGGCGCACCGCTGATCGGCGACGTCGCGGCGCACCTGGTCGGCCTGCTCAGCGGGCGCACGCTCGTCGCGCACAACCAGGAGTTCGACCTGAGGTTCCTCAAGTCGGAGCTGGCGTCCGACGGATTCGTGCTCCCTGCCACGTTCGACGCGCTCGACACCATGCTGTGGTCGCACAGGGCGTTCGGCGTCTCGCGGCTCGGCGACGTGTGCGCCGTGCTCGACATCGACTACGACCCTGCGCGGCCCGCACTGGGCGACGCCCGTGCGAAGGCCGCGATCCTCGCGGCGCTGATCGCGCGCGAGGGCAGCTCCGACGACTGGCGGACGGATGCCGCGAATGCGGCGTTCCCGCTCTCCGCCGACGGATCCACGACTGCGACAGGGACGGCCCGCGCCTCCACGACGGCCGACGGGTTCGTCGACACCGCCGAGCGCCCCCTGTGGGAGCGCGTCAGCATCCCTCAGGGCACGCTTGACGCGGCATCCGCGGTCTACCTCGACATGCTGGTCCGCGTCCTGGAGGACGGACTGATCTCGACCGGCGAGTACTCGCGTCTCGACGCGATCGCCGAACTGACCCAGCTCAGTCCGCAGCGCCTCGTCACCTTGCACGCCTCGTACCTCGCGGCCGCCTACGTCGAGGTGCTCGCCGACGGCGTCGTCACCGCCGACGAGCGCCGCGAGCTGGTCCAGATCGCGACGATCCTCGACCTTCCGGTGCCCGAGATCCCCGAGGTCGACGAGCCTGCCGGTGACGAGCGAGCGTTCACCCTCGCGCCCGGAGCGCGCGTCGTGTTCGACGGCGCTCTGAGCCGGCCCGCCGAGGACTGGGCACGGCTCGTCACGGATGCCGGCCTCGTGACCGGCAGCGTCACGAAGAGCTGCGCAGTGCTGGTCGCGGCGGATGCTGCGAGCCAGACGGGCAAGGCCAGGACCGCCCGCGCGCACGGCATCCCGATCGTCACCGAGGCCGAGTTCGAGCGCGTGTTCGAGGCGTATCTTCAGACGAAGAGCTGATCTGCACGCAGGGGAGCTGACGCATGTTCACGATGACGACGAACGACGTTCCGGGCTACCGGATCACGCAGGTGCTCGGCGAGGTGATGGGCCTGACCGTGCGCTCCTCGAGCTTCGGGCAGGGTTTCACGGCCGGCTTCCGGTCGCTCGGCGGCGGCGAGATCCCCGAGTTCAGCCAGGTGCTCTACGAGAGCCGGATGGAGGCGGTGAACCGCATGTGGGCGGAGGCCGTGCAGCGCGGTGCGAACGCCGTCGTCGCCATGCGGTACGACAACAGCTCCGTCCAGAACTTCTTCGAGATCTGCGCCTACGGCACGGCGGTGGTCATCGAGCCGCTGGAGCCCCCAGCATCCTGAGACACCCTGCCCTCAGCCGCCTGCGCCCATCGCCCGGCCGGACAGCAGATTCGCGATGAAGATCTGAATCTGGGCATGCATGGAAGCAGCCGCGCCATTGAGCGGCTGCTCGACCGTGACCAGAGCATCCAGTCGCTCCAGCGTCTCCGTCACGACAGCATCCGCCCGCTGCAGCCCCCACGTGGTGAACTCCGCGACGAGGTCGGCGCGCTCGACCTCGGCGAGCCGATAGACACCGTTCACGGCGAGCGCCAACCGGCCATCGCCCGGGAAATGCGCGTGCGGCACGACGTCGTACGCCGGAGCCAGCTCGACATCGCCGTTCACCGGATGCAGCAGCCCGAGGTTCTTCGTGTGCAGGTCGAGGTTCCCGATGGCCACGCTCAGCGTCACCATCTCGGCGAGTGAGCGGAGGCTGCGACCCGGGGCGGACCGACTGATCTCCGCTGCGACCCGTTGCAGGCTGACTACACCGCCGAGCGCCTGATTGAAATCCTCTTGATGCACTCGCTCGCCGTCGCGGCGGTCAAAACGCTCGATCACGAGCGTGGGGAGCCCGTCGAACGCTTCGATGCGGGTCTCGAACGATGCGAGCCACAGGCCTCGCACGAGCCGAGCTCCGTACTCCTCGTCGAAGATCATCGTCGGGCGCTCGGCCAACTGGGGCTTGAGGATGTGCGTCGTGGGGGATCCGCCCAGCGCTTGAGCCCAGCCTTTGCGGGTGCGAGTCAGGGCGATCTTCGGCTGGACGCCACCGAGCGAGGTCTTGCCCAGACGGGGATCATTGCCCAGCGGGGAGCGGATTGGATCCTCCAGCAGGGCGCGGATCTGCGCGGCATCAACAGGGTGCAGCGACGGTCGCTTCGGCTCGGTTGGATCGTCCAGATTCCAGATCTGCAGGGCGCCCGCGACGTCCCGGCCGTAGTGGGCCAGGAATGCCGGTGTGTCGCCTCGGCGGATCGAAGCCTGCGCCAGCATGAAGCCGTACTGGTCGCCCTCGGGAAGCAACTCGCCGAACCAGTTCCGTCGCCGGCCGGCTCGGTCGCGGCGCTGCGTCGGCGTCATGGGAATCGCGACAGACAGCACCGGGCTGTTCGCTCCGAATCGCTCGATCGCGGCATCGCTCGGCGTGAAGTCGAAGGTTCGCGCATCGCCTTCAAGGGTGCCGATCGACGTGCCGTACAGTTCAACTGCGAGTCGCATGGTCCTCGGTCCAGGTCGCCGATAGCTCCAGTCCGGAGGCGCGAGCCATGTCCAGAATGCGGCGCAGGTGGATCGTCGCCTTGCCGCTCTCGATCTCGCTCACCGTGCTCTGCGGGATGTCGAGTTCGGCGGCGAGTTCGGTCTGCGTCATGCCGCTCGCGATCCGGGACTGCTGCAGCGCGAGGCCTACATCCGCAGGTGTGCGCAGCCGTGCACGACGTTCCATGGCATCCTCCTATCGGAATATCACGATAGCACCGCGATATCGGAAAATCGCGATATCGATCCGGTATCGTGATATCGCGATACCGGATGCTGACGTCAGCGGCGATCCGCGAGCACGAGCAGCTCGCCCACCTCGCATTCCAGCGCGTCGCAGATCGCACGCAGCGTGGAGTAGCGGATCGCCCGTGCGCGGTCGTTCTTCAGCACGGACAGGTTCACGATGCTCACGCCGACCCGTGCGCTCAGCTCGGTCAGCGTCATGCCGCGCTCGGCGAGCAGCTCGTCGAGCCGGCAATGGATGCCCGTGAACTCGTCGTCCGCGTCGGCGGGGCTCATACGAGGCCTTCCGTCTCTCGCTGCAGCTGCTCCTTCTCGCGCTGCAGCTGTGCGCCGTAACGGAAGATCGCCGACAGGGCGAAGAGCCCGACGGCGGCGGCGAACGGCCAGAGCGGGACGCTGAGCTCGAACGGGACGGGACACGCATCCGGGTCCCAATCAAGCGACCGAGCCGCCAGCGTCATGCCGATCGATGTCACGATCGCGCTCACGGCACCAGCGATCATGACCGAGATAGACGCTATTCCGAACGTGCGTGACACGGACGGATGGAACGGGTCCCGCAGGCTCGCTCGCCGCGTTGCCGTGTAGATCGCCCAAGCGATCGCGGCGGAGGCGAGGATGCCGAGCAGCGCGCCGAGGAAGATGACAAAGCGCGGGCCGAAGGGCGCATTGTCGATCCAGCCCTGGCAGTACTTCATCAGCCCGGAGCGCGGTTGAGAAGTGGGCTCGTCTGGGAACACGCCGTCGATGCTGCAGTGCGAGGTGCGCAAGAAGTCCTGCTGGTCGGTCACCCGACGCTGCGTCGAGTCGTCAAGGACCAGCGAGGCCGAGCTCAGGGAGCTGACTCCGGTCATCACGACTCCAACGGCACAGATGAGCAGGTATGCAAGGGATGCATTGCGCGTCACGTCCAGTGCGAGCGTGGTGCTGCCGTGCCGGCGGGCGCGCCAGATAGAGAAGGCCACGATCACCCCGACGATCGCGAGCCACAGCGCGATCCATCCCAGCCCGCCGAGCAGATCCGTCGATGTGAGTTGCATCAGACCAGTCCTTCCGTCTCCTTCTGCAGACGCACCCCGCGCCGGAATGCGATGCTCACAAGACCGCACGCGATGGCGACCGCGAACATCGGCGCGTAGCCCTGGAAGCCGACGGAGGGTGATACCTCGGCGTCGCCCAGTCCGACTGCCGCGAGCACGCCGTTGCCGCCGAGAGTGTCCCCGAACAACATGAGTGCTCCGCCGCCGATCAGCGCGCCCGCGATGACGTTCCACACCTGGATCGTGCCCGTGCGGAACAGGTGCCCGCGTAGTGCGCAGTGAGCCAGGTAGACGATGCAGGCGATCACGACGAGCGCGGTCAGCACAGATGCGGCAATGGACACGGCGATCATGGTGACGGAGACCGCGTTCACTTGATCGGAGTAGACGATCCCCTCGCGCATGATCACATCGACCGATCCGGTGTCCGAGCCGACCGTCACGTTGACGGGTGTCTCGTCGACGGTGATGTTCCAGGCGATGCCGTCCGGCGAACCGAAGGTCCGCCATGCGCGCATCACGCCCCAGTAGAGGGTGAACAGTGCGGCCAGGACTCCGACGCCCACGACCGTCACGGCATCCTGCTTCTCGCTTTTCGTCTCGCCCATCAGACCAGTCCCTCCGTGTCGCGCTGCATCCGCCGGCCCACCTCGAACGCGGCGGCGATCAGCGCGAGCGCGATGCCCCAGCCGATCGGGCTCGCGTCGAGCCGCACCAGGAACGTCCAGAACATGTCGGATGCCGACTCCGGCAGCGCCTTCACGGCCTCGGCCCGTGCGATCCCGCCGAGCAGCGGCGCGATCATACCCGCGACGATCAGGCTCAGAGACGCCGTCGCCAGCACGGGCACCATCGACCGGCGGAACGCCCGCTGGCGGATCAGCGAGAACCCGAGCCACCACAGCGTCATGCAGACCATGATGGTGGCCAGCGCCGGCAGCACCGTCTCGCCCAGCAGCAGCCAGCGGACGCCGGCGTCCAGCGTCTCGAACGACACCGTCGACTCCGTGAACTCGGCGGATGCCACCCCTGCGGCGCCCGCGAGCGCCGGCACCTCGGCATCGTGCACCGGCATGCTCACCGCGACCGGCGAGGAGAAGATCTCGATCGCCCTGCCCACCGCCCCCGTCAGCGCCGCGATCGCGATGCTCACCGCTCCCGTCGCCACCAGTCCGAGCGTGACGGCCTCGGCCAGCGGCATCCCCCTGCTCCTGCTGTTCATCCCGTCAACCCTCCGTATCGACAATCGTTGTTATCGCTTTTCGTTAACATAACGACAGTCGATAAGGGCGTCAAGGTCTCTTGAACGTGAGGGCGCAGCGAAGCTTCCGGGAGTGAGCATCGGGGAGGGGCCCGCGCAGCGGGAGGGGTCCCCGTTCTGCGAACGCAGGAAGATTCGCGGAGCCCGCCCCACGCCGGCATCCCGAAGTCACTCGCAACAGAAGGTATGCCGACGGCGAACACGGCCGTCCGACCCCGCGCCGGTCGTTACCCTCGATACAAGGCCGCAGCTGAAGCTGTGTGCCAGGCGTAGAGCCAAGGAGTCACAGCATGTTCGAGAGATTCACGGACCGAGCCCGTCGTGTGGTCGTCCTCGCCCAGGAAGAGGCGAAGATGCTCAACCACAACTACATCGGCACCGAGCACATCCTGCTCGGCCTCATCCACGAGGGTGAGGGTGTCGCTGCGAAGGCGCTCGAGAGCCTGGGCATCTCCCTCGACGCGGTGCGCGAGCAGGTTCAGGACATCATCGGCCAGGGCCAGCAGCAGCCGACCGGCCACATCCCGTTCACCCCGCGTGCCAAGAAGGTGCTCGAGCTGTCCCTGCGCGAGGCGCTGCAGCTCGGCCACAACTACATCGGCACCGAGCACATCCTGCTCGGCCTCATCCGCGAGGGCGAGGGCGTCGCGGCTCAGGTGCTCGTCAAGCTCGGCGCCGACCTGAACAAGGTGCGCCAGCAGGTCATCCAGCTGCTCTCCGGCGCCCCCGGCGGGCGCGAGGCCGCCACGGTCGGTGCGCAGACGAACGAGGGCCCGGCATCCGCGCAGGGCGGTTCGCAGGTGCTCGACCAGTTCGGTCGCAACCTCACGCAGGCCGCCCGCGAGGGCAAGCTCGACCCGGTGATCGGGCGCGAGAAGGAGGCGGAGCGGGTCATGCAGATCCTCTCCCGCCGCTCCAAGAACAACCCCGTCCTGATCGGCGAGCCCGGCGTCGGCAAGACCGCCGTCGTCGAGGGCCTGGCGCAGGCGATCGTCAAGGGCGACGTGCCCGAGACGCTCAAGGACAAGCAGCTCTACTCGCTCGACCTGGGCTCGCTCATCGCCGGTTCCCGCTACCGCGGTGACTTCGAGGAGCGCCTGAAGAAGGTCACCAAGGAGATCCGCACCCGCGGCGACATCATCGTCTTCATCGACGAGATCCACACCCTGGTGGGTGCGGGTGCCGCCGAGGGCGCGATCGACGCGGCCAGCATCCTCAAGCCGCTGCTCGCCCGCGGCGAGCTGCAGACGATCGGCGCGACCACGCTCGACGAGTACCGCAAGTACTTCGAGAAGGATGCTGCGCTTGAGCGCCGCTTCCAGCCGGTGCAGGTCAACGAGCCCACGCTGCCGCACGCGATCAACATCCTGAAGGGGCTGCGCGACCGCTACGAGGCGCACCACAAGGTGCAGATCACCGACGGCGCGCTCGTCGCCGCGGCGAACCTCGCCGACCGGTACGTCAGCGACCGGTTCCTCCCGGACAAGGCGATCGACCTGATCGACGAGGCCGGTGCACGTCTGCGCCTGAGCATCCTGTCCTCCCCGCCCGAGCTGCGCGAGTTCGACGAGAGGATCGCCAAGGTCCGCGAGGACAAGGAGGCCGCCTCCGAAGAGCAGGACTTCGAGAAGGCCGCGGCTCTGCGCGACCAGGAGAAGGAGCTGCTCGGCGAGCGGCTGCGCCTGGAGAAGCAGTGGAAGAGCGGCGACGTCTCGACCCCCGCGGTCGTGGACGAGGGCCTGATCGCCGAGGTGCTCGCCCAGGCCACCGGCATCCCCGTCTTCAAGCTCACCGAGGAGGAGTCCAGCCGCCTCGTGTTCATGGAGAAGGCGCTGCACCAGCGCGTCATCGGACAGGAGGAGGCGATCGCCGCCCTCTCCCGCACGATCCGCCGCCAGCGCGCCGGTCTGAAGGACCCGAAGCGTCCCTCCGGCTCGTTCATCTTCGCCGGCCCCACCGGCGTCGGAAAGACCGAGCTCGCCAAGGCGCTCGCCGAGTTCCTGTTCGACGACGAGGCGGCCCTGATCTCCCTCGACATGTCGGAGTTCGGTGAGAAGCACACCGTCTCGCGTCTGTTCGGCGCCCCTCCCGGATTCGTCGGATTCGAAGAGGGCGGCCAGCTCACCGAGAAGGTGCGCCGCAAGCCGTTCTCCGTCGTGCTGTTCGACGAGATCGAGAAGGCGCACCCGGACATCTTCAACTCGCTGCTGCAGATCCTCGAAGAGGGTCGCCTGACCGACGGTCAGGGTCGCGTGGTCGACTTCAAGAACACCGTGATCATCATGACGACCAACCTCGGCTCGTCGGCGATCGCCGGTGGACCGGTCGGCTTCCAGGTGGAGGGCAACTCCCAGACCACCTACGAGCGGATGAAGGGCAAGGTCGACGAGGAGCTCAAGCGTCACTTCAAGCCCGAGTTCCTGAACCGTCTCGACGACATCATCGTGTTCCCGCAGCTGAACAAGGACGAGCTCCGTCAGATCGTGGGCCTGTTCGTCAAGCAGCTGGCCGACCGCCTGCTCGACCGCGACATGACCGTGGAGCTGTCGGATGCCGCGAAGGACAAGCTCATCGAGATCGGCTTCGACCCGGCGCTCGGCGCCCGGCCGCTGCGCCGCGCCATGCAGCGCGAGGTCGAGGACCAGCTCTCCGAGAAGATCCTGCACGGCGAGCTGAACAGCGGCGACCACGTGAAGGTCGACGTCGCCGACGGCAGGTTCACCTTCGACGCGGCTCCGCGCGGCGAGAAGGTCTCGGTCGGTGTCAACACCACCCCGACGATCCCGTCCACCCCGGATCTGGCCGCAGGCTGACCGGTCCGCACGGACACGAGGGCCCGGATGCTTCGGCATCCGGGCCCTTCGTCGTCTCCCGGCGCAGCGGACCGCAGCCCGGGCGGCCCGTGCCGACGCGGCGTCGCAAACCGGCACCCGCTCTTCCTCCGCCATGTCGATGCGGCCGCGGGACGGCTCCCGTAGCGTTCGAGTGATCGTCCCGGGGCACCGTCGCCCGGGAGGGAGGGTGACATGTCCGCGGCATCCGCACTCATCGGAGCACTGGCCGAGTGGCAGGTGCGGCACGTGTTCTGCTGCCCGGGCACCAGCGAGATCCCCGTGATGGACGCGATCGTCGAACTGCGCGGTGAGACCCACGTGCCGGAGTTCATCCTGACCACGCACGAGGCGATCGCCGTGAGCATGGCGGACGGCTACGCCCGCGCCTCCGGAGGCATCGGCGTCGCCTACCTGCACACGAACGTCGGCGTCGCCAACGGCCTGGCGCACCTGTACGCGGCGCAGGTCGCGCGCAGCCGGGTCGCGGTGCTCGCGGGGATCAAGGGCACCGCCACGCTGCCGCATCGGGCGCTGACCACCTCGCCCCGGCTGCTCGAGACGGCGGCGCCGTATGCGGGGCACGTCTGGCAGAACCTGCGCCCGGAGGACCTGCTCGACGACGTGTCGCGGATGCTGTGGAGCACCGGGGTCGTGCCCGAGCAGCCCGCGGTGCTGACCGTGCCGCAGAACCATCTGAGCTCCGAAGCCGGTGCGGCGGGGCACGCGCACGTGCGATCGTCCGCACGCCAGAGCCCGGATCCGGATGCCCTGCGCGAGGCCGCCGAGCTGCTGCGCCACGCGCGGCATCCGGTGATCGTCGCGGGATCCGACGTCGCCAGGCGCGGCGCCGAGGCAGCCCTGGAGCGACTGGCCGAGCGCACCGGAGCCCCCGTGCTGGTGGAGTCCCGCCGCGATCTGGAGAGGTGGTCGTTCCGCACGGATCACCCGGCCTTCGCTGGGCTGTTCGAGCCGTCCGCCCCGCTCCTGGCGGACTGCGACCTGCTGGTGCTGGCGGGCATGCCCACGCCGCTGGAGTTCTCGTCCGAGCGGCCGAGCGTGCCGCAGGGAGTGCCGATCCTCCACATCGCCGAGGACGCCGCCGAGCCCGGCAGAAGGCACCGCACCGCCTGTGCCGTCGTCGGCGACACCCGGCTCGCGCTCGAGCTGCTCGCCGAGAGCGTCGAAGAGCCGGCATCCGGCGGGGACGTCGATCCGGCGGCATCCGCCGAACGGGCCGCCTGGCTGACTGCCGTTCTCGACCACGCCGCCGGACAGCGCCGGCGATGGGAGGACGAGGTGCCGCTGGTCTCGGAGGGCGCTTCGTTCAGCGCCGCGTCCGCGATGCGGGTGCTGGCCGACACGGTCGGCGGCGAGAGGCTCCTCGTGCTGGATGCCGTGACCTCCACGCTGCCGCTTCTCCGGTTCCTCACCCGCACCCGGCGCGACACGCTGTTCGCGACCGCCAGCGGCTCGCTCGGCTGGGGGATGGGGGCGGCCCTCGGCGTCGCGCTCGCCCGCGAGGAGCGCACGCTCGCCGTCGTCGGAGACGGGGTGGTGCAGTTCGGGGTCCCCGCGCTCTGGACCGCGGCGCGCTCGCACCTGCCGGTGACGTTCGTCGTGGTGAACAACGGCCGCTATCAGGCAGTGGTCTCCGGTCTCCGCCAGAGCGGCGGCGCGGCCCGGCAGCACGACGACTACCCGCTCACCGACATCAGCGGCGTCGACATCGCCGCGCTCGCGGCATCCTTCGGCATCCCGTCCGTGGTCGTGGACGGGTCCTCCTCGCTGCGGGACGAGCTGCGGGCGCACCTGGCACTCGACGAGACCGACGGACCGCGTCTGATCGAGATCCGCGTGAACGACGACCTCTGGGCGTGAGCCCGGAACCGATGCCGAGACGACAGAGAAGGAGCAGCGCATGCACGCCGACGACACCCGAACCCTCCCGCCCCTCGGCGAGGACGACTGGCCGGAGCAGACCGACGTCCTGATCATGGGCGGCGGACCGGTCGGGCTCTCCTGCGCCCTCCTCCTGGCGCAGCGCGGCATCGACGTGCTGCTCGTGGACCGGCGGGACTTCGTGTTCCGGTTCCCGCGGGCGCACTTGCTGAACATGCGGACCATGGAGGCGTTCAGCGACATGGGCGTCGCCGACGACATCTACGCGGCGACACCGAAGCACGATCGCTGGCGCAAGGCCGTCTGGTACACCACGGCGCTCGGGGACGGCCCGTTCGACGGCATGAAGATCGGCGAGGTGGTGGCCTGGGGCGGCGGCGAGGACGCTGAGCGCTACGCGTCGGCCGGCCCCCGCCGGCATGCGAACATGCCCCAGATCCGGCTGGATCCCCTCCTGCACCGGCATGCGCTCGCCGACGCGCCGGGGCGCATCCGCAAGCTGCAGGAGGTCGTGGCCATCGAGCAGGACGCGGAGTCGATCACCGCGACCGTCCAGGGCGTCGAGACCGGCGAGCGGCATCGTGTCCGCGCGAAGTACCTGATCGCCGCCGACGGCGGCCGCGACAGCGGGCGCCTGCTCGGCATCGAGCAGGACGGCCGTGCCGATCTGCGCGAGGTCGTCAACTACCACGTGAAGATGGACCTGTCGGGATGGGCGGAGGAGGACGCGCTGCTGGCGCACTTCATGCATCCCGCCGGGGGTGCGCGCCGCCGCGGCACGATCCAGGCCATCGGGCCAGAGCACTACGACCGGCACTCGGAGGAATGGCTGGTCTCCGTCGCCGCCTGGATGGTGGAGGGCGACCGCGACGACGAGACCGTGCTGTTCGACTCGATCCGGCGGATGCTGGGCCTGCCGGACGACCACGACATCGAGATGATCTCCACGACCCACTGGACCTACAACGGCCTGATCGCGGAGCGCTTCCGCTCCGGGCGGGCCTTCCTGGCGGGGGACGCCGGACATCAGCATCCGCCGACAGGAGGGCTCGGCGTCAACGGCGGCATCCAGGACGCGCACAACCTGTGCTGGAAGATCGCCGCCGTGCTGCACGGCCAGGCCCCCGACGCGCTGCTCGACAGCTATGACGCCGAGCGCCGTCCGACGGTCGCCTGGTACACGGCGCACTCGCTCGAGAACGCGAACCGGCACCCTCCGATCGCGATCGCCCTCGGCTTCGGCGAGGACGAAGCCGAGGGCTTCCGCAGCCTGGAGAGGTATGTGTCGGACACCCCGGAGGGCGAGCGCATGCGCCGGGAGGTGGAGGCGGCCGTGCAGCACAACGCCTACGACTACGGCCAGCTCGCCGTCGAGTGCGGCTACCACTACTGGGCCGGTGCCTTCGTGCCCGACGGGACGCCGCTGCCCGGCGACCAGTCCGACCCGATCACCTTCCACTCCACCTCGCGCCCAGGGCATCATCTGCCGCACGCCTGGCTCGCGCCGTCCGCCGGCGAGAGCGGCAGGCGGGCCGTGCACGACCTCGTGAAGGCGGAGGGACTGACGCTGCTCACCTCGCCGACCGCCGCGCCCCGGTGGAAGGACGCCGTGACCGCCGTCGGCGGTGCGATGCCCGTCAGCGTGGTCCCCGTGTTCGACGGGGACGGCTCCTGGGCATCCGTCCGGCAGATCACGGAGAGCGGCGCCCTGCTCGTGCGACCGGACAGGAAGGTCGCGTGGCGGGCGACGCAGCTGCCTGACGATCCGGAGTCGGCGTTCCGCGACGCGCGGCAGACGGTCGTGCGCGGGGGAGACATCCCCGCCGAGGACCTCGCAGCGCCGTACCTCGAGCGCATCCGCGCCGCGGCGGGGGTGCTCGTCCGATGACGAGCGCCGCTGCGGAGGCCGGCGGGCGGCGCGACGCGCAGTGGGACCTGAGCCGCGCGCAGGGGCGCATCTACAGCGGCGGGTGGCGGCCCGGTTCGCGCGGGGTCGCCGCCGTCATCTCCCCAGGTGACGGCAGCCGCGTCGGCGAGACCGGCGTGGCGGGGGAGGACGACGTCGAGCGGGCGGCAGGCATCGCCGTCGCAGCCCAGCGCGACTGGGCCACGGCGTCGTACCAGGTGCGAACCGGGGTGCTCGCCCGCGCGGCCGCGGCGCTCCGCGAGCTGCAGCCGGAGGCGGAGCGGATGCTGGTGCAGGAGTCGGGATCGCTGCCGCTCAAGGCCCGCTATGAGGTCGCCAAGGCGATCGCCGAGCTGGAGGCGGCCGCTCGCCTGACCACGATGTCGCAGGGCGATCTCCTGCCCGTCGAGGATCCGGGCACGCTGGGCATCGCCCGGCGCATCCCGGTCGGGGTGGTCGGCGTGATCGCGCCGTGGAACGCACCGCTGACGCTCGCGATCCGTTCGGTGGCGCCGGCGATCGCCCTGGGCAACGCCGTGCTCGTGAAACCCGACATCAAGACGCCGTTCTCGGGCGGTGCGCTGATCGCCGAGATCTTCGAGCGCGCCGGCCTCCCGGAGGGGGGTTCTGCACGTGCTCCCGGGGGATGCCGAGACCGGCGAGGCCGTGGTGAGCTCGCCCCGCACGGGTGTGATCGCGTTCACGGGCTCATCCGCCGCCGGCCGCCGGGTGGGTGAGATCGCCGGGCGGATGCTGAAGAGAGTCAGCCTGGAGCTCGGCGGCAACAACGCGATCATCGTGCTGGCGGACGCCGATCTCGATCTCGCCGTGCGCTGCGGCGTCGGCGGCGCGTTCCGGCACCAGGGGCAGGTCTGCATGGCCACCGGCCGGCATCTCGTGCACGAGAGCGTCGCCGACGAGTACGTGCGGAGGCTCACGGACGCCGTCGCCGCGATGGCCCCCGTCGATCCGTCAGCGCCCGGAGCCGCTCTGGGACCGCTGATCAGCACCGCGCAGGCCGAGCGGGTGCAGGAGATCGTGGATCAGGCGGTCGCCGGCGGTGCGCGCCTCGTGACCGGAGGCGCGCACGAGGGACCCTTCTACGAGCCGACGGTGCTGGACGGCGTGGACGAGCGGAACGCCGCCTTCCGCTCGGAGATCTTCGGGCCGGTGGCGCCGGTGACGCGCTTCTCCTCCGATGAGGAGGCGCTGCGCCTGGCCGACGGCACGGACTACGGGCTGACGGCCGCGATCCACACCCGCGACGTGGGGAGGGCGCTGGGGCTGGCCCAGCGCCTGCGCGTCGGGATGATCGCCATCAACGGGCAGACCGTGTACGACGCGCCGCACATCCCGATGGGCGGAATGGGCGCCTCCGGCAACGGCAGCAGGCACGGGGATCGCTGGAACCTCGACGAGTTCACGCACTGGCAGTGGGTGACGGTCCCGACGACGTGACGATCACGCCCCGCATCCAGTGCGACATGGTGTCGATGCTGCGGAGGGCGCTTCGCTACGCGATGCGGAGCCGGTGCCTCCGGTGAGCGGCTAGCATCGCAACGGTTCCGCTCACGCACGCACAGCTGGAGGTCGACGATGACGCGATGGGATCGCTCCGAGGCCGACGGGCGCATCTTCTCGGACGGCTGGCGCGAGCCGGGCGGCGGTGCACTTCCCATCGTCTCTCCCGGTGACGGGAGCATCGTCGGGAAGGTCGGCATCGCCGACGAGGGCGACGTGGAGCGGGCAGGCCGGCGAGCGGTCGCAGCGCAGGCCGAGTGGGGCCGCGCCTCCTACCGCACCAGGGCCGATGTGCTCCATCGTGCGGCCGAGGCGATGCGCGAGATCCGAGCCGACGTCGAGGACGTGCTGATCCGGGAGAGCGGGTCGCTGCCCGGCAAGGCCAGGCACGAGGTGGACAAGGCCATCGACGAGCTCGTCGAGGCGGCCGGCCTCGTGACCCGATCCCAGGGCGACATCCTGCCCGTCGAGGACCCGAGCACGCTCGGCATCGCCCGCCGCATCCCGGTCGGGGTGGTCGGCGTGATCGCGCCGTGGAACGCACCGCTCATGCTCGCGATCCGGTCCGTGGCCCCGGCCATCGCGCTCGGCAACGCCGTCATCGTCAAGCCCGACGTCAAGACCGCCTTCTCCGGAGGCGCGGCCATCGCCGAGGCCTTCGCCAGGGCGGGTCTCCCCGACGGAGTGCTGCACGTCCTCCCCGGCGGGCCCGAGACCGGCGAGGCCGTCGTGCGCTCCCCGCACACGAATGTCATCTCGTTCACCGGATCATCGGCGGCGGGCAAGCGCGTCGGCGAGGTCGCCGGCGGACTGCTCAAGCGGGTGGTGCTCGAACTCGGCGGCAACAACGCCTTCATCGTGATGGCCGACGCCGACCTGGACCACGCCGTCGCGAGCGGCCTCGGCGGCTCCTTCCGGCATCAGGGGCAGATCTGCATGGCCACCGGACGGCACCTCGTGCACGAGAGCATCGCCGACGAGTACATCGAGCGGATGCGCGCCGCGACCGAGCGGATGCGCCTCGGCGACCCGCTCTCGCCCGAGACGACGCTCGGACCGCTGATCACCGTCGGCCAGGCGGAGCGCGTGCAGGGCATCGTCGATGCCGCCGTGGCGGACGGCGCGCGGATCGTGCGGGGCGGCACCCACGACGGCGTCTTCTACCAGCCGACGATCCTGGACGGTGTGACCTCCGACAACGCCGCCTTCCGGCAGGAGATCTTCGGACCCGTGGCGCCGATCACCCGGTTCTCGACGGAGGAGGAGGCCCTCGCTCTGGCGAACGCCAGCGACTACGGCCTGTCCGCCGCGATCCACAGCCGTGACGTGGCGCGCGCGCTGGGCTTCGCCTCGCGGCTGCGGGCCGGCATGGTCGCCGTGAACGGGCAGACGATCTACGACGCCGCGCACATCCCGATGGGCGGCATCGGCGCATCCGGCAACGGCGGACGGCACGGCGGCCACTGGAACCTCGACGAGTTCACATACTGGCAGTGGGTGACGGTGCCGACGATCTCGGCTTGAGAGCCGGCCGCGATCCGGCCGAGACCAGGGGCGAGGCGTGCGGAGAGGCACGGCTCGCCCCTTCGTCGTCCCCCGGCGGCGTGCGGAGTCCTCGATGCGACATCGTGTCGGAATCGGAGCCCGAGTTTCACGCCGGACTCACGTATCCCGGCGGGGGAGGCGCTTCATAATCTGGGGTTCCCGCAGTCGAGGAGGAGTCCGTGTCCGCATCCCAGAACAGTCGCAGCCTGTCCCTGCCCCCCATCGATGACGACGTCTGGCCGGAGTCGACCGAGGTGCTGATCATGGGCGGCGGCCCCGTCGGGCTGTCCTGCGCGATCCTGCTGGCGCAGCGCGGGATCGACGTGCTCCTCGTCGAGCGTCGCGACTTCGTGTTCCGCTTCCCGCGAGCGCACCTGCTCAACACCAGGACCATGGAGGCCTTCCACGACATGGGGGTCGCCGATGACATCTACGCGGCGACACCGCAGCACGATCGCTGGCGCAAGGCGGTCTGGTACACGACCGCCACGGGCCCCGGCCGCTTCGACGGTCTGAAGATCGGCGAGGTCCCGGCCTGGGGAGGCGGTGAGGACGCCGAGCGCTACCGCTCGTCGAGCCCGCGCGCGTTCGCGAACATGCCGCAGCTGCGCCTCGACCCGCTCATCCACAAGCACGCCGTCGCCGCCGCTCCTGGCAGGATCCGTCAGGGGCAGGAGGTCGTCGGCATCGACCAGGACGTCGAGGCCGCGATCGTCCGGATCCGCGACCGGGACACCGGTGAGATCCGGCAGGTGCGTGCGCGCTACGTCGTCGCCGCGGACGGCGGGCGCAACAGCGCCGACATGCTGGGCATCGAGCTGGAGGGCCCTCGCGACATGCGCGAGGTGGTCAACTACCATGTCAGCCTCGACCTCTCGTCCTGGTCGGAGCCGGATGCCCTGCTCGGCCACTTCCTGCACCCCGCCGGCGGTGCACGCCGGCGCGGCACGATCCAGGCGCTCGGACCCACGCACTACAACCGCGACTCGGAGGAGTGGCTGGTCTCGGTGGCCGCGTGGATGATCGAGGGCGACCCCGACGACGAGAGCGCGCTCTTCGAGTCGATCCGGCGGATGCTGGGCCTGGCCGACGACCACGAGATCACGATGCACTCGATGACCAGGTGGAACTACAACGGGCTGGTCGCCAAGCGCTTCCGCGCGGGGCGGGTCTTCCTCGCCGGTGACGCCGCGCACAAGCATCCGCCCACCGGAGGCCTGGGCCTCAACAGCGGCATCCAGGACGTGCAGAACCTGTGCTGGAAGCTGTCGGCGGTGCTGCGCGAGGAGGCCCCCGAGGCGCTGCTGGACAGCTACCAGGCCGAGCGGCGTCCGATCGTCGCCTGGTACACGGCGCACTCGCTCGAGAACGCGAACCGGCACCCTCCGATCGCCGAAGCGCTCGGGTTCAGCGAGGACGAGGCGGAGGGCTTCCGCAATCTCGAGGTCTTCGTCGGCGAGGGCCCCGAGAGCGACGAGATGCGCCGGCGCGTGGCGGCCGAGGTGGAGCACAACGCGCACGACTACAGTCAGCTCGGCGTCGAGGCCGGGTACCACTACTGGGCCGGGGCGTTCGTGCCGGACGGCACGCCCGTGCCGGGCGACGAGTCCGATCCCGTGGCCTTCCACCCGACGTCCCGTCCCGGGCATCACCTTCCGCACGTGTGGCTCGCGGATGCCGCCGGGGGAGCGCCCCGGTCGACGCACGACCTGGTCCGTCAGCACGGGCTCACCCTGCTCACCTCGGCGGATGCCGCGCGGGAGTGGCAGCAGGCGGTCGACGCGCTGACCGCGCCCATGCCCGTCACCGTCGTCGCCGTCCCGGACGACGAGGGCTGGCGCGCCGTGCGCCAGATCGACGACGACGGCGCGCTGCTGCTGCGTCCCGACCGCAAGGTCGCCTGGCGTGCGGCATCCGCTCCCGCCGACCGCGCGACGGCTCTGCGCGACGCGCTCGAGGTCGTGCTGCGCGGCGGCGACGCCCCCGATCACGACCCCGCGGAGCCGTTCCTGAAGCGGATCCGCGCCGCCGCCAGCGTGCTGGTGCAGTGACGACGAAGGGCGCGGCGACCACTCGCCGCGCCCTTCGTACACCGTGTCGGATCGGCCTGCGGGAGATTCCCGCAGCGGGCCGATCCTCGCCGGATGCCGCTCTCGTAGCGTCGAACAGAGTCGTACGACACATTCCGAAGGAGTAACCGTGATCATCGATGTCCACGGCCACATGACCGCCCCCGACTCGTACTACGCGTGGAAGGCGTCGCTGCTGGCCGCACGGGGGTCACACGGCGGCAAGCCCCCCGTGATCAGCGACGATGCGCTGATCGCCTCGTACCACGCGCCGCACCCGAGCTTCGGAAACGTCTCCCACATGGAGCACATCGACGGCGCCGGAATCGATCTGCAGCTCATCTCACCGCGTCCGTTCCACGCCATGCACTCCGAGCGCCCCACGCGCATCGTCGAGTGGTTCACGGCCGAGACCAACAACATCATCAAGCGCACGACCGAGCTGTTCCCCGGCCGGTTCAAGGGCGTCGCGGGCATTCCGCAGAGCCCCTACCTCACCGTGGAGCAGTGGCTGCCTGAACTGCGTCGTGCGGTCACCGAGCTCGGCTTCGTGGGCGCCATGGTCAATTCCGACCCGTACGAGGGCACCGAGGTGCCGCCGGCGATGGGCGAGCGGTACTGGTATCCGCTGTACGAGGCGCTCTGCGAGCTCGACGTGCCGATGCTGCTGCACTCGGCCGGCTGCAAGTTCCCGGCGCGCGAGCCGTACAGCCTGCACTTCATCCAGGAGGAGACCGTCTCGGTCTGGAGCATGATCCAGGCGAACGTGTTCGCGGACTTCCCCGACCTGAAGGTGATCGTCGCACACGGCGGTGGTGCGATCCCGTACCAGATGGGTCGATTCCTGCCCTCCGTCGTGCGCACCGGCGTCTCGTACCTCGACAAGCTGCGCAACTTCTACTTCGACTCCTGCCTCTACACGCAGGACAGCCTCGAGCTGCTGATGAAGGCCGTCGGAACCGACCGCGTGCTGTTCGGCTCGGAGAAGCCCGGCACCGGATCCCAGATCGACCCGGAGACCGGCCGCTGGTTCGACGACATCCACCTGCTCATCGACGACATCGAGTGGCTCGACGCGGACCGCCGCGCCGACGTGCTCGAGAACAACGCCCGCAGCCTCTTCCGCCTGTAGGCACCGAACGCAATTCGGGAAAGGACCGACCATGACCGAGATCGTCGCCGGATTCGGCACCTCGCACGGACCGCAGTTGAAGGCCGCCCCGCCGGAGGCCTGGGAGACCCGCGGCGTCGCCGACCGCCGCAGCAAGGGCCTGAAGTTCCGCGGCGGCACGTACACGTTCGACGAGCTCCGCGAACTGCGCGAGGACTTCTCGCACGAGATCACGCACGACGTGATGCAGCGCCGCTGGGACAGCTGCCAGGGCTCGATGGACAAGGTCGCCGAGTACATCAAGGCGCAGGACGTGGACGTGCTGGTCATCGTCTCCAGCGACCACAAGGAGACCTACGGCGACGAGTGGCTCGCGCCGTTCTCGGTGTTCTGGGGCGACGAGGTCGCGCACGTGCCGTTCACGCAGGCGCAGCTCGACGAGATGGCGCCCGGCCTCGCAGAGGCGGCGATGGGCGACGTGCCCGATCACACGATCATCCGCCCCACGCATCGCGGGCTGGGCAAGCACATCATCCAGTCGACGCAGGCCGAGGACTTCGACACCGGCGCGACCGAGATCGTCCCGGCGGGCCGCTACGAGAACCACTCGATCCCGCACGGCTTCGGCTTCATCTACCAGCGCTTCATGGGCGAGGACTCCACGGTGCCCATGGTGCCGATCTTCATCAACACCTTCTGGGAGCCGAACCCGCCGAGCGCCAAGCGCTGCTACGACTTCGGCCGCGCCGTCGGGCGGGCGATCCAGTCCTTCCCCGGCGACCTGCGGGTGGGCGTCGTCGCGTCCGGCGGGCTCAGCCACTTCGTCATCGACGAGAAGCTCGACCGCGAGTTCATCGAGGCCATGAGGAACCACGACGCGGAGTACCTCTCCCAGGTCCCCGCCGGTGAGATGATGTCGGGCGCCTCCGAGCTGCGCAACTGGATCGCCGTGGCCGGCATCGCCGACGAGGTCGGCCTGCAGGTCACGGGCGTCGACTACGAGCCGTGCTACCGCACCGAGGCCGGCACCGGCAACGCGATGGGATTCGTCACCTGGGGGCGTGCCTGAGATGACGGATGCCATCGTCGCGGCGCTGCGCGCGCTGGACAGCTGCGCCGTCTCGGATGCCCTCGACACCCTCGGGCTCCCCGGCGCCGTGACGGCGCTCACGCCGATGTGGCCCGCCGGGCGCACGGTGGCGGGCCGGGTGCGCACGGTCACCGCGGCGCCCAAGGCATCCGCCGGCCCCGCCACCCACATCGCCACGCCGCTGGTCGCCGTCGCCGACCCCGACGACGTCGTCGTCATCGACAACCACGGCCGCACGGACGTCTCCTGCTGGGGCGGCCTGCTCGCCGAGGCCGCCGTCCAGCGCGGCATCGCCGGCGTCATCGTCGACGGCGCCTGCCGCGACGTGCAGGAGAGCGAAGCACTGGGGCTGCCCGTGTTCGCCCGTCAGGCCGTGCCGGTCAGTGCGCGCGGCCGGATCGTGCAGCAGGCGATGGACGAGCGCATCCAGGTCGCCGGCGTCTCGGTGGCGTCGCATGACTACGTGATCGCGGACGTCAACGGCGTCGTCTTCGTCGCCGCAGCCGACGTCGAGCGCGTCGTCGAGCTCGCCGGCCGCATCGCCGATCGGGAGTCGCGGATGGCCGAGGCCGTGCGCAGCGGCCGCGACGTGAGCGAGGTCATGCACGATTCCCAGTTCCCCACCATCACAGCTTCGGAGTGATCGCATGTCAGACGACGCCATCGTCCAGAGATTCGCCGCGCTCGGCACGGCGACCGTGTCGGATGCGCTCGACAAGCACGTCCGTCCCGGCAGCCTGCTGGGCCTCGCCCCGCTCGCCGACGGGCAGCACATGGTGGGCCGGGCCTACACCGTCCGCTACGTCAGCGCGCAGACGCCCGCGGGCACGGTCGGCGACTACATCGACCAGGTGCAGCCCGGTCAGGTGGTCGTGCTCGACAACGACGCGCGCGTCGACTGCACGGTCTGGGGCGACATCCTGACCGCCGTCGCGCATCAGCGCGGCATCGCGGGGACGGTCATCGAGGGGGTGTGCCGCGACACCCACCGTGCGCTCTCGCTCGGCTACCCGATCTACAGCCACGGCCGCTTCATGCGCACAGGCAAGGACCGCGTCGAGGTCGCCGAGGAGCAGGGCCCCGTCACGATCGGCGGCGTGACCGTGCGCCCCGGCGACATCCTGCTCGGCGACTCCGACGGGGTCGTCGTCATCCCCCAGGACATCGAGGAGGACATCCTCGAGACCGCCGAGACCATCCACCGCCGCGAGGACTCGATCCTCGAGGCGGCACTGAACGGCGCCACCATCGCCGAGGCCCGCGCCCGATTCGGCTACCACAACCTGCAGAGGGCCGAGGGATGACGTCCGCCGACGCTCTGCAGGATGCCGAGGAGCTGCTGCGGCTCGGCAGCGCCACGCTCTACGAGGCGTCGCGCAGCGACTGCTTCCTGGACGCGGCGTTCCGCCCCGCCTGGGAGGGCGCGCAGATCGTCGGGCACGCGTACCCGGTGTCCGCCCAGCTCGGTGACAATCTCGCCCTGCACCACGGCATCGAGGCTGCCGGCGAAGGAGATGTGCTCGTCGTGGACGCGGGCGGCGGCGCCCACGGATACTGGGGCGAGGTCATGACGGTCGCCGCGCAGGCGCGCGGCATCCGGGGTCTCGTCATCGACGGCGGCGTGCGCGACACCGCGCAGCTGGCGGGCCTGGGTTTTCCCGCCTTCAGCACCTCCATCTCCATCCGCGGCACGATCAAGCAGTGGCCGGGAGTGCTCGGTCGTCCCGTCACCCTGCGCGGACGGGTCGTCCACCGGGGCGACGTGATCGTCGCCGACCGCGACGGCATCGCCGTCATCCCCTCGGCGCGCTACGACGAGGTGCTCGCGTCCTCGCGGGAGCGCGCCGCCAAGGAGGACGCCTTCATGGCCAGGCTGCGGGACGGCGAGAGCACACTCGACCTCTACGACTTCCGCGGCCTCGGAGCGCCGGAGCGCGGGCCGGCCGAGCGCTGATCGACGGCCGCGCGACCGGACGCAGACACCTCACACTGATCGGAATCGGGAGAATCACATGACGCAGGCGGCGCTGGACGCGGACGTCCTCATCATCGGGGCAGGCCCCGTCGGACTGGTCGCGGCGCTCGACCTCAGCGCGCGAGGGGTGTCGACCATCGTCGTGGAGCAGCGCGAGTTCCTCCAGCCGCCGAACGTGAAGTGCAACCACGTCGCATCCCGCACCATGGAGAGCTTCCGCCGGCTGGGCATCGCCGCCGACGTGCGGGCGGCCGGGCTGCCTGCGGACTACCCGCAGGACGTGGCGTTCCGCACCTCACTGACCGGCATCGAGTTCGCCCGCATCCCGATCCCCGCCAGCGGCGAGCGGTACACGTCGCGCACCGGACCTGACACCGCATGGCAGACGCCCGAGCCGCCGCACCGCATCAACCAGACCTTCCTCGAGCCGATCCTCGCGCGTCACGCCGCGCAGGCCCCCGGGGTCACGCTGCTGAACCGCACCCTCTTCCACTCCCTCGCGCAGGACGCGTCCTCGGTCTCGGCGGTGATCTCCGACCTCGACGGCTCCGACGAGCGCACGGTGCGCGCCCGCTACCTGATCGGCGCCGACGGCGGGCGTTCGATGGTGCGCAAGCAGATCGGCGCCAAGCTGAGCGGTGACCCCGTGCTGCAGCACGTGCAGTCCACCTGCATCCGCTCTGCCGAGCTGTACGAGCGGATGTCGGCGGACGAGCCGCGCGCCTGGGGCTATTACACGTTCAACCGCCGCCGCCTCGGCCACGTCTACGCGATCGACGGCCGCGAGACCTTCCTGGTGCACACCTACCTCTCACCCGAGGAGGCGCAGGACGAGGGGTCGGTGGACCGGGACGCCGCGATCCGCGCGATCCTCGGCGTCGGGGACGACTTCGAGTACGAGGCCGTCTCGAAGGAGGACTGGGTCGCGCGCCGGCTGCTCGCCGATCGCTTCCGCAGCGGCCGGGTGTTCATCGCCGGCGACGCCAGCCACCTCTGGGTGCCCTTCGCGGGGTTCGGGATGAACGCCGGCATCGCCGACGTGCTCAACCTCACCTGGCAGCTGGGAGCGCACCTGAGCGGATGGGCCGAGGAGGGCATCCTCGACGCCTACGAGGCCGAGCGGCGCCCGATCACTGAGCAGGTCTCGCACTTCGCGATGAACCACCAGCAGAAGCTCGCACGGCCGGGCATGCCCGACGAGATCGAGGACGCCACGGAAGCAGGGGCGCAGGCGCGTGCCGAGTTCGGCGCGGCCGTGCGCGCCCTCAACGTGCCGCAGTTCGCCGCGGCGGGTCTCAACTACGGCTACGTGTACGACGCCTCGCCGATCATCTCCTATGACGGGGCGGAGGCGCCCGGGTACACGATGGGCGCGTACACGCCGTCGACCGTCCCGGGCTGCCGCGCCCCGCACTTCGTGCTCGCCGACGGCACCTCGTTCTACGACCTGCTCTCCGACGGCTACACCCTGGTGGCGCGCGACGGACACGGCAGCCCCGCCCTCGTCGCGGAGGCTGAGCGGCGCGGCATCCCGCTGGTCGTCGTGGAGCCGGGAGACCGGCTGCTGCCCGCCGAGTACTCGGCGCCGCTCACGCTGGTCCGCCAGGATCAGCAGGTGGTCTGGCGGGGCGCCGCGCTCGACGCGGCGGATGCCGCCGAGCTCTGCGAGCTGCTCCGCGGCGCCCGCGTGCGCGTCGCCGTCTGAGCCGCCCCGCTGCGGAACAGGAAGGCGCCGGATCGATCGATCCGGCGCCTTCCTCGCTCTCGGGAGATGGTCTGGCTCAGCGCCGGATGACCTTCGTCGCCGCCATCGCCTTCAGCCCCTCGACGCCGAACTCGAGCCCGTAGCCGGAAGCCTTCACACCGCCGAACGGGGTCGACGGGTCGACGCCGCCGTGCTGGTTGATCCACACGGTGCCGGCCTCGAGACGCAGCGCGATCTCCTTCGCCGCCTCCTCGTCGGGCCCCCACACCGATGCGCCGAGCCCCTGGTCCGTGCCGTTCGCGCGGCGGACGGCATCCTCGACATCGCTGTAGCGGACGACCGGCAGCACGGGGCCGAACTGCTCCTCGTCGACGATGGCAGCGCCGTCCTCGACGTCGGCGATGATCGTCGGACGGTAGAACAGCGGGCCGAGCTCGGTGGCGGGCTCGCCGCCGGTCACGATGCGCGCGCCGCGCGCCCGGGCGTCGTCGACGAGCCGCGAGACGATGTCGAACTGCGACGGGTTCTGGACCGGTCCCAGCCGGTTGGTCTTCACGTGTCCGGAGCCGATCGGCGCGGTCTCCGCGATGCCCGCGAGCGCCTCGACCAGTTCGTCGTACACGGAGTCGTGCACGTACAGGCGCTTGAGCGCCGCGCACACCTGGCCGGTGTTCATGAACGCGCCCCAGAACAGCTTCTCGGCGACCTGGGAGACGTCGGTGCCCGGCAGCACGATGCCGGCGTCGTTGCCGCCGAGCTCCAGGGTCAGGCGGGCGAGGTTGTTGGAGGAGCTCTCCACGATGCGCCTGCCCGTCGGGGTCGAGCCGGTGAACACGATCTTCGCGACATCGGGGTGGGAGGCGAGCGCCGCTCCGACCTCGCGCCCGCCGGAGACCGCGGTCACGACACCCTCGGGCAGGTGTCGGCGGAAGATCTCCACCAGCGCCAGCACGCTCAGCGGCGTGTACTCCGAGGGCTTGATGACGACCGTGTTCCCCATCCGCAGTGCGGGCGCGATGTGCCACACGCCGATCATGACGGGGAAGTTCCACGGGCCGATCGAGGCGACCACGCCGAGCGGCATGTAGTGCAGCTCGGAACGGTCGTCGAGCCGCTGCGGCTCCAGCACGGTGTCGGCGGCGCCGCGCAGGAAGTGGGCTGCGCCGTGCGCCTCTCCGGCCCCGGCCACCTTGCCCTGCTCGTGCGTGATGATCTCGCCGAGCTCCTCGGCGTGCTCGTCGATGTCGTCGGCGATCGCGCGCATCAGCCGGGAGCGCTCCTCGTGGCCGAGCGCGGCCCAGGCGGGCTGGGCGGCGGCCGCGGCCGCGATCGCGGCGTTCAGGTCGTCGACGGTCTGTTCCGGCGCGTGACCGAAGACCTCGCGGGTGGCGGCATCGAGCAGCGGGCGACCGTGCTCGGCATCCACCGAGACGGCTTCCAGGAGGGCATTCATCGGCGGGTTCCTCTCGTGTGTGCCGCCGGATCGGGCGACCTCGGCGTCGTGCGTGAAAGATATCTATTCAATATAGTCAATTATGTTCTGAAGCGACATGCGCCGGCGGGGATCCGGGTCAGCGCAGGCCGGCGAGCGTCGCGACGCGCAGCGCGGTGTGCAGCTCGCGCCGCATCAGGCCATCGGCGAGATCGACGTCGGCGATCGCCTTCACCCTGTCGAGCCGGTAGTAGAGGGTGCTGCGGTGGATGTGCAGCTCCTGCGCGGTGCGCTGGGCATCGCAGCCGCAGTCGAGGTAGGCCTCGAGCGTCTCGGCGAGGTCCGGGCCCGACTGCGCCTCCAGCAGTCGCTGCACGGGGACGGGCAGGTCGGTGAGCGTGAGCGCCTCGACGGGCAGCTGGAGCAGGATGCGGTCCAGGCCGAGTTCATCCCACTGCACCACGCGACCGCGGGAGGGGCTGAGATCCGCGCCACGGAGAGCGATGCGCGCCTCGCGGCGCGAGCTCTGCGCATCGGCGAGAGGGGAGTGCGCGCCGCCCACGCCGGCGCGCAGCTCGGCGAACGCGGGCAGGGCGAGCAGGGCGCTGAGGCGTTTGCCGTCGATCTCGTACGGGACCACGAGAACCGCCTCCCCCTCGAAGACGGTCCCGACGGCCTTCAGGGTGGGGAAGGCCGGAATGGCGGCCAGGGCACGGTCGAGCGCCAGCCGGAGGGTGGCCGTGTTGACGTCCGAGTGCGGCGGAGGCGACAGCACGATCACGGTGTAGTGCGGGGCGGGCGAGATGAGGCGGTCCGTCAGCAGCTCGTCCGCGGCCCGGATGCTGTGGTCGCCGTCCGCGTCGAGCAGGGCGGTCACCAGGCGACGCGTGCGGTCCTCGTCCTCGCGGGTCCCCAGTGCCATCGCGGCCAGGATCACGCCGATCTGGGCGCGGCTCTCGCGGATGGCGTCGTCTTCGACGATGGCGTCGTCGGGCAGATCGTCGGGGATCGCCGACGAGACGTAGCCGACGACGTGCCCCTCGTGGCGCACGGGTGCGACGACGCGCGACCGCCCGCCGTCGATCGGGGGGATGCGCACCGGCCCGTCCGCCTGGGCGACCCGGTACTCGCGGATCGAGTCCTTCGCCCGGGAGGATCCGCGGTGGGAGAGGATGATCGCGAGCCGCGCGTGATCGACGTCCTCGTCGTGGATGCTGAACGCGGTGACGTTGAGGTCGGCGTCGAAGACGATGACCGGCCTTCCGAAGCGGTCGGCGTACGCCTGGACGTGCTCTTCGAGATTCACCGGTCGACTCCCTCTGCGCGTGACGGTCCGTGCGCCGGATCTGCGACACCGCGTCCGATCGCACCGATTCTATGCCGGGCGCCGTCTCGGATCCGGCCGAGTTGTGGCGCCGAGCGCGCTGATCTATATTCATTATAGTCAATTCAGGAAGGCGTTCACCAATGGCGAAGATGACGGGCGGCGATGCGCTCACTCAGGCTCTGATCAGCGAGGGGACGGAGACGGTCTTCGGCATCCCCGGCGTGCAGCTGGACGGCCTCACCGACGGCATGTACCGCAGGCAGGACGAGCTGAACCTGCTGGTCCCTCGCCACGAGCAGAGCACCACCTACATGGCGGACGGATTCCACCGTGTCACCGGCAGGCCGGGCGTCGCGATGGTCGTCCCCGGTCCGGGCGTCCTCAACGCCGGCGCCGGGATGGCGACGGCCTACGCCTGCTCCTCGCAGGTCATGCTGCTGGCCGGCACGATCCCCAGCAAGCTCGTCGGAGGAGGGCTGGGCGCACTGCACGAGATCCCGAAGCAGAGCGAGACGATCGAGGGCCTCACCAAGTGGACCGCGAGGCCCACGCGCGTCGAGGAGATCCCCGAGCTGGTGCACGAGGGCTTCCGCCAGATGCGCACCGGTCGTCCGCGGCCCGTCGCGCTCGAGCTCGGACCCGACATCCTCCACGCCGAGGCCGACTTCGAGGTGGGGGAGCCGTTCGCCGTCGAGACGCCGAGCGCGCCCGAGGACGGCGTGTCCGAGATCATCGCGCTGTTGGCGGCGAGCCGGCGCCCCGTCATCCACGTGGGAGGCGGCGTGCGCGGCGGTCGCGCCTTCGACCTGCTGCCGCGTCTCGCGGAGCTGCTCGACGCTCCGGTCGTGATGAGCGAGAACGGCCGCGGTGCGATCGACGCCCGCGACCCGCACGCCCTGCCCGCCTTCTCGCTCTGGGAGCTGCGCGATACGGCGGATGCGGTCGTCTCCTTCGGCAGCCGCTTCCTCACTCCGTTCGGACAGCAGCTGAACATCGGCGAGGCGCGTCTCGCACTGGTGAACGTCGATCCCGATGACGTGCGAGCCCCTCGCCGTCCCGACGTGACCGTGCTCGCCGACGCGACCGCGGTGCTCGAGGCGCTCGTGGCGCGGCTGGAGGGGCAGGATGGCCGCACGGGCTGGGGCGACGAGCTGGCGCGTCTCCGCCGCGAGTGCGAGACCCGCATCCGCGCTCAGGTCGCACCGCAGATGGCGTTCGTCGACGCCATCCGCGCCTCGCTGCCGGCCGACGGCATCTTCGTCAACGAGCTCACCCAGATCGGCTACGTGTCGACCTACGGATTCCCGGTGCAGGCACCGCGTTCCTACGTCTGGCCCGGGTACCAGGGCACGCTCGGCTACGCCATGCCCACCGCCCTCGGCGCGGCCGTGGGCGCGGGCGATCGGCCGGTCGTGGTCGTCACGGGCGACGGCGGCATCGGCTGGTCGCTGCAGGAGTTCGCGACCGCGAAGCGGTACGGGATCCCCCTGATCACCGTCCTCTTCGAGGACAACCGCTTCGGCAACGTCTGGCGCATCCAGCGGGACACCTACGGCGGCCGGTTCATCGGCTCCGACCTCGTCAATCCCGATTTCGAGCTGCTCGTGAAGGCCTTCGGGATCGACTTCGCGCTCGCCGAGGATGCGGATGCGGTGCAGCGCGCGATCGGCGAGGCCGTGGCCGCACGCCGACCGGCCGTCATCAAGGTTCCGGTCGACGTGTTCCCTTCGCCCTGGCCCCTCATCCACGAGAAGCACTGACCCGCGCGAGGGCCGGCCCCGTGCCGGCCCTCGCGACGGTCAGCGGGTGCTGCCGACGTGGCTCAGCGCGAGCGCGGCGAGCGCCGCGGCCTGGTCGCCGAGGATGCCGTCGTCGAACACCGCCCGCGGCGAGTGGTTCATCTCCGCCTCCTCGGGGTCGACACCCGCCGGGGTGGCTCCGAGGAAGACGAACGCCCCGGGGACCTCGTCGAGCACGTACGAGAAGTCCTCGGATGCCATCGCGGGATGCGCGAGCTCCTCGACGCGGTCGGGCCCGAAGGTCTCCTCGAGCACGGACAGCGCGTGGCGCGCGGCATCCGCGTCGTTCGCCGTGACGGGGTACACCGCGCGGAAGACCGCTTCGCCGCGGCAGCCGTGCGCGGCGGCGATGCCCTCGACCAGCGTCGGGAGCTCCTGCGCGAGCACGGTCGTGCTGTGCGCGGAGAGCGTGCGCACCGTCGCCTCCAGCGTCGCCTCGTCCGGGATCGCGTTGACGATGTCGCTCGCGTGCAGCTTCGTCACGGTGATGACCACCGGGTCGAAGGGGGAGAAGCGACGGGTGGCGAACGCCTGGAGGGCCAGCACGATCTCGGCGAGGGCGGGCACGGGGTCGACGGCCTGATGCGGACGCGAGCCGTGCCCGCCGCGACCGATCACCCGCACGGCCAGGCCGTTCGCACCGGCCATGAGCGCGCCGGCCCGTGTCGAGAAGACCCCTGCGGTGCCGGGCAGGACGTGGATGCCGTACGCGGCGACGACCCGCTCACCGCCCGCGGTGAGCACGCCCTCCTCGATCATCCGCTGCGCGCCGCCGCCGGCCTCTTCGCCCGGCTCGAACATGAGCACGACCGAGCCGCTGATCTCGGCGCGCCGGGCGCTGAGCAGCCGCGCGGCGCCGACCAGGGCTGCCGTGTGCAGATCGTGGCCGCAGGCGTGCGAGACGCCCTCGACCTCGGAGGAGTACGGCAGGCCGGTCTCCTCCCCGACGCGGAGCGCATCCATGTCCGCGCGCAGCAGCACGGACGGACCGGGGCGGGCCCCGCGGAGCACGGCGGTGATCGAGGAGAAGTCGTCGGGTCCGGCGACGATCTCCAGGCCCAGGTCCTGCAGGGCGTGGAGCACGGCATCGCGGGTCCGGACGAGGGAGAAGCCGGGCTCGGGTGTGCGGTGCAGCGACCGGCGCAGGTCGATCAACTGGGGGAGCGAGGCTGCGGCATCGCTGCGAAGACGTGCGGGATCGATCATGGGCCTCCTCGCCGGCGGTCGACGCGCGACAGCGGCGTCGAATAAGATCGGTTCAATATAGCGAATCACATTCGTGATGCGCGGCCGGGTCCGGAGGGGAATGCAATGGCGCGGGTCACGAACGCCGCTGTGGCCGTGCGAGTCGCACGGCTGCTGGAGGAGGAGATCACCTCGAGCGGTGGCAAGCCGGGGGACTTCGTCGGCCGCCGTCAGGAGCTCGCCGCGCGGTTCTCCGTCGCGCCGGCCACGCTCGGCGAGGCGATCCAGCTGCTGCGCTCGCGCGGCGTGGTCGATGCCAAGCCGGGTCCGGGCGGCGGGATCTTCGTCGCCGACAGGTCGCCCTTCATGCGGCTCAGCGATCAGCTGCTCAGCCTGCGCGAGGGGCAGGCCACGGTCGCCGACTGCCTGAGGGTTCTCGACGCCCTCGACGGGCCCGTGCTGCACGACGCCGTGGACTCCGCCACCGAGGCGGACGTCGAGGACGTCCGGCTGCTCGCCGAGCGGCTGGAGGCGAGCTGGGGCACGCCCCGCTCGGCGGCCGCCAACTGGGCGCTGCACGCGCGGATCGCGCAGATCACGCCGAACGAACTGCTGCGCAGCCTCTACACCAACCTCGTCGACTACATCATCGAGGAGGAGCTCGAGGGGGCGACGGCGCCGACGACGGAGGAGCGCCTGCGCACGCACCTCGACTTCGCGGCGGCGATCGTCTCGCACGACCACGAACTCGCGACCTCGGCGCTCGAGCGTCATCGCGGGTCCTCGATGGCCGCCGTGCTGCCCTGAGGCGTCCGGCGAAATGATGGCTCCGCCGGTTTGACAGCATCCGCATCGATGAATAATCTACATATTCATTATTAACAATTGTTCCTGGCTGCTTCGGAGGAGTCGCAGATGATCGAGTTCCGCAGCGTGATCGATGAGATGCTCGCCACACCCAACCGGCCCGCAGGTGCGACGCCTCCCCCGATCCGGCTCTCCCAGAACGAGATGCCCTGGCGCCCGGCGGACGTCATCGTCGACGCCATGGTGGCCGCCGTGGACAACGCGCACCGCTATCCCGACTACCACCGTGCCGCGGCCCGGCGCGCGATCGCCGACTCGATCGGCGTGGACGCCGACCGCATCGCCATCGACAACGGATCGGGATCGCTGCTGCACGGCGCCGCGCGACTGGTGTGCGAACCCGGTGCCGACGGCGTCTACTGCTGGCCGTCGTTCGAGGCGTACGTGGCCGCGCTGGGGCTCGCCGGCGCGCACCGCACCCCCGTCGGCCTGGCCGCCGACGGCGCCATGGACCTGCCCGCCATGCTCGCGGCGATCGGCGATGACACCCGCATCGTCTACCTGTGCAATCCCAACAACCCCACCGGCGGCTTCGTCGCGGCGGTGGAGATCCGCGACTTCCTCGCGCAGGTCCCCGCGAACGTGCTCGTCGTGCTCGACGAGGCGTACCGCGAGTTCGTCACCGCCGAGCCGGTGGAGGCCACCACGGCGCTGCTCGACGAGTTCGAGAACCTGATCATCCTGCGCACGCTGTCGAAGTCGCACGGGCTCGCGGGAGTGCGCGCCGGATACGCCGTCTCGTCCCCGCGCATCGCAGAGGCGCTGCGCCGAACCTCGGTCGGATTCGCCCTGAACAGCCTGGCAGAGGCCGCGGTCATCGCCGCCTTCGGCGCCGAGGCGCAGGCGATCGCCGACGAGCGGATCGCGATCATCGTCGCCGAGCGCGAGCGGATGCAGGCGGCGCTGACCGACGCGGGGGTGTCCTTCCTGCCGAGCCAGTCGAACTTCATCTTCATCCACGGCGACGCGGGCGAGCTGATGGGCCGCTTCGCCGATCAGGGCGTGCTGGCGCGTCCGTTCCCGCAGTCCGGGGGAGTCCGCGTGACCGTGGGGCTCCCGAGCGAGAACGACGCGGCGCTGGCTGCACTGCTGTAAACAGGGCGGCTCCGACACAGTGTCGGAACTGCCGCAGAGGACTTCGGAGCGGGAACGGATGCCCGCTCCGAGGGTCCGTTCATACGCTGTCATGACAGATGGACGCAGTGGTCCCGCCCGAGGGGACCGCGGTGGATCCGAGGAGCCCGAAGGGATGTGGGAGTGACTGCCACGATCGATTTCCAACGCGATCGGCGGGCGTCGATCCGGCGCTCCGTGACGAGCACCGCCCTGTGGGGCCTGTTCGTCTTCGTGCTCGCCCTGGTGTTCATCTACCCGGTCTCGATGATCGTCATCGGCGCGTTCCGCGACGGTCTCCCGTCCGACAACGCCCCGTTCACGATCCAGGGTCTGATCGTCGCGTTCCAGGACCCCGGCACGTGGCAGACCATGTGGAACTCGGTCGTCCTCGTGCTGGTGTGCGGCACGATCTCGGTCGCCGGCGGCGGACTGTTCGCCTGGATGGCGGCGAACACGAACGTTCCCGGACGGCGGATGCTGACCGGTCTGATGGCGCTGAACCTGTTCGTGCCGCCCCTGTTCCACACCCTCGGCTGGATCATGCTCGGCAACCCGCAGAACGGCCTGCTGAACCAGCTCGGACGCGCGCTGGGCATGACGGGTCCGTTGCTGAACATCCAGTCCTGGGGCGGACTGATCCTGCTCCTGTCGCTCGGCTACATGCCGTTCGCGTACCTGCTGATGCTGGGCGCCTTCAAGAACCGGGACCAGTCCCTCGACGAGGCGGCCGCCATCAGCGGCGCGGGCACGGCGCGCACCTTCTTCACGATCACGATCCCCTCGGTGGGGCCCGCCATCACAGGCGCGGCGATCCTCGTCGCCGTGCTGGTCTTCCAGTCCTTCGACAGCCCGCAGCTGATCGGGCGGCAGGCCAACATCTTCGTGTTCTCGACGCAGATCTACCACTACGTGCGGGATCAGGCGCCGGCGGAGTACACCAAGGCGTTCGCCCTCTCGCTGGTGCTGATCATCCTGGTGCTCGTGCTCTTCCTCGCCCAGCGGTGGCTGCTGCGCGGGCGCAGCTTCACCACGCTCACCGGGAAGACCTCGCGGCGCGAGCCGTTGGAGCTCGGCCCGTTCCGCTGGGTGCTCTCCGCCCTGATCGTCGTCTTCATGCTGCTGAACCTCGTGCTGCCGCTGTTCGCGATGATCCTCGGGAGCCTGCAGCCGATCTTCGGCGTCATGAGCACGGGCCTCACGTTCGACAACTACGTGCAGATGCTCACTGACCCGCAGTTCCGCGACAGCCTGGTGCTGACGGCGTGGCTGGCCATCGTCGGCGGTTTCGGCTCGATCGCGGTCGCGCTCCTGACCACCTACGTCACCGCTCGGCGCACCGGCTTCATCCGCTCCTACACCTCGTTCGCGGTGTGGATCCCGTGGGCGCTGCCCGGCATCGTCCTCGCGCTGGCGTACATGTTCGCCGTCCTCTACCTGCCTGCGTTCCGCAGCCTCTACGGCACCGCCTTCCTGATGACGCTCGTGCTCATCGTCGCCACGATCCCGGTCTCCAGCCGGATCGCCGAAGGTGCGCTCGCCCAGCTCTCCCCGGAGCTCGAGGAGGCGGCGCGCACCGCAGGGGCCGCGACCCCGCGGGTGCTGCTGACCATCGTCTTCCGCCTGGTCATCCCCAGCTTCCTGTCCGGATGGTTCCTGTCGGCGCTGTTCATCTCCGGCAACCTCGCGGTGCCGATGCTGCTGGCCCCTCCCGGGCTGCAGCCGGTGTCGCTCACGGCCTTCGAGCAGTTCCTGCTCGGCAACATGTCGCAGGGCGCGGCGCTGTTCCTGATCATCCTGGTCGCCGCCATGGCCGTGCTCGGCCTCGCCGCCCTGTCCATGAGGATCGGCACCCTGCTGCGAGACAAGCCCGGGCACGCCCCGTCGCCCGTGATCTCCGGAGCGGCTCAACCCTCAGTTCTGTACCCGAACACCACCCACCGAGAGGAAGAATGATGAAGTTCTCCCGCAACACCATGAAGATGACCACGGCAGTGCTCGCCACCGGCATGCTGCTGACCCTCGCCGCCTGCTCATCGGGCGGTGACCCCGCCCCGAAGTCCGACAAGCCGGTCGAGGTTCCCGGCGCCAGCGCCGACGGCAACGCCTACATGAACGAGCTCTACGACAAGGCCGTCAAGGACGGCAAGACCGACGTCGTGCTCTACGGCCCCAGCGTCACCGCGCAGAAGGCCCTGTTCAAGGTGTTCACCGACCGCTTCCCCGGGATCAAGATCGTTCCGCAGAACCAGCCGGATGCCCAGAGCATCACCAAGATCGAGACCGAGGCGCAGAGCGGCAACAAGATCGCCGACATCTACGACGGCGGCGAGTCGCCGCAGGTGGCCGCCAAGCCCGACATCTGCACCAAGGCCGACGTGCGCACCGGTCCCGACGGGTTCGAGATCCCGACCAACATGGACGGCCGGCTCACCTACTACGCGATGCGCTACTTCGTCTTCGTCTACAACACCGACATGGTGAAGGAGAGCGAGGCGCCCAAGAACTGGCACGACCTGCTCGACCCGAAGTGGAAGGGCAAGATCACCATCGGCGACCCGACGGTCCCCGGTGGCGTGCGCTACATCCTCACCTCGCTGATGGTGGACGAGGGCGGCAGCGCCGAGAAGTGGGGCAAGCCGTTCATGGAGAAGCTCGCCAAGCAGGACCTCCAGTTCGCGCAGTCCGAGCCCAACGTCCCGGCTGACGTGGCCAGCGGCCGCTTCCCAATCGGCATCGCCGTCTACCAGGGCTTCTACGAGGACACCAAGGCGAAGGGTGCTCCCATCGCGGCCGTCTTCCCGCTCGACGACGGAGGCAACTTCATGTCGCGCACCGGCATGTGCATGGTGAAGGAGAGCCCGCACGCCGACGCCGCCCAGCTGTACATCAACTGGCTGTACTCGCCCGAGGGGCAGCAGGCGCTCGCCGAGAAGAACAACTCCTACGGCTGGACTCCTGCGGCTCCCGGCCCGAAGGGCGCTCCCGCGCTCGAGAAGCTCGGTCGCCTGCCCTTCTCCAACCCCGACCCCGAGTTCAACAAGCCCTACTTCGAGTTCCTGGACTCCCAGTTCAAGAAGTAGTCGCTTCCCTTCTTCAATCCTGTAGAGAGCGTGGATCAGCATGACTGAGGTCCTGGTATCCGGACTGACCAAGCGGTACGGCAGCAAGTCGGCACTGCACGGACTCGATCTGACGATCGGATCCGGCGAGTTCGTCACCCTCCTCGGCCCCTCGGGCTGCGGGAAGACGACGACGCTGCGCTGCCTGGCCGGCTTGGAGCGTCCCACCACGGGCCGAGTCGTGATGGGGGATCGGACGGTCGTCGACATCGAGCGGCGCACCTTCGTGCCGGCCGACAAGCGTCAGGTCGGCATGGTCTTCCAGAGCTACGCCCTGTGGCCGCACATGAGCGTGTCGGAGAACGTCGCGTACCCGCTCAAGGTGGCGCGCGTCCCCACCAGGGAGCGCGTCGCGCGCGTCGGCGAGATGCTCGACGCGGTCGGCCTCGCAGGATATGAGAAGCGTCCCGTCACCGCCCTGTCGGGCGGCCAGCAGCAGCGCGTCGCACTGGCGCGCGCCCTGGCCGCCCGACCGGGCATCATCTTCTACGACGAGCCGCTGTCGAACCTCGACAGCAAGCTGCGCTGCCAGATGGGGCAGCAGGTCAGGGCGCTGCACAACCAGTTCCAGACCACCTCGGTCTACGTCACGCACGACCAGGAGGAGGCGATCACGCTCTCCGACCGCATCATCGTGATGAGCGAGGGCGAGATCGTGCAGGACGGCGCCCCGTCCGAGCTCTACGACCACCCGCGGTCGACGTACGTCGCCGACTTCATGGGGTTCCAGAACATCCTCCCGGGGACCGTCGTCGCCGTCTCCGACGGCCGCGCCGACATCCGCGTCGACGACACCTCGCTGGTGGTGACCGGCGTGGCGACCACCGACGTTGTCGTCGGCGAGCGGGCCGACGTCGCCTTCCGCGCGGCGCACGTGCGCGTGGACCGGCATCCATCGGCATCCGGAGCCGGACGGTTCGTCGGCGTGGTGGAGCGCA
Organism: Microbacterium sp. 22195; assembly: GCF_052056515.1. Classification (NCBI taxonomy): domain Bacteria; kingdom Bacillati; phylum Actinomycetota; class Actinomycetes; order Micrococcales; family Microbacteriaceae; genus Microbacterium; species Microbacterium sp. 22195. Next base: position 95,661 of record NZ_JBQEPE010000002.1, read on the forward strand.
CCACGTACCTCGGCAGCGCCGTCAACCTGCTCGTGCGCGCCGACGGCATCCCGCTGCGCGTCCGGGTGGAGATCTCCGAGCTGAGCGCCGACGAGATCCCGCGCGAGGGCGAGCAGCTGTCGTTCGCCGTCGCGCCGGCCCGGGCGGTCGTGATCTCGCAGCAGAAGCAGCAGAGCGAGAGCGAATACCTCACCGTCGCGACCAACGCGATCGTCTCGCCCCGTTGACCGACCGATCCTGAGAGGAACACCATGAGTGATCTGCCCACCCCCCGCTCCGACGGGCCGCGCATCCGCGAGCTCGCCGAGATCGGCGGACGCTCCGACACGCGCGATGTGCTCGCGCACGCGACCAAGCAGGCGCAGGAGAGCTACGACGACTACTTCATCGTCGACATCGACGCCCACGTCTCCGAGGATCACTTCTGGAAAGAGGTGCTCGATCTCATCGACAACGACGTCTGGAAGCAGATCGGTCTGCAGCAGTACGCCGGCTTCGGCGGCGGCAACGCCCTGCTGAACATCCAGCCCGGCATGTCGCACCAGAGCGTCGGCGGCCGGATCGGCCACCAGGGCCGCAAGGAGCCGGTCGGCCCCGACGACGGGCATCCGTTCGTCACCGCGGCCCGGCGCGGGATGGATGCCATGGGCCTGGACTACCAGGTCGTCTTCCCGAGCGCGATGCTGCTGCTCGGCATGCATCCGCAGGATGAGGTCGAGGTCGTCCTGGGCAGGGCGTTCAACCGCTGGCTCACGGAGGTCATCCTTCCGCCGAACCCGCGCCTGAAGGGCATGCTGTACCTGCCCTACAACACCCCTGAGGTGTGCGAGGAACTGGTCGAGAAGTACGCCGACGACCCCGGCATCATCGGGTACACGGTGTGCTCCACCCGGAACAACCCGGTGCACTCCGACGTGTACACCCGCCTCTACAAGCTCATCGAGGACAGCGGCAAGCCGCTCGCCTTCCACTCCGGCTACCACTGGGGCGACCCCTCGTTCTCCCAGCTGAACCGCTTCCTCTCGATGCACGCGCTCTCGTTCACGCACTACAACCAGATCCACGTCACCAACTGGATCATCAACGCGATGCCCGAGCGCTTCCCCAAGCTCAAGATGGTCTGGGTGGAGAGCGGCCTGGCGTGGATCCCGTTCCTCATGCAGCGGCTCGACCACGAGGTGCTCATGCGCCCGAGCGAGGCCCCCGGCCTCAAGCGCCTCCCGAGCGAGTACATGAAGGAGATGTGGTACACGACGCAGCCGATGGAGCGCACCAACATGGAGCTGCTCGAGGCGACCATGAAGTCCTTCAACGCCGAGACCCAGCTGCTTTACTCGTCCGACTGGCCGCACTGGGACTGGGACGCGCCCTCGACGATCACGCGTCTGCCGTTCCTCTCCGAGCAGGCCAAGCGCAACATCCTGGGGCTGAACGCCGCACGAGTGTTCAACCTCCCGACCGACCGACAGAAGCCCTCTGCAGAGCAGGTGCTGCAGGACCGACCTGGGATCTCGTGATGACTGAAACGAACACCACCACCGCTGAGCTCGCCGAGCTTCAGGGCCTCGTCGCCCGGCTCGGTGAGCTGACCCACCACGTCACCGAGCAGGAGCTCGGCGCCGAGGTGTCCGACGAGCAGATCGCCGACATCCTGTACGCGGCCGCGCGGCTGTTCTCCGCGAAGCGGGATCGGGTCGGCAAGATCGCCTGGCCGATCCGCGAGGACGCGCTGAACGCCACCGAGACCGTGGTGCTGGTGACGGCGCTGCTGGATGCCGCTGACGTCAACCTGTTCGACATGGCGATCTGGTACCGGAGAGCGGAATGAGCGCTCAGATCGTGCGTCGCGACGTGGTGGTCGCGAGCCTCGCCGACCTGAAGGAGCGCGAGCGCATCGTCTTCGACGTGGACGGCACGGAGTTCGGCGTGTACTTCCACGACGGTGAGGTGCGCGCCTGGTACAACGTCTGCCCGCACCAGGGCGGGCCGGTGTGCCAGGGCAAGATCATGCCGCGCACGGTGCAGCTCGTCCGCGGGGAGGGCGGGCTCAAGAGCGGCGGGCCCGGGCACCACCCGAACGACCGGAACATCGTCTGCCCCTGGCACGGCTTCGAGTTCGACATCCTCACGGGCAAGCACCCCGCCGATCAGAGCGTGGGTCTGCGCCGCCTGCCGGTGCGCGTCGAGGGCGACGACGTCATCGTCACGCTCTGACGCATACGCTGCGGCGGTGAAGGGCTCGGATGCCTCGGCATCCGAGCCCTTCGCAGGTTCCGGGTGGGTGGCGTCCTAATCTGGAAGCGTGAGCGAGTACACCCTCCGCGCGGCCCGCGCCTCCGACATCAACGGCATCCATGCGCTCCTGGAGCCGCTGGTCGAGCGACGCATCCTGCTCGGCAAGGACCTCGCGATCCTCTACGGCGCCGTGCAGGAGTTCGTGGTCGCCGAGGCGGACGGCGAGCTGATCGGATGCGGTGCCCTGCACGTCATGTGGGAGGACCTCGGCGAGGTGCGCACCCTGCTCGTGCGCGACGACTTCCTGCACCACGGCGTCGGTCGCGCGATCGTCGAGGCACTGGAGCAGCGTGCCCGCGAGCTCGGCCTGTCCCGGCTGTTCTGCCTCACCTTCGAAACGGGCTTCTTCACCCGCCGAGGGTTCGAGCCGATCGGCGAGCACATCGTCGACCCCGACGTGTACTCGCAGCTGCTCCGCAGCGGTGACGCCGGCGTGGAGGAGTTCCTCGACCTGGCGCACGTCAAGCCCAACACGCTCGGCAACACCAGGATGCTCAAGCACCTCGTCTAGCCTGGAGGCATGCCCCGTCAGTCCGCCGCCGTCTATCGCCGCCGGAGACTCGCCGTTCTGCTGATCCTCATCGTGGTGCTCGCTGTGATCACGGGCGGACTGTGGGTGGCCATCGCGCAGCCGTGGAAGACGGGCGCAGAGCCGGCGCCGAAGACGTCGTCCGCTCCGCCGACGGGCGGCACGGCGACGGATGCTCCGCCCACGACGCCGTCGGACTCGGCGAGCCCGGATCCGTCGGGAGACCCGTCGGCGACTCCGGGTGTGGTCGCCTGCGAGGCCGGCGACGTCGAGGTGACCGCGGTGACGGATGCCGAGACCTATGCCGCGGACGCGCTGCCGAAGCTGTCGATCACGCTCACCAACAAGAGCGACCGCGACTGCACGATGAACGTCGGGTCGGCGACGCAGAAGTTCACGATCACGAGCGGCAACGACGTCTGGTGGCGTTCGACGGACTGCCAGACCGATCCGAGCGATCAGATCGCGACGCTCACGGCGGGCGCGACCGTGAGCACCAAGACGCCGGTCGTGTGGGACCGCACCCGCTCGGCGGTGGGCACCTGCGACCAGCAGAACCGTGCCCGCGCCCCGGGCGGCGGGGCCTCGTACCACGTCGAGGTCTCGATCGGCGGTTTCGCCAGCGCGAGCACGCGGCAGATCATCCTGCGCTGATACCGGGTGCTCCCGGTGGATCGGGTCCGAATTTCCGCCCCGCGGACCAGTATTTTGGGATACCATGGAGTGTGGTTCTCCGAACAGTACGGTGAAGCCATCCCCAGTGGTGTCGGTATCAGCGTCCCCAGCGCTTCGACAATCATCGTGGTGAGAGCCAGAGGGCCCTCTCGAGTACCCCAGTCCCCAATGGAGGATTCGAGAGGGCCCCACTCCGTCCAGCCGACGGTCCCTCTCAGGCCGCGTCTCCTAGGCTGAGAACCATGGCGAAGAAGAGGGCCGGCGCGAAGCGCCCCGCACCCCAGGATTTCCGCTCCGAGGCCCTCGCGCAGGCGCTCGAGAAGCAGGACATGGCAGCGGTCGCCCTGGCGCTGCGCAACGGCAACACGGTCGTCCCCCTGATCAAGCCCGGTCCGCGAGACAACCCGCTCGACGGCGGCGAGGTCTGGACCTACCGTGACGCGGGCACGGGGGAGGTGGCGCTGCTGCTGTTCAGCGACGCGAAGCACAAGCCCGCGAACCTGCCGCCCGGCGTGGGCATCTACTCGCCGGCATGGCTGCGGGCGTTCCTGACCACGCACCGCGAGACCATCACCACGGTGTTCCTCGACATCGCCGGGCCCCACCCCATGCAGGCGCCGCCGGAGGAGCTGCTCAAGGCCCTCGAAGCCTGATCAGAACGGCGGGATGTCCCCTTCGGGGCGTCGCTCGGTCGTGTGCGAGCGGATGTCGCTGAGCGCGGAGCGCAACGTCTTCGAGCGATCGTCGACCACCTGGCGGTAGCCGAGCCGGGCTGCTTCGCTGCGGCGCTGCGGTGCCTGCGTCACGGGACGGATCTCTCCGGCCAGCGACAGCTCGCCGACGGCGGCGATCGTGCGCGGCACCGACCGCTGCGTGATCGCACCGGCCACCGCCACGGCTATCGCCAGGTCGGCGGCTGGCTCGGTGAAGCGCACCCCGCCCACGGTCGACACGTACACGTCGAGCTTGGACGTCTCGATGCCCGCGCGCCGCTCCAGGATCGCGAGCACCATCGCCACGCGCGACGAGTCGAGGCCGTGCACCACTCGACGCGGGTTCGGCGCGGCGGTGGCGATGGTCAGCGCCTGCACCTCCACCGGCAGAGCACGCCTGCCCTCCATCGCGATGGCCACGCAGGTGCCGGGCTCAGCGGCGCCCTGCGAGAGGAACAGCCCGCTGGGGTCGGGCACCTCGGCGATGCCGGCGCCGGTCATCTCGAAGCATCCGACCTCGTCGGTCGGGCCGAACCGGTTCTTCAGCGCACGGATGAACCGCAGTGCGGTCTGCCGGTCGCCCTCGAAGTGGCACACCACGTCGACGAGATGCTCCAGCACGCGCGGGCCGGCGACCTGGCCGTCCTTCGTGACGTGGCCGACGATGATCACCGGCAGCCCGCGGTCCTTCGCGATCCGGATCAGCGTCGCCGCCACCTCGCGCACCTGGCTGGGCTGGCCGGCGGCGCCGTCGATCAGGCCGGATGCGACGGTCTGCACCGAGTCGACGATGACCAGGTCCGGCCTGACCTCGTCGATGTGCCCGAGGATCGTGGCGAGGTCGGTCTCGCTGGCGAGGTAGAGCTCGTCGTGCAGGGCGCCGGTGCGCTCGGCGCGCAGCCGCACCTGGGCGGGCGACTCCTCTGCGCTCGCGTACAGCACCCGCCGTCCGGACCGGGCGGTGGACGCCGCCACTTCGAGCAGCAGCGTCGACTTGCCGACCCCGGGTTCGCCGCTGAGCAGGATCGCCGCACCCGGCACGATCCCGCCGCCGAGCACCCGGTCGAACTCGTCGACGCCGCTCGAGCGGCGCGGGGCGTCGCTCGTGGTGATCTGCGTGATGGGGCGCGCGGCGCGTTCGGCGGGCGGAGCCACCGCATCCGTCTGCCGGACGAGGCCGGTCTTCGCGCCCTGCTCCTGCACCGTGCCCCACTGCTGGCACTCGCCGCACCGGCCCACCCACTTCGCCGTCGTCCAGCCGCACTCCGTGCAGACGAAGGCGGGCGGTGCAGGACGACGGGTGGTGGCCATGCTGCAAGGCTATCCGCGGCATCCGACACCGCCCGGGCCGCGCGCCGGGCATCCGGATCCGCGCTCGCCGGAGCATTATTCACGGCCCGTTCCCGACCGGGCGTGTCGGCACTCTGGGAGGATGGAGGCATGACAGGTGGCGGGGCCGTGTACGGGCCGATCTCGAGCTACTCGCGGGTGCGGATCCTGCACCTGCTGTTCGAAGCCGGCACCGTGCAGAGCCGCCCGGAGCTCACCATCGGGGAGCTGTGCGAGGCCACAGGGCTGCACCCCAACACGGTCCGCGAGCATCTGCAGCGGCTGATCGACGGCGGCTACGTCATCCAGAGCATCGAGCACCGCACCACCCGCGGCCGCCCGCGCACGCTGTACAGCGCCGCGACCGGCCTGCCGGAGGCCTCCAGCCCCGTCGCGCGCGACAAGGTCGCGGAGGCCGCCCGCCGCGGCGACATGATGCGCCGCATCCTCGCCGAGGAGGACTCGGGGCTCGGCCGGGAGGCCACCTATCAGCTGGACGCCCTGATCGAGCACCTCGAGGAGAGCGGCTTCGAGCCCGTCATCGACGAGCGCGAACTGACCGTCGAGCTCAGCCCCTGCCCGCACGCGGCGAGCGCGCCCGAGCACCGGCCGACGCTGTGCCAGGTGCACCTCGGACTGATGCAGGGTGTGCTGAACCAGGCCGGCGGCCCGATCGCCGCGGACTGCGTGCGGGCCGCCGCGCGCCCGGAGGAGTGCACGGTGCAGCTGCGGCTCGACGCGGCCTGATCGCGGATGTCGTGCGCTTCGCGCGGAGCATCCGATTCCAGTGCTGGAATCGAGACGTGCACTTCGCGCGGATTTGTGCGCTTCGCGCGGACGGATGCCGGGAATTCATCCGCGGGAAGCGCACAAATCCGCGTCAACTGCACGCCGGACGCCGCCTGATCAGGCCTCGGACGCCAGCAGCGCGTTCAGCTCCGCGGTGATGCTCGCCCGCAGGGCGTCGTGCCTGGCATCCAGCTCATGCGCCGGGTCGCGCCAGTGCGAGGCATCGTACATCCAGACCGGCTTGCGCACGATGTCCTCCGGCTCCCACTCGTAACGCGGCCAGATGTGCGCGTGCACGAACGCGTCGGTGTTGCCGAGGATCTCGATGTTCATCCGCCGGAACGCCGGATCGTGCGCGCGGCAGGCGCGCTCCACGGCGGTCGCCAGCAGATCGACGTCGGCCAGGTACTGCACCCGCTCCGCGCGCGGCAGGTCGGCCAGCGCCGTGGCATCCGGCACCCGGCTCAGGAGCACGCTGTACCCCGGCAAGAACTGCACGTCGCCGATCACGGCGTACCCCGCCGGTGTCGTCGCCAGCAGTGTCGGATTCTCGCCGCGGGCCGCCGACCCGATCCTGTCTTCACGCCAGTCCATGCCCACGAGCCTAGATAACCTGGACGCATGACCCCGACCTCCTCCCAGCCTCAGGGCGCGCTGCTCGTCGGCAGCGTGAACTACGACGACGCCGAGAAGACCATGAGCACCGCGTCCGCGATGCTCGGCGACCTCCTGCGCCGCATCCCCGACGGCGAGGTCGGTCGGCGGTTCCACTGGATCATGTTCCAGCCCGACGTGCTGGGCCAGGCGGACGGCATCGAGCGGGTCGGTGACGAGCCGCGCCTGCTGCGGGGAATCGACATCCGGCCGCTGCGTCTCGCCGAGGGCGTCGACGCCGCGGGCATCCAGCTGCCGCCGCTCGGCTACGCGGATGCCGCGATCGAGTCCTACGCGATCTTCAGGCGTCTGCGCGATGCCGGTGACATCGCCGCCGGCGTCCGCTTCCAGGTCTCCCTGCCGACTCCCGTGGCCGTGGTCTCCTCCTACTTCAGCGGCGACGACCGCGCAGCGATCGACCCGGTCTACACGGCCGCGATGCGGCGCGAGCTGGACCGCATCCTCTCCGCGATCCCGCACGACGACCTCTCGATCCAGTGGGACGTCGCCAGCGAGCTCGGCATCATCGAGCGCGCCTCCGGCTACGGGAGGACGATGGAGGCCTGGTGGCCCGGCGACCCGTTCACCGGGCTCGTCGAGCGTCTGGTCGCCCTGATCGACGCCGTCCCGGCCGGCGTCGAGGCCGGCGTGCACCTCTGCTACGGCGACGCGGGGGAGAAGCACTTCGTCGAGCCCTCCGACGCGGCGACGCTCGTCCGGTTCGCCAACGCCGTCATCGCGGCATCCGCTCGCGACCTCACCTGGCTGCACCTGCCCGTGCCGATCGACCGCGACGACGAGGCCTACTTCGCTCCGCTGGCCGACCTCGCCCCGACCTCGGAGCTCTACCTCGGACTCGTGCACCGCGAGGACGGTGCCGAGGGTGCGCGACGGCGCATCGCCGCAGCATCCGCCGTCGTCGACCGCTTCGGCGTCGCGACGGAATGCGGCATCGGCCGCGCCCCGGCGGGCACCACCGAGGGGATTCTGCAGACCCACGCCGAGGTCGCCTCCGCCTGGTGACACCGCGGGTGAGTAGCATATGACGCATGACTCACCTTGTGACCGGTGACCGATGAGCGGCTTCGGCGCCCTCCTCTCACCCGCTGAGAGCCTGCGCGAGCAGGTCGAGGGGCAGCTCGCGTCGCGGATCGTCTCCGGTGAGATCCCGCCGGGGCAGGTGCTGACCGTGCCCACGCTGGCCGGCGACTTCGGCGTCAGTGCCACGCCCGTGCGCGAGGCGATGCTGAACCTCGCCCGCCGCGGCTTCCTGCGCCCCATCCGCAACCGCGGCTTCGAGGTGACCGAGGTCTCGCCCGACGAGCTGCGGGAGCTGACCGAGGTGCGGATGCTGCTGGAGGCGCCGCCCATGCGGCAGGTCGCCGGCATGCTCGACGACGCCACCGTGGCGAGTCTGCGCGAGACGGCAGATCGCATCGTGAACGCGGCGAAGACCGGGAAGTTCGACGAGTACCTCGCCGCCGACACCGAGTTCCACCTGCGCATCCTGCAGTGCACCGGCAACCGCAAGCTGGTCGAGACCGTGCGCGAGCTGCGCCAGCAGACCCGTCTGGTGGGCCTCGTGCGCCTGGCCGAGACGGATGCCCTGATCTCCACCTCCCTCGAGCACGCCGAGCTCGTGGATCTCCTCGTCGCGGGTCGCGGCGAGGAGGCCGAAGCGCTCATGCGCAGGCACATCCACCACGTCGGCGGCGTCTGGAGCGGCCACGAGGAGGAGTGATCGATCCGTGCATCACGGATAGGTCTCGGAGGGTTCCGCTGATGCCCCGATGTGAGTAATGTGTCACGTGCTATTAGATGGCAATGCAATGAGGCATCCAGGAGGACCAGCACATGCATACCCGTACCCCGCGCATCCGACGCGCACTGTCCATCGCCGCAGCGATCGGCGCCATCATCATCACCGCGGGCTGCTCGGGCGGCCTCGGCGGAGGCGGCACCTCCGGCGGCAGCAGTGACGGCCCCATCAAGATCGGCATGCTCGCCCCGTTCTCGGGCAGTGAGTCGGCCTTCGGCAACTACATGAAGAACGGCGCGCAGCTCGCCATCGACGAGATCAACGCGAAGGGCGGCGTCGACGGACGCAAGCTCGAGCTCGAGGTCCAGGACGACGCCTGCGACGCGACCACCTCCGTGGCCGCCGCCAACAAGCTCGTCACCGACGGCGTCGTCGCCTCGGTCGGCGGCTACTGCTCGGGCGCGACCCTGCCGACCCTGCCGATCTTCAACGAGGCCAAGATCCCGATGGTGATCCCCGCCGCCAACTCGAACGAGCTGGTCAAGCAGAAGCTCCCCGGCGTCTTCCTGATCAACGGCACCGGCACGCAGCAGGCTGCCGCGGCGGTGAAGTACGCGCAGAAGTCCGGCGCGAAGACCGTCGCCGCGATCAACGACGCGACCGCCTACTCCAAGGACCTCGCCGACTCGTTCGCCCAGCAGGCGAAGGACGCCGGCCTCACCGTCGACTTCAACGCCGTGATCACCCCCGGTGAGAACGACTACTCCGCCGTCGCGACCCAGCTCGCGAACGCGAAGCCCGACCTCGTCTACTGGACCGGCTACTACCAGGAGGGCGGCCTCATCGTCCGCCAGTCGACGGACGCCGGCTTCGAGGGCACCTTCCTCGTCGGCGACGGCTCGGTCGACGCGAAGTTCGCGCAGATCGCGGGCAAGGGCTACACCGAGCACGTGCTCGGCACCTTCACCCAGACGCCCGACATGCTCAAGGGCGCCGACAAGTGGATCGCCGACTACAAGAAGCTCGCGGGCGCCGACCCCGGCCCGTACTCCACCCAGGCCTACGACGCGGTCAACGTCGTGGCCGAGGCGATGACGACGGCCAAGGGCACCGACTTCGACAAGGTGGTCAAGGCGCTCGAGGGGCTGAAGGACTTCAAGACCCTGGGCGGCCCGCTCACGTTCATGCCCGACCACACCCGTTCCGGCGGCGGCTTCGTGATCGTCTCCATCGACCCGAGCTCCGGCCAGTTCGTCCTCAAGGACGACCTGCAGGGCTGATCCGATCCGGGCGGGACGGCGCAGGCCGTCCCGCCCGATCCGGCCTCCCTCTCGGAAGGACACCCCCGTGATGCAACTCATCTGGAACGGCCTGATCGTCGGCTCGTTCTACGCCCTCGTCGCCCTCGGTTACAGCATGGTCTACGGGATCATCAAGCTGCTGAACTTCGCCCACGGCGACATCTACATGCTCGGCGCCTTCACCGGCTTCGCGACCCTCTCCGCCTTCGGCATCTCCAATGAGACCTCGATCCCGCTGCTGCTGGTGATCATGCTGCTCTCGATGGTGACCACCGGCCTGATCGGCGTCGGCATCGAGCGCATCGCCTACCGGCCGCTGCGCAAGAGCCCGCGACTGGCCGTGCTGATCACCGCGATCGGCGTCTCGTTCACCCTCGAGTACGCCGTCCGGCAGATCTTCGGCCCCAACCCCGAGGCGTTCCCCGTGCGGCTCGAGTCGAACGGCTTCGACTTCGCCGGCATGCGCATCACCGCGGCGCAGATCGTGCTCGTCGTGATCGCCGCCGGCCTGATGCTCGTCCTCGCGCACATCGTGGAGCGCACCCGCTCGGGACGGGCCATGCGCGCGATCGCCCTCGATCCGCAGGGTGCCCAGCTGATGGGCATCAACGTCAACCGCGTGATCGCCACCGTGTTCTTCATCGGGTCGGCGCTCGCCGGAGCCGCCGGCGTCATGGCCGGCGCCTACTACGGCTCGATCGACTTCCTGATGGGCTTCATCATCGGCCTGAAGGCGTTCACCGCGGCGGTGATCGGCGGCATCGGCAACCTCTACGGGGCCATGCTGGGCGGCCTGCTGCTCGGACTGCTGGAGTCGTTCGGCTCCGCCTGGTTCGGCGGTGAGTGGCGAGACGTGTTCTCTTTCGCCTTCCTCATCCTGTTCCTCACGTTCAAACCGACCGGGCTCCTCGGCGCCCGCGTCGTCGAGAGGATGTGACATGTCCCGTTCCCAGACACGAGCGGATGCCGCGCTGCGCGCGCCGTCTCCGCTGTTCGACCGTCCGGCGGCTCCCGCCGGCATCCTCAACTCCAACAAGGGGTTCCTGCGGGCGCTGGGCACGCTCGCCGTCGTGCTGCTGGCGGTGCTGCCGTTCATCAACGCGACCCCGTACCTGATGTCGATCGCCACCAGCGCGCTGATCTACGTGATGCTCGCGATGGGGCTGAACGTCGTGGTCGGCTATGCCGGCCTGCTCGACCTCGGCTACATCGCCTTCTTCGCGGTCGGCGCCTACATCTCCGGCATCTTCACCACGGTGCTGGGCTGGCCGATGTGGGCGGCGCTGCCGATGACGATCGTGGCCTGCATCGTGGCCGGCATCATCATCGGCGCCCCGACACTGCGACTGCGCAGCGACTACCTCGCCATCGTCACGCTCGGCTTCGGCGAGATCATCCGGATCACGGCGAACAACCTGCAGATCACCGGCGGACCCTCGGGCATCCACGGCATCCCGACCTGGTCGTTCGGCGACTGGAGCTTCTCCGACGGCTTCACCCTGTTCGGCCTCGAGTTCCCGCAGCGCGTGGTGTTCTACTACTTCGTCGCCGCGGTGGTCGTGCTGGTCGGCGTCATCGGCGCCGGGCGTCTGGCCAAGGGCAAGATGGGCCGGGCCTGGAAGGCCGTGCGCGACGACGAGGACGCCGCCGAGGCGATGGGCATCAACACCTACATCGCCAAGATCACCGCCTACATCATCGGCGCGGTCTGGGCGGGCATCGCGGGTCAGCTGATGGCCACGCACCTCTCGGCGATCAGCCCGAACAGCTTCCAGTTCCTGTACTCGGCGCTGATCCTGATGTCGGTGGTGCTGGGCGGCATGGGATCGACCCCCGGTGTGATCATCGGCGCGCTCTTCGTGTCGCTGGCGCCCGAGCTGCTGCGCGAGTTCTCGGAGTGGCGCTTCCTGATCTTCGGCGTGCTGCTGGTGATCGTCATGCTGTTCCGCCCCGCGGGACTGTGGCCGTCCACCGCGATCCTGCCGTGGCTGAAGAAGCTCAAGCCGGTGCCGCCGCCCACGGCCGGGTTCATGGCGGTTCCCGCGGCATCCGCCAATGAGGATCTCGAGACCGTCGAAGGGGAGGAGACCCGATGAGCGCGTTGCTCGAGGTCAAGGACCTGCGTCTGCAGTTCGGCGGCGTCAAGGCCGTCGACGGACTGAGCTTCACCGTCGAGGCGGGGGAGATCCTGGCGGTGATCGGCCCGAACGGCGCCGGCAAGACCAGCGCGTTCAACTGCATCTCCGGGTTCTACCTGCCCACGTCCGGCTCGGTCGTCTTCGACGGCAGGGACATCGTGCGCCAGGCGCCGTCGTTCTGGCGCAGCCTGCGCCTGGTCGACCTGCTGCAGAGCTTCGGCTTCTACCGCGTGCTGCCCTCCCGGGTGACCAAGTGGGGCATGGCGCGCACCTTCCAGAACCTCCGGCTGTTCCGCGAGCTGAGCGTGCTCGACAACGTCAAGACCGCCATGCACGCGAACATCCGTGAGGGCTTCTGGGCCACGCTGCTGCACACACCGGGCTACCGGAAGGCCGAGCGGGAGTGCGCCGAGCAGGCGCGCGGCTGGCTCGACTTCGTCGGCTTCACGGGGGACGAGAACCTCTACGTCACGCAGCTGCCCTACGGGGAGCAGCGACGAGTCGAGATCGCCCGTGCACTCGCCACCGGGCCCAAGCTGCTGCTGCTGGACGAGCCGGCCGCGGGCCTGAACTTCAACGAGAAGCAGGCGCTGATGCAGCTGATCCGCAGCATCCGGGATCTGGGCGTCGCGGTGGTGCTCATCGAGCACGACATGGGCCTGATCATGAATCTGGCCGAGCGGATCGTGGTGCTCAACTACGGCAAGGAGATCGCCGTGGGCAGCCCCGAGCAGATCAAGAACGACCCGATCGTGATCGAGGCGTACCTGGGCGTCGAGGACGAGCCGCTGGACGAGACCAAGCTGCAGACCGGCACCGTCGATCTGTCGCTGCTGGACGACTCCCTGCTGGACGGCTCGTCGCAGGGCAAGGGCAGGAAGGGGAAGCGCTCATGAGCACTCTGACCGTCGACGCCGCCGACGTCTACTACGGGCGTGTGCACGCGCTGCGCGAGCTGAGCTTCGAGGTCCGCGAGGGCGAGATCGTCTGCCTGCTCGGCAACAACGGCGCGGGCAAGTCCACCACCATGAACATGCTCTCGGGGCTGGTGCGCCCGAAGTCGGGCACGGTGCGCTGGGGCGACATGGATCTGACCACGGCCAAGCCGTGGGACATCGTGTCGGCAGGGCTGATCCACGTGCCCGAGGGGCGACGCATCTTCTCGACCATGACGGTGCACGAGAACCTGCTGCTCGGCGGCTACACGGTGCGGGATCAGAAGCTGATCGCGCAGCGGGTGGATCAGGTGTATCAGCTGATGCCGCGTCTCGCCGAGCGGCGCAAGCAGCAGGGCGGCACGCTCTCCGGCGGTGAGCAGCAGATGGTCGCCATCGGCCGCGCCATCATCGGCGGCCCGAAGCTGCTGCTGCTGGACGAGCCCTCGATGGGGCTGGCGCCCCTGGTGGTCAAGCAGGTCATGGAGACGATCCAGGCGGTCAACGCCCAGGGTGCGACGGTGCTGCTCGTGGAGCAGAACGCGCGTGCCGCGCTGAAGATCGCCGACCGCGCCTACGTCGTGGAGACCGGGCAGACGACCATGGACGGGCCGGCAGCCGAGCTGGCGGCCGATGCCCGGGTCATCGACGCCTACCTCGGCGGCTGATGCACGAGGGATGCACTGCCTGGAGCCGGTGGCGAAGGGCGGTGCATCCCTTCTTCACGCAGAGTAATATGTCACGCGGCACAACTGTCGCGGATGCCGGGATCCCAGCGGTTCCGGACGGAGAAGGAGAACGGATGCGGATCATTGTGATCGGCGCGGGCGCCGTCGGAGCCGCATGCGCGCTGGCGCTCACCGAGGCGGGAGCCGAGGTGATCGTGCTGGATCGCACGGGTGTCGCGGGCGAGACCTCGAGCCGCTGCGAGGGCAACATCCTGGTCTCCGACAAGGAGCCCGGCGCCGAGGCGCTGATGGCCATCGAGGCGAACCGTGCCTGGCGCGAGCTGGCCGCTCGGCTCGACGAGGATCGCGTCCCCGGACAGCCCGCCACCGAGTTCGAGGCCAAGGGCGGCGTGGTCGTGGCGTTCGACGGGGGAGCGTCCGCCCTGGAGCGCTTCGCCGAGACGCAGCGCGAGATCGGCATCCGCGCCGACGTGCTCGACGCAGCTGCATTGCGTGCTGCAGAGCCGCATCTGTCGCCTGAGGTCGCGCTCGGGGTGCACTATCCGGACGACGCGCAGGTGCAGCCGAGTCTCGCCGCGCAGGCCATGCTGGCCCGTGCCAGGCACCTCGGCGCGCAGCTGCGGATCGTGGAGGTCACCGGCGGCGTCGTCGAGGGCGACCGGGTGCGCGGCGTGCAGACCACGGAGGGCCGCATCGACGCGGATGCCGTGGTGAACTGCGCCGGTCCCTGGTCGGGGGATGCCGCGGCACTGTTCGGCTCGGTGCTCGACATCCGTCCGCGTCGCGGCACGATCCTCGTGACCGCGCCCATGCCGCAGCGCGTGTTCCACAAGGTGTACGACGCCGACTACGTCGGCGCGGTCGGATCGGGCGACGCCGCACTGCAGACCTCCACGGTGGTCGAGTCGACTCCGGGCGGCACGGTGCTGATCGGCTCGAGTCGCGAGCGCGTCGGGTTCTCGTCCGACGGGCTGCTGGCGCCGCTCGCCGAGATCGCCGACAAGGCCACCCGGCTGTTCCCCTTCCTGCGCGACACGATGCTGCTGCGCACCTACTTCGGCTTCCGGCCGTACGCACCGGACCACCTCCCCGCGATCGGGGCGGATGCCCGGATCGCGGGCCTGTTCCACGCCGCGGGCCACGAGGGCGCGGGCATCGGGCTGGCCCCGACCACCGGCGCGCTGATCGCCCACGCCGTCCTCGGCACGCCGGCGCCGCTCGACCCGACGCCGTTCCTCCCCTCCCGCCCGACCCTGCAGGGGGCCCTCGCATGAGCGCGCACGTCGGCATCCGCCATCCCCGCGGCATCCGCAGCATCCGCTGTCCCCGGGTCGCGATTGGTCCCGCTTCGACGCTTCCGCCCACGGTCCAGGTCGCAGTTGGTCCCGCTTTCGCGCCGGTTTTCCGGGACGAATCGCGACCTGAAGGTCGGAGGGGCTGGCGTTATCGGGACGAATCGCGACCTGGAGCCCGCAATTTCGAGGAGGGCGCCGCATGAGCGTGACGATCAGCTTCGACGGGCAGACGCTCGAAGGCCAGGACGGGCAGAGCGTCGGCGGCATCCTGCTGGCGAACGGGCAGCGCACCTGGCGCACCGCGGCCGGCGCCGAGCGCGGCATCTTCTGCGGCATCGGCATCTGCCAGGACTGCGTCGTGACCGTCAACGGCACCGAAGGCGTCCGCGCCTGCCAGCGCACCGCCTGCGAGGGCGACGTCATCGAGAGGGAGGCGCGGGCATGACGCGCATCGTCGTGATCGGCGCGGGGCCCGCGGGTCTCGCGGCGGCAGCATCCGCTTCCCAGGCCGGCGCCGACGTGGTGATCGTCGACGAGGGCGAACGCGTCGGCGGCCAGTTCTGGCGGCATCACCCGACGTTCACCGATCCGCGGCTGCAGCATCAGCTGGGCAGGTTCGCCGACCTCGAGAGCGCGCTGCAGCAGGTGCGCGTGCTGTCGTCGGCCAGCGTCTGGCGGGTCGAGGCCGGCACGCCGCTGCGCGTGCACGCGCTGGTCGGTCCGGTGGACGCCGCGCAGCGCCAGGGCGAGACCCTGGAGGCGGATGCCGTGGTGCTGGCCACCGGGGCTCACGACCGCGTGCTTCCCGTGCCGGGCTGGACCCTCCCCGGGGTCACCTCCGCCGGCGCCGTGCAGGCGCTCGCCAAGCGCGACGGCATCGCGCTCGGCACCCGCACCGTCGTCGCAGGTGCGGGTCCCTTCCTGCTCCCCGTGGCGCAGAGCGTAGCGATCCTGGGCGGCGAGGTCGCGGAGGTCGTCGAAGCGGCATCCGTCTCCACGCTGCTCGGGGGCTGGGGCCGCCGGCCCTGGGAGCTCACCGCCGCCGCAGGCAAAGCGGGAGAACTCGGCTCGTACCTGGGCACGCTCATCACGCACCGCACGCCGTACCGGCTGGGCAGCGCCGTGACCCGCATCCACGGCACGAGCGGCGTCGAGGCCGTCACCGTGCAGCGCATCGACCGCGACTGGCGGCCCGTCGCGGGCACGGAGCGCACCGTCGAGTGCGACGCGGTCGCACTGGGGCACGGCTTCACCCCGCGCCTGGAGGCCGCGATCCAGTTCGGCTGCGAGATCACGAGCGATCGGTTCGTCCGCGTCGACGGCCAGCAGCTCACCAGCATCCCCGGCGTGCACGCCGCGGGAGAGATCACCGGCATCGGGGGAGCGGATGCCGCGCTCGCCGAGGGAACGATCGCCGGCTTCGCCGCTGCGGGCGTGCCCGAAGCCGACCTGCGATACCGCGAGCCCCTCAAGGCCCGGCGCCGGATGCGCGCCTTCGCCGAGCGGCTGAAGACCCACGGCATCCGCTCCGGCTGGACCGCCTGGCTCGACGACGACACGATCGTCTGCCGCTGCGAGTCGACCACCCGCGCCACGATCCTCGAGTACGCCGAGGCCTCCATGCGCGGGATGCGGCTCGCCACCCGCGCCGGGCTCGGCCCGTGCCAGGGGCGCACCTGCGGTCGCAGCGTGGAGGACATCATCGGCGCTCCGACGGGCATCGACCGGCGCCCCGTGCTCTCGTCGGTGCGCATCGGCGAACTCGCCGCACACCGATCACCTGCCGCACCCCACCCCGTCGACGGGAGCTGATCCCCGGACTCGTCACCCTGGCGCATCGCAGTAGCGTGTGATATGTTACATATCACTCCCCCACGCGACGAAGGAGCCGCATGAGCACCACCATCGAGATTGAAGACCAGATCGCCTCGCCCGGCGCAGCCGAGGCCCGCCGTGTCCGCAAGGTCATGACGTCCTCGGCCATCGGACACTTCGTCGAATGGTTCGACTTCGCGGTGTACGCCTACGCTGCTCCCGTCATCGCCGCGCTGTTCTTCCCCAAGACCGATGCGGCCGCAGCCCTCATGGCGGTCTTCGCCATCTACGCGGTGGGCTTCGTCGCGCGCCCCGTCGGCGCCTTCCTGCTCGGCAACCTCGGCGACCGCTTCGGCCGCAAGCGCGTGCTCGCCGGCGTGATCCTGGTCATGGGCATCTCGACGACGCTGATCGGCCTGCTCCCGACCTACGCGGTCATCGGCGTCGCGGCACCCGTGCTCCTGGTCGTGCTGCGCATGATCCAGGGCCTGTCCGCTGCCGGCGAGACGATCGGCTCCAACTCCTTCGTGGCCGAGCACTCGCCCACGGCCCGCCGCGGATTCAACGTCGGCATGGTCTACACCTGGTCGAACCTGCCGCCCGTGATCGCGGCTCTGCTGGTGCTCGGCCTGACCACGATGCTCTCGCCGGACGCGTACGAGTCGTGGGGCTGGCGCGTGCCGTTCCTGCTCGGCGCCCCGCTCGCCGTCGTGGGCCTGTACATCCGCACCCGCGTCGACGAGTCGCCGGCCTTCCTGGAGATGCGCGAGAGCCGCCAGGTCGAGAAGGCTCCGATCCGCACGGTGTTCCGCGAGCAGTGGCGCAGCATGCTGGTCTGCTTCAGCATCGCCGCCGTGGCCAGCCTCGGCTACTACTCGCTGACCGGCTACTTCTACTCCTACATGACGGTGACGATCGGCCTGGAGTCCTCCGCCGCTCTGATCTCGAACAGCATCGCGCTGCTCATCACGTTCTTCACGGTGCCCGTGGCGGCGCTCGTCTCCGACCGGATCGGCCGCCGACGGATGCTGCTGATCGCCGGCCTCTTCGGCGCGGTCGTCGCGGTGCCGGCCTATCTGCTGGTCGGTCTCGGCACGCTGGGCGCGGCCATCCTCAGCCAGGGACTCCTCGGCCTCGCGCTCGGACTGTTCTTCGGCCCGGCCGGCCCCGCCTTCGTGGAGCTGTTCCCTGCCCGGGTGCGCTACACCGGCGCATCCATCAGCTACAACCTCGCCTTCACGATCTTCGGAGGCACTGCGCCGCTGCTCGCCACCGGCCTGATCAGCCTGACCGGCTCGACCGTCGCACCCGCCTGGTACGTCGTGATCGTGACCGTGCTGGCACTGCTCGTCGTCCTGACGATGCCTGAGACCAACCGCCGGTCGATGCGCGACTGAGCGCACCGACCCCTGACACCCCCGACAGAACCGCCGCATCCGCGGCGCGACAGATGAGAAAGAGAACAGCTATGACTGACAAGAGCATGGACCTCGGCGGCGTCGTCGTCGCCACGACCCTCGCGTTCAAGGAAGACGCATCGGCGCCGGCGGGCCTGGCCGTCGACTACGACAAGTTCGGCGAGCACGTCGACTTCCTGATGTCGAACGGATGCCGCGGCGTCGGCCCGAACGGCTCGCTCGGCGAGTACTCCTCGCTGACCGACGACGAGCGCCGCAAGGTGATCCAGGTCGCCGTCGAGGCTGTCGACGGCCGTGGCATCGTCATCGCCGGCGTGCACGGCGTGGGCAGCCACCAGGCCCGCCAGTGGGCCGAGTACGCCCGTGAGGACGGCGCCGACGGTGTGCTGCTGCTGCCGCCGACCATCTACCGCGCCAACGAGTCCGAGGTCATCGCGCACTACCAGGAGGTCGCGAAGGTCGGCCTGCCGATCATGGCCTACAACAACCCCTTCGACACCAAGGTCGACCTCGTGCCCTCGCTGGTCGCGAAGCTCGCCGAGATCCCCGAGGTCGTCGCGATCAAGGAGTTCTCGGGCGATGTGCGCCGCGTCTACGAGATCAAGGAGCTCTGCGACATCGACATCATCGCCGGTGCCGACGACGTGCTCTTCGAGCTGATGGTCAACGGTGCCGTGGGCTGGTTCGCCGGTTACCCGAACGCCTTCCCGCGTGAGGCCGTCGAGCTGTACAACCTCTGCGCCGACGGCAACTGGCACGAGGCGAAGGCGCTGTACGAGCAGCTCGTCGCCGTGTTCCGCTGGGACTCGAAGACCGAGTTCGTCCAGGCCATCAAGCTGTCGATGGACATCTGCGGCAACTCCTACGGCGGCCCGACTCGCCCGCCGCGCGGCCCGCTGAGCGACGAGCAGCGCGCCCAGGTCACGGCCGACACCGAGCGCGCCCTGGCCGCCATCGCGGCCCGCGCGGCCGTGGTCGCCTGACGCGTGTGATGATTCAGGGAGGGGATGCCGCGCGTCGGCGTCCCCTCTCTCCCCACTCTCTACTTGGAGGATGCTGATGCGCGCTCGCCGCACCATCCAGGCCGTCGACTCCCACACCGAGGGCATGCCGACCCGCGTCGTCACGGGCGGCGTCGGCCGCATCCCCGGCGCGACCATGAACGACCGTCGCCTGTACGCCATGGAGCACCTCGACGGGCTCCGCGGATTCCTCATGAACGAGCCTCGCGGTCATGCCGCCATGTCGGGCGTACTGCTGCAGCCGCCCGCCCGCGACGACGCGGACTGGGGCATCGTCTTCATCGAGGCATCCGGCTTCCTGCCGATGTGCGGACACGGCACGATCGGCGCCGCCACCGTGCTGGTCGAGACCGGGATGGTGGAGGTGACCGAGCCGGTCACCGAGATCCGCCTCGACGTCCCGGCCGGGCTCGTGATCGCGCGCGTGCGCGTGGAGGACGGCCGCGCCGTCGACGTCACGATCGAGAACGTGCCGAGCTTCGTCGACCGGCTCGACGAGCGCATCGACGTGCCCGGCATCGGCGAGATCACCTACTCGGTCGCCTTCGGCGGCAACTACTACGCCCTCGTCGACCTCGACCAGGTGGGGCTGCCGTTCGACCGGGCCAGGCAGGACGACATCCTCGCGGCGGGGCTGAAGATCATGGATGCGATCAACGAGCAGGCCCCGCCGGTGCATCCGGTGCTGGAGGGCGCGAACCACGTGCACCACGTCGAGTTCATCGCACCGGGCTCGGATGCCGTGCGCTCCCGCCACGCGATGGCGATCCACCCTGGCTGGTTCGACCGCTCGCCCTGCGGCACCGGCACCAGCGCACGGATGGCGGAGCTGCACGCCCGTGGCGAGCTCGCGCTGGACACCGACTTCGTGAACGAGTCGTTCATCGGCACCGAGTTCACCGGGC
Source organism: Microbacterium sp. 22195 (assembly GCF_052056515.1). NCBI lineage: Bacteria > Bacillati > Actinomycetota > Actinomycetes > Micrococcales > Microbacteriaceae > Microbacterium > Microbacterium sp. 22195. Next base: position 115,922 of record NZ_JBQEPE010000002.1, read on the forward strand.
GGCTCGTGGGGGAGACCGCCGTCGGGGATCGCCCGGCTGTGATCCCCACCATCACCGGACGGGCCTGGGTGACCGGGCTCGGCCAGTACATGCTCGACGAGAACGACCCGTTCCCCGAGGGGTTCGTGTTCTGATGCTCGGTGCTGCGGCGCGGATGCTGTGCGCTTCGCGCGGAGATGTACGCTTCGCGCGGATGAATTCGCGGCATCCGTCCGCGGGAGACGTACTTTTCCGTGGCTGGCGTACACGCGAGCCACGTGCATGAGGCGGGCGAGAGCCCGAGACCTGTGATCGAGACCAAGAGGAGACCGACGTGACCGAGAACCAGAACTTCGAAGAGGTCGCCGCTGCGGCAGCCGCCGCCGCGCGTCCTTTCGCCCGCACCAGCCCGCGCGAGCGCGCCGCGGCGCTCGTGGCCGTCGCCGACGCGCTGGACGCCGCCGGCGGCGAGCTCATCCCGATCGGCATGCGCGAGACCGGCCTGGCCGAGGCGCGGCTGACCGGTGAGCTGCGCCGCACGTCGTGGCAGCTGCGGCTGTTCGCCGACACGATCGTGGACGGCGGATACCTCGACGCCCGCATCGACCTCGCCGACCCGGAGTACGTGATCGGCCCGCGGCCGGACGTGCGGCGGATGCTGGAGCCGGTCGGCCCCGTCCTGAACTTCGCCGCCTCGAACTTCCCGTTCGCGTTCTCGGTGGCGGGCGGCGACTCCGCCGCCGCGCTCGCCGCGGGCTGCCCCGTCATCGTGAAGGCGCACTCCGGGCATCCGGAGCTCTCCCGCGCGACCGCGGCCGTCGTGATCGACGCGCTCGAGGGTGCCGGGATGCCGAAGGGCACGTTCCAGCTGATCAGCGGTCAGGAGAACGGCGTCGCGCTGCTGAAGGACGAGCGCATCCGCGCGGGCGCCTTCACCGGGTCGACGCACGTCGGCCGGATGCTGGCCGACATCGCCGCGTCGCGGCCGGTGCCGATCCCGTTCTACGGCGAGCTGGGCAGTGTGAACCCCGTGTACGCGACGTACGCGGATGCCGCGCTGCTCGACGGCTTCGTCGCATCCGTCGCCGGTTCCGCCGGACAGCTCTGCACCAAGCCCGGCTTCCTGTTCGTGCCGGCCGATGCCGACCTGTCGTCTGTCGGCGGCGCGGCATCCGCGGTCGCCGAGCACCGTCTGCTGAACCCCGGCATCGGGCGCGCGTTCACCCAGCGCCGCGGCGACGTGCTGGGTGCCGAGGGCGTCGACGTGCTCTCTCAGGGCGAGGTGCGCGTGGACGACGACGGGCAGACCTTCGCGACGCCCACGGTCGTCGCGGTCGACGTCGACACGCTGCTGGCCGACCGCGAGGCGCTGCTGGAGGAGTCGTTCGGACCCCTGTCGGTGGTCGTGCGCTACCAGGATCGTGACGCCCTGCCGGCGCTGCACGCCGAGCTGTTCCCCGGCAACCTCACCTCCACCGTGCACGCGCGCGAGTCGGAGCTGGAGGACGGATCGCTGGCCGAGCTCGTCGACGCGCTCGCCGAGACCAGCGGCCGTGTGCTGTTCGGCGGCTGGCCGACCGGCGTCTCGGTCACCCCGGCCATGCAGCACGGCGGCCCGTACCCGGCCACCACGAGCGACGGCACCAGCGTCGGCACCGCGGCCATCACGCGCTTCCTGCGCGGCGTGGCCTACCAGGGCGCCCCGCAGGAGCTGCTGCCCGTCCCGCTGCAGGACGCGAACCCCTGGGGCGTGCCGCAGAGCATCAGCCGCGCAGGCAACTCGACCTCGTGGGGCGCTTCGGTGCGCTGAGCCGGCTCATGTCGACGGCGAGAGCACCACTCGCCGTCGACAGCACCGGTTGCCGACGCCGCTAGGTGGTGCACTCGACGGCAACTGGTGCGGTCGCGCTCGGCAACGTCAGGCGGTATGCGCGGGCCTGTCAGTCGTGCAGGCGCAGATGCAGCAGCGGGTACGGGCGTCCGGCGTCGTCGAGCTCGCTGCGTCCGATGACCTCGAACCCGCGGCGAGCGTAGAACGCGGCGGCATCCGGGTTCTGCTCGTTGACGTCGACTCGGGTGACCGAGGACTCGGCGATGGCGTGCGCGAGCAGCGCCGATCCGATTCCGGCGCCTCGGTGTGCGGCATCCACGAACAGCATCTCGAGTGCGCCGTCGAGCGTGCCGGCGAAGCCCACCGCACGGCCGTCGATCTCCGCCACGGCCAGCTCGACGGCGGGGAAGTAGTCGGATGCCAGGTGCGCCTGGATCTCGTCGCGATCGGCATCCGAGAGGAAGTGGTGCGTGGCGTCGACCGCACTCCGCCAGATGCTGACGAGCGCGGGGTGCTCGGTCGCGCCGAAGGACGGCCGGATCAGGATCTCACTCACCCCTCGACGCTACTCGGACGCGCGCTGCGCGCGCGCCACTGCCGCGCGCGCGAGTGCACCACGTGGCGTCGAGCGCACCGCTTACCGACGTCGCCAGGCGGTGCACTCGTCGGCAGACGGTGCGCTCGAGCGCAGAATCAGACCACGACGCCGCCGCGCACCACCGTCACGCGAGCATCCTGCCGCCACAGGGCGCTGGGGTCGGCAAGGGGATCGGATGCCAGCAGCACGGCGTCTCCGTAGGCGCCCTCGCCCAGGTGCCCGAGTGCGTCATCGCCGATGAGTTCGGCGTTCACGGAGGTCATCGAGCGCAGCGTCTCGGCCGCGCTCGACGCCTCGACCTGCAGGCGGATGCCGGCGAGCTGGTCGTCTTCGAGGTCGCCCATCAGGTCGGTGCCGAAGCCGACCCGGACGCCCGCGGCGTGCGCGAGGCGCACGGCATCCTGCCCCTTCTCCAGCACGACCGCGTTCTTCGCGAGCGAGGTCTCGTTCAGGCCGATCTCGGCGCCGCGACGGTCCATGGCGTCGTAGGCGGCGAGGGTCGGCACGAGGAACGCACCAGCCTCGGCCATGAGCTCGGCCGTCGCCCGGTCGATCAGGTTGCCGTGCTCGATGGAGCGGATGCCGGCGGCGAGGGCGTGCTGCACGGCCTCGGACGAGTAGGCGTGCGCGCACACGTAGCTGCCGCGGCGGGTCGCCTCGTCCACCACCGCGCGCAGCTCCTCGGCCGAGTACTGCGGGTTGCGGATCGGGTCGACCAGCGAGAAGACCCCGCCGGACGCCATCACCTTGATCGCGTGCGCACCGGTGCGCAGCCGGTTCCGCACCGCCAGTCGCAGGGCATCCACGCCGTCGACGACCTCGCACATGTGCCCGTGAGAGAAGCACACGTCCACGTGCGCCGACCGCGGGTCGCCGTGCCCGCCGGTCTGGCTGAGCGCCGGGCCCGTGAAGTGGTAGCGCGGAGAGGGGAAGAGGTCGGCATCCACGGCCTGCGCCAGGCCGATGTCGCCGCCGGCGACATCGCGCACGGTCGTGAAGCCGCGCTCCAGCGCGCGGGTGAGACGCCGGGTGCCGTTGATCGCGGTGAAGCTGAGGGGACCTCGTTCGTTCTCGAAGCCGTCCATGCTGGTCGCGTAGGCGTGGAAGTGGGCGTCGATGAGGCCGGGGATCAGCCAGCGGCCGGAAGCATCCAGCTTCTCGGCATCCGCTCCGGCCTCGGCTGCGGACACGACCCGTCCCCCGAGGATGTGCACGTCGCGGGCGGCGAAGCCCGCGCCGGCCCAGACCTGGGCGCCGGTGATGGTGAGAGATGCGGTGCGCATGCTTTACTCCTCAGACAAGTCAGCGAAGGCTGAAGCCGGACGGGAGCGGGTCGCCCTCGTCGAGTTCGAACGTCGATGTGCCGACGCGGTGCGCCATCCCGCTGACCTCGGGGATCACGCCGCGGTCCGTGCGCTCGGCGATCCGAGCCAGGAAGCGCGTGTCGATGATCGAGTCGTGGGTGAGCACCTCGCCGTCGGCGAGCTCGCCGGTCGCGGCGAGCAGGGCGACGCGGGCGGCGGTGCCGGAGCCGCACGGGCTGCGGTCCACCTCGCCGTCGGCGAAGACGGTGACGTTGCGCTGGTGCGGGCCCTCCGCGGTGCGGCCGAGGTCGTCGAACAGGATGGTGCCGTAGACGCCGCTGAGCCGGGCATCCTCCAGCTGCGCAGACGGATGCTCGTTGAGCGCCCACTTGATCTCGCGGCCGATCGCGATGAGGTCGGCGGTGTGCTCGGGAGTCACCTGGAGTCCGACGGCGGATGCCGGGAGCGTGGCGTACACGGCGCCGCCGAAGACCAGATCGACGACGACCTCGCCGCGGGAGGTGCGAAGCGGGATGCCGCGCTCGAGCACGCGCGACTCGACGTTGCGGAACACGATGTCCTCGATGCGTCCGCCGCTCTGGCGCACGCGCGCCTGCACGCGGCCGCTGGGCACGTCGATGGTCACGATGGTCTCGCCGTCGGGGTCGGAGGGCACGCGACCGGTGCGCACGGCCCACGCGCCGAGAGCGATCGTGCCGTGCCCGCAGGCGGTGGAGAAGCCGTCCTTGTGCCAGAACAGCACGCCGAAGTCGGCGCCCTCGTCGTCGCCCGGCGTGATGAAACCGCCGTACATGTCGTCGTGTCCGCGCGGCTCCAGGCAGAGGAAACGACGGATGCTGTCGGCCTCGCCCGTGATCGCCTCCACGCGGCGCTCGGCGACGGTCGTGCCGTGCGTCGGCACGTCCTGCACGATGCGGAACGGCTCGCCTGCCGTGTGCCAGTCCTCGGTGCTCCAGTGCATTCGGGGTCCTCTCGGGGTGTGATCGGCCGGCTCAGACGGCCAGGCGGGCGACGGCGAGGTCCTGCCAGCCCATGCCGCAGGTCTTCACGATGCGCGGCCGGTCGGTCGCCGGGGGGACGGCGCCGGTGAACAGGTCGTGCATGGTGACCAGGTCGGCCTCCGCCAGCGCGCCAGCCGCGATGGCGCGGATCACGTCGCCGGCCTCCGAGGTCGCGACGCGCAGGCTCTCGACGACGACCTGCGAGCGGCCGACCAGCGCCGGGTCGAGCTCGGCCTTCTGCGGCTCGTGCGAGCCGATCGCGACGATGGTCGCGTCCTCGCGCACCTGGTCGGAGGGGAAGAGGGGATCGGATGCCGTGGTCGCGCACACGATCAGGTCGGCGGTGCGCACGGCATCCGGGGTTCCGACGGTGATCTCGGCATCCGGGGCGAACGCGCGGGACTCCTCGACCGCCGCCGCGGCGCGATCGGGGTCGCGGCCGATCAGGCGGACGGTGCGCAGCGGACGGATGGCCTGGAGCGCCTCGACGTGTCGGACGGCCTGCGGCCCGGTGCCGAAGATGACCACGTCGCCGGCATCCGGCCGGGCGAGCAGGTCGACGCTGGCGATGGAGACCGCGGGCGTGCGCAGGCTGGTGAGCGCGGTGCCGTCGAGGATCGCGGTCGGCGCGAGGGTGGTGCCGTCGAGCAGGATGTACACCGCCTGGATGCGCTCGAGCCCGAGCGCGGGGTTACCGGGCGCGACCGTGGCGAACTTCTGGCCGACGGCGCCGTCGACGGCAGCGGGCATGAGCAGCAGCTGCCCGTTGGGCACGTCGAGGATGCCGCGGGGGAGGTCGCCCTCGGGATCAAATCCGGCACGCAGGACGCGCTGCAGCTCGGCGATCGCGGCGGACATGCTGACCCGTTCGGCGATGGACTGAGCGTTGACGAGGGTGAGGTCGGCGATCACGTCGGGCATGACTCGAGCCTAGCTCGGTAATATGTCACGCGCTAGCCTGCGTGGCTTCGCGCCTCGATTCGCGCGCAGGCCCGTCCGTATCGTAAGCTGGACGACGGTGACGTGTCCGAGCGGCCGAAGGTGCAACTCTCGAAAAGTTGTGTAGGGTAACCCCCTACCGTGGGTTCAAATCCCACCGTCACCGCCAGTGTGATGTCTCAGGACATCGCGAACGGCTGAACCTCCGGTTTCCGGGGGTTCAGCCGTTTTTCGTTGGGCGTTGTGGGTCTTATCGGCAAGAACGGGTGGATGGGGTCTGGCGTGTCATCCTCGTCCGGCCCACCCTGATCGGACCCAGAGGCCTTCGGCGGCGTCGAGTCCGGTGCCGTAGAGACGTTGCACGCTCGGGTGGGGCCAGGCGTTCGCGAGCGCGGAGCGGATACCGGAACCGCCGTCGGTGACGACGACACGCGGGTCGGGGACCTGCTCGAACAGGGACTGCCGAGCAGCGGTCATCTCCCCGCCGCACCACTGCCTGGCAATCAGGCTCTTCACGAACGAGGGTGTAGCGCCGGTCTGAAGCCGCCTGATTCGAGGAGGCTACGGGCGATGTAGTTGGTGAGGTTTCCGGAAGCCGAGCGCGGATCCGCGGAGGTGCTCGAGCCAGCCATTGATCGCCTCTGTCGGCTCGTTGCTGGTCCCGGGCCGGTCGAAGTAGGCGAGGATGTCCGCGGCGCGGCGTTTCACAGTTCTGCCGAGCAGGCGAACCTCCGCAAGGCCGGCGGCGATCGCGTCGACGAGCGCCCGCATCACGACCTTTCCATTGCGTCTGTCGGGTTCCCGGTACGCGGCGACGAGGCGCTGATAGATGCCAAGGTCGCTTCGACCTGTACGTGATCATCGTTCGCGAACAGGGCGGTGAAACGGCATGTTGCTTCTCGGTGAGCGGCTCCTGCCCGGTGTTGTCAAGTTGTCCAAGTGCGAATGGATCGGTTTACGAAGCTCTACCGTGGAGCATTCCCTTACGCGCCAGAGTCGGCCATGGCTTCTAGCGCGGGATCTCTCCCTTGGGTTATGTCGCGGTGATCAATGTCCCCTGCCCACTTCAACAGGTCTTCATCGAGTATCTCGTCGTAGGCCTCCCTCATCCACGCCGCCGAATCGTCGAGGTATTGTCTATCGCCGGTCGCCTCGAATATTTCTCTAGCAACCTCTTGATGTGCCAAGTATGCGTACTTGTTGTTGGTCCACCGCGCGATTCCCCACTCCGCTGAGATGCGCGCAGTTTGCAGCAACGCGAGATAGTCGTCAGTCCCCAACGACTTGAGATCTGCCGCCCGGAGGAGATCCAGCTTGATCTTGTATCGGTGAATCGGCGGATCCAAGTTGACCGCAGCTTCTGCGCGAGATATTGCGGATGCGCTTTCACTGATGTTACCGAGACGTATGTGTGTTGCGATCAGACGGTGCCACGGGACTCGATTATTGCTGCGCGAGGCGAGGAGTTCGAGAAGGCGAACTTTTTCATCTGTACTCTGAACTCGGCCGATTGCGTATTCGTTGTCGCATAGAGCCGGAACGAGTTGCCTGTCAAGTAGCATCGCTGAGTTCAGTGATCGAATGATTCTTTGCAGGAGATAGATCAGTTCGGATTGATCCGAAAACTTGTAGAAGGCGATGATTTCCGCGATTACGCGATGGCGAGTGTTCCAGCTGTAGACTCCGTCCTTTGCGTGGACGAGGTTCTGTTGCAGTATGCCCTGCGCATTCTTGACAATTCCGTCGATCTCGCTCCAGTCAATTCCCATCACTTCCATGACCAGTTGGCGAGCGGGTATACCATGAGATGCCTCCAGTAGCGCAACGCATTTGTAGGCTTCTGCGACTGGTTCCGGAAGGCTAGCGAATTCTTCCAGAATGATGCGATCGACTGTGTCTCCGGGAAAACAATACTTTAGGGCGACAAACATATCCGCCTTGCATACCTGTGTAACGGCATCTATTTGGCTCCGTGCGGAAGAGTTCGCAAAGGCTGGCTGCAGGAGGGCACGGATTTCGGGAACGGTGCGGCATAGTGCAACGAGGTTTTTTACATCTTCGTGTGTCAGTGTGCTCAAGTTGGCGGTCCACCCGTGCTTCTGCAGGCCAGGGTGTTTGGTGCGTGCGTGCCATTGGCCACTTTGAGCCGTGATCACAAGGTTGAGAGACTTCAGGGATTGAGACTCAACTTCTTGACAGAGGCGGTTGATGGCGTTGAGGTGTCGTGCGGCATCGTCGACTAGAAGGGTGACGAAGACTCCTGACTGCTCGGCCTTCTTGGCGACTCGTAACCACTCGGCATGGTCGAGTTCGAACTCACTCTTATGTTCGTATGTCAAGTGGCCCACGCTCGCGGCACGAGCCAGCACCCTTCGCGCGAGCGTCGACTTACCGGTGCCCGAAGCCCCGAGGATGAGGATGTACCGTCTCTCCTCGGAGATGAGTTCCTCGAACATAACCGACTCGATCGAGCGCTCAAATGTGAATCCTGACGCGACGTCTCCGTGGGTGGCGGAGCCGCCGTCAAACAGACGCCGAGCGTTGCCGGGCAGTGTGCTTGCGACCGAGCACTCCAGCGTTCTATGCAGCAACGCCTGAGGAAGGGTCGCATTCGGCGGCTGGGGTGACAAGTCTTCGCCTCCCGTTACGACGACCTGCAAGAGCTCCGACAGTGACCCCTGCGCGGCACGGATGTTCCGATCTGCCAATACGCCAATGCGGGTAGTGTCAGATGAGTAGAGAAGCATCAACGTCCGATTGGACGTGGCCTGCTTCCGTGCTCGGCGGGCTACGGTGTTGACGAGGTCCTTCAGATGGGGATCGCTCATGGAGTGACCAATGATCAGAAGATCCTTGGTCTGCGCGTCGAAGTCAAGTTTGCTGAACAGTGCCTCTCTGTAGTCGCCGTACTCTGAGTAATCGTCCTCTGTGAGCAACATCGAAACGTTGTGTCCGAGTGAGCGATCTTGGGAGATGCATCCATGGATCTTGATGACTTCCCGTTCGCCTTTGTCGAGGTTTGCGAAGTCGTGGTTTGACCGAATGACGGTGGTCGGGAATCCTCGTGCCCGTGAAGCTTCCTCAAACAACGTGTCATAGTTTGTGGTGTAAACGCGCGCCCAGGGGAGTGAAGCGAGTCCGAGGAGGCTTCCGTCAGGTTTGAGAGTACCCAACTTGTCTCGTACCGCTTCTACCAAGGCACGACGGCCATACTGGTGCTCGAGGAGACTCGAAGCCTCTGCAAGATCGTCGGAATCTATCTGACCGCCAGATACCTCGTTGCACAAATACTGGGCGAAACCCGCGCCCGTCATGCCGCCAGCAGGAATGCTCGCCCCGGCCCCGAGTAGCAGAACAGTTCGGGTGGGGTCGATGGTTCGAGCGAGTTCGGAGAGCTCCATCCTTGGAGTCTGGCCTCGGCGTCGGGTTACAAGCAAGTCGGAAGCTGAAGCGTGGCCTACCGAAGAACCCGCCGGCCATCGTGCGCTGAAGCAGCTCCCATCTTCTGCCGACGGCAACGACGAACCTTGGACGATCTCGGACAGGTGGGACGTCCGGCCCAGACTGTCGCCGCGGACTGACTTAGGCGGAGGCGTGCTGACCTTCTTCCGGCTGGACTTACGTCATTGACCACTGGCGGGTCGAAGGAAACCGTCCAAGGGCGAGCCATCTGATGTAAGCCCGCATCAGCTCTCGATAGGCGCCAGATCCGGCAGCATCCGCGTGCCGAACTCGTGCCGCAGCGCGCTCAGCGCGGCGAGCCATCCGGGCATCCCGGTCACGCCCGGTCCCGGCGACGCCGACGCCGAGGCGAGGTAGACACCCGGGATGGGCGTGCGCCACGGGTCGGGGCTGAGCACGGGACGGCGGAACAGCTGCCACAGGTCGGGGGCACCGGCGGCGATGTCCCCGCCGGGGTAGTTCGGGTTGTGCTCCTCGACCTCCCGCGCGCTGCGCGAGCTGGTCGCGACGATCGTGTCGCGGAACCCCGGAGCGAACCGCTCGATTTGCGCGATCACGGCCTCCCGCCGATCGAGGTCGCTGCCCGCGGGGACGTGCGTGTAAGTCCAGAGGGTGTGCATCCCCGCCGGTGCGCGGCCCTCGTCGAACAGCGACGGCTGGGAGACGAGCACATAGGGATGCTCGGGATGGCGGCCCTGCTGCACCTGGTTCTCGGCATCCGCCATCTCGGCGCGCGTGCCGCCGACGTGCACCGTGCCCGCCAGGTGGAGGTCGGGATTCGTCCAGGGCACTGGAGCGTTCAGGGCGAAGTCGACCTTCGCGACGCCGTCGCCGTAGCGGAACGCCTCCAGCGTCCGGCGGTACCTGCCGGGCATCGCATCACCGGCCAGGCGGATCATCGCCTTGGGCGTCACGTCCAGCAGAGTGACCGTCGAGGGCGGCAGCTCGGCGAGCGACGTGACCTCATGCTCGAGCACCAGCTCGCCGCCGTGTGCGCGCAGGTCGTCGACCATGGCATCCGAGATCGCCTGGCTGCCGCCGATCGGGATCGGCCAGCCGCGCGCGTGTGCGAAGGCGGTGAGAGCGAGACCCGCGCCCGCCCCGGCGATGCTCGGCTGCGCCAGGATCGTGTGCGCGGCCACCCCCGTGAGCAGGGCGGGCGCCAGGTCCTCCCGGAAGCGGATGCCCCACGCCGGCGTGCCCTGCTCGAGTGCCCGCAGCCCGAAGGCGACGGCCAGGAGCGGGTTGCGCGGGATGCGCAGCAGTGACGACCCGGTGAAATCGGCGACCTCGGTGGAGCGCTCGGCCAGCGGGCGCATCAGCCGGTTGTACGCGGGTCCGTCCGCACCGAGCCCGACGCTGGTGCGCTCGAGATCGCGGTGGGCGACCGCGGCGCGCCCGCCGTCGAGCGGCTGCGCGAACGACACCTCCGGCGTGATGAACTCGACCCTGTCGGCCAGCCCGAACTCGCGGAAGAACCGCGACTCGAAGGCCATCGGGTGCACTGCCGAGCAGACGTCGTGATGGAACCCCGGCAGCGTCAACTCGCGCGTGCTGGCGCCGCCGCCGGCCTGGTTCGCCCGCTCGTAGACGCGCACGCGCAGACCTGCGCGGGCGAGCGTCACGGCGGCGGCGAGGCCGTTCGGGCCGGCACCAACGACGATCGCGTCCAGCCCGGCGACACCAGGGAGCGCGTTCACGATGCAGGCATCTCCGATTCGTCGGCGGGAATCGCGGAGGGCGTCACCGGCTCACCGGCACGCCCTGAGGCGCGCCCCTCGGCGAGGAACGCGAGACGACGCAGGGTCTCGGCATTGCGCCACTGCAGCATGATGTCCATGATGGCGCGCGGAACGTATCTCGCGGGACCCGCGATCGCTTCCTCCTGCATGCGCACGATCGTATGGGACCCGCGGGGTTTGACGTGCAGCGTGACCCGCGCCTCGCCGACGGGCCAGCCCGTCGCGCGCATCACCATGGCTCGCGGGGGCTCGAACTTCTCCGCCACGGTCTCGTCGTTGATGAGCATCGGCCAGACCCCGATCGAGTGGTGCAGGCGCGCACCGGGCCGTGGCCAGTCCGCATCCACGTCGCGCATGCGGGATGCCCCGACCACCCACGACGGATACAGCCAGCCGTCGGCCAGCACGTCGAACACGTCCTCCGGTGTGCAGTGCATCACCCTCGCATTGCGGGCCATCGCGCATCTCCTCTTCTCGTCGCCGATGCCGGTCGCCCCGAACGTAACCACCGCCATCGCCGGTCGACAGCGGGTTGCGCACTCCGGCGCCGTATGGCACGGGGCCTGCCGCTGCCGGATGCCCCCGCCTCGGACCAAGATTCAGAGCGTCGGCGTTGCGATGTCCATGCCGATGCAAGTCGCGATCGTCAGCAGCACGACCGCGCCGATGCCGATCACGGGCGCCCGCCAGGTCGGCTTCCTGCACAGCCAGAGCCAGACGACAGCGACGGTTGCCGCGATGAGAAGCAGGAGGCTTCCCCAGAGCTGCGTCCGATGCGAGGCCTCCGCGAGCGCGTAGTCGCAGCGGCCGCCGCAGCCTGCGATGCTGAGCGCCTGCAGCATGAACACGTAGAGCGACACCCACGAGGCGGCGAACTGGAGGAGCAGCAGCGCGACGCCCATGACGAGGTCCATCAGGTCCCTTCGGGGCTGTGACTCCTCGGCACGGGGCGGTCGCGTTACGGGCATCTGCAGTTCCCCTCGCCGGATCTGTGTTTCGTCGGAGCCTATACGCGGGGTGGATTGACACCGCGAGTAGCATCGGGGCATGTCGACGGATGCCTCGCATCGCGAACTCGCAGAGCGACTGCGGACGCAGGCGCGCGCGGACGGCGCGGGCTCACCGGGGGCGAACGCCGGCGCTGTCGATGCCGGCGCCGGCCGGCCCAGCAGCCTGACCGAGCCCTTCCGGACGCTCGCCGAGCAGGTCGGACATGCGTCGTTCCGTGTCACGGATGCCCAGGTGGATGCCGTGCGCGACGCGGCGGGCTCGGAGCAGGCCGCCTTCGAGATCGTGATGGCGGCGAGCGTCGGTGCGGGCCTGAGACGGTGGGATGCCGCGATGCGGGCGATCCAGGAGGCGGACGATGCGGCTCGCTGAGGTCGAGCGCGGCGACTCGCTGCGGCATCGGCTGCTCATCCGGATGATCTCGCGCTTCGCGGGCTACCGGCTCCCGGATGCCGCCCGCGTCGCCTTCTACGACCGGGGCTTCGCGGGGCGTGCGCTGGGGGAGTGGACGCACCGGGCCATGCGCGGCCCGAGCGCCTGGTCGGTCTCGGAACGCGAACTGATGGCTGCGACCGTCGCGACGTGGAACGAATGCCCGTTCTGCGTCGGCGCTCACCGTGCTGTCGCCGTGCTCGGCATGGACGATGCCGTCGCGGCGGCGGTGCTCGAGGACTACCGGACGGCGCCGATCAGCGAACGGCTCCGCGCCGCGCTGGCCTTCCTGGACAGGATGACGAACAACCCCGACGATCTCGGTGGCGACGACGTGCGGACCGCCACGGACGCGGGGCTGAGCATGGACGATCTGCGCGACGCGGCTGCCGTCGGCGCCGTGTTCAACATCATCACCCGCAACGCCAACGCGCTCGACTTCGAGATCCCGTCACCGGGTGACTTCGCGCGCGCGGCGACCATGCTGCTCCGCCGCGGTTACGGCTGACCGCGAGCCGGCGGCGGCGAGACGCGGGAGCACTCGGCTCAGTCGCGCGAACTCGCGTTCACGCTGCCGGAGCGCTCCTGACCGCTCAGGCGCGCGATGGCGGCCATCATGCGCTCGGTGATCTCACGACGAGCCCTGCCGTCGGGCATCCCGGCGAGATCGCTGAGATCGAGCGGCTCGCCGAAGCGGACCTCGAGCCGCGGCCTGCCAGGCAGCAGATGGCTCAGCGGCCTGACCGTCCCGGTGCCGATCAGCCCGACGGGCACCACAGCGGCCCCTGTGTCGCGGGCCATCCACGCCGCCCCGCCGTGCCCCTCGTGCAGCTTCCCGTCGCGCGACCGCGTCCCCTCCGGGAACACGGCGAACACGCTCCCGGCTCGCAGGATGCTGCTCCCCGCGTCCAGCGCGGCACGCGCATCACGGCCGGTCGCGCGGTGCACCGGAACGCCCCCGATCGAGCCGAAGAACCAGCGCTTGAAGCGTCCGAGCATCCCGGAACCCGCGAAGTACGACGCCTTGATCAGGAACTGCACGGGGCGGACGGCGGACGTCGGGATGATGACGGTGTCGAGGGACGACAGATGGTTGCTCACCAGCAGCACCGCTCCGTGCTCGGGCACGTTCGCTCGGCCCACGATGCGTGGACGGTAGATCAGCCAGAACAGCGGTCGAAGGATCGCCCGCCCGACGAAATAGACGGCACCCGCGCGCGGCGCGGGATTCGGGCTCGGCGAAGCGGATGCTGTCACCTCGCCACCCTATCCGTCCGCGGGTCGATCCGAAGGTGTCCTGCATTCTCTGTGGCGAAGCACATCTCTGCGCTCCCGGACTGACTCCGGGCTCGAGCGTGCAATCTGCTCAAAGCATGCGCATTTGCAGGTTGGTTGGTGCGCAGAAGTGCGATTGTCTGCGGCAGTTCTGCGCATATGAGCAAGCGGGGTTCCAATGATTGACACCCACAAGCGCTGGCCGTATCGTGCGGCTTGTACAGATTTGTTCACAAGGTGGTGGATGAATGATTGCAGTCGTCGGCGGCTATGGCCAAGGTCTGACCATGCGGCTCCCGCGAAGCCCGGAAGCGGGTGAGACGGTCGCTGGTGGGGTCCTGTCGACGGACCATGGCGGTAAGGGGTCGAACCAGGCCGTCGCCGTCCGCCGGCTCGGTGTCGAGTCCTTGATCGTCACCGCGCTCGGTGAGGACGATGCCGCTGCTGCCGCCCGCAGACTGTGGGCGGAAGAGGGCGTCGCCGATCGGTCCGTCGAGATCGCCGGCGGCCGCACCATGACGGGATTCATCCTGGTCGAACCGTCCGGAGAGAACCGCATCTGCCTGGCGGACGGTGCACTCGCCGAACTGCGACCTGAGGACGTCGATGGGCAGCTCACGGATCTGACGGCTGGCGACATCATGCTGGTGTCTCTCGAGATCCCTACGGCTGTCGCCTCGCGCGCGCTGAACATCGCCCGCGAACGAGGTGCGCGCACGATCCTCAATCCGGCGCCGGCTGCCGCCGATGCGGCGGATCTGCTGCAGTACTCCGACGTCATCACGCCGAACCGCAACGAGCTCGCGGTGATCTGCAGCCTGCCGGAGCCGACGAGTCCCGAAGAGGTGGCGGCGTGCTGTGCCGCCCTCCGACTGAGAACGGGATATGCCGGCGAGGTCGTCGTGACTCTCGGCTCCGCGGGCGCATACGTGGACGACGCGGAATCATTGCTGATCGAGCCCGCCCCGGTGACTCGCATCGTAGACACCACCGGAGCAGGGGACGCATACTCCGCGGCGCTTGCTGCGGCACTTCACGAGGGCGCTTCGGTGCGTGAGGCGGCCCGCTTCGCCGCAGGCGCCGGTGCCCTCGCCGTCACGCGGGAGCAGGTCGTCCCTTCGCTCCCGTACCGCGCCGACGTCGATCGGCTCAACGAATCGAGAGTGAGCAGCAGATGACCGCACCCTCCGCCACCGACCTGGCCCGGCATATCCAGCACACGCTCATCGCGACCGGCGTCACACGCGACCAGATGATCGCGCACGCGCACGAGGCCGTGAGTCACGGCTTCGCCGCCGCGATGGTCCCCGGCTCCTGGGTCGACGTCGTGGCGCACGAACTGGCCGGAACCGACGTGCAGGTCGCGTCGGCATTGGACTTCCCGACGGTGGGTGTGATGACCACGGCGGGCAAAGCGCGCGAGGCGGAGGAGCTCGTGCGCCTCGGTGCCCAGCAGATCGACATGGGCGTGCAGATCGGCTGGCTGAAGTCGGGCGACCGGAAGCGGTTCGCTGAAGACATCCGAGCCGTGGTCGGCGCAGGTGTGCCCGTCAAGGTGATGCTCGAACTGCCGCTGCTGACAGTGGACGAGCGCGAGTTCGCAGTGGAGCTGAGCATCCAGGCAGGAGCCGCGTATCTCAAGAACGCGAGCAGCGGTGCCGTCGAGATCGCCAACCCCGAGAGCATCCGATTCCTCGCCGAACGCGTGCCGGAAGGCGTGGGCGTGAAGGCCTCCGGCGGAATCACCTCGGCCGAGCAGGCACGCGCCCTGCTCGACGCGGGAGCGCAGCTGCTCGGTACCAGCGCGGGCATTGAGATCGTGACCTCCGGGGCCGGTGAGCGGAGCTACTGATGGCCACTTTCGAACTGGGACGCGGGAGCGTCAGCCGTGACACGGGTGAGGCACTGCATGCGCAGATCGCCGACGCTGTGCGGCTGCGCATCCGGAGCGGTGAGTGGCCGCCCGGTCACCGACTCCGTCCCGAACCAGAGCTCGCCAAGGAGATCGGCGTCAGCAGAGGGACGCTTCGTCGCGGGCTGTCCGAGCTCATCGCCGACGGCCTGCTGACCCAGGTCCCGGGACGAGGCACGTTCGTCGCCGGCGCGGCCGGGCCTCCCATGCCGCAGCTCCTGTCCACGCTTGCTGAGGACTTCGCCGACCAGGGTGCGGAGGTCTCCACCGAAGTGCTCGAGATCGGCTACGCGGAGGCACATGATGACGTAGCCGCGAGTCTCCGGCTGGACGACGGCGAGCAGGTCTTCCGGCTCGTGCGCGTGCGCCGCACCGCCGAGGGATCGATCGCGCTTCTGCACAACTACGTCACACCCGCGGTCGCCCCTGGGATCGAGGATATCGACTTCGCGGAGGCGACTTTGTTCGGCGTTCTCGAGGACCGCTATGGCCTGACGATCGACAACGCCCGGCGTCGCTTCAGCGCCGTCTCGGCGGACAGCGGCACTGCAGAGGCGCTGGGCATCGAAGCTGGCACCGCACTTCAGTACTTCGAACAGCTGACCTTCCTCGAGGACGGGCGCCCCATCGAGTACTCCCACGTCTGGATCGACTCGCGGCGGCTGAGCGTCGTCGTGAACGTCTTCCGCCGCCACCAGAGGAGAGACGCATGACCACTCGCGTATGGCTCGATTGCGACACCGGAAGCGACGACGCCGTCGCGATCATGTCTGCGGCACTGCACCCAGACCTCGAGTTGGTGGGAGTCAGCTGCGTCAACGGCAACGTGACGCTGGACCACGTGGTGGACAACACGCTCAGGGTGCTGACCCACGTCAATGTCGAGGTTCCGGTGCACCGAGGCGCCGACCGACCGCTCGTGCGCCCCGACTTCCCCGTCCCGCGGCGCATCCTCAACCCCGAGGGTTCGACGTTCCACGCGGACACGCTCCCCCTCGCCGACCCGAGGTTCGTGGAGTCCGAAATGGGCGCGGCACAAGCGATCGTCAGCGCGTTCATGGCGGACGGCGGTGACGACATCGTGCTGGTTCCGACCGGGCCGCTCACGAACATCGCTCTCGCCCTCGCCATCGAGCCCGGGCTCGCCTCCCGGATCCGCCGGCTCGTGCTCATGGGCGGTTCCAGGGGGTGGGGGAATGTCTCGGGGGCGGCCGAATTCAACATCTGGGTCGATCCCGAAGCGGCCGAGGCCGTGCTCTCTTCCGGCATCCGCGACGTGCTCATCCTGCCCCTGGACGCCACCCATTCAGCACCGATCTCCCTTGATGACTGCAACGCATATGAGGAACTCGGGACACCGGCAGGACGTGCCGCGGCCGACCTCATCCGCCATCGGATCACCGGATACGACGAGCGCGAGGACGGTGGGGACGCGGCCCCCGTGCACGACGCGCTCTGCCTCGCCGCGATCGTCCACCCCGAGGTCATCACCGAGGCGGTCGACGCGACCGTGCACGTCGAGACCCGCGGTGAGCTGACCATCGGCGCGACGATCGTCGATGACCGTCCGTGGCGCACCGAGAAGCCCAACGCACGATTCGCGCTGCGCGCCGACAGGGCGCTGTTCGCGCGTTTCCTCGCGGAGGCGTTCCGCAGATGACCCGCGTCATTCCGAACCCGAATCCGTATCCACCGGCTCATTCACCGTCGCCATAGGACGGAGGCCTCCCCCCGGGAGCCGACCACGCGGACGGAACCCGCGTCCGCAGAACCGATGCACGGCGGCGTTGCCGGGCATCCATTCATCGCATGAGAAAGGCAACATCATGACCACTGCTCCTGTCGCGTCTTCCCCGAAGAAGCGTCGCTCGGGAAGCTCAACCCTGCCGACGACGATGATCGTGACGCTCATTCCGGTATGCGTGGCGCTCAACATCGTCGGCGGTCTCATCGCCCACACCCTGAAGCTCCCGGTCTACCTAGACATGATCGGGACGGCGATCTCCGCAATCGTCCTCGGTCCGTGGTGGGGTGCGCTGGTGGGCGTGCTCACCAACTCCGGGTCGTCGCTCATCAACGGTCCCACGAGCCTGCCGTTCATGCTCGTCAACATCGTCGGGGCGCTTCTCTGGGGATACGGCGTGCGTTCGTGGAAGCTGGGCCGGACGATCCCGCGCTTCTTCCTGCTGAACATCATCGTCGCCGTCGCGTGCACGGTGGTCGCCGCCCCGATCATCGTCCTCGTCTTCGGCGGCGCGACCGGTGCCGGAGCCGATGCGCTGACGGGAACTTTCCTCGCGGTCGGTCAGAACCTCGTCGGCTCGGTGCTCTCCTCCAACATCCTCACCTCGCTCGCAGACAAGATCATCGGCGGTTTCGTGGCGCTGGCGATCATCGAAGCCCTGCCGAAGTCACTGACGCAGGGCGTCGACATCATCAAGGCGACGCCGCTGAAGGGCATCCTGATCGCCGTCGCCGGCATCGTCGTGGGCGTGCTCGTCGTGGTCGTGTTCCTCGCGATCAACGCGGGCGGCGGCGCCTGATCCGATCCATCGAGAAGCCGGGGGCGGCATCGTCGCCGCCCCCGGGGCTGGAGACACTCATGACTGAACCCATCGTCAGCTTCCGCGACGTCAGTTACACCTACCCGAGCGGCGAGGTCCCCGCGCTCGATTCCATCGACCTGGATGTCCAGCCCGGCGAGTACGTGGCCATCCTCGGTCTGAACGGCGCGGGTAAGACGACGCTCGGCCTCTGCGTCAACGGCGTCGTGCCCACCATGCTCGGTGGCGAGTTGCAGGGCACCGTCACCGTGGCGGGACTCGACGTCGCCGACTACCCGGTCCGCGAGATGGCGAAGGTCGTCGGGATGGTCTTCGACAATCCCGAGTTCCAGATGAGCCAGATGTCAGTGGCCGAGGAGATCGCACTCGGGCTGGAGAACGCGGGAGTGCCGCATGAGGAGATGCTGCGGATCATCCCCGAGACCCTCGCCGTGGTCGGACTCTCCGGCTTCGAGGAGCGCTCGCCGCTCGGTCTGTCCGGCGGACAGCAGCAGCGCCTCGCCATCGCCGCCGTGCTTGCGATGCGGCCGCAGATCCTGATCATGGACGAGCCGACTTCCAATCTCGACCCTCTGGGCAAGCAGGAGGTTTTCGACATGGCCGCAAAGCTCAACCGCGAGGAGGGGATGACGGTCATCGTCATCGAGCACGAGGTCGAGGTGATGGCACGTTACGCGGATCGCGTGATCGTGCTCGACGCCGGACGCATCGTCATGAACGGCACGCCGGATGAGATCTTCGCGCGCGTGGACGAACTGGCCGCACTGAAGCTCCGTGTTCCGGAGTCCGCCGCCGTGGCCGCGGCCCTGCGCGCCCGCGGACTGTGGGACGGCCCCATCCCGACCCGCACAGAACCGGCCGTCGACGCGGTCGACCGACTCCTGGAGGCCAGCCGTGGCTAAGAAGATCCTCACTCCCCAGCTCATCGACCCGAGCACCGGGCGCAGCCCGCTCGCGATCGATGTCACCGGTGCGGGATACGTCTATCCGACCGGGAACGTGATGGCGCTCGGAAAGGTCGACCTGCGGGTGGAGCACGGCGAGATCCTGGGCATCATCGGCCAGAACGGATCGGGCAAGACCACCCTCACGAAGCTCTTCAACGGCCTGCTCAAGCCGACTTCGGGCAGGGTGCTCGTCGACGGCGTCATCACCTCCGAGCGCACCGTGCAGCAGATGGCGGCGCATGTCGGCTATGTGTTCCAGAATCCGAACCACCAGCTGTTCGCCAGGACGGTCGCGGCCGAACTCGAGTTCGGCCCACGCAACATCGGCATGTCCGAGGAGGAGATCACCGAGCGCGTCGCGCACGCGATCGAGTTCTTCGGACTGCGCGACGTCGTCGACGAGCACCCCTACCGCGTCAGTTTCCCGATCCGGAAGCTGGTCGGCATCGCATCGGTCGTCGCGATGAATCCGTCGATCCTCATCCTCGACGAGCCGTCGACCGGTCAGGACCACGACACGACGCACGTCATCAACACTCTCATGCGGCGTCTCCGTGATGAGGGCACCACAGTGATCTGCGTCTCGCACGACATGCCGCTGCTGGCAGATGTCGTCGAGCGGGTGATCGTGATGAAGAGCGCCGAGATCATCGCCGATGCCTCGCCGCGCGAGGTGTTCGCCGACAAGGCGCTCATGGCTCGCACCAACCTCCAGGCGCCTCAGGTGACGGAGATCGCCCTTCAGACGGTAGTCCCCCTCGGCGGCGCGATCGCACTGACGCCGGAGGAACTCGCCGACGACATCACTGCCCGGCTCGGTGCCGTGCAGCGGACCGGGAACTGAGGAGAACCACATGTCCATGCAAGGAGGCCTCCCCATCGCGATGATCGCGGGGGATTCCGTCATCCACCGCATCCACCCGCTGGTGAAGATCGTGTGGGTCGTCGGCTACATCGTTCTCGCGTTCTCGACTCAGAACATCGTGATCCTCTACACGATGGCTGCGCTCGCGCTTCTTTTCGCCCTTCTCGGCGGCGTGATGCGTCCACTGTCCAAGGCGCTGATCATCATCGTGCCGACCGGTGCGTCGCTTCTCGCGCTGCAGATCCTGGCACCCGCGGTGCCGAAGCCCTGGACGCTGATCGGGCAGATCGGGCCGGTCAATCTGTACGGGGATGGTCTGTACTACGGCTTCGTGCTGCTCGGCCGCATCCTGTGCTGCCTCATCCTCGCGCTCGTGATGGTCATGACCACACACCCGAGTGATCTCTTCACGACGTTCGCCCGGCTCAAGGTGCCGTACACGTTCAACTTCATGCTCGCGATGACCCTGCAGCTGATCCCCGTCTTCCAGCGTGAGGTGGGCATCATCATGAGCGCGCAGAAATCGCGCGGGATGAAGGGCAGCGGGTTCCAGGCTGTGCTGCCGAGCTTCGTTCCGGTGTTCGTCGGCGCGATCGAGCGTGTGCAGCAGCTGTCCATATCTCTCGAGTCCCGTGGCTTCGGATCCGACGGAGTGAAGACCAGCTACCGCCAGGTGCACGGCCGCCCGCTGGACTGGGCGATCGGCATCGTCGGGATCTCGGTGATGGCGCTACTCGTCGTGCTGTCGTTCATGAAGGGCTTCTGGAGCCTGTCGCATGACGTGCACTTCGCTCCCGGCTTCGTGTTCTGGACGTTCGTGGTCGCCGCATCGCTGTTCCTCGCGATGATCGGCACCGCCCTCGTCTTCTCCCTCAAGCGATGAACCACTCGAACAACGGAAGGTAGACATCATGAGTTCGCTCCCGCAGGATCGTCAGCATCACATCCAGGTGGCGCCGGGGGAGGTGGGGCGTTATGTGCTGCTGCCGGGTGATCCCGGTCGCAGTGAGCCGATCGCTCGGTTGTTCGATGAGCCGCGTCTGGTGGCACGCAATCGGGAGTATGAGACCTGGTCGGGATATCTGGACGGTGAGCTGGTCTCGGTGACCTCGACCGGCATCGGTTGCCCTTCCGCGGCGATCGCGATGGAGGAGCTGGTGAAGGTCGGCGCGGACACCTTCATCCGCGTCGGCACCTCGGGCTCGCTGCAGCGCGACATCCGCCCGGGAGATCTCGGTGTGATCAACGCGGCGATCCGCGATGAGGGCACGAGCTCGCACTACCTCCCGATCGAGTTTCCCGCTGTCGCCGACATCGACGTCACACGCGCCCTGGCGGTCGGCGCCCGTTCGGCAGGAAAGACCGTGCACGTCGGGGTGAGCCAGTCGAAGGACTCGTTCTACGGCCAGCACGAGCCCGGCCGGATGCCGATGGCGCGTCGCCTTCAGGACCGCTGGGCGGCCTGGATGGCGGGCGGCGCGATCTGCTCCGAGATGGAGGCGTCTGCGCTGTACATCGTCGCGGCTACTCTTCGGGTGCGTGCCGGCGGAATCATGATGATCGCGGGCAATCCCGACATGATCGCGATGACCGAGGAGGAGCACGCGGCGGTGGCTGTCGAGAACCTTCTGCCCGCCGCGATCGCGGGACTGCGCGAACTCATCGCGCAGGACAGAGCGGTCGCATCATGAGTTCGCTCCCGCAGGATCGTCAGCATCACATCCAGGTGGCGCCGGGGGAGGTGGGGCGTTATGTGCTGCTGCCGGGTGATCCCGGTCGCAGTGAGCCGATCGCTCGGTTGTTCGATGAGCCGCGTCTGGTGGCACGCAATCGGGAGTATGAGACCTGGTCGGGATATCTGGACGGTGAGCTGGTCTCGGTGACCTCGACCGGCATCGGTTGCCCTTCCGCGGCGATCGCGATGGAGGAGCTGGTGAAGGTCGGCGCGGACACCTTCATCCGCGTCGGCACCTCCGGTGCTATCCAGCCGGACACCGAGACCGGAGAGCTCGCCATCGTGACCGCGGCGATCCGCGATGAGGGCACGAGCTCGCACTACCTGCCGATGGAGTTCCCGGCTGTCGCGCATCCGCTCGTCATCGACGCGCTCACCCGAGCCGCCCGGACTACAGGTGCGCGGTCGCGGCTCGGCGTCAGCCAGTCGAAGGACTCGTTCTACGGCGAGGTCGAACCCGAGCGGATGCCGCTCGCACACGACCTGGCTGACCGCTGGCACGCCTGGCGGGCGGGCGGCGCGATCTGCTCCGAGATGGAGGCGTCTGCGCTGTTCATCGTCGCGTCGATCCTTCGTGTCCGTGCCGGCGGCGTCATGCAGATGCACATGGAAGGGACGACTGATCACGATCCGCAGCGCACGCTGCTGCTCTCGACCGCGGTCGAGGCGCTGCGCGAGCTCATTCGCGTCGACCGGGAGGGCGGGGTGTGGCCCTGACAGTTCCCCCCATCGAGGGATTCCACGAGCGGATGAGACGCTTCGAGCGCCGCAACTTCATCCTGATCGTGCTCGACGGATCGCTGTTCGCCTTCGCGATCTCGTTCCTCTCCGAAGCGACGATCATCCCCGCGTTCGTGCAGACCCTCACCGGCAGCGCCGCTCTGGTCGGGCTCGTCGGCGCGACCTATGCCCTGGGGCGCTACCTGCCGCAGCTCGTCGGAGCGCACCTCGCGCTCGGCCGGGCGCGCCGCAAGCCGGCGCTGTTCTGGATCGTCGTGGCGGAGCGGATCGGTATCCTCGCGATCGCGCTCACCGCCCAGGCTGTCGGGGTGTGGGACACCGGTGTCGTCGTGCTGCTGTTCTTCCTGGCGTTCTGCGCCTATGCGATAACGACGGGTCTGATCGGGCCTGTGTACGGCGACTTCGTCGCCAAGGCCCTGCCGCGCAGCCGCGGCTGGTACTACGGGATGTCGCAGCTCCTCGGAGGCGTTCTGGGCTTCGCATCGGCACTGACCGCGGAGAGGCTGCTGAGCGAGTGGGCGTTCCCCGTCGGCAACCAGATCGCGTTCTGGGTCTGCTTCGGGCTGTCGTTCCTCTCCATCCCGCTGGTCGCCTCCTTGCGCGATGAGGAGTACCCGGACACCGAACCCCGGAAATCCCTTCTGGCGACCCTGCGTCGCATCCCGGGCCTCGTCGCCGGAGACTCCGCCTATCGTCGGTTCCTCGGCGTACGAGCTATCCTCGCCACGGCGACGGCGGGCATGGGCTTCGTCGTCGTGCACGGTCTCGCGGAGGGCTACATCAGCAACTCCGAGGCCGCGATCATCGCCGCGGTCTTCATCCTCTCGCAGGCCGCAGGCGGATTCCTTCTGAGCCTGATGGGCAACTACTTCGGCTGGAAGACGGTCGTGGTGGTGGGTGGTCTGCTGCTCACACTCAGCATGGCGGGGGCCATGATCGCCGACGACCTCGTCGGCATCGCGCTCGTGTACAGCGCCTTGGGTGCAGCGAACGCGACCACGATCATCGGCGATCCGAACGTCTCGATCGAACTCTCACCGCCTTCTCGCACGAGTCTCTACCTCGGCACCACCTCCACGCTCCTCGCACCGTTCTTCGTGTTCGGCCCGCTGCTCGGTGGAGCCGTTGCGGAGCACGCCGGATATCCGGTCGTGTTCGTGGTCGCGGGACTGCTCGGAGCGGTCGGCTTCATCCTTGCCCTGTTCCTGCCTGAGCCGCGCAAGCTGCGGCGCGACGAAGCCCTGCTGGTGGGCCAGCCGGGCACCACACCCTAGGGAGACAGCAATGCACCGCATGATCATCGACACCGACACCGCCGCCGACGACAGCTTCGCGCTGCTCATCGGCCTCCTGCATCCGAAGGCGCAGCTCGAGGCGGTGACGATCGTCAACGGCAACGTCGGCTTCGATCAGGAGATCCAGAACGCCCTGATCACGATCGAGGCTGCAGGGCGTGGCGGAGAGGTGCCGGTGCACCCGGGGGCGCGCGTGCCGCTCGTGCGCGACTGGGTGCCTGCCAGCGCTCACGGAGACGGCAAAGGGAATCACGATTTCCCAGTGCCCGCGCAGCGGCCGAGCGCGGAGGGAGCGGCGGAGGCGATCGTTCGGATCGTGAACGCGAACCCGGGAGAGATCGAGATCCTGGCCATCGGCCCGCTCACGAACATCGCCACGGCGCTCTTCCTCGACCGGGAGCTGTCGAAGAAGGTCAAGCATCTGTGGATCATGGGTGGCTGCGACAACTCGGTCGGCAACGTCACTGCGGCGGCCGAGTACAACTTCTACGTCGATCCCGACGCGGCCGACATCGTCCTGCAGGCGGGATTCGCGACCACGATCGTCACCTGGACGCTCACCCTCGCGCAAGCATGGTGGGACGAGCAGCAGATCGCGCGCATCGCCGAGATCCCGACCTCACTCGCGGAGTTCTTCCTGGTGCTGGACGCTCCGACCACCGCGCACAACGCGAGCGTCGGCGTCGCCGGCAGTTCGCACCCGGACTCACTCACCGCGATGCTCATCGTCGAGCCAGAGCTGATCCGGCGCTCCTCCGACGCCTTCGTCGCCGTGGAGACCACCAGTGAGCTCACCCGCGGCTACTCCCTGATGGATCATCGCGCTGACCGCAGCATCCCCAACGCGCGCATCATCGACGAGGTGGACGCCGACGGCTTCTTCACGTCCTACTGCCGGCTGCTGGCAGCAGGTGCTCGCGAGCGCGGCTGATCTCAGCGAAGGGGGAGCCGGCGCTCCGCACCGCCTCCCCTCGAACGAAGCCTCTAGAACCTCGCGCACTCACCCAGTCGATGGCCGGCCGTGTTCGTGGGCTGACCCGCGTCGCCGATCTGCGCGGCAGGCGTGTTGCCGGTGCAGTTCAGCACCCCGGCGACGTGGTTGGCGACCACCTCGGTGGAGTCCAGGCCCTGATGGATCGTCATCCCCATGAACTCGATGACGTTCTCCGGGTTGGCGTACATGTTGGCGATCAGCACATTGTGGCCGACCGTGTTCCGCAGGAATCCGAACCAGCATCCTGACCAGCCGTTGAAGGTGACGTTCCCCTCGATCGTGCTGTCCTTGATCATGGTGTTGTGGCCCTGGCCCTCGAGCGCCTTCGGGTTCATGCAGGTCGGGCCGAAGCCGCCCCCGATGAACGACACGTTCCCGTCGATGTGGCTGAAGAACACGTACAGCGCCTTCGCGTTCGCCGCATCGATGTTCCCGTGCACCGTGGTTCCGCTGGCGCTCACGATCGAGTCCGCGGCCAGGCGGATGCTCCCGCCCACCTCGGCGCCCGTGAGCACCGCCTTCGCCCTGCTCATGACGGTCACGCTGCCGCTGATCTGTGCGGAGCCGTCGATGACGCACATCTCCGACACGGTCACGTCGCGGTAGCTGCCGGCCGCCAGCATCCCCTCCGAACAGGTGACGCTCCCGGGCGCCGCCGCGCCGGCAGCGGGCGCACCGGCGAGCGCCAGCGCCCCTGCGACGATAAGCGCTCCGACCAGCCGCATCCGATTGTTCTTCTTCATGGTCATCCCTTTCGTGATGACGGCTGGGATGGGGCGGTGTGCGGATGCGCATCGTCGATCGACAGCGGGAACAGCGCCGGATGCCGTCCCCAGCATCCGGCATCCGCGGCGCGCATCCTCTCCCCAGCGGATGCGCGATGCGCTGAAACTACACCTGCCCGCATCCGCCGAACAGGGCCGCAGTCGAACTTCCGTGATCTCACGGATGGTCCCTGCACGCACGCGGGGCGACCCTGGCAGTGTGCACATCGACATCTGGCTGGATGGCACCGATCCTCCCGAGGGGCGGGTCGGCGACTCCGCGCGCGAGCTGCGATTCAGCGGGTGGATCGACCTGATGGCGTCATTGACCCGGCTGGTCGAGCCGATGCGCGAAGCGGATGGCCAGCTCGGTGCGCGAGCGCAGGCCGAGCTTCGCGAGGATGTTTGACACATGCGTCTCGACCGTGCGCCGCGAGATGAACAGGCTCTGCGCGATCTCGAGATTCGTCTGGCCCGTGGCCACGTGACCCGCGATCCGCTCCTCGGTGCGCGTCAGCGACTCCCAGCCGGATGCCGGTCGCGACCGCGCCGGCAGCGCCACCGGCACCCCCGCATGGCGGAAGGATGCCCGGGCGCGGGCCGCCTCGTGATCGGCGCCGACCTCGGTGTAGGCGCGCAGCGCCGTCTCCGCGAGCGCCCTGGCGCGCGGGTCGGCGGGACGCACGGCGCGGGCCGCGAGCTCCGCGATGCGCGCCCGATCGAGGCGTCGTGGGGTCGCCGCCATCAGACGCTCCGCCTCGACGAGGGACTCCGCATCGTCGCTCACCACACCGGCGACGGCGAGGGCGGTGGCCTGCAGATGCACGACGCCCGGATTCCTCACCGCGAGCGCCGTGATCGCGGCGGACACCTCCTCTCCCGTGACGGCGCCTCGCTCAGCGGCATCCGGGACCCCGTCCCTCCGCACCTGCCGTGCGAGCACCACGAGCTCCAGCGCGATCTCCGCGCAGTCCATCAGCAGCCCGGCCGAGTGGAGCTCCTCCCAGCCGCGCTGCAGCACCCGCAGTGCCGCCTCGGCGTCACCGCGCGCCCGCGGGATCTGGGCGTGACCGAGCCAGATCCACGACCGCCCGCGTCCGCCCCACAGCTGCCGCCCGGGGATCGGGTCCAGCTGCGCCGCGGCCTCCAGAGCGGCTTCGGGTCCGGACTGCTCCGCGATCACCTGCGCACGCAGCCCGCGCACCGGGGGATCGAGCCTGATCTCCATCGAGCCGAGCATGGCCCGGTGCGCCTCCAGCTCGGCGGCGATGTCGGCGAGGTCGCCGCTGTGGCTGCGGGCCTGGGCCGCCAGCGTGTGCGTGGCCAGGATGCCCGTGCGGTAACCGAACCGCTCCGAGACGCGCAGCCCCTGCTGCACCAGCGCGGCCGCCTCGGAGGTGCGATCCACGTCGGCGAGAGCGACCGCAAGCTGGGCGTGCGGGAACGCCTCGATCGCCGACAGCGAGGAGTGCCGGTCGGCGATGGCCACGGCATCCGCCAGCACCCGCACCGCCTCGTCGAGGTCGCCGCGGCAGGTGGCGATCTGCCCGTGCAGCGCGAGCGCGTAGACCTCCGCACCGTGATTCCCCTCCGCGGCGGCGAGGGCGGCGCCGTCGCGCGCGAGCTGCAGCGCGCCGTCGCTGTCGCCCAGCATGAACAGCGGCCAGCCGGCGAAGGCGAGCTGAGCTGCGCGCTCGGCGGGCTCCAGCACCTCCGAGGCCGCATAGCGGATGGCGCGTTCGTGCGCCTCGGCATGACGGTGCTGCATCAGCAGCGACCGGGTCTCGATGGCCCGCAGCATCGTGCCGACCTCGCCCGGGTCGACCCCACCTGCTTTGTCCAGGGCGTCTTCCGCGAGCTCTCCCGCCTCGCGGGCCTGCCCGGCGCTGAGTGCGACGCGCGCGACCCCCGCAGTCGCGATCACGTGCATCGGGTCGGCGTCGTCGCTGTGGGCCAGCACCCGTTCCCACAGCTCCGCGGCGATGCCGGGAGCCGACGCCGTGGTGCGCTCGGCGAGCCTCAGCATCCACGCCAGATCGTCGCGCGCAGTGGGCGCACGCAGCAGATGCTCGGCCACGGTGGCCGCGGGCACGCCGGCGGCATCCAGCTTCAGCGCCACATCGCGGTGCAGCTCGGCGCGCACCGAGTGCGGCAGATCGTGCAGCAGCACCTCCTGGATGAGCTGATGCCGGAAGCCGATGGCATCCTCGTCGATCTCGGTGAGGAACCCCGCTGCGAGGGCCTCGCGCAGCAGCGGGAGCAGGTCGCTCATCGGCCGGTCGGCCACCAGCCGCAGCTGAGCGGCCGGGAACCGCGCACCCAACAGGGCTGCGGTGGACAGCAGTTCGCGCGTCTCGATGCTGAGCCGGCTCAGATGGCGCATCATGACCGTGGCGAGCGAGGGGGACGGGCCCACCGGCGTGCTGCGCAGCTCTGCCCCATCGGGACCGACGGTGACAGCGCCGTCGCGCAGCAGCGAGCGCACCATCTCGGTGAGGAACAGCGGGTTTCCGCCCGCGGCGGCCGCATAGTGCGCGAGGGATTCGCCCACCGGCGCCCCCGCGAGATGCTCGGCGATCGCGACGCAGGCGCTCTCCGGCAGGGGACCGAGGTCGAAGGTGTGCAGCAGACCGCGCTCGAGGAGCTCGTCGAGCAGATGGTCCAGCGCTGGTGCGACATCATGTCGGGCCTGCGGCCGCATCGAGCCGACGACCACCAGAGGCAGCTGCTGCAGCGTGCGTGCGAGCCTCGCGAGCAGGCGCAGCGAGGCGGTGTCCGCCCAGTGCAGATCCTCCAGGATCAGCACCGTGGACTCCCTGGTGGCCGCGTCGATCACCGACAGCAGTCGCTCGCCGGCGATGTGCTCGTTCTGCTCCGTCGCGATCCGCCGGTCCTCGTCGGTGAGCACGGGCCCGAGCGCGTCCAGGAGCAGGCCGTAGGTGAGCCGCCGGTCCATGGCGTCCGCCGCACCGCGCAGCACGTGCCGCTCCGGCGGGGCCTGGGCGATCGCGGCGTCGATGAGGGTGCTCTTGCCGATGCCGCCCTCGCCCCGCACCAGCAGGAACCGGCCGCTCGTCAGACCGGCGCGTCCGGTCGTGACCAGGTCGGCGAGCTCCGTGTCGCGACCGAGGAAGAGCGGCTCGGGCGCGAGGGGGCGCACGGTTGCGCGCATCGGTGGTACCGCCTCTCTGCCCCAGACAGCCCCCCGGATATCTGGATTCTAGCGAGGGAGGTTACCCGTGTGGCATGAATCTTCCGACGCCGCCGATCCGGCTGCGCCGTTCGCTCCGCGGCTGGTCGGCGAATGGCTGGCCGACCGGCCCGAGCAGCGGCATCGGCGGATGCCGGGGACGATGGTGTTCGCCGACATCTCGGGGTTCACGCGCTTGACCGAGCGCCTGGCCAGGCGCGGACGGGTCGGCGCCGAACTGCTCAGCGACACTCTCGACCTGACCTTCGCGACGGTGCTCGCCCCGGCCTTCGCCGGCGGCGCCGACCTGCTCAAGTGGGGCGGCGACGCCGTGCTGCTGTTCGTGCGCGGTGACGGCCACGAGGCGCGCGCGGCCGGCATCGCGCACGGCATGCGCGCGACCCTGCGCACGCTGGTGCGGGAGCGGATGCTGCCCGTGCACGCGCCGCTGCGGATGTCCATCGGCATCCACTCCGGCGAGTTCGACCTGCTGTTCGTCGGCGACCCGGTCAGCCATCGCGAGCTGATCGTCGGCGGCGCCGGCATCACCCGGCTCGTCGCCGTCGAGCAGGCGTGCACGGCCGGCAGCATCCTGCTCAGCGCCGAGACCGCCGCCGCGCTGCCCGCGCACGCGCTCGGGGCGGAGCACCCGATCGACGCGGAGCGGAACGGGCGCCTGCTGCGCTCTCTGCCTCCGGCGGCTCCGGCGCCCGTCCCGGCGGCATCCGGTGCGGCGCCCACGGTCGAGCACACGATCCCGCCCGGCATCCGCGCGCACATCGAGTCCGGCCCCGGCGAGCCCGAGCACCGGCCGGTGGCGATCGGGTTCGTGCAGTTCTCCGGCGCGGACGCCCTGCTCGGCGAACCGGAGGACGCGGCCGACGCCGTGTCGGCGCTGGTCGCCGAGGTGCAGCGCGCCTGCCTGCGCAACGGGGTGACGTTCTTCGAGTCGGACATCGCGGCCGACGGCGGCAAGATCATGCTCATCGCCGGGGCTCCGCGCAGCGGCGGCCGCGAGGCGCATCGGATGCTGACCGCCGCCCGTGAGATCGCCGACCATGCCGGCCGGCTGCAGGTGCGCGTCGGCGTCTCCGTCGGGCACGTGTTCGCCGGCGAGCTGGGACCGGCCGAGCGGCGCGCGTACTCGGTGAAGGGCGATGCGGTGAACCTCGCCGCCCGGCTGCTGGGCCGTGCGGAGCCGGGACAGGTGGTGGCGACGGCGGATGCCGTGCGCGCGGCGCGCACGCCGGTGCAGGGCATCCCGATCGCCCCGTTCCTCGTGAAGGGCAAGCGCATCCCCGTGCACGCCCTGGTGGTGGAGCAGGTCGGCGGACGCAGCACCGGCGCGCCCGCCGAGGGGCGCTTCGTCGGACGCACGGCTGAGCTCGCGGTGCTGCAGACGGCGCTCGGATCGGCATCCGTCGCGGGCTGCGTCGTCGACGTCGTCGGCGAGCCGGGCATCGGCAAGACGCGCCTGGTCGCCGAGCTCGCCGTGCCGGACGGCTTCCGCACCGTGTCGACCGGCGTGAGCGGCTTCGAGGCCGGCGAGATCTACGCCGCGATCGGCGGACTGCTGCGCACCGCGCTCGGTCTGGGCGCGCACGACGACGATGACGAGGTCGCGGCGCGGCTCGGCGCTTTCGTGCGCGAGCACGCCCCGGCCCTGCTGCCGTGGCTGCCGCTGCTCGGAGTGCCGCTCGGACTGGAGCTGCCGGCCACCCGCGAGGTCGACGAGCTGGATCCGCGGTTCCGTCGTGGCCGGATCGAGGAGTCGACGAGCTCGCTGCTGGCCGCGGCGCTTCCGACGCCGACGCTGCTGGTCTTCGAGGACACGCATCTGATGGACGAGGCCTCGGACTCGCTGCTGCACCGGCTCGAGGCGGACGCCCACCGGCATCCGTGGTGCGTCGTGGTGACCCGCCGCGAGGTGCCCGTCGGCCATGTCCCGTCTCTGGAGCAGCCCGCCGATCGGCGCATCGCGCTCGCCGCCATGCCGCACGACCTCGCTCTCGCCCTCGTCGAGCAGGCCGCCGGTGCCGCCCGGCCCAGCAGGCATGCGCTGGAGGCCATCGTCGAACGCGGCAACGGCAACCCGCTGTTCCTCACGTCGCTCGCCGCCAGCCAGTCGGGGACGGTCGCCGGCGAGGAGCTGCCTGACTCGGTGGAGGCCGTGCTGGTCGTCGACATCGACCGGCTCGGCACGTCCGACCGCGCGCTGCTGCGCCTGGCCTCCGTGCTCGGCACCCGCTTCGATCCCGCCTTCCTCGCCCGGCTGCGGGAGGACGAGCGGGACGCGAGGGGCGGTGACGTCGCCGAGCGGCTGGCGGAGTTCGTGCGCCCGGTCGGCGACGGCGATCTGGAGTTCCGGCACGCCATGGTGCGCGACGTGGCCTACGCGGGCCTGCCGTTCCGGCTGCGCCGTCGGATGCACGAGCGCGTCGCGCTGGCGCTGGAGGAGGAGTCGGCGTCATCCGAGCTGCTCAGCCTGCACTTCCATGCGGCGGGTGCCCACGAGAAGGCCTGGACGCATTCGCTCCGCGCGGGGGAGGAGGCGCGCGGCAAGTACGCGTACGCGCAGGCCGCCGACTTCTTCGCGCGTGCTCTCGACACCGCGGGCCATCTCCCGCAGGTCCCGCGCTCCGAACGGGCCGCCGCCTCCTCGTCGCTCGGCGACTGCCTCGACATGGCCGGCGACGCGACAGGAGCGCTCGCCGCCCTGCGCCGGGCGCGGCGCGATCTCACCGGCGATGCCGTGGCCACCGCCGAGCTGCTGTACCGCGAGGCGCGCATCACCCTGCGGCTGGGCCGCTACCGCCCCGCGCTGGCGCAGCTGACCCGCGGTCTGCGGATGCTGGACGGCGCGGCCGGGCCCGAGGCCGATGCCGTGCGCGCGCAGCTCGCCACCCGGTACGGCTTCTGCCTGCACCTGCAGAGCCGGGCGACGGATGCCGTGCGCTGGGGGCGCCTCGGCGTGCAGTGGGCCGAGGCATCCGGCGACCGCACAGCGATCGCGCACGCCTGCAACGCCCTGCACCTGATGTACGGAGCATCCGCCCTCGTCGAGGACCGGCCGTACGGGCAGATCGCGCTCGGGCTCTACGAGCGGCTCGACGACCTCAGCGGGCAGGCGCTCACCCTCAACAACCTCGCGATCGACAACTACAACAGCGGGGCGTGGAACGACGCGATCGACGCCTTCGACCGGGCATCCGGCAGCTTCCACCGCCTCGGAGACGAGGCGAACGAGGCGACCGCCCTGTACAACCGCGCCGACGTGCTCGTCGCGCAGGGGCGGCACGCCGAGGCTCTGCCCGTGCTGCAGACGGCGTTGCGGCTGGCCCGACGCGTCGACGACGAGGAGCTGGTCGGGCTCGTGCTGCGCGAGCAGGCCCGTGCCGAGGCCGGCACCGGCGACCGGGACGGGGCCTGGCCGCTGTTCGACGAGGCGCGCTCGGTGCTCGCGAGCCTGGACCTCGCGACCGAGGTCGCCCTGCTGGATGCCGCGCGCGCCGAGGCCCTGACGGACGCCGGAGACGCCGCCGATGCGCTGAGGCTCATCGAGGAGACGATCCGCGCGGCCGAGGTCAAGGCCGCCGACACGCTCGCCCGGTTGCACCGCATCCGCGCCCAGGTGCTCGTCGCGCAAGGACAGGATGCCCGCGCCGCCGAGGCCGCCCGCGACGGCCTGGCCCGCACCACCGGCGGCTACGGCGGTTATGAGCCGGCCCTGCTGCGGCTGGCGCTGGCCGAGGCGACGGGCGATCAGACGCTGCAGCTCGAGTCGCGGAGGGCGCTGCGGGAGCTCGGCGTCGTGGGGTGACGTCCCTCCCCGGATCCTGAGGAGCGCAGCGTCCTTCGTCTCGTCGCTGCGCTCCTCGCTCAGGAGCCGGAAGGGCCGAACACTCAGATCGTCCCGCGCACGTCCGTCAGGAACAGCACCACCAGACGCAGGTCGCCGGCGTTCAGGCGGCTGCTGGCGACGAGGTCGGTGCAGAAGTCCTGGTCGGCGCCGATCACGCCCCTGGCGGGGCAGGGTGGTGCGGCCACCAGCGCGCCCGTGGCCGTCGTCGACCAGAGGGCGCGGTACGAGCTGACACCCGACCCGCCGCACAGGGTCTTGTCGCAGATGATGGCCATGCTCGCGGGAGCGGTGCGGGTGTACAGGTCGGCGCCGGTCGCATCGGTCAGATCGCCCAGGAACTGGGTCACCAGGGCTCCGGGTGTGCAGGCCGCCCCGGTCGGGCACAGGCCCAGCGAGAGCGCCGTGCCGCCGCTCGCCCCGCGCGGAAGCGACAGGATGCCGCACATCGGGTGGGCGGCGTTCACCACCGCGCACCCTGCGGCATCCGCCCCGGCCGTGCCGTTCAGCAGCGACGGGTCCTGCCCGCCGAGCAGGGTCAGCTTCAGGTCGACGGCGAACGGTGCTGCGGAACCGGCCAGCGGGGGCGTGGACGCGTGGCCGCGCGCCGGGCGCACCGTGGCCGTGATGGTGACGGCGGCGCTCGCCTTCGAGTACGACGTGGAGATCCGCGCGCTGGAGGCGTACGCCGGGATGATCCCGGTGGTCGTCGACAGAGCCCCGGGACCGTCGGCGGCCAGCGTCACGGCGGTGTCATACGAGTACGACGCGGCTGCTCCGTTCGCGCCGGTCAGGCTCACCTCCACCTGCACCGGGGTCCCGACCGCCGCGAGCACCTGCGGCAGTGCCCCGTCGGGGACATCGCCGAGAGAGGATGCGAGCGCCGGATCGGTGCGCACGACGACGGTCGCCGTGGTGGGGGTGACGGTCGTCCCGCCGGATGCCGCCTGCGGCACGACCAGCGCTGCCAGCACCAGGGCGGCCGCTGCGGTCAGCGAGCGAAGGGCTCGCAGATGACGGTGCGACATGATCAGGGCTCCTGCCGTTCGACTGGTTCCCCTCAGCCTGATCGGATGCGCTGCGGAAAAGATCCGTGACGTCACTGAGGTTTCCGCCGTGGCGTCCCGAGACGCTGGAAGCATGATGCTGCAGTCCGCGCCGAAGCACCCTGCCTCCGGCCCGGCCGTCCACGGGCACGTGGTGGTCAGGCGAGGACGGGTGCCGGAGCGGACGGTGCTGCTGGTGGCGTCCTTCGGGGCGCTGTTGGCGTTCCTGGACGCGACCATCGTGAACATCGCGTTCCCCAGCATCCGCGAGTCCTTCCCCGATGACTCCATCGGCGACATCTCGTGGGTGCTGAACGCGTACAACATCGTGTTCGCCGCATTCATGATCGTCTTCGGCAGGCTGTGCGACCTCCTGGGGCGTCGTCGCGTCTACCTGCTGGGGGTGGCCCTCTTCACGCTCTCCTCGCTGGCGTGCGCACTCGCGCCGTCGGTGGGAGTGCTGGTGGGGGCGAGAGTGTCGCAGGCGCTGGGAGCCGCGATGCTCGTGCCCGCCTCGCTGGCCGTCGTCATCGAAGGGTTCCCCGCGGCGCGGCGGGCACGCGCCGTCGGCCTGTGGTCGGCGGCTGCGGCCGTCGCATCCGGTCTCGGCCCGCCGATCGGCGGTGCCCTGGTCGAGGCGGGCGGCTGGCAGTGGGCGTTCTGGGTGAACCTTCCGCTGGGAGCGGTGGCCTGGTGGCTGGGGCGCAGGCAACTGGTCAACAGCCGGGCGCCGGGGAAGCGGCGGATGCCCGACCTGCGGGGTGCGATCCTGCTGGCCGGGGCGCTCGGGCTGATCAACGCGGCCATCATCAAGGCATCCGACTGGGGAGTCGCGAGCCTGATGCTGTGGCTGGTGGTCGGGGGAGCCGTGGTGCTGTTCGGCGGGTTCATCGCCAGTTCGATGCGGCACCGGTCGCCGGTGCTGGATCTGGCGATGATGAGGAACCGGCCGTTCCTGGTCGCCAACGTCGCCACCCTCGTCGCCGGCGTGGGGTTCTTCGCGTACATGCTGGGGAACGTGCTGTGGCTGCAGTACGTGTGGCAGTACACGATCCTCGAGGCGGGGCTCGCGCTGGTGCCGGGGGCGCTGGTCGCGGCCGTCGTGGCGGGGCTGTTGGAACCGGTCGCCGCGCGAGTGGGGTACCGCTGGATCATCGCGGGCGGGTTCGTCGTCTGGGCGCTGGGGTACGTCTGGTACGTGAACGCGGTCGGGACCACGCCCGACTTCATGGGGCAGTGGCTGCCGGGACAGGTCATCAGCGGCATCGGCGTCGGGGCGACGTTGCCGCTGCTGGCCGCCTCCACCCTGGCGACGCAGCCGGACGGCAAGTACGCCACCGCGTCGGCGGTCATCTCCAGCGCCCGCCAGATCGGCGGCACGATCGGCGTGGCGCTGCTGGTCGTCATCCTCGGCACGCCCACGGCGGCCACTGTCGTGCAGGATCTGCGCAACGGCTGGACGATGAGCATCGTCGCGTTCGCGGCAGGCGCCGTGATCGCGCTCTTCCTGGGGCGGATCGATCACGGGCACGTGGTCACTGCGGGGGAGGATGCCGAGGAGACGCCCGCTCCGCTGCGGACGCCGAAGGCCGACCGCTCGGTGGTCCTGAGGCATGCCGTGCCCTCGCCCGAGGAGTCGCTGTTCGGGCGCCTGCCCGCCGCAGCGCGGGAGCGGCTGCGCCTGGAGGCACCGCACCGCACCGTTCCCGCCGGGGAGTGGCTGCTGCGCGCGGGGGAGGACGCCGACTCCATGTTCGTGGTGGTCGCCGGACGCGCCGAGGTGGTGATCGGCGAACAGGTCGTCCGTGAACTCGGCCCGGGCGCGGTGGTCGGCGAGCTCGCGCTGTTCAGGGACGGTCGTCGCTCGGCATCCATCCGAGCGCGACGCGACCTGCAGGTGCTGGAGGTGTCCAGGGCGCTCCTGCAGCGCACCATCGGCAGCGACCCGGAGGCCCTGTCCGCGCTGGTCACGGCCCTCGCCGGGCAGCTCGCCGAGGCGAGCCCGCCGACCACGCAGGCCGCGTCGCGGCCGCGCCTGCTCGCCGTCGTCGGAGTCGGCGCCGGCGCCCCGACGGGCCCGCTCGCCGCGATGCTGCTGCGCGGGCTCTCCGCCCACCTGCGCATCGCGCAGTTGACCGGTCCGCACACCGCGGAGCAGATCGATCGCGCCGAGGCTGACAACGAGATGGTCATGCTCGTCGCGGATGCCTCCGAGCCCGTCTGGGCCGCGCGATGCGCGCGCGAGGCGGATGCCGTGGTGCTCGTCGCCCGCGCCGATGAGACGCCGCCGGCCGATCTGGCGCCGGTCACGGTGCGGCCCGAACTCGTGCTGGTGGGAGCGGCGACGCGGGCGGGAAGGCAGGCCTGGCTGGATGCCCTGGACCCGTGGCGGTTCAGCGAGATCACCATGAACGACGCCGGCTCACCGGGGAGGCCTGCCGAGGGCATCCGCGGTCTGCTCGACCGCCTCGCCGGGCGCTCGGTCGGTCTCGTGCTGGGCGGCGGCGGCGCACGTGCCCTCACGCACGTCGGCGTGCTGCTGGAACTGGAGCGGGCGGGCGTCCGCATCGACCGCATCGCCGGCGCGAGCATGGGATCGGTCATCGCCGGATGCTACGCGGAGGGCTGGTCGGCCGCCGAGGTCGGCGATGTCGCCTACCGGGAGTTCGTCCGGGAGGACATGCTCGGCGACTACGGGGTACCCCGCACGTCACTCGCGCGCGGGCGGCGGGTGCAGCGCGCGGTGAACCGCTGTTACGGCGACCTGCGCATCGAGGAGCTGCCGCGCGGCTTCCGCTGCGTCAGCACCGACCTGCTCACGCGCGCCCCGGTCGTGCACCGCCGGGGCAGCCTCGGGGAGGCGGTCAAGGCCTCAGGGCGTCTGCCCGTGCTGTTCACTCCGATCCCCAGCGAGGGCCGGCTGCTCGTGGACGGCGGGGTGCTGGACAACCTGCCCGTCGACACGCTCGTCGAGCGCGACGAGGGTCCGGTGATCGCGGTGAACATCTCGATGGGCGGGGGAGCCCCCAAGCGCCCGCCCGGGGAGGCGCCGCGGCCGGTCCGCATCCCGGCGCTGGGCGAGACCATGCTGCGCACGCTCATGATCGGCGGCGGGGGAGCCCCGGAGGCGCAGAGCCTCGGGGCCTGGGTGATCACCCCGCACTCGATGGGCGTCGGACTGCTCGAGTTCCACCAGTTCGACCGCATGGTCGATGCCGGCCGCGCCGCCGCTCGCGACCTGCTGGATCAGGCGGGGGACGAGCTGTTCGGCTGAACCGGCGCGCGGCGTCTCACGGGTTCTTCCCCGCGAGGAGCCGCTCACCCCAGTGCCCGAGCAGCTGCCCCGCGGGGGACGACGGCGTTCCCCCGAACGCCGTGTCTGCGCCGGTCCGCTGAGGGGGTGCGCCCGACGTATGCTGAGCCTACGAGGTGGCTTTTCACACACTGTCGGGGGACTGTGATGACGGCTGAAGGTCAGCGGACCGAGTTCGCGACGGCACTGCGCGACGCGATCGCAGCCAGCGGACAGTCGCTGACCCAGCTGCATCTGCGGCTGCGGGATCGCGGCAATCCGGTCTCCATCGCCACCCTCAGCTACTGGCGTTCGGGCGAACGGCATCCCGAGGGAGCATCCTCGCTGAGCGCCGTGGACGACCTGGAGCAGATCCTCGGGCAGCGGCCCGGCGCGCTCGCCGCCCTCGTGTCGCGGACCGTCCGGCTCGGGGGCCTGCCCGCGCCGCGCGTGCCCTTCGACGACGAGACCGAGCGACGCGAGACCGAGGAGACGTTCGCGGCTCTGGGCGCCGCACCCCAGACCGCGATCCGTGACATCTCGACCCATATGAGCGTGATGGTCGGCGACGACGGCGCCATCGATCGCACGACCTATCGGTGCCTGGTGCAGGTGACCAGCGGCACCGTGTCGGAGCTGCCGCTGATCGACGTGGACGAGGAGCAGACGGATGCGTTCCTACTCATCACCGACGTGGTGGGAGGAACGCTCGACCGGGAGTACCGCCATCCCGCGGGCCGGCTCTCGGGGATCGTGATCGCCTTCGACGAGCCGGTGGCCGCGGGCGAGACGACCCTGTTCGAGTTCACCGAGGTCTACCCGCCCGGATACCCGCGCCGGCGGAGCGCCTGGCACGCCACGGCGAGGCCCTCCAAGGAGACCCTGATCTCGGTGCGGTTCCCCGCGGAGCGCGAACCCGACTGGTGCGAGGAGTACGTCGAGTCCGAGGACGGCGAGGAGTGGACCGCGCCGGCGACGATGAGCGGACGAGTGGCGCACACGGTCAGGCACGGCTTCGGGCCCGGGGTGCTGGGGCTGCGATGGGGGTACCTCGACTGAGACATGCGCGCCGCTTGACGGCGCCTCGTGCGGGGCGTGTGATGGTCGTGCACGATTCGAAGGGGTCACCATGTCCGCAGATCTCGCCTCCGCCCTGCTCGCCCTGCATCAGGGGCCCGGCTTCGTGATCCCGAACGCCTGGGACGCGGGATCCGCACGCATCCTCGCGCAGGCCGGGTTCCCGGCCATCGCGACCACCAGCGCCGGCATCGCGTGGTCGTACGGGCTGCCCGACGGCGGTGCCACCGGAGCCGAGCGGATGCTGCAGCGCATCGCCGAGATCGTCGACGCGGTCGACGTGCCCGTCACCGCCGACCTCGAGGACGGCTACGGCTCGACCCCGGAGGAGGTGGCGGTCACGATCGGCCGAACCATCGAGGTCGGCGCGGTCGGCGCGAACATCGAGGATGCCGCAGAGGGACGCCTGTTCGATGCGGGCCTGGCGGCCGAGAAGATCGCCGCCGCGCGTGAGGCGGCCCCGCGCGGCACCTTCGTGATCAACGCCCGCACCGACGCCTACTTCGCGCCGGGCTCGCACGTCGAGGACCGGTTCGCCGAGACCGTCGCCCGCGCGCAGCGCTACATCGATGCCGGCGCCGACTGCGTCTTCGTCCCCGGCGTCGACGATGCCGACAGCATCCGCCGACTGGCATCCGAGATCCCCGCACCGCTGAACATCGTCGCCGGGCTCGCGCCGACGCTCATCGACGCGCCCGAGCTGTTCTCGCTCGGCGTGAAGAGGGTGAGCATCGGCGGCGGGCTCGCCCGCGCGGCGCTCGCGTTCGTCGAGCGCGCCGGGCGCGAGCTGC
Organism: Microbacterium sp. 22195; assembly: GCF_052056515.1. Lineage (NCBI taxonomy): Bacteria > Bacillati > Actinomycetota > Actinomycetes > Micrococcales > Microbacteriaceae > Microbacterium > Microbacterium sp. 22195. The sequence continues at coordinate 154,586 of NZ_JBQEPE010000002.1, forward strand.
GCGAGACGGGCACGCTGGGCTTCCTCGACGGATCCCTGCGCTATGCCGAGGTGCAGGAGCGGTTCCGGCGCTGAGTCTCAGCCGGTGGACGCGCGCACGACCAGGCTCGGCGCGATCTCGGTGCGCTGCTCGGGAACCGGCTCCCCGGCGATGGTCTGCAGCAGCATCTCGACCGCGGTCGCACCCATCTGCTCGTACGGCTGCCGCACGGTCGTGAGCTGAGGGTCCACGAGCAGTGCGGCGCGCTCGTCGTCGAAGCCTGCGACGGCGACGTCGGCGGGCACCGCCCGGCCGGAGGCTCGCAGGGATCGCAGCACGGGGGCGGCCATGAGGTCGGCTGCGCAGAAGATCGCGTCGACCGGCGGCCCTTCGCTGAGGAGCGCATCGATCTGCGGAAAGGTCGCGACCGTCTCGTCGAAGGGATCGGCGACGTCGATGATCAGGCGCTCGTCGATCGGGATGCCCGCGGACTCGAGCGCGTCGCGGTAGCCCAGTGCGCGCTCCTCGAGGAAGAGCCCGTCGCCCCACTCCGGGCTCGGGCCGCCCAGGAACCCGTGGGCCAGTGCGATCGAACGTCGCCCCTTCGCGATGAGGTGCTCCACGACCAGGCGAGCACCCTCGCGATTCGCGGTGGAGACGGTCGGGAACCGCGTGGCACGGCTGGTGTCGTCGATCGCGACAGCGGGCAGGCCGATGCGGTCGCACGCCGCACGCACGGCATCCTGATCCGGGACGCTGACAACGATCACGCCCTCGGTGGGGATGTTGGCGAGCCCGTCGACGGTGGCGGTGAGTCCGCCCTCGGCGTCGACGGGGTGCACGAGCAGCTGGTACCCGCGTGCTGTCGCGGTGGCGTGCGCGGCGCGCATCACCGGCTCCCACCACCCCCATCCCGCGTCGGGCACGATCGCGCTGATGGCGTGGAAGCCGCCGGTCCGCAGGGCGCGCGCCGCCACGGACGGACGGTACCCGAGTCGGGCCGCGATCTCGCGCACGCGCTCACGGGTGGACTGGCTCACGTCCGGGTGCTCTCCGAGCGCCCGTGAGACGGTGGCGATGCCGACTCCCGCGGCCTGGGAGACATCGGCCAGGGTGACCCGTCGCGACATGTCGGCTCCTTCGGCTCTTGACACGGAATCGTCCTCCGACATATCTTATGGTGACGATTCCGGAAACGTTACCGGTAACGTCATCAATACCCGATCATCGCTCAACGACGAGGACCTCATGTCATCTCCCCAGACCGCCGCCGGCACGGCACCCGCTCCCAAGCCGGTCGGCGCTCCCTTCATCGGGCTGTACGCCCTGGCCATGTTCGGCATCTGGATGTCGATCATGCTGCCCGCCTCGGTGACTCTCGCCCTGCGCATCTCGCAGATCGACCCCGAGGGCAAGAACGTCAGCTACTCGATCGCCGCCGGCGTCGGCACGCTCGTGGCGCTCATCGCCAACCCGTTGTTCGGACGGCTGAGCGATCGCACGCGCAGCCGCTTCGGGCGTCGCCGCCCGTGGATCGTGGTCGGTCTCGCCGGCACGATCGTCGGCGCGATCATCATCGGCCTGAGCGGCTCGTTCCCGATGCTGCTGCTGGGGTGGATCATCATGCAGGCGTTCGTGAACGCGGCGATCGCCGCGACGCTCGCGATCGTCCCCGACCGCGTGCCGGTGAAGCAGCAGGGCCTGGTCGGCGCGCTCTCCGGCACCGCCTCCTCGGCCGCGGTCCTGGTCGGCGTCTTCTTCGTGCAGTGGTTCCCCACCAACGTGCTCGCCCAGTTCGGGCTGCCCGTGCTCGTCGCCGTGCTGTTCGCGGGGCTCCTGGTCGCCATGTTCCGCGATGACCAGCCCGCTCCGGCGGACATCGAGCCCTTCGACTTCAAGGAGTTCTTCGGCAGCTTCTACATCAACCCCCGCACCTCGCCCGACTTCGCGAAGTTCCTCGTCGCGCTGTTCCTGGTGGCCTGCGGTATGGGCGTGATCTCCACCTACACCGTGTACCTGCTGCAGGACCGCGTCTCCCCGCCTGACGCCGAGCTGCCCGGGCTGATCACCCTCGCCTACGTCATCCCCGGCGTCGTCGCGGTGCTCAGCGCCCCGGTCGCCGGCTGGCTGAACGACCGCACGGGCCGCCGCAAGGCCGTGCTCGGCGCCGCCGCCGTGTTCATCGCCGCCGGCATCCTGGTGCTCGCGTTCGCCACCACGGTTCCGATGTTCATGATCGGACTCGTCCTCGTCGCCGGGCTCGGGACGGGCATCGCCTACGGCAGCTACATCGGGTTCGCCGTGGCCACCATGAACGACCCCGCCACGGCGGCCCGCGATCTGGGTGTCGTGAACATCGCCCTCTCGCTGCCGTACTCCGTCATGCCGTTCATCGCACCGCTGCTGCTGGGCATCGGCGGAGGCGGATCGAACTACCCCGCGCTGCTGATCGTCAGCGCCGTGCTCACGCTGCTCGCGTTCGTGCCGATGCTCATGGTGCGCTCCACGCGCTGACCGGCGCACGGCATCCGATCGACGACCCGAAGGACTGACATGAACGACTACCGCGATCCCGCTCTGCCCATCGAGCGCCGCGTCGACGACCTGCTCGGACGGATGACCGTGGCCGAGAAGGCGGCGATGATGTTCCACCCCTCGACGGCGCCGGCCGGCGACGGCCTGAGCCAGGCGGATGCCGTCGCCGCGGCGGAGCGGTATGCGGGAGAGGTCGGCATCAGCCACTTCAACGTCCTCGGTGGCGAGGACAGCGTGGCCGTGGCCGAGTGGCACAACACCCTGCAGGAGATCGCCGAGGGCACCCGCCTCGGCATCCCGGTCACGCTGTCGACCGATCCCCGGCACGGCTTCCGCAGCAACCTGTTCACCGGGCAGGCCATGGACAGCCTGTCGCGCTGGCCCGACTACCCGGGTGTCGCGGCGATCGGCGAGACGGACGCCGCGCGCGTCTTCGGCGACACCATGCGCCAGGAGCTGCTGGCGATGGGCGTGCGGGTGCTGCTCGGTCCGATGGCCGACATCTTCAGCGAGCCGCGGTGGTCGCGCGGTTCGGGCACCTTCGGCGAGGACCCCGAACGCGTCGCCGAGCTCACGGTCGCCTTCATCGAGGCGCTGCGGGGCGGCGGCGCGCTGGGACCGCACTCGGTGGCGGCGGTCGTGAAGCACTTTCCCGGAGGCGGACCCCAGCTGCGCGGAGACGACGCGCACGACCCGCGCTACCCCGAGCAGGTGTACCCCGGCGGACAGCAGGAGCTGCATCTGAAGCCGTTCGAGCGAGCGTTCGCCGCGGGCGCGAGCCAGGTGATGACCTACTACGGCAAGCCCGTGGGGACCGAATGGCCCGAGGTGGGCTTCGCGTTCAACGAGCCCGTCGTCCGCGACATCCTGCGCCGGCGCCTCGGCTTCGACGGCATCGTCGTGACCGACTGGAACCTGCTGGAGTCCGAGGACATGGCGGGCATGGAGTTCGGCCCGAACGGCTGGGGGCTCGAGCATCTCACCCCGCTGGAGCGCGCCGCGATCGCGCTCGACGTGGGGGTCGACCAGTTCGGCGGCGACCGCAACGCGGCTCTGATCGAGGAGCTCGTCGACTCCGGGCGCATCACCGAGTCCCGCATCGACGAGTCGATCCGCCGGCTGCTGCGCGAGAAGTTCCGCCTGGGCGTCTTCGAGAACCGACGGGTCGACACCGCGGCCACCGCGGAGATCTGCGGTTCTCCGGCGTTCACGGCGGCCGGGGTGGAGGCGCAGCGCAAGTCGCTCGTGCTGCTCGCCGATCGCGGCGACCGCATCGCCGACGGCGCGCGGGTGCTGCTCGACGGCGTCGACGCCCGGGCCGCGTCCGATGCGGGACTCGTCCCTGTCGACGACCTCGCCGAAGCGGATGCCGTGGTCGTGCGCCTGGATGCCCCCTTCGAGCCCGGGAAGGGATCGCTCGGCGACTTCTTCCGCGGCGGCAGCCTGGAGTTCGATGCGGCCACGGTCGCCAAGATCGCCCGGTACTCGGCCTCGGCGCCGGTCTACCTCTCGGTGTACCTCGAGCGACCGGCCGTGCTCACGCCGATGACCGACAGCTCGACGATGCTCATCGGCGACTTCGGCGCCGCCGACGCCGTCGTGCTGGACGCCTTCCGCGGCGTCGCGCCGCTCACCGGCATCCTGCCCTTCGACATCCCCTCGTCGATGGCCGCGGTGGAGGCGTCCCGAGAGGACGTGCCGTTCGACACGGCAGATCCGCTGTTCCTGCACGGGACCGGCCTGAGGGCGGCGCCGCGCGCCTGACGCCGGGGCCGCTCCGATCGGAAGCCGCATCCTCGCCTCCCGCACGGAAGGCGAGGATGCGGCGCCGTCGAGCGGCATCCGTCTGCGCAGAGCGAGCCGCTCGCGCTGTGCCATCCTGATCGGATGAACCTCGCCCGCCTGTTCGCGCGCACCGAGGCGGCATGGAACGTCGCCTTCGTGGCGCATCTCGCGGCCGGCTTCGTGCTCGCCACAGCCGTGCTCGTTCCGTTCACCCATCCGCTGGTCGCACTGGTCGGCGGACTGTGCGGCGCCCTGGTGATGGGCCTGTGCGGGCGCGTGCCGGGCCCGCTCGTCGGGGCGGTCGTCCTGCCCGGGATGCTGGTGGCGCTCGTCTGCGCGAGCCTGGGCATCCTGGTCGCGCCGCTGCCGCTGCTGGCCGCCCTGGTCATCGCGCTGATCGTGATCGCCTCGTCGCTGGCCGCGGGCGCATCGCCGCTCGGCGCGGGGCTCGGTCTCATCGCCACGTTCGCCTTCGCCTTCTCCACCTCGGTGCGGGTGCTGGGCGGCGATCCGACCGGCGAGGTCGCGCAGCAGCTGCTGGTCGTGGTCGTCGGATGCGCGATCGGCGCGGTTGCGGGTGTGGTCGTCGGCTTGGTCCGTGCGCGCGGTCGGTTCGTGCGACCGCCGAAGCCGGAGGTGTCCCTCGGACAGGGTGTGATGCGCTCGATCCGTGAGCGCGACGAGCACCTGCACGACGGCATCCGCCGTGCGCTGCCCATCGCTCTGGCCATGCTGATGTTCGCCGCGCTCGGCGGGCGCGACGCCTACTGGGCGTTCCTCGCGGCGCTCACGATCCTGATGCCGACCGGCAAGCCACCGATGCGCGTGATGCTCACCCGCGTCACGGGCACGGTCGTCGGCGTGATCGTGGTCAGCATCCTGTCGCTGTTCCTGCCCACGCTCGTGCTGGCCGTGATCGCGGTCTGCGCACTCCTGGTCGGGCTCGCCGGTCAGGAGCGGTACCCCGTGGTGGGCGCGGCGCTGGGCGCCTTCGGCGCCATCATGCTCATCGGACTGCCCAGCGGCGCCGTCGCGACGTGGGCCGTGCACCGGATGCTGGACACGCTGATCGGGTCGGCTCTCGCGCTGGTCGCGTGGCTCGTGCTCTGGCCGCGCGATCGCGCGACGGAGCCCGCCGAGTGACGCTCGTGGAGGTGGAGGCCGAGGTCCGTCCCCGGCCCTGGCGTCCGTGGCGCAGTCCGTGGGCCTGGGGTGCCCTGCTGCTGCTCATCGCGCTGCCCTGGTACCTCTCCGGGGTCGGCCTCGACCTGCTGCCGTACCTGCTCACGCTCGTCGGCGGCTGGACCTTCGGGTTCTCCTTCGTGAACCTCACCCTGCGGATGCCGCAGCGCCGCGGGCTCGTGCTGCACGTGGTGGTCGCCGTGCTGGCCGCCGTCGTCGTGGCCACGGTGATCTTCGGTCACGTCATCCCGCCGGCGGGCCTCCCGGACTGGTCCCGGGCGCTGCTCGTGCTGCTGCAGATGGCGGCGATCCCGGCGGTCGGCTGGATCTGGCTCGCCCTGATCGGTCGTGTCACGAGCGCCGTGCAGCGACCGCGGGTGGAGAAGACCGTGCCGGGTTTCGGGCGCGAGAAGGACGGCTCGATCGTGCGCTTCCCCGCCGTGCGCATGCCCATCCGAGACCTGCGGATCGCCGTGGTCGTCCTGGTCGTCGTGCTCGGAGGGAGCGCCGTCGCCCTGCTGATCGCGTTCGACGCGTTCGTGCTGGGGCCGAAGATGACGGTCATCCTGCTCGGCACGGTGATCGGGCTCCCCGCCTACTACGGACTGATGGCCTACTACCATCGGCGCACGATCGAGGCGTCTGTGTGGTTCGCGCCGGGCAGGATGCGGATCGTCGCGGACGCCGAGCGGTTCGAGGTGGACTTCGCCGACATCCGGATGCTGCGCTGGCGCACCGACAGCGAGGAGGCGCGCGTGGAGGTGCGCACGGATGCCGTGGACGTCTCGCTCATCGCGGGTCTCGCCCGCGTGCCGAAGGGCGCCGCGGCGGCGCTGCCCGGCTTGCCGCGGCATGTGCGGCGCTCGCTGGAACTGGCCGGTCTGTCGGCTGAGACGGGGCGCGCGAAGGGGATGACGACCTGGACGCCGCGCGAGCCCTAGCACCGGACAGGAAGCACGCCGGGCCCGCGTAAGCTCGAGCCTCATGGCGACAGGCTCCACGATCCACACGTTCGATGTTCAGCTGGCGGACGTGGACCGCGGTGTCTACGACGATTTCACGCTGCGCGTGGCGCGGCATCCGTCCGAGACCGACGCCTATATGCTCACCCGGCTGCTGGCCTACTGCCTGGAGTACGAGGAGGGCATCGCGTTCACCGAGGGGGTCGCCGCGACCGACGAGCCCGCCGTGCTGGTGCGCGATCTCACCGGACGCGTGACCGCGTGGATCGAGGTGGGTGCGCCCGACGCCACCCGACTGCATTTCGGCAGCAAGCTGGCAGATCGCACCACGGTGTACACCTACCGCGACCCCGCCAAGGTCATCGCGAACTGGGCGGGCAACACGATCCACGAGGCGGATGCCATCGTGCTGCACAGCTTCGATCCGGGCTTCCTCGACGATGCGGCGGCGGCGCTGGCGCGCCGCAACACGATGACCGTTTCGGTCACCGAGCGGCAGCTGTACGTGGAGCTCAACGGCACGCACCTCAGCACGACCGTGCACGACCACGGCATCCGCTGACCCCAGGTCGGTGCGAGCGCGGGTTCCGCCGGGCAGGCGGCCGGAGCAGACTGGTCGCATGTCCACCCTCACCGCCGTCCACGGCGACATCACCACCCAGCGGGTCGACGCGATCGTCAATGCGGCGAACAATGCGATGCGCGGCGGCGGTGGTGTCGACGGCGCCATCCACCGCGCCGGGGGACCGGCGATCCTGCAGGACTGCATCGCCCGGTTCCCGCGGGGCCTCGCGACCGGCGACGCCGGCTGGACGACCGGCGGCGATCTGCCCGCGCGATGGGTGGTGCACACGGTCGGCCCGAACTGGAACGCGGGGCAGCGCGACCGCGAGCTGCTGGTCTCCTGCTACCGCCGCGCGCTGCAGGTCGCCGACGAGCTGGGGGCGCGCAGCATCGCGTTCCCGCTGATCAGCGCCGGCGTGTACGGCTGGCCGCGGGAGGACGCGATCCAGGTCGCGGTGGACACGATCCTCGCGGCCGAGGTGCAGCTGGAGGATGCCCGGATCGTCGCGTTCGACGAGTCGGCCTTCCGCGCGGTGCAGGCCTCGATCCGCTCCGGGGCCTGAGCCGGTCAGGAGGCGGCGGGCTCCTCGACCGGGGTGCGGCGGATGCCGATCCACGACACCACGCCGCCCAGCGCGAACAGGCCGGCCGTGACCAGCGCGGCGCTGTGGAAGCCGTTCAGATCGAGCGCGCCGCCGACGATCGTGGACAGCAGTGCCACCACCAGCAGCCCGGCGACGCGGGAGACGGCGTTGTTCACGGCCGAGGCGATGCCGCTGCGGTTCTCGTCGATCGCCCCGAGGATGGCCGAGGTGAGGGGTGCCACGGTCAGCGAGAGCCCGACGCCCAGCACGAGCATCGACGGAAGCACCTGCCACCAGTAGTCGAACTCGGCGCCGACGGTGAGGAGCAGCGCGGCACCGACCGCCATCAGCAGAGGACCGACGGTCATGAACAGACGCGGTCCGAGCCTGCCGGCCCAGGCGCCCGCGCGAGAGCTCAGCAGGATCATCAGGATCGTGATCGGCAGGCTCGCGAGTCCCGCGGCCGTCGCACTCAGGCCCGGCCCCTGCTGCAGGTAGACGCCGATCACGAAGCCGTTCAGCGAGAGGGCGGCGTAGATGAACAGGGTGGCCAGGTTGCCCCAGGCGAAGTTGCGCACGTTGAACAGCGAGAGGGGCATGAGCGCAGCATCCGATCCCCGCTGACGCAGCAGGAAGACGACCAGCAGCAGGATGCCGAGCGCACCGGGGATCCAGATCGCGGCGGCTGACCAGCCCATCCGCTCCTGCTCGATCAGCGCGAACACGAGCCCGCCCAGGCCGATCGCGCAGAGCACGCCGCTCCACCAGTCCACCTTCGTGGTGCGCTGATGCGCGGGCAGGTGAAGCCGGCCGAGCAGGATCAGGTTCACCGCGATCGGCAGCACGTTGATCAGGAACACGAACCGCCACGACAGCAGATCCACGAACATGCCGCCCATCACGGGTCCGACCAGCTGCGCGCCGGTCGTGAACGCCGTCCACACACCGATCGCACGGGACTGCACCTCACCGCGCATCGTTGCCGTGATGAGGGCGAGCGAGCTCGGCACCAGCAGAGCCCCGGCCGCGCCCTGCGCGGCGCGCGCGATGATCAGGATCAGAGGATCGGGTGCGGCGGCGACGGCGATGGATGCCACGCCGAAGGCGATCAGCCCGATCCGCATCACGAGCACCCGGCCGTAGGCATCCGAGACCGATCCGGCCAGCAGGATCAGCGAGCTGAGCGTGATCAGGTACGCGTCCACCACCCACTGCTGCGTGGCGATGCCGCCGCCGAGCTCCCGGCTGATCGCCGGCAGAGCGACGTTCACCACGGTGCCGTCGAGGAAGGTCACGAACGAGGCGAGGATCGCGACCGAGACGACCAGTCGCTGCAGCGGGGTGAACGTCGGCACGGACCCGACCCTACATCCGGTGAGGGACGTCGGGGGCGGGAGAGCGGAATCGGCCATCGACGGAGCGATCCGGCAGGCGTAATCTGACCATCAGGCGGGTCCACCTGCCCGCCCGAAACCGGCGAGAGCCGACGACGAGGAGCGGTGCGCGATGGACTCGATGATGATGGACATGATGTCCAAGGACATGCAGATGCCCGGCATGGAGATGATGGACATGGCCGCCATGCAGGCCTGCATGGATGCGTGTTCGGCCTGCGAGCAGGCCTGTACGGTCTGTTCGATGCAGATGATGGACTGCGGTCCCGCCTGCATGAACTGCGCCGACATGTGCAACACGATGATGCGCGGCATGATGCGGATGCAGGGCATGACCCCGGCCGTGATGATGTCGATGCTCGACGCCTGCATGGCGATGTGCCAGTACGCCATGGACAAGTGCATGGAGCACGCCGACATGAGCGAGGTCTGCAAGATGTGCGCTCAGGCGTGCAAGGCCTGCATGGACGCGTGCGAGGCCATGCGCGAGTCGATGATGAAGATGGCGTCCTGACGCCGCCTCACTTCGAGGGACTCAGCGCGCGGCGTCCTCAGCGCGCGACGTTGTACTTCGTCGCGCCGACCGCGAGCACGGCGTAGTCGCGGTGGAGCGCCACGGGAGTGCCAGCGGATGCCTCGAGGGCGGCGCCGCCGGCGTTCCAGACGGTGACGACGTCGCCGTCGAGCGTGCGCAGCACGAGCTCGCCCGTCACAGCATCCGCGGAGTCGACCAGAGCATCCACCCAGCCGAGCGGCGTCGCCGAGGCCAGACGCGCCTGGATCAGGTGCAGGGCGTGCCCAGGGGCGAACGAGGAGCAGGCGTACCCGTGGTCGCACATGCACGCAGCACGCTCACGCACCTCGAGGGGCGAAAGGCGGGTCTGCGGGCTGGTCACGGTGATCTCCTCACGATCGGTTGATCCGAGGCTACGGCCGCTGTCCCGTCTCGTCGATCACTCGCGAAACGTGACGAAACACTTCTCCCAGGGCGCGCTCAGGGGATCGAGTACACGAGCCCGATGCACGGTCCGATGATGATCAGCCACACGGCCGCGGAGATGATGAGCACGCCGCCCGCGATACGTCGGCGCTGCGCGTGCGACCCCGCGGTCGCCATCACGATCACGGAGATGACGGCGATCGCGATGAACGGCCAGAGAATCGCGAAGACGCCGAACTGCATCATCATGCCGAGGGATGCCAAGGCGAGCACGAGCCCCAGCGCGTGGAAGCCGAGCCCGATCAGCAGGCCGGTGCCGATGCCGCGCTGGCCGGGCTCGCGGCGAGGATGATCGCTGGGCAGGGTCACGTGTGTCTCCGATCAGTAGGTGTTCAGCCCGATGCAGGGGCCGAGGAACACGATCACGAATCCGAACACGACGATGAGTCCGAACGCCGCGGCGACGCCGCAGCCGATCAGAACGCCCTTCGCGCCGCCCGACATCCTCTGCGGCTCCGGCGGCGCGTAGCCGAGCGGGTTCGCGCCCCATGCCGGGTCATAGTAGCCGGGCTGCTGATTAGGCCCGGGATAGTAGCCGGGCTGCTGATTCGGAGCGGAGAAGCCAGGGGGCGTCTGGGCCGGGTCGGGCGGGAACGGCGGAAACTGCTGCGGGGGATAGCCCGGCGCAGGCATCCCGGGCCCAGGCAGCTCCGGCGCGTCCGGCGGGGGAGGCGGCACGACCTGATTCGGATCGTATGGTGGCTGACCAGGATCGGGAGCCGGGGGCGGGGGCACCGCCGATCCGCCGTCCGGCGGTAGCGGCGGGTTCTGCGCGGGGTCTTCAGGCTGGCTGTCCATCGGGCACCGTCCTCTCCACAGCGGGCTCGGCGCGGAAGCGCCCGAGCCGCAGCATCCAGATGATCCGCGCCACCAGCAGCGGGATCGTGACTGCCAGGAACAGCTGCGGCCTGGTCAGTCCCATCCATGCGACATCATTGCCGCGCACGAACTCGATCAGGAAGCGGAAGACCGCGTACCCGGCGATGTAGATCGTGAGCGTCTCCCCGGCGGCGATCGGCTTGTGCCGAAGCCAGAACCACAGCACGGCGAAGGCGACCGCGTGGAAGGCGATCTCGTAGACGAAGCTCGGATGCAGCGGAACGCCCGCGGGCGAACCCGTGCGCGCCGCGGCATCCGCGTCCAGCACGATGCCCCAGGCCGCGCCGGTCGGTGTCCCGGGCTGCTCGGTGAGCAGGCATCCGATCCGTCCGATCGCCATCGCCAGGGCGACGGCCGGCGCGAACAGATCTCCGGTCCGGCCCGGGTACCGGCAGAGCTTCTTGGCGATGTGCACGCCCAGCCACGCGCCGACGAGCGCCGACAGCACCGAGGCGTTGCCGCGCAGCAGCTGCTCGCCCAGATTCAGGTTCTTCGACGGGTCCAGATGCTGCGCCCAGGTGCCGAGCCGCGCCATGATCGCGGCTCCCGCCATGGCTCCCAGCACCAGGTAGACGATCCGTGGATCGCGCACCCCGCGCCGGCGTTTCTCCACGAGGAACACCACGATGGCGGCCAGCATCCCCAGCGCGACGAACACGGAATGCGTGTCCAGCGGCGGCAGCCACGGAGCGATGTCGTGCAGGGTGGGGAACATCTCAGCCGCCCAGGATCCGCATCCAGAGCATCACCCAGAAGGGGATGCCGACCGCCGCCGCGACCGCGATCACCGACAGGTACGCCAGCACCAGGCGGGTGTCGCCCAGCTTGCAGCGCGACCGCAACAGCCCGCCGCGGCGGGCCTTCGCGTACCCGGCGATCGCGACCAGCGCGAAGGCGAGCACCGCCACCGGCCCCAGGATGCACGAGATCAGCGCGATCGTGGTGAACACGCACAGCCGCAGCGGATCGAACGCGGGGGCCGGGTGACCGACCGAGGCGTCGAACTGGTTCAGCCCGTGGGTAGCCATCTCGTCTCGTTCCACTTGCTCAATGACCGGGGGAGAGGACGGGCAGCCGGGTGCGCCCGCCCGTCTCGCGCACCTCGGTCGTCGATGACGCCGGCCGCCCCAGCGCCGTGGAGATGCGGGTGCGACTCAGCGGCGCCCACGCCTGCAGGGCGCAGAACGGCGCGCACTGGTGCGCGTTCGTCTGCTCGTTCACGGTCGCCACGTGCACGCAGCACTGGGTCAGGCGCTCCTCGATCATGGTGTTGATGTCCATGAACGGCTTGACCGTGATGCGCAACACGCGGTCGGCCAGCATCGCCCGCATCCGCTTGTGCTGCCCCGGCAGCTTCGATGCGGCGAGCGTCGCCAGCGTGCCGACGCCCAGGTCGCAGTTCACGCAGATGTCGCGCCAGATGTCGCCCATCGACGGATGCGACAGCGACGACTGCTCGCTGAGCAGATCCAGCAGCGAGTTCTTCACGACGTCGCGGATCGCCTTGTTCACGTTCGAGTCGGCGATGCGGTTGGCGATCAGGTCGGGGTTGAGGTCGAGGAACTCCTTGAGCCTGTCGTGCCCGATCAGCCCGACCAGCGACTTCCAGTCGCCGGAGTCGTCCTTCAGGAAGTAGCCGACCGAGCAGCAGTGCGGGTGGCTGCAGGGCAGCGCGGTCAGATCGCGCCAGGTGATCTCGTCGTCGGTCTGCGGGCCGATCCGGGCGAGCACCCCGGTGTGGGTGAGCCGCTCATCCGGGTCGATCCCCGAGTTCCGTCCCGATCCGAACACCGGCTGGATCGTCACGCCGCCCACGTACGGGGTCGCCTGCGCCCGCCGGATGACGTTGCCGATCTCGTGGTCGTTGACGCCCAGCGCCGCCGTCATGGTCAGAGTCGTGAAGACCCCGGCATCCGACAGCCGGTCCAGTGCCCGCTCCTTGAACCGGCGGATGTCCGCGCCGCGGTGGAAGGCGACGGATGCCGCCTCCTCGCCGTCGTACTGCAGATACACCTCGACGCGCTCGCGGTGCTTCTTCAGGAACTGGACGAACTCGTCGTCGTTCGCGATGCGCAGCCCGTTCGAGTTCAGCAGGATGCGCACGATGGGCCGGGCGACCAGGTGCTCGATCAGCTGCTCCAGCCAGGGGTAGAGCGTCGGCTCGCCGCCGGAGAGCATGAGCACGTCGATGCGGTCGTTCTCGCGGCTGAGCTTGGCGTCGACGGATGCCAGCACCTCGGCGAGCGGGGCGACGGCGGATGCCGCGGGGCTCGACTCCGCGAAGCAGGTGGGGCACTTCAGGTTGCAGTGGTCGGTGATGTCCTCCAGCAGGATGCAGGTGTGCTGCGTCTGCATCTGCGGCAGGCCGTCTTCGTAGGCCTGCGGCACGGGCTTGAAGTTGCCCATCGTGTCGGGCGTGTGCACCTTGGTCGGCGCCGTCCACTGCTCGAGGTATCGCAGGATGTCGGCGTTCTCGTCGTACAGCGTGGAGACGAGCCCGTGCTCGGGGCATCCGCGCTCCAGCCACACCGTGCCGTCGCGGTCGGCGAGCCAGCCCGACAGCCGGCGCACCTCGCTGAGCGGCTGGTCCGGCTCCTCCTCGTGGCAGCGCGGACAGAACGCATTCACGTACCGGTGGATGCGATAGTCGCGCAGCGGCATCCCTGCGCCCGGCTTCGTCGCCATGAAGAGCCCCCCTCTTTTGCGTCCAGATTAGCGGGAGCGCAAGCGGCGTACACTGGGCGACGTGCTGTTCGCAGAGGGCGCCTTCGTGGCGCGAGAGGTGATCGTCGGCGCGTCACGCGCCGACGGCAGAGGCTGAGAGCGATCCGGCGGCGGAACTCCCGTCACCGGAGAAGCGTCGTACCCGGCATCCGGGTCTCTTTCCTCTCCCGTCGTACCCGGTTTTCCGGGTCCGGCCCTCTCCCGCCGTCATCGGCGGTCCTGAAACAGAAAGCACTTCCTCATGCGTCCCATCGACGAGCGCGCCATCCGCGCCTCCTTCCGCAACGCCTCCCGCAAGGAGGTCTCCTCCCTGAACCTGCCACCCGACTTCGACGAGATCGACTTCGACAAGATCGACTTCCTCGGCTGGTTCGACCCCAAGATGCCCCGGCGGGCATACGTCGTCGCCGAGATCGACGACGACAACGTCGGCATCCTGCTGCAGCGCACCGAGCAGCGCACGGCCATGCGCGCCCAGTGCTCGTGGTGCGATGACGTCACGCTCCGCAACGACGTGCAGTTCTTCTCGGCCCGCAAGGCAGGGGCCGCCGGGCGGAACGGCGACACGATCGGGACGCTGATCTGCGCGAACTTCGGATGCTCCGCGAACGTGCGCAAGCTCCCGCCGCTGGCCTACGAGGGCTACGACCGCGAGCTCGCGCGCGATCTGCGGATGCTGCGCCTGCGCGAGCACGTCACGTCGTTCGTGCGCGAACTCGGCTGACGAGTCGCCCTCTCGCGGCGTGGATCAGAAACGCACGCCGGACCCCGGTCTGCCGTGCGTTTCTGATCCGCACTGACGTCGGAGATGCATTTCTGATCCGCGCTGGATGCGTGGAACTGCTGTCAGCGTGCAGTGGCGCGGACGTGCGTCAGTGCGTCGGCGGCCAGTCGCTCCGACAGACGCGTGAACGTCGCCACGCTGCGGGTGCCTGGCCAGTCGGCGGGGAGCAGCTCGGACGGCAGACCCGGGTCGATGTACGGCAGCACGCGCCAGCTGTCGATCAGGCGCACGTAGGCGGCGAACGGCGCGGACAGGTCCAGACCGGCGGCGGATGCCAGGAACTGCTCGTGCTCGGCGCGCAGCGCCTCCAGATCCCACCAGGCCGTGACGGCCTGGGCGAGCGGCTGCGCGGGCCGCGGATCTGCGGTGCGGAACAGCGTGGCGAAGCCGCGGGCGCCCAGCTCGTCGAGCAGCTCCTCGGCCTCGGTCTCCAGATGGCCGGGCAGGATCCACAGTCCCGCCGAGACGGCGCCCGCGCCCAGGAACTGCAGTCTGCGCCGCAGCTGGTGTCGCAGGTCGCGCCTGGTCTCGGGGATGGTCGCCGAGACCAGCATCCACTCGTCGCCGGCGCGCATCGTGCGCACGGCGAAGATGCGTCGGTCCCCGCGCTCCAGCATCGGCAGCGCCGCAGGGTTCAGCGCGTACCCGCCGGATGCCGCGAGCAGCAGCCCATGCTTCTTCAGCCGCGTGATCGCCGTGCGCGCCCGCGCCGCGGGGATGCCGAGATCCTCGGCCAGCCCCACCAGAGCGCCCGACGAGATCGTCCCGCCGAGCGGCCGCAGGTACAGCCCGATCAGGGTCCGCAGCAGCGAGGTGGTGCTGCCCGGCCGCGCGTCGATGTCGTCGAGCACTGAAGAGGTCATGGGCTCAGGCGGTCAGGGCGTCGCGCACGGCCAGGATGCCGCGCAGGGTCTCCTCGTGCGACGTGCTCAGCGGCGACAGGCCCAGGCGGATGCCGTCGGGGAAGCGGAAGTCGGGGATGATCCCCTCGCCCCACAGCTGCTGCGTCACCTGCTGGAACGAGTCGTGCCCGATCGTGATGTGCCCGCCGCGGTGCGCGGCGTCCCTCGACGTGAGCAGCCGGACGCCCAGCGGTGCGAGCAGCTCGTCGTAGGCGCGCACCGCGAAGTCGGTGAGCGAGATCGACTTGGCGCGCACCGCCGCGATGCCCTCGGCCTCGATCAGGTCGAGCATGCCCTGCATGGCGAGCATCGACATCACCGGCGGAGTGCCGCTGAGCAACTGGCGGATGCCGCCGACCGGCGCGTACTCGGGGCCCATCGCGAAGATGTCGGCCGCGCTCCACCAGCCGTGGATCGGCTGCGTGACGGTGCCGTGATGCTCGGCGCGCAGGTACGCGAACGCGGGGGAACCGGGGCCGCCGTTGAGGTACTTGTACGTGCATCCGACCGCGAGGTCCACGCCCCACTCGTCCAGCTGCATCGGCACGACACCCACCGAGTGGCACAGGTCCCACAGCATCAGGGCGCCCGCGTCGTGCACGACGGACGTGATCGCGGGCATATCGGCGAGGGCGCCGGAGCGGTAGTCGACGTGGCTGAGCACGACCAGCGCGGTGCGCTCCGAGACGACAGCGGCGACATCGGATGCGGTGACGCCGGCGACGCCATCCGGCTCGATCCAGCGCAGTGCCGCGCCGGTCTCCTTCGCGATGCCCGCCGCGATGAACCGGTCGGTGGGGAAGTTGCCGGCCTCGATGACGATCTCGTCGCGACCCGGGCGGGCGGCGACGGCCGCGCGCATGAGCTTGTACAGCAGCACGCTGGTGGAGTCCGCGACCACCGTCTGGCCGGCGGCGGCGCCCAGGGCGATCTCGGCGATGCGGTCGCCGAGCTGCATCGGCAGCGCCATCCACTGCTCGTCCCAGGAGCGGATCAGGCGCGTGCCCCAGTCCTCGCGGATGAACGCGCCGACCTTCTCGGGCAGTTCCTTCAGCGGCCGCCCGAGGGAGTTGCCGTCCAGGTACGCGGTCACGCCCGGCGCATCGACGAACGCGTCCAGATGGTGTGCGAGCGGGTCGGCGGTGTCGAGCCGACGGGCCTCGCTGAGCAGGTCGGGCGCGCTGATGCCGGCGACGCGGCGGTGCTCGTCCTCCGCGGATTCGATGGGGGTCGACGCTTCGGTCATGTCATGCCTCCAGATGGGTGAGCGGCTGCGCCGCGGCAGGGTCGCCGTCGGGCAGGAAGAGCGGGTACGGGTCGTCGACCCGCGGCGCGAGCGCGCGCAGCAGGCGGATGCCGTCGATGCCTGCCTCGCGCAGGGCATCGAGCTCGCGCAGGTTCAGGTCGACCGGGGTGGGTCCGTTGCCCATGTCGGTGCCGTAGAGCACGGTGCCGCCGGCGCCGGCGAAGCGGCGCACGTTGTCGATCGCGATCGTTCGGTGCGCGTCGTCGTGGATCGCGAGTGTCGAGATCCACTCCACGGATGCCGCCTGCTCGGCGATCTCGCCGTCGGTGAGGCGCTCGGTGAAGGGCGCATGTGCGAGCCGGTCGGCGCCCAGGCGCGCTGCGCGCTGCGCCTGCCCCGAGCCCTCGGCGTGCGCCACGACGGGCAGTCCGCGGGACTTCGCGGCTGCCCCGACGGCGCGGACGCTGTCATCGTCCAGCACGGGACCAGCCTCGCTGTGCGCCACGACCTTGATGCAGGATGCCCCGAGGGCGGCGAACTCGGCCACCGCCGACGCTGCGGCCCCGGCATCCGCGATCTCCCGCACGGAGCCGGCCGGCGCCCAGGAGCGGTCCGAGGGATACCCGCCCGGTGCGGTGAGGAACGCGCCGGCGTATTCGATCGCGACGTGCGCCGTCGCAGCGCCGCCGTGCTCGGTCGCACCCGCCTGCGGGCCGGAGAAGGAGTTTTTCGTCGGTTCTGAGCGGGCTTCGCCGTCGTTTTCCTCCTCGCCCGGCTCGGAGTGCGCGTCGAACGCCTCCGCGAGGGCGCGCAGCATCGCCGGGTTCCCGCCCAGATCCACCACCCGGCCCAGGCGTGAGCCCGCCAGCAGGGCATGGTCGACCAGCTGCAGGTGCACGTGGTGGTCGGTGAAGCGGCCGGTGATGATGCCGCCGTCGACGCGACGGATGCCGCTCATTCCTTGCCGATCCCGCTCACTTGCCGATCTCCGTGCGCACGCTGTACAGCTCGGGGAAGAACGTCAGGTCCAGTGCGCGGCGCAGGAAGTCGACTCCGGTCGATCCGCCGGTTCCCTTCTTCATGCCGATCGTGCGGGTGACCGTGCGCAGGTGGCGGAAGCGCCAGAACTGGAAGTTGTCCTCCACGTCGACGAGCTCCTCGCACGCCTCGTACAGGTCCCAGTGCTCGTGCGGGTTCTCGTAGATCTCGCGGATCGCCTGCACCAGCTCCTCGTTCTCGCGGTACGGCTGGCGCACGTCCCGCTCGAGAACTTCGGCGGGGATGGGCAGGCCGCGGCGCGCCGCCAGGCGCAGGAACTCGTCGTACAGCGTCGGTCGCTCCCACTCGCGCGTGAGCAGCGCGAGGTTCTCGGGGTGGTCGCGGAACACGCTGAGCATCCGCTCGTTCTTGTTGCCGAGCGCGAACTCGACGGCGCGGTACTGCACCGACTGGAAGCCGGAGGAGCTGCCCAGGTCGCCACGGAACTCCGCGTACTCGGTGGGGGTGAGGGTGGCGAGCACCGACCACTGGCGGATCAGCACGTCCTGGATGTGCTTGATGCGCGCGATGTGCTTGAGGGCGGAGCGTAGATCGTCCTCGGCGAGGCGGTCGCGGGCCGTGCCGAGCTCGTGCAGGACGAGCTTGAGCCAGAGCTCCGTGGTCTGGTGCTGGATGATGAACAGCATCTCGTCGTGGTGCTCGGGCTGGGAGACCGGATGCTGCGCGTCCAGCAGCTTGTCGAGCTCGAGATACGAGCCGTATGTCATCCGGTCCTTGAGATCGGTGACGATGCCCTCTTCGAGCGCGCGCTCGTTCTCGTTGCTCATTCCGCGACGATATCACCGACGTGTCGGGCGTCACAATAGTGAAATCGACGATGAGTATCGCTTTCCGCGTCGGCGCATCGGTAATGTCGGCCCATGGGAGACCACGTCGGGGTGCAGAGCTTCTCGCGGCAGGATCGCACGCGATTCCGCGCCAAGGTCGGACGGTGCCTGGATGCTCTCGCCGTCATGCTCGCCGATGGCACTTTCGACGTCGCCGAGCCGCGGCTGGGACTCGAGATCGAGCTCAACCTCGTCGACGGCACGCACGACCCGGCGATGTCGAACGCGCGCGTGCTGGAGGAGATCGCCGACCCGGCGTTCCAGACCGAGCTCGGCCGGTTCAACATCGAGATCAACGTCGCCCCGCGGCCCCTGGACGCGGACAACCTTCGCGAACTCGAGGGTGCCCTGCGCGCCGCGCTGAACGCCGCGGACGAGCGGGCCAGGGGCGTCGGGTGCGGGCTGGCGATGATCGGGATGCTGCCCACGGTCGACGAGCATCATTTCACCGAGCAGTGGTTCTCGGAGGACCCGCGATACGGGCTGCTCAGCCAGCAGGTGATCGCCGCCCGCGGCGAGGACATCGCCCTTCAGCTGGACGGGCCCGCGCTGTCGGACGGCGGCCCGCGGGAGAACCTCGACATCGTCTGCGACACGATCCTGCCCGAGGCCGCGTGCACCTCTGTGCAGCTGCACCTGCAGGTGCCGCCCGAGGAGTTCGCCGCGTACTGGAACTCGGCGCAGGCGATCGCCGGCGTGCAGGTCGCGCTCGCCGCCAATTCGCCGTTCTTCGCCGGTCGCGCGCTGTGGCACGAGACGCGCATCCCCCTGTTCGAGCAGGCCACCGACACCCGCTCTCAGGAGCTGAAGAACCAGGGCGTGCGTCCGCGGGTGTGGTTCGGGGAGCGCTGGATCACCTCGATCTTCGACCTGTTCGAGGAGAACTCGCGCTACTTCCCGGCGCTCCTGCCCGTGTGCACCGATGAGGACCCGTTCGAGGTGCTCGAGGCCGGTGGCTCGCCGAAGCTGGCCGAACTGCGCATGCACAACGGCACCATCTACCGCTGGAACCGCCCGATCTACGACGCCCAGGACGAGGGGCGGCACCTGCGGCTGGAGAACCGCGTGCTGCCCGCGGGACCGAGCATCCCCGACGTGCTGGCCGATGCCGCGCTGTACTACGGACTCGTGCGCAGTCTGACGGACGCCGACCGGCCGCTGTGGACGCAGATGACCTTCGACGCCGCCGAGGAGAATCTGCATTCCGCGGCGCGGGATGGCATCGAGGCGCGGATGTACTGGCCTGAGGTTGGCTGGGTGGGTCCGCGCGAGCTCGTGCTGCGCCGGCTGCTGCCACTGGCGGCGGAGGGGCTGGATGCCTATGGCGTCGACGCCGCCGTGCGCGACCGGTATCTGGGCATCATCGAGCAGCGCTGCCTGACCGGCCGCAACGGCGCCACCTGGCAGCGGGGCGCGGTGGCCGCCCGCGAGGCCGCCGGCGAGACGCGATCCGAGGCGCTGCACGGGATGCTCGCGGAGTACCTGGAGCGGATGCACACGGGCGAGCCCGTGCACACCTGGACGTCCTGACCGTTCTTCCGCGTCGAGAGCACGGGATCTCGCCGAGTGCACGGGTACTCGGCGCGAACAAGCCGTGCGCTCGGCAGCATCCGGTGCACTCGGCGCAGCATGGCTACGGCGAGAGGATCTCCGCGGTCGTCCGCAGCGCGATCTGCGGCGGGTACAGACCCATCACGTGCAGGGCGGCCGCGTGGTTCTCGGCGGTCGATCCCGCACAGGCGTCCGTGGCGACCGTGAGGCGGGCGCCGGCATCCGCTCCTGCCAGGGCTGTGAAGAGCACGCAGCAGTCCGTCGAGACCCCGGCCACCACAACGGGCGCGCCGCGCCCGACGATCGCCTCGAGCTCGGCACCCCACTTCCCGAAGGTGGGCAGGTCGAGCGTGGGATGCGGCGACAGCCCCTCTGCATCCGGCACCAGGTCGTAGAGCGGATCGGATGCCGGCTTGTCTGCGAACGGCCATGCGGCGAAGTAGTCGCCCCAGGACGTCGTCCGGTCGGCTGTCGGCACCCAGCGCGTGACGAGCACCCGCTCGCCATGGGCGTCGGCGAGGGAGCGGATGTTCACCATGGCGTCCGCGAAGAACGGCGACCCCCATTCCGAGTCCGGGGAGGCGAAGATGTTCTGCGGGTCGATGACGACCAGCCAGCGGTCGGTCATCCCTGCTCCTGCCGGTGGATCCTCCCCGCACGGGCGAACCAGGTGACGACGAACGACAGCACCAGCGCGAAGAGCACACCGAGGTTGGCGTAGCCCCAGTCGTCGCGCCAGCCGAACAGGTCGAGGAAATAGCCTTGCCAGTCGTTCCACGGGGTGTCGGGGATCGTGTTCATCACGAAGCCCCAGCCGATGCCGGTCGCGACGAGCATGGTGATCACCGAGGTCCAGTCGACCGCACCATACCGGCCGTTTGAGTCGAACAGCGCGGCTTCGTCGTAGTCGCGGCGGCGGCGCAGGATGTCGGCGATGAGGATGCCCGCCCACGATGCCATCGGCACGCCGAGCGTGATGAGGAACGACTGG
Organism: Microbacterium sp. 22195; assembly: GCF_052056515.1. Lineage (NCBI taxonomy): Bacteria > Bacillati > Actinomycetota > Actinomycetes > Micrococcales > Microbacteriaceae > Microbacterium > Microbacterium sp. 22195. The sequence continues at coordinate 175,534 of NZ_JBQEPE010000002.1, forward strand.
AACGGGCCGATGAAGCTGGTCGCGAAGAACACCACGAAGATCGTGCCGGCGGTGAGGATCACGCCGTCGATGCCGGCTGCGGCGGGCCGCGGGATCCGGATGCCGAGGCTCAGCAGCGTGAGGCCTGAGGAGTAGATCCCGAGCACCGCACCGGAGACCAGGGTCAGGATCGCCACGATCAGGAACGGCACGAGCACCCAGGTGGGCAGCAGCGTGGCCAGGGCCCCGATCGGGTCGGACCCCACGGCATCCATCAGCTCCTGGTTCGAGCCCGCCAGCAGCAGGCCGAAGAACACCAGGACGATCGGCGCGACCGAGCCGCCGATGGTGTTCCAGGCGATGATCTGCCCGTCGGATGCGGTGCGCTTCTGGTATCGCGACCAGTCGGCGGCGATGTTGATCCAGCCCAGGCCGAATCCGGTCATCACCATCACGAGCGCGCCGATGGTCTGCGCGAGAGTGCCGTCCGGGCGCGAGAACGCGGTCGACCAGTTGATGCTCTCGAACGTGAGGATCAGGAACAGCACGGTCATCGCGCCGGTCAGCCAGGTCAGCACCGACTGCAGCTTCATGATCGTGTGGTAGCCGAGCACGGATGCCGCGACGATGAGCGCAGCGACCGCGACGGTCGCCACGATCTTCAGCCCGATGCCCTGGTCGTCGGCGCTCAGCCAGCCCAGGCTGCGGAACACCGTCGTGGTGGCGAGGACGGCTGTGATCGCCAGCGAGGTCTCCCAGCCGATCGATGTGAGCCACGACACGATGCCGGGCAGCTTCTGGCCCTGCACGCCGAAGGCGGCACGGGACAGGATCATGGTCGGCGCCGAGCCCCGCTTCCCGGCGATCGCGATCAGCCCGCACAGGAAGAACGACACGATGATCCCGACGACCGAGACCACCGTCGCCTGCCACAGCGAGATGCCGAATCCGAGCACGAACGAGCCGTACGACATGCCGAACACCGACACGTTCGCCGCGAACCACGGCCAGAACAGGTCGCGCGGCTTGGCCGTGCGGTCGGACTCGGGGATGATCTCGATGCCGGTGCGCTCGATCAGAGCGGGGCCTGCGGCTTCGATGCTCGCGGACATGGGTGCCTCCGGGATGTTCGGGTTGTGCTCATCCTGGCATCCGCGCATGCCGCCGCGCGAGGGGACGCGCTGCTCAGCTCCCGAGGATGCCGGTGAGGGACTCCATCGCGCCGTCGGCGACGCGGAAGTACGCCCAGGTGCCGCGCTTCTCGCGCTCGAGGAACCCGGCGTCGACGAGGACGCGCAGGTGGTGGGAGACGGTGGGCTGACTGAGTCCGAGCGGCTCGGTGAGATCGCAGACGCACGCCTCGCCGTCGGCGTGCGCGGCGATCATCGACAGGATGCGGAGACGGGCGGGGTCGGCGATGGCCTTGAGGGAGGATGCCAGCGATGCGGCGTTCTCGGCGGACAGCGGTACGCGGGTGAGCGGGGCGCAGCAGGACTGCAGATCGCGCAGGGGGATCAGCTCGTGGACCGGCATGATCAGATTCTGCTCCATATATTGACAGTCGTCAATATATGCGCGACGATCGCAGCGTCCAAATATCGATGCTCATCGATGAAGGGAGGTGCGATATGGACGAGTGCTGCGACGCCGGTTGCGAGCCGCTGCCCGACGGCTCCTGCCCCACCGGCTGCTGCTGAGGTGAAGCCCCTGAACCCGCCGCGAGCGGTGCGGCGGGTTCAGGGAGTCTGCTCGGGGCTTCCGTGCGCCTGTGCCCGGAGACCACGCGATTCTTCTGAAGCCACAATGTGATTCTTCCCTCTGAGGAGATGTGATGTCCGATCTTCCTGTCGTCATTGTCGGAGCGGGCCCGCAGGGGCTGGCGGCCGCGGCTCATCTGACCGAGCGCGGGCTGAGCGCCGTCGTCCTCGAACGCGGCTCCGCTGCTGGCGCCGCTGTCTCCGAGTGGGGACACGTGCGCCTGTTCTCCGGCTGGCCGGAGCTGACGGATGCCGCCGCGCGCAGGCTGCTCGAGCCGTCGGGCTGGTCGGCACCGGTGAGCGGTTTTCCGACAGGTGCCGAGTGGGTAGGCTACTATCTCGTGCCACTCGCTGCGGCCCTGGGCGACCGGATCCGCTACGGCGAGACGGTCACCGGCATCGCCCGTCAGGGACGCGACAAGGTCGTCGACGGCGGGCGGCGGAGTCAGCCGTTCATCGTGCACACCATCGACGAGAGCGGCCGGGAAGGACGCGTCCCCGCAAGCGCGGTGATCGACGCCTCAGGTACCTGGAATCTCCCGAATCCCGCCGGCGCAGACGGCCTTCCTGCGATCGGCGAATCCGCTGCCGCAGACCGGATCTCCTATCGGATCCCGGATGACGTGTCCGCGCTCGCCGGCTCGCACGTCGTGATCGTCGGTGCGGGTCATTCCGCCACTCATGCCGTGCTGCGCATGAGCGAGGTGGCTCACCGTGAACCCGGTACCCGGGTGAGCTGGCTGCTGCGACGCGGGAGTGCTGCGAATGTGTTCGGAGGAGGCGCGGGGGACGAGCTGCCGGAGCGGGCGGCACTCGGCGCGCGGGCGCGCGAGGCGATCGACGCCGGTCTGATCGAGATCGTCACCGGGTTCCGGGTCGCCGAATTCGTGCGGCGCGACGAGGGGCTCACGATCGTCGCGGAAGACGGTCGCGAGGTCTCCGGAGTCGCGCACGTGTTCGCGCTCACCGGCTTCCGTCCGGACACCGGCATCCTGCGCGAAGTGCGTGTCGATCTCGACCGTGCGCTGGAGGCTGTCGCCGGGATCGCGTCGGAGATCGACCCGAACATCCACTCCTGCGGGTCTGTTGGCGCGACCGGTGCTCGTCAGCTCGCGCAGCCCGAGCCCGGTCTGTTCATTGTCGGCGCGAAGTCTTATGGCCGAGCCCCGACGTTCCTGGCGCTGACGGGGTACGAGCAGGTGCGCAGTGTCGCGGCCCACCTGGCCGGCGACCACGACGCGGCTGCCCGTAATGACCTCGTCCTCCCTGACACGGGTGTCTGCGGCGGCGCCGGCGGGTTCGACGCCGAGGACGGCGGATGCTGCGCTGCGCCGGCTGTGCTTCAGATCGGATCACGGCCCGCGATCATCGGCTGACGGAGCTGGAGAGAGCGGCTTCATTCCCGGGCCGCTCGTTGCCTGCCCAGGTGAAGACTCGGTGAATGATCCCGCGACCGATCGAGGCTTGCTTCGACAGATGTCAATATAGAAGCATGCCGAATCAAGATGCGGAGCTGATCAACACTTCCGCTCCCGTCGCCACAGGGCGTCTGTCCACCGTGGACAGGTGGCTGCCGCTGTGGGTCGGCCTCGCCATGATCGCCGGTCTGCTGCTCGGGCGATTCGCCCCGGCGCTGTCCGACCTGCTCCTCCGGATGGAAGTCGGCGGGATCTCGGTGCCCATCGGGCTCGGACTCCTCGTGATGATGTACCCGGTGCTGGCCAAGGTCCGCTATGACCGGATCGCCGCGGTCACCGGAGATAAGAAGCTGCTCGTCTCCTCGCTCGTGCTGAACTGGATGGTCGGCCCGGCAATCATGTTCGCGTTGGCGTGGATCTTCCTGCCCGACCTGCCGGAATACCGCACCGGGCTGATCATCGTGGGTCTTGCCCGTTGCATCGCGATGGTCGTGATCTGGAACGATCTCGCCTGCGGTGATCGTGAGGCGACTGCGGTGCTGGTCGCGATCAATTCGGTGTTCCAGGTCGTGGCCTTCTCCCTGCTGGGCTGGTTCTACCTGACCGTGCTGCCCGGGTGGCTCGGGTTGGACACGCAGGGGCTGGAGATCTCGGTCGGGCAGATCGCGCTGAACGTGCTGGTGTTCCTGGGCGTGCCGCTGGTCGCGGGTTTCGCCTCCCGGTGGATCGGCGAGAGGCGCCGCGGCCGCGACTGGTACGAGGAGAGGTTCCTGCCGGTGATCGGGCCGTGGGCGCTGTACGGGCTGCTGTTCACCATCGTGCTGCTGTTCGCGCTGCAGGGAGAGCAGGTGACGTCGCATCCCCTGGATGTCGCTCGCATCGCGCTGCCGCTGCTCGCCTACTTCGCGATCATGTGGTTCGCAGGCATCTTCACCGGCAAGGTGCTCGGGCTGAACTACGCTCGCTCGACGACGCTGGCCTTCACCGCGGCGGGCAACAACTTCGAGCTCGCGATCGCCGTCGCCATCGGCACCTTCGGCGCGGCCTCCGGGCAGGCCCTCGCGGGTGTGGTCGGTCCGCTCATCGAGGTGCCCGTCCTCGTCGGGCTCGTCTACGTCTCCCTCTGGGCCGCACGCGCCTGGTTCCACACCGATCCGTACATCGGCGAAAGGACCACCTCATGAACGTCACCCTGACGGGCGAGGCCTGCGGCCCGGTCGCCACTCACGCCATCGGCCAGGAGGCCGCCGATGCTGTCGCCGCGACGCTGAAGGCGCTCTCCGACCCGCTGCGACTGCGCATGCTGTCCGCGATCGCGTCCGACCCGCGCGGTGAGTCCTGCGTGTGCGACCTCGCCGAGCTCGCCGACGTGTCCCAGCCCACCATCTCCCACCACCTCAAGGTGCTCAAGGACGTCGACATCCTCACCGCCCAGCGCCGCGGCACCTGGGTCTGGTACCGCATCAACGCGAGCCGCCGCGGTGCTGTCACCGCACTGCTGGACTCTTTCGCGCCGGCGACGATGACGGAGCCCGGCGTTGCCGGAGCCAGCGAGGACCGTGACAGCCGCCCGGACTTCGACCTCCGCATCACCCACCTCGCCGACGAACTCGCAGCCGAGATCCCCGAGCTCGCCCCGGAGATCGTCCTGGGCATCGTCCGTGAGTCGTACACGTCGCTCGCACGCACGGCGAAGGTCACCGGAGCGCTCGTCCCGCTCACCGAACGATTCGCCCGCCAGCGACTGGCTGATGTCACTCGGGATCGCACCCGCTCTGTGCCGCAGGTGCTGTTCGTCTGCGTCGCCAACGCGGGCCGCTCTCAGCTTGCAGCTGCGCTCGTGAACCGCATCGCCGACAGCAGGGTCATCGCCCGCTCCGCCGGGTCCAGCCCCGCCGAAGCGATCCATCCGCATGTGCGCTCGATCCTCGCCGAGATCGAGGGCGGCGCCGCCGCCGAGCGGTTCCCGAAGCCCCTCACCGATGACGCTGTCCGTGCGGCGGATGTCGTCATCTCCATGGGCTGCGGCGACGTGTGTCCGATCATCCCCGGCATCCGCTACGACGACTGGGCTGTCGGCGACCCCGCCCTCGCCTCCCGCGAAGGCGTCGAAGCCATTCGCGACGACATCGAAGGCCGCGTCCGCGCCCTCGTCAACGAACTCACCCACTGATCACATCAGCCCTCCTGGAGCAGCCATGACCGCGGCATCAAAGCCATCCGTCCTCTTCGTCTGCGTGCACAACGCGGGCCGTTCGCAGATGGCGGCCGGATTCCTCCGCGACATCGCCGGCGACCGCATCGAGGTCCGCTCCGCCGGCTCGATGCCTGCAGAGCAGATCAACCCCGTTGCGGTCGAGGCGATGGGTGAGCTGGGCATCGACATCACCACCGAGCATCCCAAGGTGCTGACCACCGAGGCCGTGCAGGACTCCGATGTGGTCATCACCATGGGGTGCGGCGACGCCTGTCCGTTCTTCCCCGGCAAGCGCTACGAGGACTGGAAGCTGGACGATCCCGCCGGTCAGGGACTCGATGCCGTGCGTCCGATCCGAGACGAGATCCGCGCACGCATCGAGAAGCTGGTCGGCGAGCTGATCTGATCGGCACGAGGCTCAGTCGATCAGAACGATCGGGCATCGCGCGATGTGTGCCACTCCCCGGGCGAGCTTCGCATCTGCGGTGACGAACTTCGCGTCCAGTTCCTCGGCGAGTGCCAGGTAACAGGCGTCATACGTGGTCGCGTTCTCGCGTAGCTCCCAGATGCGTTCGAAGAACGAGGTGGCGGGCCAGCGCTTCGCCGGGAAGTCTCGCAGATCGATGAGCGCTGTCGCGGCTCGGTCTGGCGCGACGAGTCCTCCTCGGGCGAGATTGCGCAGAACCGATGCGGTCTCGATGTCGGCGAGGTGCGGAAGGTGGAAGTCGGATGCCGTCGGATGAATCGATGCGGCTGCTCGCTGTCCACGAGGCGTGAACAGCAGGATGTCAGCGAGGATCGACGCGTCGAGAACCGTGGACATCAGGCGGCGTCGCGGTCCTTTCGGATGATGTCGACGGCCGAATCGCCGATGTCGACGGAGCCCCTCAGCCGCACGCGTTCCATCAGCTCATCGAATGTCGGCTGGCGGGATTCGCGCGTGAGGATGTCGAGGGTGTACTCCGAAAGGCTGCGCCCGGATGCTGCGGCACGGGACTTCAGAATCCGGTGCACATCCTCGGGAACATCACGGACCTGCAGGGTTGACATGCATCAATGCTAATCACATGCAGAATGCATGTCTAGGCCTCAGCCCGCGAAGAACGCCCGCGCCACGCGGGACAGGTCGTACAGGTCGCTGACGCCGGCGAGCTCGCGCGCGGAGTGCATCGACAGGATCGGGATGCCGATGTCGACCGTGCGGATGCCCAGGCGCGTCGCGGTGATCGGGCCGATGGTCGAGCCGCACGGCACGGCGTTGTTCGACACGAACTCCTGGTAGCCGACCCCGGCGCTCTCGCACCAGCCCGCCCAGGCTGCGGCGCCCACGGCGTCGGTCGCGTAGCGCTGGTTGGCGTTGATCTTCAGGATCGGGCCGGAGCCCAGCAGCGGCTGCACCACCGGGTCGTGCTTGTGGGCGAAGTTCGGGTGCACCGAGTGCCCGACGTCGCTGGACAGGTGCCACGAGGCCGCCATCGCACGGCGCTGGTGGGTGGCATCCGCTCCGAACGAGGCGTACAGCCGGACGAGCACGTCCTCCAGGAAGGGGCCGGCGGCGCCGGAGCGCGATGCCGAGCCCAGCTCCTCGTGGTCGAACGCGGCGAGCACCGGGATCACCCCGCCGGACGGCGACTCCGACGCCTCGATCAGGGCGACGACACCGGCGTGCACCGACGCGAGGTCGTCCAGGCGACCGGATGCGAAGAACGCGTCGTCCTTGCCGAAGACGGCGCCGCGCGCGGCATCCGCGACCACCGCGTCGTACCCGCGGATCTCCGAGGCGTCGACGCCGGCGGCGGCGGCGAGCTCGCCGAGGATGTCGGCGGATGCGGCATCGCCGAGGCCCCACACGGGCTGCGTGCCGGTCTGCTTGTCGAGGGAGAGGCCCTCGTTCGCGCTGCGGTCCAGGTGGATCGCCAGCTGAGGCAGACGAAGCAGCGGACCCGTCGCAGCGAGCACCACACGGCCGTCCGCCAGGGCCAGGCGGCCGGCGAGTCGCAGCTCCCTGTCGAGCCAGGAGTTGAGCAGCGGGCCGCCGTACACCTCCACGGCGGCCTGCAGCCAGCCGTGCGAGCCGGTGGTGGGCTTGGGCTTGAGCTTGAGGCCGGGGGAGTCGGTGTGCGCGCCCAGCACGTGCACGGGCGTGGTGGCCGTGGCATCCGACGGCACGACCCAGCCGATGGCGGCGCCGTCGCGCACGACCACGAACCGGCCGCCGGCCTGCGTCGGCCAGGCCTCGGTCTCATCGAGCCGCGCGAATCCGGCCTCCTGCAGTCGCCGCGCGACCTCCTCGGCGGCGTGGTAGCTCGACGGCGAGGCGGCGACGAAGTCCGCGAGATCAGAGGCGTGGGCGAGGGCGGCAGGACTGACGGGCATGCCTTCGATGCTAGTCGGGGTGCGCCTGGTCGGCCGGGCAGGCCCCGCCGGTGCCAGTCGGGGCGCGCCCGATCGGCCGGGCAGGCCCCGCCGGTCGCGTTAGGGTGGACGGGACAGCGCCTAGGGTTCCGGGACGCACCGCTCCACTCGAGCGGAGTCCGACTGGTCCGAGCGGCGCCACGTGCGGCCGTCGGCCGGGCGTCATCTGAACGGACAAAAGCCTGGAGGACCCGTTCGTCGCGCCCGCGACGGACAGAAGGGTCTCGGATGCCGGTCATCGCCATCGTCCTGGCGCTCAGCGCCGCCGTCGCGCACGCCGCCTGGAACGTCGTCGCGCACAACGTGAGCCGTGCGGGCGTGCCGTTCCTGTGGTGGGGAGCCCTCGCCAGCACGGTCGTCTGGATCGGGGTCATCCCCTTCACGGGCGGCCTCGGCACCGACGACGTCGCCGGCTTCGCGCTCGGTGTCGCGGTCTCGTCCGTGCTGCACGTGCTCTACATGTCGGTGCTGCAGCGCGGCTATCAGGCCGGAGACCTGTCGACCGTCTACGCGACGGCACGGGGGAGCGGACCGTTCCTGTCGGTGATCATCGCGATGCTGCTGCTCGGCGAACGGCCGTCGGCGGTAGCGCTCGTGGGCGTCGCGCTGGTCATCGCGGGCGTCGTGGCCGTCGGCATCGTCGGCCGCACGGCATCCGCCGGAACGCGTCGCGGCCTCGACCCCGCGGTGCTGTTCGGTCTGCTCACCGGCGTGATGATCGCGACCTACACGATCTGGGATGCCCACGCGGTGCGCGAGTGGAGCCTGTCGCCGGTGGCGTTCATGGTGGGCACCACGCTCGCGCAGCTGCCGTTCTACAGCGTCGGCGTGCGCGGTCGCTGGGGCGCGGTGCTCGATCTCGGCAGGCGGGAATGGCGGCGGATCCTGGCCTTCGGCATTCTCTCGCCGCTGTCCTACATCCTGGTGCTGCAGGCCATCACGATCGCCCCCGTCGCACTGATCGCCCCGCTGCGCGAGGTGAGCGTGGTGCTGGTGAGTCTGTTCGGCGCGTTCGTGCTGCGCGAGTCACGACCTGCGTGGCGGGTGGCGGCATCCGTCGTGGTGGTCGCGGGGATCGTGCTGCTCGCGTTCTGAGTGCGTGCGGCCGGATGCCGGCGGTGGTGCCTCAGCGGAAGTCGACCAGCCCGGCGTGGGCGGCGGTGACGAGGATCTGCACGCGGTCGCGCACCTGCCACTTCGACATGATGCGACCGAGATGGGCCTTTACCGTGCCCTCCGAGACGATCAGCGACTGGGCGATCTCGGCGTTGGACATGCCCTGGGCCAGGCGCTCCAGCACCTCCGACTCGCGATCGGTCAGGGGCTCGAGCGCCTCGCCGGCGCCGGCGGCCGGCTCCGTGCTGCGCACGTGCTTGACCAGCAGTGAGGCGATGCGCGGGGACAGCGAGCTCGCGCCGCTGTGCACCTCCCGCACGCCCTCCAGGATGCTCTCGGCGCTGGAGTCCTTGAGCAGGTAGCCGGATGCCCCTGCGCTCAGCATGGGCAGGACCGTGTCGCTGCCGTCGAGCGTGGTGACGGCCAGCACGCGCACCTCGGGCCAGCGCTCGGCGATCGCGGCGGTCGCCTCGATGCCGTTCATCTCGGGCATCTGCACGTCCATCATCACGACGTCGGGACGGTCGTGCTCGAGGAACTCGAGGGCCTCCCGGCCGCTCTCGGCCTGGCCGATCACCGTGACATCGGAGCCACGCGAGACGAAATGCGAGAGCGCGGACCGCACCAGCGGGTCGTCGTCGACGATCAGGACGCGTATTTCCGACATGGAGGAAGCCTAACCGGAGCCGATAGACCCGAGCGTGATATGGACTTTCGTCCAGACAAGTCTGGTCGCAGGTTCGATGTGTTTGCGCTCGTTCACCGAGAAGATCAATAGGTACCTGGCCAAAAGACCTAAAACTGGAGGTGAATCAGATGTCCTTCTGGGAGCAGCTTGCCCGCCTCTTCGGTGCTATCCGCTGATTGTATCTCGGAGGATAGGAGATACTTGACCCATGCCGTTCGTCCGAACGACCCGGGATGATCCCCGCATCCTCCACCTCAGCCGAGGTGAACGCCTGAACACCCTCGAGCGCGTGGTCATGCTCGCGTTCCTCATCGTGGTGTCAGCCGTCGACATCCTCGGCCTGATCTTCACGCCGGGCATGGATCCGGTCGGCGTCGCGTTCAGCGTCGCAGCCACCGCGGTCTTCGTCCTCTACCTCTGGTGGCCGCCCGTCGCGACCATCCTGCTGGGTTGCGTCTTCGTCCTCTCCTTCTTCGCCGGCAAGGACTCGTCCGTACTGTTCGCCGCCGCGATCGCGGCCGGTCTGGTGATGCGGCTCGGGTCGACGGCGCTCGTGCTGTCCTATCTCGGCGGTTTCCTCGTGGCCACCGCCTCGGTCGCGTACGGCGATCATCGCGTCCCCGTCAACGTCGGCATCTATCTGGTCGTGGCGACCGTCGCGGGAGCCGTCGGCTATGCCCTGCGTCTCGCGTCCACCCGAGGGCGCAGCCTCGAACTGCGTCTCGCCGAGAGCGAGGAGCAGGAGCGCCAGGCGGTCCTCGCCGAGCGGCGCTGGATCGCAGGCGAACTGCACGACAGCATCGCCCATCACCTCACAGTCGTCGCCCTGCACGTGCAGATGCTCGACGACCCGACCGTCAGTGCCGCATCCCAGGACGCCATCCGCGTCGCGGCGCGCAAGGCGATGGCCGATCTCCGCTTCGTGATCGAGCTCGCCGATGACGGACCCCGTGAGACCGCCGTGCAGACAGGTGACCTGGGCGAGGCGATCAGCGAGGCCCGCGGCGAGATCGAGGCCGCCGGCCATGATGTCGTCGTCACCGGTGATCCGCTCGATGAGCGCATCCCCCGAATCGCGGACATCGTGTTCGCCCGCATCGTCCGGGAGTCGGCGACCAACATCCTGAAGCACGCCGGAGCCGGACAGGTGCGGATCGAGATCGAGGTCGATGACGAGCACGCGACTCTCAGCATCCTCAGCCCGCTGCCCTCGACGCCCCGGCGCGACCTGCCGTCCAGCGGCACCGGCCTGAACCGCATGGCGGAGCGCGTGATCGGCGCGAGCGGCGAGTTCAGCGCGGGTGTGGCCGACGGCCTGTGGCGGGTCCACACCCGGATGCCGCTTTCCTGAAGCCGCGGCATCCGTCTCGAAGGACTAGACGAAAGTCCATATAGGTCTCGCCGTTCGGGCCTATATATCGGTCGAGAGGCGGTCATATCCTGGGATCTCCCCAGATAAGCGTCCCCAGCGCTTAAACAAGGCGCTTCCCCAGCGCCGCGATCGCGAGCGCGATCTTCATAGGCTTCAGTACCACGCGCTCGCGATCGCATCTGGTTAACGGGGCTTTCGTGAGCAGTCGCTCGCTCTCGCCTGCCCGGCGCATCAACCGCCGACGGCGCGAAGGTACTGGCCGTCGGCCGAGATGCCGGATGCGGCCACCGTGAACCTCACCACCTCGCTGAGGTAGCGGTCCTCCGAGGCCTCGAAGACGCGGCCGTCGGCGTCCCGGGAGATCCGGCTCAGCCGCAGGATGGGGGAGCCGGTCGGCACCCGCAGCAGCGCGGCGTCCTGCTCGTCCGCGGCGACCGCGTCGATCTCATGCTGCAGGCCGACGATCGGATGCCCGTGGGCGGCCAGGTGCTCGGTGATGGAGATCGCGTCGAGGTCGGCCTGCAGCAGCAGCCGGCCGACGTCCTCGCGATAGGAGAGCCGTTCGAGCATGGTCGGCCTGCCGTCCAGCAGGCGCAGCCGGGTGACGCTCACGATGGTGTCGTCGGGGGAGACCTCCAGCGCGGACGCCCGCTCGGCCCCCGCCCGGCGCAGGCTGATCTCCTGCGTGATCGCCCCCGGCGTCACGCCCAGCTCGCGCGCCCAGCGCGTGAACGGCACCGAGACGTCGACCGCCTGATCGGCCTTCTTCGACACCACGCGTGCAGGTCGTCCGCGATGGGTCTGGATCAGTCCCTCGGCCCGGAGCGCCGCGAGTGCGTTGCGGATCGGTCCGCGCGAGGTGCGCCACCGCTCGGCCAGCTCGGCCTCGGTCGGCACGTCGTCGCCGGGACGCAGCGCGCCCGACGATATCTGCGCACGGAGGTCGTCGGCGATCTGGGAGTAGACAGCTTCAGCCACATAGGCATACTACTTGGCATCCGCCGGTCAGGGCGGTCGAATTCCCGCGGAGTTAACCCGGAAGAACCCTTGGTGAACGAGCGCTGAACAGTGCCGAGATAGGTACATTTCTCGGCATCCGGACTGTCAGAGTTTCTGTCGGACACCTTCCCGACACCCCTGAAAGGTCCTCATGAAGCTTCGTGCTCTCCCCGCCGTCGCCGGCGCCGTCCTGCTGGCTCTCGGCCTCGCCGCCTGCTCCGGCTCCGCCGGCGCGGCCCCCGGAAGCGACGCTCCCAGCGACGCGAAGTCCGGCTACGCGATCGATGAGAACACCCTCGTCTTCGGCGTCGTCCCCGACTCCGTCGACACCGAGACCAACTACCAGCCGCTGATGGACTACATCGCCAAGGAGACCGGCAAGAAGGTCGAGTACCACGAGTCGACCGACTACGCCGCACTCATCGAGGCCTCTATCGCAGGCAAGGTCGACGTCGCCTCCTTCTCGGGTTTCACGTACATCACCGCCACGAACAACGGCGCGAAGCTCACCCCGATCTCCTCGATCGTCACCAAGGAGGGCCAGGAGCCCGGCTACTACTCGATGGCCATCGCCCCCAAGGACTCGGCGATCAGCACCATCGAGGACTTCAAGGGCAAGAAGGTCTGCTTCGTGGACCCGTCCTCGACCTCGGGGTACCTGTTCCCGACCTACAACCTCATCAAGGCCGGCATCGACCCCGAGAAGGACATCACCCCGGTCTTCGCGGGCAAGCACGACGTCAGCGTCACCAAGACCGGTGAGGGCACGGAGTGCGAGGCGGGCTTCGCGGAGGACAGCGAGGTCGCCAAGTCCGACAAGGTCAAGGTCATCGCCAAGACCATGGTCCCCGGCGCACCGCTCGTGTACGCGAACGGCCTGCCCGACGACGTGAAGAAGAAGCTGGTCGACTCGCTCGCCGAGATCACCATCGACGACATCATCAAGGCCGGCATCACCAGCGCCGACTCCGACGCGTTCCGCGCGACCTTCTACGCCACCAAGCCGGTAGACGACAAGTACTACGACGTCATCCGCGACATCTGCAAGCAGACCAACGCCAAGCAGTGCAAGGCCTGATCTGATCCGACCCGCCGGGCGCAGCACCCCGCGCCCGGCGGGTCGTCGCAGATCGAGGCGGCGCAGCCGCAGATCCGAACCGAAAGAGACAGTCATGAGCACCGAGCCGGTCATCCGCATCGAATCCCTCACCAAGCGCTTCGACTCCACCACCGCGCTGTCCGCCGTGGACCTCACCGTCGGACGCGGCGAGATCGTCGTGCTGCTGGGCCTGTCCGGCTCGGGCAAGTCCACGCTGCTGCGGCACATCGACGCGCTCGAGATCCCCACGTCCGGGAGCGTCAGCGTGCTCGGTGAGCAGGTGCCCGCCCTGCGCGGCAAGGCGCTGCGCAGGCTGCGGAGCCGGGTCGGCTTCATCTTCCAGCAGTTCGAGCTGGTGGGGTCGCTCACCGTGCTCGAGAACGTGCTGTCCGGCTCGCTCGCCGGGCTGCGCGGTCCCCGGCTCGGCCTGTTCTCGTACTCCCGGGCGCACAAGCTGCGCGCCCTCGGTCACCTCGACCGCGTGGGGCTTCTCGACCGCGCCTACCAGCGCGCGGACACGCTCTCCGGCGGCCAGCAGCAGCGCGTCGCCATCGCGCGCGCCCTCATGCAGAACCCGCAGGTGCTGCTCGCCGACGAGCCCGTCGCCTCGCTCGACCCGGAGTCGAGCTCGCAGGTGATGGCGCTCATCCGGGAGATCGCCGCCGACGACGGGCTCACGGTGCTGTGCAGCCTGCACCAGGTGGACCTCGCGATCGACTGGGCCGACCGCATCGTGGGGCTGCGCCACGGTCAGGTCGTGCTCGACACCGACACCTCCGGGCTCGACAAGGCGCAGGTCATGGAGATCTACGGCCGCGTCGCCACCAGCACCGGCGAGATCCAGGCGATGGAGTCCGAGCTGATGATCGCGGAGCCGGTGGCATGACGATCACCGCCACACGTCCGCCCGCCTCGACGGCGAGTGCGGATGCCGCGCTGCAGGCGCGTGCGCCGCGCCGGCGTCTGAGCCCGGAGCGCATCAGCGCGAGCCTCACCCTGCTGGTGATCGCCGGCCTCGCCGTCGTCTCGCTCCGCGACATCGACATCAGCTTCGCGGGCGTGGCCGACAGCCTCGGCAACGCCGAGCGCTTCTTCACGCGCGTCGGCGGCCTGAGCTTCCCCGAGCCGGCCGAGCTGCTGCAGCAGACGGTGCTCACGGTCGGGCTGGTCCTCACCGGCACCCTGCTGGCAGCCGCGCTCTCGGTGCCGATCGCTTACCTCGCGGCATCCAACACCACTCCGCATCCGGCGCTGCGCGCCCTCGCCCGCTTCATCGGCGTCTTCACCCGCGCGCTGCCCGATGTGGTGCTGGCCATGGTGTTCGTGCTGATGTTCTCGCTCGGCACGCTCCCGGGCATCCTGGCCATCGGCATCCACTCCATCGGCATGATCTCGAAGATGTTCGCCGACGCGATCGAGCAGATCGACGAGGGGCCGCGGCTCGCCGTCCGGGCCGCGGGCGGCAGCCGGATGCAGGAGTTCACCACCGGCGTCCTGCCGCAGGTGCTTCCCAGCTGGGTCGCGACGGTGCTGCATCGCAACGACATCAACCTGCGCGGCTCGGTCGTTCTCGGCTATGTGGGCGTCGCCGGTCTGGGCCTGGAGATGTCCCACGCCTTCAAGTCGCTGGACTACGGCCTCGGCCTCGGCATCGCGCTGGTCATCTTCGTGCTGTGCGTCGTGATGGAGATCATCTCCAGCGCCGTGCGCGTGGCGATGCTGGGCGAGAAGGATGCCGGCAGGGGCGTGTTCGTGCGGCTGTTCTCGCGCCGGTCGCAGGCTGAGCGGACGACCGCCGCGACGACGGCACGTCGGTACGACACCGTCGAGCAGGCGCTGCGCCGCCCGTGGACGCCGCAGCGCGTGCGCAACACCATGGCCGGCTGGATCGCGGTCGCCGTTGTCGTGGCATCCGTCGTGGTCAGCGACATCGTCTGGGGCGATCTGCTCACCTTCTGGAGCAAGGTGCCCGCGATCGCCGCGCAGTTCTGGCCGCCGGACTTCGGCAACTACGGCTTCGCGGTGATCGGTGCGGCGATGCTCGACACGGTGAAGATCGCCCTCGCCGCCACCCTCATCACGTTCGTGCTCTCGCTGGTGATCGGCTCGCTCGCGGCGCGCAACGTCGCCCCCAACCGCGGCGTGCAGGGCGGCTTCCGGCTGCTGCTGGTGATCATCCGCGGCATCCCCGAGCTGATCCTCGCGATCGTGCTGATCATCATCACCGGCCTCGGCCCGCAGGCGGGAACCATCGCCCTCGCGATCGGCGGCATCGGCCTGCTCGGCAAGCTCATCGCCGACTCCTTCGAGGAGGTGCCGCGAGGACCCGAGCGCGCGCTGCTCGCCACCGGGGCCACGCGCCTGCAGATGTACGCGGCGGCGACCTTCCCGCAGGGCTCGCGTGCGCTCATCGGCCACACCTTCTACATGCTCGACACCAACGTGCGTGCGGCGACCCTGCTCGGAATCGTCGGAGGCGGCGGGGTCGGCTACTACCTGCTCAACGCCGGCCAGGGCTCGAACTACCCGCTCGTGGCCAGCATCGTGATCATGATCCTGGTGACCGTGCTCGCGGTCGAGGGCCTGGCGATGTGGATGCGGAAGGTGTTCGCATGAGCCCTTCGACGCGCTCGGCGAGCCAGGACAGCGCCGACGTCGTCGTCATCGGCTCGGGCATCGTCGGACTGGGCGCCGCGTACGCGGCCGTCCGCCGCGGCCTGAGCGTGATCGTCGTGGACCGGACGGATGCCCCGGTCGGGGCCAGCATCCGCAACTTCGGGCACCTGTGCATCGGGGCCCAGACCGGCGTCGCCCGACGCCACGCCGACACGGCACGAGAACTCTGGCTGCAGCTGTCGCAGGACGCCGGCTTCTGGCTGCGCGAATCCGGCACGCTGATCGCCGCGCGGCACGCCGACGAGCTCGCCGTGCTGGAGTCGGCGGCGTCCGACGGCGGCATCCGGATGCTGGAGACCGCGCACCTGCTCGCCCTGGCCCCGCTGCGACCCGAGGACGTGCTCGGCGGCGCGCTGATCGAGCCGGATCTGCAAGTGAACCCGCGCGAGGCCGCCGCCGCGATCGTCCGGCACCTGGCATCGCTGGGCGTCGACTTCCGCTTCCGCACGGCCGTGAGCGCAGTGACGACCGGCCGGGTCGAGACCACCCGCGGGCCGATCGCGGCCGGCACGGTCGTCGTCGCGGTGAATCACGACATCGATCAGCTGCTGCCGGAGATCGCCGAGCGCATCGGCATCCAGCGCTGCGCCCTGGACATGATGCGCGTGGTCGCCGACCTGCCCGCCCCGCTGACCGCACCGCTGCTCACCGGCTGGTCGCTGGTGCGCTACGGGCGCTTCGCGGAGGTGCCCGAGACCGCGGCCCTGCGCGCCCGGCTGCACGCGGAGCGCCCCGAGCTCGCCGCGCTCGACCTGAACCAGATGTACACCCAACTGCCGGACGGATCGCTGATCCTCGGCGACTCGCACGCGAAGGCCGTGCAACCGGGGCCGTTCCAGCCGGAGGGCGCCTTCGAGGCATTCCTCGACGAGGCGTGCGAGCTGTTCCAGGCCGACCGCTTCCGGGTGCTGGAGCGCTGGCAGGGCGTCTACGCATCCGGGCCGGATGAGTTCCTCGACGAGCTCCCCGCCGACGGCGTCCTCGCGCTCGCCGCCACCACCGGCATCGGCATGACCTGCGGACTGGGCCTTGCCGAGTCCGCCCTTTCCGCCCACTTCCAGGAGGCACTCGCATGACCGCAATCGAACTCGTCGTCTTCGACATGGCAGGGACCACCGTCCGCGACGACGGCGTGGTGGAGCAGGCGTTCCAGCGCGCGGCGGAGCGCACGGGCGTGGCGGACCGGATGCCCTGGGAGGACGCGCTGCAGCACGTCCGCGACACCATGGGCCAGTCCAAGATCGAGGTGTTCCTGCACCTCGCCGACGGCGACCGTGCTGCGGCCGAGCGCGCCACCGCGGCGTTCGAAGCAGCCTACGACGAGCTGATCGCCGAGCAGGGCGCCGAGGAGATCCCCGGTGCTCGCGAGACGATCGAGCAGCTGCGCGACGCGGGTCTGAAGGTGGCGCTGACGACGGGCTTCGCCCCGGTCACCCGCGACGCGCTGATCGACGCGCTCGGCTGGCGCGACCTGGTCGACGTCGCGCTGTCGCCGGTGGACGCGGGCCGCGGCCGTCCGCACCCCGACCTCGTGCTCACCGCGCTGCTGCGCACGGGCGCGTCGTCCGTGCAGGCCGTCGCCGTCGCGGGCGACACCGCGAGCGACGTGCAGTCGGGTCGCCGCGCGGGAGCCGGATTCGTCGCCGGCGTGCTGAGCGGCGCGCACGACCGCGCGACCCTCAGCGGGGCCGGAGCGGATGCCGTGCTGGCGAGCGTGGTCGACCTGCGCGCCGCGCTCGCCGAGCGCGGACTCCTCGCCCTGATCCCCTCTGCGTGACCGTGGACGTCACCCTGGAGGCAGCACCGGCGCTGCCCCGCAGACCGCTCTCCGAGCGGGACGCGGCGCCGCGGACGGACATCGTGCTGCGCCCGTGCGCGGTCGCGATGGCGTTCCTCGGGCCCGGGCATCCGCATGAGGAGATCGCCGTTCCCGGGGTCGCCCTCGCCGCGCGCGAGGTGCTGGTCGCGATCGAGCTCTCGACCGTGTGCGGGTCGGACGTGCACACGGTGCAGGGCCGCCGTCCTGCTCCGGTGCCGGTCGTGCTCGGCCATGAGAGCGTCGGACGGGTGATGGCGATCGGCGCCGGGGGAGCGGATGCCGCCGACGGCACGCCCCTGCAGATCGGCGACCGCGTCGTCTGGTCGGTGATCGTGTCGTGCGGACGCTGCGACCGGTGCCGCGCCGGCCTCACCCAGAAGTGCCGCGACCTGGGCAAGTACGGTCACGAACGGATCGCTCCGCATCGCGAGCTCACCGGGGGCTTCGCCAGTCACGCGCAGCTGCGGGAGGGGACCGTGATCGTGCGGGTGCCCGAGACGCTGCCGGCCGCCGTGCTGGCCCCTGCGTCCTGCGCGACCGCCACCGCGATCGCAGCGGTGCGCAGCGGCGCCGCCGGCCGTGACCTGGAGGGGACCCGCGTGCGCGTGCACGGGGCGGGCCTGGTCGGCCTGACAGCGGCGGCGATCGCGGCCTCAGCCGGCGCGGTCGTGGATGTGCGCGACCCCAACCCCGCGCGGAGGGCGCTGGCCGCCCGCTTCGGCGCAGTGGCGGATGCCGGTGATCGTGAGCCGGACATCGTGATCGAGGCATCCGGCCATGCCGTCACCGACGCCATCGAGGGCGTCGCGGTGGGCGGGACCGCGGTGCTCGTGGGCTCGGTCTTCCCCGCCGATCCCGTTCCGCTCGATGCCGAGTCCGTCGTGCGGCGTCTGGTCACGGTGACGGGGGTGCACAACTACACCGGGCGGGACCTGTCCGACGCGGTCGCGTTCCTCGCCGGCCCCGGCCGCGCGCACCCGTTCGCGGAGGTGGTCAGCGCCGTGCATCCGCTCTCCGAGCTCGACCGCGCGCTCACTGCGGCATCCGCCCCCGACGCGCCGCTGCGCATCGCCGTCGCCGCCCGCTGAACCGCGCCGGTCCGCCTCACTCCGGCAGCGGGTACCTGCGACGCAGCAGCGCACGCTGCACCAGTGTCCAGGTGACCGTCACCACCAGGTAGAGCGCGGCGGCGAGCGGTACGAACACGGCGAACACCGCGGTCAGGTAGTGCAGGGCGTTCATCGTGGTCTCCATCCCCGGCACCGCCAGCGGACCCTCGTCGGGCACCTGCGCGGGGAACACCCGCCGGGTGATGTCGGCGATGACCACGATGATCAGCAGCGCCACCGCCCAGACGATCGCCGTGGCCGCATCGATGCCGGTGCCGATCGCGCCCAGCAGCGAGGTGCCCAGCGGAGCGCCGAACAGGTCGTGACTCAGCAGCGCGTTCGCGTGCCCGGCGATCTCGGGCCGCAGGAACAGCGTGTACAGGATGCCGACGACGGCGGCCTGCACGAGCAGCGGCAGGCATCCGGCGAACGGCGAGGCCTTCTCATCGCGGTACAGCGCCATGGTCTCGCGCTGCAGGCTCTCGCGGTCCTTGCCGTGCTTCTGCTGCAGCTCCCGCATCCTCGGGGCGAGACGGGCGCGCATCTGCTCGGCCTTCGCCTGGGAGACGCCGACGGGGATCAGGCAGGTGCGCACGAGCAGGGTCACGAGCACGACGGCGAGCGCGGCCGCCGCGGCGCTGGCGAACGGCTCGAGCAGATGCGAGAGGGAGAGCAGCGCGGTGTAGGCGCCGTCCAGGAGGAGGGCGAGGGGCGGGAAGGCGAAGATGTCCATGGGTGTCCGTTCGTGGTCGCGGGAGGGTCGGCGGATGCCGCGGTCTCCCGCTGCGGGCGCTCAGGGCGTCGGCGGGGTCACGCGGCGAGCGCGGCTCCCGGGGCTCGCGGACGCGGATGCCCCGCGGCATCCGGATCGCTCTGCGCGAGCAGGGCGGACACGTCGATCGCGCGTCTCGGATGAGGCGCGGAATGGATGCCGAAGATGGGCCTGACCAGCGCCAGGGCGATCGCGAGCACGGCGACCGCGATGAGCACGGCGGCGATGCCCAGCATCCCGCCCGCCGAGGTCCCGGCCGGAAGGGGCACCACGCGCAGCGCGGTCAGCATGAGCTGCAGCAGCGTCTGGATCATGGTCATCCCCCTTCCCTCAGGCCGAGGCTACCAGCCGCTCCTGAAGGTGGAGGAGCTCAGCGATCGCGGACGGGGATCTCCCCTGTCGAGGGATAGTCCGGTCGCTCCGGCTGCCTGCTCTGGTGCGTGCCCTCACCGCCCTCGCGCCCGCCGTACGGCCGACCGTGGTCCGCGTACTCGTCGCGGCTGAACACCAGCATCCACTCCCCGATGGTGAACTGCGCGCCGGTGCGCAGCGTCTCGATCCGCTCGCCGCGCTCGCCTTCCGGGCTGCCGGCGTTCATCCGCCCCGGACCGTGCATCGTCAGCACGAACTCGTCGCGGTCGTCGTGCACGATCGTCGCGTGCAGAGGCGCAGCACCATCCAGCCGCAGCGTGCGCGCCTCGTCAGAGCCGATCGTCACGGTCTCGGCCCCGAGATGGAGCACCGAGCGGTCCTCGTCGTTGCGGGAGATCAGCAGATGCGGATCACCCGCACCCCAGGCGGCGTGCGTCGTCGTCGGCGCGTATCCGTGCAGCTTCTCAGCCATGACCCTTCCTCCTATCCGTGGAGATCTCCTCGGGCCGGCGGGAAGGTGCTCTCGTCGACCCTCCTGACGCCAGAAGGTCGCGTAAGCCTCTGATCTCGACGATACGCCCGTCCGCGCCCGGTCGGGCGGTGATCTGCGGATGCACCGCTGTCAACCCCCTGCATGGGCGGAGCGTCGGATGCGAGCATCGGCACATCGCGAGAGGAGTCCGACATGACCGACCCCGAGATCCACACCTGGTGGCCGCTGCTGTCCGCGGATGCGAAGCACGCGCTGGAGGCCCTGGACGGCGAGATCATCCCCGACCTCGTGCGAGACGAGGTGGAGACCCTGACCGGCGTCCGGATGCCGCGCGAGGAGCGGCTCACGGTGCGCGACTGGGACTTCATCCGCACCCAGCGGGAGGCCGTCGACTGACGGTCCGGAGCCTCAGCCGTTGCGCACCTCCCAGCCGCGGTCGTCCTCGTCCTGCTCCCCGGCCCGCTGGGCCGCGTAGTCCGGACGCTGCGGCTGCGGCGGCTGATCGGAGAGCTCGCCGCCCTCACGGCCGCCCCACGGGCGGCCGTGATCCGCGTACTCCTCGCGCATGAACACCAGCGACCAGCCGGCCACCGTGAAGCGCGCCCCCGTGCGGAGGATCTCCGTGCGGGTGTCGTCCTCGGACCAGGCGTTCATCTCGCCCTCGCCGTGCATCGTCAGCACGTACTCATCGCGGTCGTCGTGGACGATGGTCGCGTGCACCGGATCGGCCCCGTCCAGCACGAGCTCACAGTCGGGCGCCGAGCCGATCCGCGTCTCGTCCGCCGACAGCGGGAAGACGTTCCGGACATCCTCCCGGGAGACCAGCAGGTGCGGATCGCCCGACCCCCACGCGGCATGGGTGGTGGTGGCATCGGCCGGGCGCCGGCTCATGTCCTTCGCCATCGCCTCGGTGTCGGCGTGCGTGCCCCGCTCGTTCTCCGTCGCGTCCATGTCTGCATCCATGTCAGTCTCCTTCTCCGTGCGATCTGCTCAGCGCGTGATCTGCTCGACGGTCTCGCCGGTGTGCTGCGGGGCGAGGCTGCGTGCGATGTCGGCCTCGGCCACCATGCCCACCAGCACGTGATCATCGAGCACCGGGATGCGGCGAACCTGGTGCTTCTGCATGAGTTCGAGCACCGCGCTCACGTCGTCCTCGGCGTCCACGAGCAGCGGGGTCCCCTCTGCGAGCGCACCCGCGCGCGTGTCGGCGGGGGAACGGCCGTTCGCGATCGCCTTGACCACGATGTCGCGGTCGGTCAGCATGCCCTTCAGCTTGCCATTCTCCCCGCAGATGGGCAGCGAGCCGATGTCCAGATCGGCCATCAGGCGGGCCGCGGTCTCCAGCGAGTCGTTCTCGCCGATGCAGCGGGCCCCCGGCGTCATGATGTCCTTCACCAGGACCTCCGTCGTCAGCGTCATGATCTCTCCCTCTCCTGGTGCTCGGAAAGCCGACGATACGGAGAGGGCGCCGGGCTGCTCAGGGGGTTGACAGTCCGCGTCGCCGCCGTCAAGGGGCTGGGCATCCGACCGCCGTGACGACAGCATCGGGGCAGTCGTATCGTCTCGATCGGAGGAGGACCGGATGGAACAGGTGGACAGGGGCGAGCCGGCCGGGCGCGGCCCGGCGGTGGTGTTCTGGACGTGGATGACGGTGACCTTCGGTGGTCTCGCGATCATGTTCGCGATCATCATCGGGGGTCGATGACCATGCGGCGGATGCTGCGCGACAACGCGCTCGGACTGTTCTTCCTCCTGCTGTTCCTGCTGGCGCTCGGCGGCCAGGCGGTCGCCGGGTACTTCCGCCAGGTGGAGGAGATGACGGAGCATGGCCGAGCGCCCGCCGACTTCTTCGGCTTCGTGCTCTCGCCCGACTTCGTGGTGGACGTGGCGGAGAACTGGCAGTCGGAGTTCCTGCAGTTCTTCCTGTTCATCGGGGCGACCATCTGGCTCGTGCAGCGCGGATCGCCGGAGTCGAAGAAGCCGGGCGACGAAGGACCCGAGAGCGACGAGGATCAGCTGGTCGGGCGGTATGCGCCCGAGGGCGCACCGCGATGGGCCCGGGCATCCGGCTGGCGCCGGGTCGTGTACGGCAACTCCCTGCTGATCGTGATGGGCACGGTGTTCGCCCTCTCCTGGCTGGCGCAGTCGCTGGGCGGCGCGATCGTCGCGGGGGAGGAGGCCGCCATGCACGGGATGCCCGCTCCGACGTGGGCCGAGTACGTGGTCTCGGCCGACTTCTGGGATCGGACTCTGCAGAACTGGCAGTCCGAGTTCCTCGCGGTCGGCACGATGGTCGCGTTCTCGATCTACCTCCGCCAGCGCGGCTCCGCGGAGTCCAAGCCGGTCGGCACACCGCATGCGGTGTCGGCGGTGGAGTCGGAGTGATCCTCGGCGATCCGCTCAGCGGTCGCGGCCGTGGTCCGCGCCCAGCCAGCCGCGACGCCGGAACACGAGGACCGCCGCGATGTCGAGCACGACCGTGCCGATCAGCACGAACACCCAGCCGACCGGGACATGCAGCAGGGGCATGTCCTTGAAGTTCATGCCGTACACGCCGGCGATCACGGTCGGCAGTGCGAGCAGCGCCGCCACCGCCGCGATCGTGCGCATGTCGCGGTTCTGACGCGACGACACGTTGCTCTCGTGACTGGAGACCACGGCGTCCAGAGCCATGCGCTGCGTGGAGAGCAGGTCGGCGAGCGCCGCCAGATCGCTGCGCATGTGCCGGAAGTACTGGTGCAGCACCGGATCGTCCCGGAGCAGCTCGTCCAGCGATTCGGCGTTCGTCTCGAAACCCTGGCGAAGCGCGGATGTCGCGCGGTCAACGTGCCCGATGCGCCTGCGCAACCGGTAGATGCGCTCGTAGTCCTCATCGACCGCGGGATCGAACACCTCGGTCTCGACCTCGTCGAGCTCGTTCTCGATCGAGGCGACGGTGGCCTCGTAGGACTGCACGACCGCCGCAAGGGTGCGGTACGCGGCTCCGAGAGGGGTCGCCCCGCTCGGATGCTCGCGCTCGATCAGCGGGCGCAGCGGCCGTGCAGGCCCGTCACCGTCCCACTGCGCGGTCAGCAGCCAGGAGTCGCCGGCGAGGAGGACCACGTCGCCCGGCTTGCTGGTCGCCTTGTCGGGATCCAGGTCCCAGGCGATCACGAGCAGCTGCCCGTCGAGCACCTCGAGCCGGGGCGGGCGTCCGCCCCCGAGGGAGTCCTCGAACAGCGACGGATGCGCCGACAGGTGCCTCACCTCGGCGAGCACGTCGCGCTGATCGCGATCGACGAGCTCGACCCAGGTGAAGGCGCCGTCGGCAGCCCTCGTCGAGGGTGCTTCCGCCATGTGACTCAGGCCGCGTTGCGACCGGAGATCGCCCTGATCAGCCAGGCGATCACCGCAAGCGCGAGCAGCACGAGTCCGACCCAGAGCAGGAAGTTCAGCGACTGCACGAGGCCGCCGGTGATGGCGAGGATGATCGCGACCACCGCGATGATGATGAACAGCAGGTTCATGACGATCCCTTCGTCCGGCGGGGCGGAGGTGCCCCGGCTGATGCCACGGTACGAA
The DNA here is from genome assembly GCF_052056515.1 of Microbacterium sp. 22195. Taxonomy (NCBI): domain Bacteria; kingdom Bacillati; phylum Actinomycetota; class Actinomycetes; order Micrococcales; family Microbacteriaceae; genus Microbacterium; species Microbacterium sp. 22195. Next base: position 199,376 of record NZ_JBQEPE010000002.1, read on the forward strand.
GGGGCCGGATTCTCGAACAGGGGGTTGACGACGGGCCCGCGGACCTGCCAGCGCGGTGTCTACTCCGGCGACGCCATGTCCTCGGGGACCATGGTGATCCCGCCGCTCGTGTTGGCGGAGTGCGCCATCGCGGTGATCCATTCGGCGTGCAGTTCCGGGGGCTCCGGAGCCTCGAAGACGAACCGCAGCGGGATGGACGGATGCAGCCAGATGGTGGAGCGGCCGGGGGCTGCGCCGTCGGGATGCTTCCACGAGAGCGTGAAGCTCTCGTTGCGCCGAAGCTTCGTCGCGATGACGACCTTGAGATGCGCGAGCGCCCGGTCCTCGATCTCGATGGGGTCGGACGTCCCGCCGTAGTAGAGCAGTCCCATATCGCCTAACGTAGACCCCGTACCTGGAATGCGTCAGTCCGCTTCCAGCGCACGGAGGCAGCACATGGGAAAGTTCGTATACGAGAACGGCGTCAAGACGGAGATCGAGGACCGAGCTCTGATGCACCTGCAGCTCGTCATCACCGCCAAGCTCCGGCGCGGCGAGCCGTTCCCGTTCAGCTGGCGGGAGGACGTGAGCGTCGGCGGCGGCCGCACCACGGTGTGGATGCACCCCGGCAGCTCGCTCGTGTTCAAGTACTACGGCAGCAGGCAGCCGTCGATCAACCGGGGCTGGACGGAAGCGCTCGCCTTCACCGCCAACTCGCCCGGAGGCCTCTACCTCGTGCCTGAGCCGCCGGACGCCGGGGACGGCGGAGGGGCTGGCGAAGAGCTGCAGGCGGCACAGCCGGAGCAGTGATCGGCTGAAGCGATCCTGCCGGCTTCGCCCGGCCTACGGCTTCCGCTGGCTCCTGTGGGGGAGCCCGCCCTCGGGGTGAGCGTCCTCGCCGATCGGCTTCGGCTCCTCGGCGCGGTGCTCGCGGTTCGGCTCGGCCTCGTCCTCGGCACCGGTGTCCACCCGGGTCTCGTCCTCCTCCGGAGCGCCTGCGCCCTCCTCGTGCTCGGAGTCGTCCTCCGCATGCTGCGGCTGCACGTGCTCGGGCATCATGCCCTGATCGATGCCGCTCATCGCGTCTCCTTTCCTCGTGTGGCTGTCGTGCCACTGTGCATCGGCATCCGCGGTGCCGGATGCCCGTTGACACGCCTGTCGCGCGCGCGTAGGGGAACCGGCTCGGGTGTCAACCCCCTGGCTCCGGATGCGGGCCCATGACAGCGTCGACGCCATACAGACCGGAGAGGATCGACGATGAGCGACAGCACCAAGGATCCGCGCGATGCGCACAGGGACGAGCCGATGCCTCCGCAGCGACAGGACCAGCCCGGGAAGATCGACCAGACCGAACCGGAGCCGGACCATGGCGAGTCCAGCTATGTCGGCCACGGCCGTCTGAACGGGCGGAAGGCATTGATCACGGGTGGTGACTCCGGCATCGGCCGGGCGGTCGCCATCGCCTTCGCCCGAGAGGGCGCGGACGTCGCGATCGTGCACCTGCCGGAGGAGCAGGACGACGCCGACAGCACCGTGGACCTGATCCGCCAGGAGGACCGCACCGGGCTCAGCATCCCGGGAGACCTCCGTGACGAGGAGTTCGCGACGGATGCCGTGCGACGGGCCCGCGACGAGCTGGAAGGCCTCGACATCGTGGTCCTGAACGCCGCGTACCAGCACGACATCGACAGCTTCGACGCGCTGCGCACCGAGGACATGCGCCGGGTGTTCGACACGAACCTGCTCGGCACGCTCTTCACCGCCCGCGCCGCGTACCCGGACCTCGAGCCGGGCGCCGCCATCATCGTGACGGCCTCGATCCAGGCGTACCAGCCCTCCCCGGGACTGATCGACTACGCCATGACCAAGGCCGCGCAGGTCGCGTTCGTCAAGGCGCTCGCCGAGGAGGCGGGCGAGCGCGGCATCCGCGTCAACGCCGTGGCTCCCGGACCGATCTGGACGCCCCTGATCCCGGCGACGGGTTGGGATGCCGACAAGCTCGCGAGCTTCGGCAAGGACACGCCCCTCGGGCGTCCCGCGCAGCCGGCTGAGCTCGCCGGGGCGTACGTGCATCTGGCATCGGATGAGTCGTCCTACACCTCTGGTGCCGTGCTCGCCGTGACCGGCGGGAAGCCGCTATGAGCACCGTGCTGTCGGACCCCCCGAACGCTCCGACCCCACGGGGGGACTGGGAGGTCACGTGGCTCGGACGCGACAGCTGGCGCATCTGCGACCGTGCACGACGTCAGGGCGACGCCGACTGCCTGATCGCCTACGTCGAGCGCAACAGCACGGGCAGCCTCGACGTGCTGTGGCTGCGCAGACCGTGCCCACGCCGGACCCGATTCCGCGACTTCGCCCAGCTGCTCGGTGACCTCGATGCGGCGGTCAGCGCCGCATCCGATCGATCCCGGGCCCCTTCGCCGATCCCGCACCTCCCCCCGCGCTGATCGGCCCACCCGCCGCCGGAGTCAATCCTCCGGCGGCGGGTTCTCGATGTGCTCGTCGACGAGGGCGATGCCGCCGCTCGAGTTCGCCGAATGGGCGAGCTCCTCGATCCAGGTGCGGCTCAGCGGCGGTGCTTCGGGTTCGTCGAAAACGAAGCGGAGCGGGATGGAGGGATGCAGCCAGATGGTGCTCCGCCCGACGGGGGCGCCGTCGGCGTGGCGCCACGACAGCGTGAAGCTCTCGTTGCGGCGCAGCTTGGTGGCGATCACCACTTTGAGATGGGCGAGCGCGCGGTCCTCGATGAAGATCGGCTCATGCGCATCGCCGTAGTACAGGCTTCCCATCTCTGATCAGCGCCGTCCGCTGCGCGAACGGCCCTGGCCGGGGTGGGTCGGGATCGGATGACGACGGTTCACGTGCACTCCTGGGGGATAGAGCGGATGCCCGTCATGGATCGGCGGGCTACAGGAATCTATCCTGCGGCGGCGCCGGTACGCCGCAGGACGCGACGCATGACGTCACGGGCGAAGAGGCTGTTCGCCATCTGTCATCAATATCCGTGCGTGGCAGCCGTCAGCGGCGACGTCCCGCCGTCGTGGCGGGAAGCACGCCGTAGGCGTCGCGGTAGGCCGCGGAGAACCGGGACGGGTGCGTGAACCCCCATCGGCGGGCGATCACGGCGATCGTGTCGGAGGTGCCCGCGAGCAGTTCGCGGTGCGCGCCCTCGAGACGCGCGCGTCGCAGCCGCTCCGCCGGCGTGCTGTCGAGCGCGCGCCGGAACGCGTACTGCAGGCCGCGGGTGGAGATGTGCACGGCGGAGGCGACATCGTCGACGGTGATCGGCAGGTGCGCGTTCTCATCGATGAAGTCGAGGGCCCTGCGCACGGTCGCCGGGGCGGCACGGGTCTGCGGATCCTGCTCCAGTGCGGTGCGGAAGGTGGTGGGGAAGGCGGTGAGGACCAGCCACAGCGCCTGGCGGTGCAGCCCGGCGATCACCAGCTCATCGCCTCCGTAGTCCTCCAGAGCGGAGGTCATGAAGTCCATGGTCCTCGACCAGTGGGCATCGGCCGACCGGCGGTCGGGTGCGCCGGTCTGCACGCGCAGGCGGAGCGTGTCGTCGCCGCACATGCGCCGGGCGAGCTCCTCGGCTGAACGTCGTTCGAAGACCAGAGCCGAGACCCGCGCGGATTCCCACCGCGCCTCCACGCGTGCGCCGTCGGTGAGCCAGGGGCTGCCCGCGTCGAGAGGGCTGCGCTTCGTGCGCACCTCGGCGCTGGTGCCCGTCACCTGGCAGGCCAGCAGCTGATCCTCGGGCTCGACCACCGAGTGGATCTCGGCGCGCAGGTCGTAGCGCACCAGGCTGAAGCCCGACGCCTCGGCCGAGAACCAGTCGAAGCGGAACCGTTCGGGGTCGACGCGCTGCAGCGCGGCGGACGGCACGAACTGCTTCCAGGTCTCCTCGACCCGTGACGCATCGCGCGTCGAGAAGCGCAGTACGCTCATGAATTCCACCCCGGATCAGCGGGGACGCAACGCCCCTTCAGAAACCTATCCCAGTATTCCGGCTGCCAGGGCCAGGGCCAGGGCCAGGGTCAGGGTCAGGGCCAGGGCCAGGGCGGCGGCGTGCGCGATGCTGCCGGCGCTCGTAACGTCCCGTGCACGCGGGCGTAGCCTCGGAGCATGACCGACCTGCGTGTACCGTCCGCACTCACCGAACTGCTCGGCATTCGGCATCCGATCGTCCTGGCGCCCTTCGGTGGCCTCTCATCTGTGGCGCTCACCGCGGCGGTGAGCGAGGCCGGCGGCCTCGGCTCGTACGGTCTGTACGGCTACGACGGAGAGCGGATCCGCGCGACCGCGGCGGCGCTGCGCGAGGCGACAGCCGCGCCGTTCTCGCTGAACATCTGGCTGCCCACCGGCGACGAGGTGCTGCCCGGTCCGGAGCACGACGGCTATGCGGCTGCGCTCGAGGCCTTCTTCTCCGAGGTCGGGCTGGAACCGCCCGCGCGCCCTGAACGCTACCTCCCCTCGCTGGACGAGCAGCTCGACGCGATCTGGGAGGCGTCCCCTGCGGTGCTCAGCGTGGTGTTCGGGGTGCCGTCCGGCGCGCTGGTCGAGGAGGCGCATCGCCGTGGCATCCGCGTTGTCGGAACCGCCACGACCGTGGCCGAGGCGGTCGCGCTGGCCGACGGCGGAGTGGACGCGATCGTCGCGACCGGTGCCGAGGCGGCCGGGCACCGGGTGTCGTTCCTGAAGCCCGCGGAAGAGTCGCTGGTCGGGCTCGTCTCGCTGCTGCCGCAGGTGGCGGATGCCGTGGACGTGCCGGTCATCGCGGCCGGCGGCATCGGCGACCGGCGCGGCGTCGCCGCGGCCTTCGCGCTGGGGGCCTCGGGCGTGCAGGTCGGTACGTCGTTCCTGGCGACGGCGGAGTCCGCCGCGAACGAGGCGCACCGCGGAGCGATCCGGTCGACGGCGGCGGATGCCTCGGTGCTGACCCGCGCAATGAGCGGCCGGCTGTCGCGCGGCGCTCCCAACCGCGCCGTCCGCGAGATCGAGGCATCCGGCGCCATCGCGCCGTTCCCGGCGCAGAACTGGCTGACCGGGCGCTTCCGCGCGGTCGCGGGGCAGCGTGGTCTGGGCGAGTTGCAGTCGCTGTGGCTCGGACAGTCCGCCCCGCTGGCGCGCTGGGACACGGCATCCGAGGTCTTCGACGAGCTGCTGGCGGGCGTTCCCGCCTGACGCGGGCCGCCCAGGTCGCATTCGGTGCCGCTCTGCGCGATGGTTCGTCGCCCAGGTCGCATTCGGTGCCGCTATGACGGCCGGATGCCGGCATCAACTGCGACCTGGACGCGCGATCGAGCGGCATTCCGGGGCGAATCGCGACCTGGAGCCGCGATCCCGAGCGGGGTCCCGCGGGTCAGGGACGCGGGGCGGCGCGCAGCGGCGCGAGCGCCGCGTCCAGGGACGTCAGCTCGTTCAGCATCCGCTCCAGCATCGCCGCCTGTGAGTCGAGCGGCGTGAAGACGCCGTCCTCGATCTGCTTGAACGCCCACGGGATCTCGACGTTCACCGTGGTCGGCACGAGGCCGAGGGCCATCTCGGGCACCCTCAGCGCCGCGGTGCCGCGCGTGCCGCCGGAGATCCCGCCGTAGCTCACCGTGCCCAGCGGCTTGCGCCACCACTCCTGCGAGAGGTGGTCCATCGCGTTCTTCAGGGCGGGGGAGTAGCTGAAGTTGTACTCCGGCTGCACGAACAGCAGGGCGTCCGCGGCATCCACGCGCTCGCTCCATGCGATCGTCGACGGCTGCGTGTACTGCCGCAGCCGCGGATGATTCGGCTCGGTCATGAGGGGCAGCGCGATCTCCTTCAGATCCGCCCAGTCGATCTCGAACCCGCCGTGCCGCTCGACAGCGCCGCGCACCCACTGCGCGATCGGCAGGCCGATGCGGCCCTCTCGTACGCTCCCGACGACGATCATCAGCTTCGGCATGTGAGCCTCCCGGCGCTTCGTCTCAGTGTGCGGCCGCGTCTCAGGGCGACCGTGTCTCAGAGTATGACCGTGGATCGGCCGTGCACGATCACACGATCCTCGGCGTGCCACTTCACGGCGCGCGCGAGCACGTAGCGCTCCACGTCGGCGCCGCGGCGCTGCAGCTCGGCGGCCGACTCGGCGTGCGTGACGCGTGTGACGTCCTGCTCGATGATGGGTCCCTCATCGAGGTCGGCAGTGGCGTAGTGGGCGGTCGCGCCGATGAGCTTGACACCGCGCTCCTTGGCGCGCGCGTACGGGTTCGCGCCGATGAACGCCGGCAGGAAGGAGTGGTGGATGTTGATGACGGGCGCGCCGATCCGTCCGATGAAGTCGTCGGTGAGGATCTGCATGTAGCGCGCCAGCACGACCAGATCGACGTTGCCCTGCAGCAGCTCCAGCTGGCGCTCCTCCATCTCGGCCTTGGCATCGGGTCCGTCGCCGCGCGGGATGTGCACGAACGGGACACCGAACGAGCGCACCGACTCCGCCAGGTCGGGGTGGTTCGAGATGACCATGGTCACGTCGATGTCGAGCTCGCCGCGCTGCGTGCGCCACAGCAGCTCCATCAGGCAGTGGTCGTACTTCGACACGAAGATCGCCACGCGCTTGCGGTGGCTGGTGTCGTGCAGCGACCACTCCATGCCGAAGCGCTCGGCGACCTCGGCGATCGACGCCTCGAGCGCGGGACGGTTCGCCGCGAGGCCCTCCAGGTGCAGCACGGTGCGCTGGAAGAAGCGGCCGCCGTGCGCGTCCGTGGAGTGCTGGTCGAGCGAGATGATGTTCGCCCCGTGCGACGCCAGCACTCCGGCGACGGACGCGACGATGCCGGGCTGGTCGTCGCAGGCGATGAGGAGGCGGGCGGTGTCGGACTGAGGCATGGATGCTCCTGAGCTGAGATCCCTCGGGCGGAGAGACGCGGAGGTGTGCCTCGATTCTGCCCTTCTCGCGCCGACCCGGCGAATCCCGGCCGTCATGGACCGGCTGTGCGGGTCCATGACGGCCGGAGCCGCGGCCTCGCGGCGGCGGGAGGACCACCGCCGCGAGAGTGCATCACGCCGGAGTGCGGTTCTCGGCGCTCACCATCCAGGCGAACTGCTCGAGCTCCTCGAGGACGACGTGCAGGATGTCGGCACTGGTGGGGTCCTCCTCGTCGACCGCGTCGTGCACGTCGCGCACGGTCGCGATCGCGGCCTCCAGCCGCTCGGTGACCAGATCGACGGTGTCGGTCGTGCTGACCTCGCCTTCCGGGTAGGGCGGCAGCGAGGTGGTGTCGGCCACCGTGCGGCTGCGTCCGTCGGGGATGGCGTGCAGCGCCCGCATCCGCTCGGCGACCGTGTCGCCCAGACGCCGCGCCGCCTCGACCACCTCGTCCAGCTGCAGGTGCGTGTCGCGGAAGTTCTTCCCCACGACGTTCCAGTGCGCCTGCTTGCCCTGGATCTGCAGGTCCACCAGGTCGACCAGCACCCGTTGCAGGCTCTGGCCCAGCTGCTCGGAGGCGTGGAATCCGCTCTCGGCGTTCTGGTCCTTCGTGAGCGGGGTGGTGCTCTGCTTCTTCGCGGCCTGCGTCGAGCTCGGTTTCTTCGTGGGCGTCATCTTCGTTCTCCTCCGGTCCTTCTCAGTGGTCTTCGTCAGTGATCGCGCAGCATCGAGATCAGCTCGGACTTGCGCTTGTCGGAGTAGCCCTTGAGGCCGAGCTCCTTCGCGCGGGACTTGAGCTCGTCGACCGTGCGGTCCTCGTAGTCCTCGGCCGTGCCGCCGCGCTTGCCGACGGACTTCCGCCCGTCACGGGCAGCGGCGTTCGAGATGCGCGCCGCCTTCTCCTTCGAGGCTCCGTCATCGCGGAGCTCTTCGTAGAGATCCGGATCCTTCAGGCTGTTCGAGCCGCGTCCACGGGGCATGATGCTCTCCTTCTCCGTCGTGTCTGTCTCGCCAGGATGCCGAGGCTCCCGCCGTCACCGACAGGGGGTTGACACCGTCGTGCGCCGACCTGCACCCGGTCCCGCCTGCCGCCGCGGGCTGTCGCCGTTAGCACCGCCGGATGGGCGAGTCAACGCGGGGGACAGCGTGGCCGCCGGGTGTCAGTGTCGTCCTGCAGCTCGTACGCAGGGGCTCCGCCCCGATCGACCGAGAGGAATCACCATGGATGACCAGGCACCGCAGCGCGAGGGCGGACTGACCGCACTGACCATCTCCTGCACGCTCAAGCCCTCGCCGGCGCAGTCGAGCTCCGAGAAGCTCAGCGGGCAGATCAGCAGTCTCCTCGAGGAGCATGATGTCGCGACCACGCATGTGCGGGCGGTCGACCACGACATCCTGCCCGGGGTGGACAAGGACATGGGCGAGGGTGACGAGTGGCCGTCGCTTCGCGAGAAGGTGCTGGCCGCCGACATCGTCGTGCTCGTGACGCCCACGTGGCTCGGCCAGCAGTCCAGCGTCGCGCAGCGCGTGCTCGAGCGCCTGGACGCCGAGCTCGGGGAGACCGACGCCGAGGGCCGCCCCACCCTGTTCGACAAGGTCGCGCTGGCCGGCGTGGTGGGCAACGAGGACGGTGCGCATCACATCGTGGCGGTGCTGTACCAATCGCTCGACGATGTGGGCTTCAGCGTGCCGGCGCAGGGATGCGTGTACTGGAACGGCGAGGCGATGCAGAAGACCGACTACAAGGATCTGCCCGAGACCCCCGCCTCCGTGGAGTCGTCCATGCGCACGGCGGTCGCCAACGCGGTGCATCTGGCCCGGCTGCTGAAGCGGGAGGGATATCCCGCTACCGGGTGACGGCTAGCCTGAACGGGTGACCACGACCGCCGCACTCCTCGTCTCCGCGCGCGAGCGGCTGGCCGGCGTCCCGCGCGAGGGCCTCGGTCTGCTGCGCACCTCGCGCTGGCGACGGGATCGCATCGTGCGGGTCGGGGATGCCTGGCATCTGGGCGTGCTGCTGCTCACCGACGACGGAGTGCTCTCCACCGGCGAGATCCTCCGCGCAGCCGAGGAGGTGCGCCGCGGGTACACCGCGGAGTCGTCCCGGGCGCGTGCCGAGCGGCGCGCGATGGCCCGGCGCGGCGGATTCGCCGAGGGCGAGGTCGTGCACCTCGGCTGGGAACGGCTGGATGCGGATGCCGTGGACGCCGGCGAGGCCTCGGGCCCGCTCGCGCTGCTCGACGGTGAACCGGCGGTGCGCTGGTCGGCGACCGGCGGGCTGATGCCCCTGGCAGGCTACCTGGACGAGAAGATCGCCCTGTTGCAGAGCTGACGTCCGTGTTGCGGGGTGCCCATTGCGGGCGCTCAGCCCCCGAGCATGGCCGGGAACCGTCCCAGCAGGTCGGCTCCGTCGACGGATGCCGACAGCACCATCCGCTCGGTGGCCGCGTACTCGCTCGGGTCGAAGTAGCCGGACGCGCGGTACACCGCCATCCGATCGGCGAAGTCCTGCGGTGACGCCTCGGGGTGGAACTGCGTGGCGTACAGGTGCTCGCCGACCCGGTACGCCTGCACCGGGCAGTCGTCCTTGGTGGCCAGCAGCACGGCACCCGGCGGCGTCTCGGCTGCGGACTCCTTGTGCGCGGTGAACACGCTCATCGACGGCGCGTTCGGGCCGAAGAGCGGATCCTCCGCGCCGTCGGCGGTGAGACGGATGCGCGACGCCTGCACCCGCTCGGGGTGCTCCATCGTGACGCGGCCGCCCAGCATCCGGGTCACGACGCCGATCCCGTAGCAGGTGAACAGCGCCGTGGCGGCGCCGGTGAGGGCACGGTCCGCGATGCGCTCCAGGTCGCGTTCGACCGTCTTCTGCGTCTCGTCCTTCACGGCGTCCGTGACGTTGAACGGCGAGCCGCCGATCACGAAGCCGTCGTACTGCTGCCACTCGACGGTCTCCAGCGAGGCGTGCAGCAGGTCGAGGCGATCCAGCTGCGGGATGCCGAGGTCGCGGGCGAAGGAGCGGTGCTCGGCATCGGCCGCGCTGCGCTCCGGGCGCACGCAGACGTAGAGCACCGAGGACATGCGATCGAGTCTATTCGCGGATTTGCGCTCGGCCGGGAATAGGCGTCATCATCTGTTGTTGAACTTGACAGAAGTACGCTCAAGTTTGAGAGGAAACCCCATGCCCAACGACTTCAACGAGGCGGGCTCGGGCTCGTTCGACGAGTTCCTGGCCCGTTACCTCGCAGGTGAGCAGGCCCGGCAGGCGCGATCGATCGACCTCAGCCGCTTCCTCACCGCGCGCACCCAGCAGATCCTGCAGCGTGCCGGTCGTTTCGCGCTCGAGCGCGGTCAGACCGAGCTCGATGCGCTGCACGTCCTGCGCGTGATCGTCGCTGACGAGGCCGTCGCCGAGGCGATCTCCCGGATCGGCGTCGACCCCGCCGCGATCGTGGATGCCGTGGATGCGCGCCTGCCGATGCCCGGCGAGTCCTCCGACGACGGCGCCGCCACGATCACCCCGAGCGCCAGCCGGGTGCTGTTCCACGCCTACCAGGTGGCCCGTTCCTCGGGCTCCACCTATATCGAGCCGGAGCACGTGTTCTTCGCGCTCGTGATCGGTCAGGATGCGCCCTCCGGCCAGATCCTCGCGCGCGCCGGGGTCACCGCCGAGGCGCTCACGCAGAGCCTGCGCGGAGAGCCGGTGCACGCCGGCGTCGCACCGCAGGACGAGCACGCCGAGAACACGGCATCCGAGACCCCGATGCTGGACAAGTACGGCCTCGACCTCACCGCTCGCGCCCGCGCAGGCGAACTCGACCCCGTGATCGGCCGCAGCGTCGAGATCGAGCAGACCATCGAGATCCTCAGCCGCCGCACCAAGAACAACCCGGTGCTGATCGGTGAGGCCGGCGTCGGCAAGACGGCGATCGTCGAGGGTCTGGCCCGCGCGATCGTCGAGGGCGCGGTGCCCGCCGCGCTGAAGGACCGTCGCGTGGTGTCGCTCGACCTGCCCGGCATGCTCGCCGGCACCCGCTACCGCGGCGACTTCGAGGAGCGTCTCACCAAGACCATGGACGAGATCTCCGCCCACAAGGGCGAGATCATCGTGTTCCTCGACGAGCTGCACACCGTGGTCGGTGCGGGCGGCTCCGGCGAGGGCGGCACGGATGCCGGAAACATCCTCAAGCCCCGCCTGGCCCGCGGCGACCTGCACCTCGTCGGTGCGACCACGCTGAGCGAGTACCGCAGGATCGAGAAGGACCCGGCGCTGGAGCGCCGCTTCCAGCCTGTGAAGGTGGGCGAGCCCTCCATCGAGGACGCCGTGCGCATCCTGCAGGGGCTGAAGCCCGCCTATCAGGAGCACCACGACGTGACGTTCACCGACGAGTCGATCCGTGCGGCCGTCGAGCTGAGTGCGCGGTACCTGCCCGACCGGGTGCTGCCCGACAAGGCCATCGACCTGATCGATCAGGCCGGTGCCCGGCTGCGTCTGCGGCTCGGAGTGGTGCCGGATGTCAGCGCGCTGATGGCGGAGCTGGCCGATCTCGAGTCGCGCAAGAACGCCGCGGTCGGCGCCGAGCACTACGAGGAGGCCTCCCGCATCCGCGACGAGATCGCCGACGTGCAGCGCCGGATCGACGAGTCGCGCACGTCCGCGTCCGGTTCCGCCTCGGGTGAGGCCGTGGTCGACGAGGCGCAGATCGCCGCCGTGATCTCGCGTGCCACCGGAATCCCCGTCAGCCGGCTGACCGAGAGCGAGCGCTCGCGGCTGCACGAGCTGGAGGCCGATCTGCATGCCCGTGTGATCGGGCAGGACGACGCGGTGACCGCGGTCGCGCGCGCCGTGCGTCGCAGTCGCACCGGGATGGGCGACGCCCGTCGTCCCGTCGGCTCGTTCCTGTTCCTCGGCCCCACCGGCGTCGGCAAGACCGAGCTGGCCAAGGCCCTGGCCGATCGCCTGTTCGACGACGAGAACGCCGTGATCCGCTTCGACATGAGCGAGTTCGGCGAGCGGCACACGGTGTCGCGTCTGGTCGGTGCCCCTCCGGGATACGTCGGCTACGACGAGGCCGGTCAGCTCACCGAGCGCGTGCGGCGCAACCCGTACTCGATCGTGCTGTTCGACGAGATCGAGAAGGCGCACCCCGACGTGTTCAACCTGCTGCTGCAGGTGCTCGACGACGGTCGCCTGACCGACGGGCAGGGTCGCACGGTCGACTTCCGCAACACGGTGATCGTGATGACCTCGAACATCGGCTCGGAGTTCCTGGCCTCGCGGTCGGGCGCACTCGGGTTCGTGGCGTCGCAGGATGCCTCGGGCTTCGCCTCCCAGGAGGATCTGAAGGCCCGTGTGATGGGCAAGCTGCGCGAGGCGATGCGGCCGGAGTTCCTGAACCGGATCGACGAGATCGTGATCTTCCAGAAGCTGACGCAGACGGAGATCGGCGAGATCGTGCGGCTCATGCTGCAGGCGACGGCCGCGCGGCTCGCGGGTCGCGAGGTCTCGTTCGAGGTCACGGATGCCGCGGTGGCGTGGCTGGGCGAGCACGGCTACGAGCCGGAGTACGGCGCGCGCCCGCTGCGCCGCCTGATCCAGAACGAGGTGGACGACCGCATCGCGGATCTGTTCGTCGCGGGTTCGCTGGTCGACGGCGGCCGGGTGGTCGTGGATGCCGCGGAGGGAGCCCTCACCGTCAGCTCCGCCGCTCATCTGGCGACAGCGGCCTGACCTTCATGTGGCTCGAATGGCCGTCTCACCCTCGGGTGAGGCGGCCATTCGCATGAGCGGCCTCGGCTCCTGCGGCGGGCTCAGCGCGAGGAGTTCGCGGTGCGCCCGCGCACGATGCCGATGAAGGTCTCGACATCGGGCGTGGTGATGTCACGCGGCCAGGCCAGGGCGACGGTCGAGGTCGGGCCGTCGCGGAGCATGCGGTAGTCGGCGTCCTTGCGCTTGTGCAGTCGCGCCAGCGACATCGGCACGATCAGGATGCCGACCCCGGAGGCGACGGTCGCCACCGCATCCTCGGTGGTCTCGATCGTGGGGAACCGCGGGGGGACGGTGGGGACGTCCAAGGGCCCGAGCACGTCGTCGCCCGGCGTGATCAGCACCTCGCCGGCGAGGTCATCGGCGGTGAGCTCGTCTGCGGCCATCAGGTGCGACTCCTTCGCCGCGATGACCACGGGCAGCTCGTCGTAGAGCGGGATCACGTGCAGGTCGTCCGCACGCGCCACCGGCAGCCGCACGAGCGCGAGGTCGACCTCGGCGAGCTGCTCGCGCTGCTCGGCGAACGACATCGGCACCAGCTCGAGCTCGACGTGCGGCATCCGCTCCTTCCAGGTGTCGATCCACCTGCCGGGCGTCGTGCCGGGGACCAGGCCGAGCCGCAGGGTGCGCGGCTCCTCGGGCGCCGGTCGCGGCTGCGGCGAGGGCTTCTTCGGTGCAGCCTTCCGCGGCGCGGGATTCTGCTGCGCCTTCTTCGACGCCGGCTTGCCCGGGCGCGGACGTGCGGGGCGGCGCCGGTCGTTCTTCATGGGTTCAGGGTATCCGGGCGGCGGCGTCGGCTGCTGAGAACAGGAGAGCAGTCGAGAACAGGGGATGCTGCGCTCAGGCCTCGGGACGGATCGCCACGCAGCACTGGCCGACGTGCGGCTCGCCGTGCGCCTGCAGGTGCGTGCAGTCCATGCCCTCGAGGATGCCGCCGATCAGCGAGAGGTTCGCCGAGCACACCAGCGCGGTGTGATCGCGGGCCAGCGAGTCGAATGGGCAGTTGGCGAGCATGAGCGCGCCGTCCTCCTCGTGCGGCTCGAAGCCCTGGGCCGCGAGCACCGCGGAGACCCGATCGAGGTCGCCCGCGGGCTCGGCGGGTCGGGGAGCGGATGCGGCGATCTGCAGGCCCTCGTCATGGGCGACGTCAGCGACGGCGCGATCGAGGTCGGCGCCCTCGGCGGCGCGCTCGATCGCGCCCGCCAGCAGATGACCGACCAGGTCGTACCGCCGTTCCGGGAGAGAGACGGAGATGGTCCCGCTCGCGCGCAGGTACAGCTTGGACGGACGGCCGGCGCCAGGGCCCGTGCGGCCGGACAGACGGCGGAACTCGGTCTCCAGAAGTCCCGCCTCGACGAGCTTGTCGAGGTGGAACCGTGCCATGTGCGCGGCGATGCCGACCGCCTCGGCGGCGGCATCCCTGCTGACCGGCTCGGTCTGCCCCGCGACGTACTCGTACAGCGCGCGCCGGGTCTCGTCGGCGAGGCTGCCGATGCTCGACGCCTGTGCGGTGATGTCCATGGTGACCTCTAAAAGAAGATGATCTTGCATTTAGAATCGGATGCTTCTATTTTTGATCCTAACTTCTTTTAGAAAGGATGGCTCGAAGATGAGCGGTCGTAGTGAAGCACGAGCCGCGATCATGCAGAACGGCGATCACGTCGCGTTCGTCCTGCTGCGCACGGTGTTCACTGTGGCGCCGATCCTGTTCGGACTGGACAAGTTCGTCAGGATCCTCACCTCGGATTGGGAGCGCTACCTGGCCCCCTGGATGAACGACATCATTCCCGGCGACGCCCGCACCGCGATGTACATCGTGGGCGTCGTGGAGATCGTCGCGGGCATCCTGGTCGCGTTCCTGCCCCGACTCGGCGGACTGGTGGTCGCAGCCTGGCTGCTCGGGATCATCGTCAGCCTGGTCAGCGTCGGCGGATACCTCGACATCGCCCTGCGCGATTTCGGGCTTCTCGTCGCCGCCCTGGCCCTCTCGTTCCTCGCTGCGGGACAAGGCCACGGGATGCTGCGGCGACGCAGCTGACCGGTCCGCGTAGGGACGCGGGCTCCGCGTGGGGACGCGGGCGCCGGAGGGCGGCGGACGGTGCTCTGACCGGCGCCCTCCTGCGCGGCGGCCTCTCAGGCCGAGCGGGCGACGCGGCGCTGCGCGCGCCGGATCAGCCCGACGAGCCCGCTGATGAGGACGAGCGCGCCCAGCGTCAGCAGGGCGAACGCGGTGATCGTCCCCGGGTTCAGCGAGGCGAACCAGTCGGTCACGCTGTCGTGGCGTTCGCCGTCGCTGAGCATCCAGATCCCGAACCAGGCGATCGCGGCGAAGCACAGGCCCCAGACGATCGCGGCCCAGCGGGTGCGGGGCGCAGGAGCGGATGCCGTGGCCGGCGCCTCCGCCAGCGGGTCGGAAGCCCCCTGCGAGGGGAGGATGGCGTCTTCGAGCGGGAGCGTCGCGTGCTCGGCATCCGGCGCGGACATGGTCTCGGGGAGCGGGACGGTCGGCTCGGTGTTCACTTCTCGGTCTCCTTCTCAGCGAGCGCGGAATAGGTGATGACGATGTCTCCCGCCTCCTGGTCGATGGTCACGGGGACGACCGTGACCGTCGACGGCACGTCGCGCGATGCGGGGTTCACGGGGGAGGAGATCGTCTCCTGGTAGACCGTGCGGCCATCAGGCCGCGTCGTGCCGGTGAAGGCGTCGTTCCCCCCGCCGATGGAGTTGCCCTCGGCATCCATCTCCATCCGGTTGCCGTACACGGTGACGTCGCCGACCGTCGCGGTCAGCCGGAGCTCCACGCCCTCGCCGACGAAGATCTCCGTGTGCCCGACGCCCTTGTGGACGGTCACCGGATAGGAATCACGGTCCGCGGTGTTCTGGAGGTACACGAGCATGTTCCCGAAGGGCTGACGCATGGTGCCCTCCTGGACGTTGCTCGCCGTCGCCTCTCCGAAGCGCACGTCTCCCATGGTCGCCGCGCCACCGGCGATCAGCCCCGCGACCAGGGTCACCGCGGTGAGGAACGCCAGGAACCCGCTCCGGCGCCGGGCGACTCCGGCGATCACCATGCCGAACGCGAAGACAAGTGCTGCGGAGAGCACCGCGAGGGCGCCCGTCGTGACGCCGGGGTCCGATGACAGCAGCCACACCGCCGCGGCGACGACCAGGGCCACGCCGATGGTCGTGGCGATGTAGGCGAAGCCCGCGCGTGGGTTCGAGGCGCGGCGGATGCGGCGTCGCTCGGCGGCCTCGGCGGCGAACGCCGCGGCGGCGGTCTGCCGCTCGGCGCGGGCCTGATCGCGCGCGGCGCGTTCGGCATCCTGCTGCTGCCGTCGCCACTCCTGGTCCTGCTGTTGCCATGCCGCGTGCTGGGCGCGCCAGGCGTCCAGCGCCCCGGCATCCGCAGGAGGGGCGGAGGGCTCAGGGATGAGGGAGGATGCCGGCGACGCGACCTCTGCACCCGAAGCGGGGTCCAAGCCGGCATCCTCCTCTCGGATCTCCGCATCGACGGCGGCACCCGAATAGCCGACCGGAGCGGAGGGGAACGGGGGAGTCTGCGCCTCTGAAGCCGTTCGAGACGCGTCACCCCCCGGAGTGCGGCGCGCGCCGCGCACGATCAGGACGAGCAGGATGCCGACCAGCACCAGCCCGACGATGAAGAGGAAGACGCCGAAGGCGCTCGCCCCATACGTCTGGTACGTGTACGGGCTGAGGATCCTCTCGAGGAGGAACAGCCCCGCGGTGGGCGTGACCGACAGCAGTCCGAGCAGGAACCCGGCGAGGATGCCGAGCTGCGCGGGCTCGAAGCGTCCGTGCAGCAGCTCACGCAGATGGATGCGGCCCTCCGGGTCGGGGAGCAGCGCCCAGGCCACGGCGTAGAGCAGGATCATCGGCAGTCCGAACAGGGCCGCCACCACGAGGATGCCGCGGACGATGAGCGGATCGATGCGCAGCCGGGAGGCGATGCCCGCCGCGACGCCGCCGATCCACCCGTCCGATCGGGCGACTCCGAGGCCGGACACCCAGGCGAAGAACCGATCGGATCGGCGGGGCAGCGGGGGCCGTTCTGGCGCTCGAGGCGGGGCAGTCGGGAAGGTCATGCTCCGATCCTGTCGATGCTGGACCGGGTGCCGCCATGGGGTGTTCCCCTGACTCGTCCCTGATCCTGGCCCCGGAGCCCCGGGATCGCGTCGTCCGGATGGTTGGATGGCGTCATGTCCTCTTCCGCGCAGCATCCGTCGACGCCTCTGGCGCGACCGCCGCGCGCTGCCGCGCCGCCGCGTCCGGAGCTGACGCGCGTGCGCGAATGCCTGATCTCGGGCACCGCCGAAGGGCTGGCCCGCCACCTGGGTGTGTCGACGTGGCTGGTGCGGGCGATGTTCATCGCGCTCACTGCGCTCTGCGGCGCCGGCATCCTGCTCTATCTCTGGTGCTGGGTCTTCACACCGTGGGAGCCGGGGGAGTCCGCGCCCTCCCGGCGGGCGCCGGTTGCGTGGGTGATGCTGGTCGTCGCGGTGATCCTCGAGCTGATCGTGCTGTTGACGCTGCGAGGCGGAGGCATGTTCAGTGTTTCGCCGGCGAATATGGGGGTCTATTCCACGAGGTATGCAGACCTGGGCGCGTTGTTCGGGTTGGTGCTGCTGCTGGTCGCCGGGTCACTGTGGACCGACCTGATCGACAGGCACGATCCGGCTCGCGGGCCCCGGCAGGCGGCGATAGTACGGGGGAGCACCATCATCCTGATGTTGGTCCTGCTGGTCGGGATGCTGACAAACCCGGTCGCTCCGGCGTACCTGCTCGTGCCTTTCGCCGGCCTGCTGGCGATGTTCGCCTCGTCGCTGATGCACCGCTGGCGCGAGCTCTCCGGTGAGCGGGTGCGGCGCATCCGCGAGGAGCAGCGCAGCGAGATGGCCGCGCACCTGCACGACTCGGTGCTGCAGACCCTCGCGCTCATCCAGAATCGCGCGGGCGCCTCCAGCGAGGCCGCCCGTCTCGCCCGGGCGCAGGAGCGCGAGCTGCGGGCCTGGCTCTATGACGGGGATGCTCCTGCCGACAGCGATCTGCCCACCGACCTGCGCGATTACGCGGGCGCGCTGGAGCTCGACTATCCCGTGCACATCGACGTCGTCTCCGCCGGGCTCTCGACCGAGCGGGCGAGCGGCGAGCTGGCCGCGGCGGCGCGCGAGGCCATGCTGAACGCGGCCAGACACGCCGGCGGCGAGGTCTCGGTGTACATCGAGGGGTCGACGAGCGGTGTCGACGTGTTCATCCGCGACCGCGGCGCCGGGTTCGACCTCGACGAGGTGCCGGGTGACCGCCTCGGAGTGCGGCAGTCGATCATCGGGCGGATGCGGCGGGCGGGAGGATCGGGCACCGTGCGCAGCGACGAGAACGGCACCGAGGTGCACCTGCGGATCGCGGGGACGCCACTGCGATCGGAGGACGTATGAGTGGCAGCATCCGCGTGGTGATCGTCGACGACCACTCGATCTTCCGCTCCGGCCTGCGCGCCGACCTCGACGAGACCGTCGAGGTCGTGGGCGAGGCCGCGGACGTGCCCTCGGCGATCGCCGTGATCCGCGAGACGATGCCGGACGTCGTGCTGCTGGATGTGCATCTTCCGGGCGGCCCTTCGACGGGCTCAGGGACCCAGCTTCCGGAGCCCACGGGCGGCGAGTCCGTGATCCGCGGCTCTGCTCCGACGACCGCGCGCTTCCTCGCGCTGAGCGTCTCGGATGCTGCGGAGGACGTGGTGCGGGTGATCCGCGCGGGCGCCCGCGGGTACATCACGAAGGGCTCATCGGGCGTGGAGGTCTCGAAGGCCGTGCACGCCGTCGCGGGCGGGGATGCGGTGTTCTCGCCGCGTCTGGCGGGCTTCGTGCTCGACGCCTTCGGTGCGGTGGCCGGCGAGACGGCCGCGGTGGACGACGAGCTCGACCGGCTCTCGGCACGCGAGCAGGAGGTCATGCGACTGATCGCGCGCGGCTACGCCTACAAGGAGGTCGCCGCGGAGCTGTTCATCTCGATCAAGACCGTGGAGACCCACGTGTCCGCGGTGCTGCGCAAGCTGCAGCTCTCCTCGCGACACGAGCTCACGGTCTGGGCATCCGAGCGCCGGCTGCTGTGACCCCGACGAGGGTCCTGTCCCAGTTGCGGCGGGTGACGGGCATCCGGACCAGCCGCTTCTGAGACACGCGCGCCGGTGGGTCCCGATGCGCGCGTCGGGGCAGCATCCGTCGCACCGGGAGACGACGGATGCTGCGCCTCGGGGGCTCAGGCGGCCAGCCAGAGCCCCTTCCGATCGGTCGCGATGCGCAGCCCTGCGGCGACGGTCTCGTCATCGCCGATCCGCGCCCCGCGGGCGATGCGCGCCCCCGCGCCGATCTCGGTGCGGACGCCGACGTGCGCGCCGTCGCCGATCACGGCCCCCTGGCCGATGTGCGCGTGCGCGTCGATGTAGGCGTCCTCGCCGATCACGGCATCCGAGTCGACCCAGGCGCCGCGGGCGACGCGCGCCCCGGCTCCGATCTTCGCCCCGGGTTCGACATAGGCCCCGGCTTCGACGACCGCCTTGGGGTTCACCTTCGCGCCGTGCGCGACGAGACCACGACCGTTGACGTGCTTGCGGTAGCGCAGCGTCTCGCCCTGGTCGTCCTCGATGTCGATGTAGTTCTTGCCCACGATTCCTCCCGTGTCCGGAGACTTCCGGATATACCTACAACCACGGGTCGTGCGATTTCATTCCCCATCGGGGATGGGCGTCATCGCTGGCAGTTCGGACACCAGAACGTGACGCGCTCGCGGGTCGGATCCGCGCCGAGTGCGCCGGTGCGGATGAGGGTTCCGCAGCGCCGGCACGGCCGGTTGGCGCGGCCGTAGACCCAGTCCGTGAAGCCGCGACGCGCGTCGCCGGTGAAGGTGCGGTCGATGCGGTCGCGGTTGGCGCGAATGGTGCGCACACCCAGGTCGATCAGTGCCGGGACGTCGACATCGGGGGTGGGCGTGGTGGGCAGGATGCCGCGCAGGAACAGCAGTTCGGCGGCGTACTCGTTGCCGAACCCGGCGACGTTGCGCTGGTCGAGCAGGGCGACGTGGATGCTGCGGTCGTCCGCGCTCAGCCGGCGGATCGCCTCCACGGCATCCCAGGCGTCCGACAGCGGATCGGGCCCCAGATGCCCGACCAGCTCGCCCTCGTCGCGGGTGGCGACGACCTTCACCTCGGCGATGTCGACGCCGACCGCCTCCCGGGCCGCCGTGCCGACGATCGCGCGGACCTTGAAGGCCGGATGCCGCCACTTCTCGCCGGTGCGGTAGATGCGCCACGTGCCGTCCATGCGCAGATGGGAATGAAGCGTGTGCTCGCCGATCCGCATCAGGATGTGCTTGCCGCGCGGCACGACCTCGTGCACGGTGCTGCCGGTCAGGTCGACGAGGGCGGCGCGGGGGACGCGCAGATCGAAGCGCGTCACCTGCTGGCCGTGCAGGGCGTCGTCGAGTCGGCGCGCCGCCTGGAAGACCGTGTCGCCCTCAGGCACGGGGAGCCCCCGCTTCCGGAGCCTGCGCGAGCAGTTCGCGGGCCAGCAGCGTGGCACCGGCGACGGCCGTCGGCATGATGAACACGGCGCCCAGCGGAACCATGAAGCAGAGCTGCGTCGCCACCCCGAAGCCGAGCAGCCGGGAGCGGCGGGTGGCGAACAGCTGCGAGCGCTCGAAGCTCGGCAGGTCGCGGGCGTTCAGCGCGCGTCCGGTCAGCTCGCGGGCGAGCAGCCGGCCGGTCAGCAGCACGCTGACGACCGCGGCGACGGCGGCACCCACCACCGGGATGAGTCCGAGGATCAGCGCGAGCAGGGCGACCAGGATGCCCAGCAGAACCAGGCGGATGCTCTCGCCGAGGGCCACGCGCAGCCCGCCGTCGCCCTCGGGGACATCGCCTCCGACATCGTTCTCGACCGCGCGCCAGATGCGCTGATAGAACGGATCGCCGATCAGCAGTGCGAGTGCGGTGAAGACCACGCTGGCCAGCACGAGAGAGCCGATGGTGATCACCGCTCCGATCGCGAAGCGCAGCGCGATCGCCCAGCCGGCGTCCCAGGAATCCGCGAACGGGGTGATCCAGCCGGTGATCGTCCCGAGCGAGAGCCACAGCGGGATGAGCGCAGCTGCGAGCACCACCAGGGCGATCAGTCCGGGAACCAGGCCGAGGGCCATCAGACCCGGCATCCGCTTCCAGTAGCCGAAGCCGCGCCCCAGGAACCGGATGCCGGTGAGGAACTCGCTGATCATGCTCGCCACACTATGTCACTCCGCCGACCCGCCGCCGGTCGCCGATCTGGCGCCGAGCCACCACGCAAGCGCCGAGCCACCAGGCGGATGGCGTGCATCTGGGTGGTGGCTCGGCAGTTCGATGGTGGCTCGGCGGCGACGGGCTATCTCAGCGCCACCCGGGCCCAGGAGCGCCTGCCGGTGCGGACGACGGACCGCTCGAGACGAGCACCTCCTGCTCCGGGTCGGTGACGGGGACGCCGTCGATCCGTACGGCGTCCTGGGAGATCAGGCGCCGCAGGGCCGACCTGCTCAGATCCGGCCGGACCTGCTCGAGCAGGGCGAGCGCGGTGGAGGCCGGATGCTGGATGCCGACCGTCACGAGCTCATCGGGCACCGCCCTGTGGGCGAAGACGTGGAGGAACGCCGCGCGCTCCCGGTCGGCGGTATCCGCGCCGTGGTACCGCTCGACGATCGCCGCGGCGAGGGTCAGCTTGGCGTCGCGCGCGATGCGTCCGTCGCGGGCCGCGTCGTCGGCCAGCGCGGACACGACCTCGTCGGGCAGGGTCGTGTACGCGCTCGCCCAGACGCCGACCAGCTCGTCGGGCAGGCTCATCGCCTTGCCGAACTTGTCGGTGGCGCTGTCGGTGAGCGCGATGTAGTTGCCGAGCGACTTCGACTGCTTGGGTCCGCCGTCCAGGCCCGGCGTGATGACAGTGGTGATCAGCGACTGCGGGCTCGCGCCGAGCCGCTGCTGGAACTGGCGGCCCATCATCTCGTTGAACAGCTGATCGGACCCGACGATCGTCAGATCGCTCTGCATGGCGAAGCTGTCGTAGCCCTGCAGCACAGGGTAGGTCAGCTCGTGCAGTGCGATCTCACGCCCCTGCGCGACGCGCTCGCGGAACATGTCGCGTGCCATCAGCTGCGCGTGGGTGGTCATGCTGAACAGACTCAGCAGCTCGGCGACCGGCATCCGATCGAACCACTCCGAGTTGCGGCGCACCTCGAACACGTCCGGTGCGGTGTCGAGCACGATCGAGACCTGATCGAGGAAGGCCTGCGCGTTCTGCTCGATCTGCTCAGCGGTGAGCACGGGGCGGGTCTCGCTCTTGCCGGTCGGATCGCCGACGCGGGTGGTGAGGTCGCCCAGCAGGAAGACCACGCGATGCCCGTGGTCCTGCAGGTGCCGCATGAGCCAGAGGTTCACCGCGTGACCCAGATGCAGGTCGGGTGCGGTGAGGTCCACGCCGTACTTGATGCGCAGCTGGCGGCCGCTCTCGAGCTTGGCGCGCAGCGCCTGCTCGTCGACGATCGCGTCGATGGTGCGGAGCATGGGACGCAGGATGTCGTCTGCGCTGGTCATGATGTTCCTCTCGATGGGTGCACGAGAGGGTGACGGGGCAGAGCCTCCCGTGGATACACGAAAGGCAAGGACGGTCGTCCTTGCCTGGGGCTCTGGCCTTGTCGGGCGCTACAGATCGCCGGCTCTGACCAGAGCCGGGAGATAGGTGTGCTGACGCGCCGTCATGCGGAGCAGGTTAGCACGTGGTCGGTGCATCTACGATGGCCGGGTGTGGTGGTCGGATGCGGAGTGGGCAGCGCTCGCGGATGGGCGGACGTGCGGCATGTGCGCGGACGCGCACCTCAACGAGAATCAGGACAGCCTGCTCGTCGCCTCGACCGCGACAACGCATGTGAGGCTGGTACGCAATCAGGCGCACCCTGGTTACTGCGTCGTGATCCTGCGCGACCACGAGACGGACCTGGCGGATCTGGCTCCTGGCGATCTCGCCGCCTTCTGGGGGGACGTGCAGCGCGCTGGGCGCGCCGTTGCGACAGTCATCGAGCCGCGCAAGATCGACTATCTCGTGATGGGCCATCGGATGCCGCACCTGCACTGCCGCGTGTTCCCCCAGCACGCGGAGGACGACCCCCACCGGAACGTGGACATTTCGGATGGCCCCGAGTATCCGTCGCCCACCGAATTGCGCGAGCGCGCGCTCCTGCTCAGGAAAGCCTGGCTGGCGGCGAGTCAGTAGTGATAGCGCGCCTGCAGGATGGTCACGGATCGGTCATCCGCGATGTACACGAGCCGGTTCGCCTCGTCGATCCTGCGCGACCACGCCCCGGCGAGGGCGTGCTTCAACGGCTCTGGTTTGCCTATGCCGTCGAACGGGTCGTCGCGCAGCAGATCCGCGATGAGCAGATTGATGCGCTTGAGAGTGCGTCGATCCTGTGTCTGCCAGTAGACATAGTCCTCCCACGCCTCGACGGTCCAGGTGAGAAGACGATCTGTCATTCGTCGATCAGGTCATGCTCGGAGACGTCACCGGTGCGTGCGCTCTCGAGCGCGGACAGCAGGCGGCGAGCGTTCTCAGGCGAGCGCAGCAGGTAGCTCGTCTCGACGAGCGAGTCGTACTCGTCCTTCGACATGAGTACGGCCGACCCGCGCTTCGACATGATCTCGATCTCCGAATGATCGAGATTGACACGCTCGATCAGGCCGAAGAGATCTCGACGCGCTTCGCTGGTGGTGATGGCCATGTCGACCTCCTCTCGTACCAGATATGGTACCACTCACGCTCGGGTGGTGGATTCACACCGCCTTGCGGAGGGCGTAGCCGCGCGGGGTCGCGACGAAGCCGGCTTCCTGCAGAGCGAGCGCGAAGGGCGTGCCGTAGACGCTGGCACCGTTGATCTTCTCGACCGTGAGCGTCTCGAGGCGCCGGGCACGGGAGGTCGCGACGAGATCGGATGCCGCAGCGCGCAGCACCTCGGGATCGTCGTCGAACGCGAGCACGGTACGGCCGCCGCGCTCCAGGTACAGCACGAGCGCGCCGTCGACGAGGACCACGAGCCCGCCGGCCTTGCGGCCCGGGCGGTGGGAGACCTCGTCGAGCCGCGGCCACGCGAGGGCTGCGCCGTACGGGTTCGCCGGGTCGGTCGCGGCGAGCGTGACGGCCTGCCGCGGCGGCGGATCGGCCAGGCCGGAGAACGTGCGGAGGCGGTCGACCGTGGTGGATGCCGCGAACTGCGCGGCCCCCAGCTTCTCGATCACGTAGCCGCGGCGGCAGTGACCCGCCTCCTCGAAGCCGGCCAGCACCCGGTACGCCTGCGCGAAGCCGCCCGGCACGCCCTCGGCCTGCACGGCCCCCCGAGTGACAACGCCGTACCGGTCGAGCAGCAGCCCGGCCGTCACGGTCGCGCGGCGTGCGGCATCTGGGTCGGTCTCCGGCAGCACCGCCCAGCGTCCGCCGAAGCCGGCCGAAGAAGGACGAGCCCCGGGCCGCGCCAGCGAGATGCCCCGGTATGTGCGGGTGCGCGGCGCGCGCCGTGCGGTCTTGTGCGCCTGCGAGCCGCCGGCGATCAGCGCCCGCACAGGCGAGAACGTGTCGTTCGTGACGTGACCCTGCCACGTCAGCGTCCAGAGGGCGTCGAGCACGGACTGCTCGTTCTCGGCATCCGTCATCGCGCGCAGCGCGCCCGCGAACGACGCTCCGCTGAGGCGCAGCACGTCGAGCACCTTCTCCTCCAGCGACCCCGCACCGGGTGACTCCTCGGGCACCGGCAGCGTCAACGGCGCCAGGTCGGCGGGATGCAGTGAGACCCAGCCGTCTCGGCCGGGAAGCGATCCGTGGCCGGCCCACACGACCTCACCTGCGGCGGTGAGCTCGTCGAGGAGCGCCGGTGCGTAGTCGCGCACCCGGCTCGGCAGCACCAGCGACTCCCACGCACTGGCGGGGATCGGCACACCCGCGAACTGCTCGATCACGCTGAGCACGCCGTCGATGCCCTCCAGCGGGCGGGTCAGGTGCTGCCAGTCCGGCAGGAACCGCGCATAGGCCTGCGGGCTGACCGGCTCGACGCTGCCGCGGATCGCCGCGAGCGAGCGCATCCGCAGCCGGCGCAGCACCTCGGCGTCGCACCACTCCTTGGCCCCGCTCGGATCGGCGTCGACGGCGGGCAGGAAGAAGCCGCTGGTCAGCCGTCCCGCCGATTCCAGCCGCTGCAGGGTGTGCCGCGCGACCGCGGCTCCGATCCCGAAGCGCGCGGCGACGGCATCCGTCGTGAACGGGCCGTGAGTGCGGGCGTGCCGTGACACGAGATCGCCGAGCGGGTCGGCGACGGGTTCCAGGAACGCGACCGGTATGCCCGTGGGCAGGGCCGCGCCGAGCGCGTCGCGCAGGCGCCCGGCATCCTCGATCACGGCGAAGCGGGAATGGCCGGCGATCGTGACCGGGACGGCGCGACGGGCCGTGACGAGCTCGGCGAGGAGAGCGGATGCCTGCTCGGGCGACGCGGATCCTTCACCCCCCTCGGCGGAGGGCTTCCCCCCGGCGGAGGGCTCCAGCCGCGCCGCGACCTCCTCGGCGTCCATGGGGCCCAGCATCCGCAGCAGATCGGCGACGCCCTCCAGTCCTCGCGCGCGGCGCTGCGGATCGAGGCGCTGCGCCTCCAGCTCGAACTGCGCGATCACGTCGGGGTCGAGAAGCTCGCGCATCTCGACCGTGCCGAGCAGTTCGCCCAGCAGCGCGGGGTCGACCGACAGTGCGGCGGCGCGGCGCTCGGCCAGCGGCGAATCGCCCTCGTACATGAACGCGCCGACGTAGCCGAAGAGCAGATCGCGCGCGTACGGCGAGGGTTGTGCGGGCTCGGTCTCGACCAGGCGGATGCGCCGCTCGGAGATGTCGGTGATGAGCCGGCGCAGCGACGGCAGGTCGTAGACATCCTGCAGCACCTCGCGCAGGGTCTCCAGGATCACCGGGAAGGTGGGGTGGCGTCTGGCGACCTCCAGCAGCTGCGCCGATCGCTGACGCTGCTGCCACAGCGGCGTGCGCTTGTTCGGGTTCATCCGCGGCATCAGGAGCGCGCGGGCGGCGCACTCGCGGAAGCGCGAGGCGAACAGCGCCGACCCGCCGACCTCGGCGGTGACGATCTGCTCCAGCTCGTCGGCGTCGAACACGAAGAGGTCCGCCCCGGGCGGTTCGGCATCGGCATCCGGAATGCGCACGATGATGCCGTCGTCGCTCGCGACCGCCGATCCCTCCACCCCGAGCCGCTCCCGCACGCGGGCGTTGATCGCCAGCGCCCACGGCGCGTGCACCTTCATGCCGTACGGGGAATGCAGGATCACCCGCCAGTCGCCGACCTCGTCGTGACCGCGCTCGACAGTGAGGGTGCGGTCGGTCGGCAGGGTCCCGGTGGCCTCGCGCTGCTCGGTCAGGTAACCGATCAGGTTGGCGCGCGCCATCTCGTCCAGGCCCGCGTCGATCAGGCGCTGCTGCGCCTTCGAGGGTTCGGCCGTGGAGACCTCGCGGGAGAAGCGGCCGAGGGCCTCGCCCAGCTCGAAGGGCCGGCCGATGCCGTCGCCGTGCCAGAACGGCACCTTGCCCGGCTGGCCGTACGCGGGGATGACGTTGACCCGGTCGTGGGTGATCTCGGCGATCCGCCAGCTGGTCGTGCCGAGTGTGAACACATCGCCGACGCGCGACTCGTAGACCATCTCCTCATCGAGTTCGCCGACCCGGGCTCCCGTGCTCTCGCCGGCGACGAAGACCCCGAAGAGACCGCGGTCGGGGATCGTCCCGCCGCTGGTCACGGCGATGCGCTGCGCACCGGGGCGGCCGGTCAGCGTTCCGGCATCCCGATCCCACACCACCCGCGGGCGCAGCTCGGCGAACTCGTCGGACGGGTACTTGCCGGCGAGCAGGTCGAGGGTGGCCTCGTAGGCGGAGCGGGGGAGCGTCTGGAACGGCGCGCTGCGCCGTACCGTCTCGAACCACTCCTCGACGGAGATCGGGTCGAGCGCGCAGGCCGCGACCGTCTGCTGGGCGAGGATGTCGAGCGGGTTGCGCGGCACGGCGATCGCCTCGATCTGCCCCTTCAGCATCCGCTCGGTGACGATCGCGGTGTGCAGCACGTCGCCGCGGTGCTTGGGGAAGAGGGATGCCCGGCTGATCTCGCCGACCTGGTGGCCGGCGCGGCCGACGCGCTGCAGGCCGGATGCCGCGGACGGCGGCGCCTCCACCTGGATCACCAGATCGACCGCGCCCATGTCGATGCCGAGCTCGAGGCTGCTCGTCGCGACCACGCAACGGAGGACGCCGGACTTCAGCTCCTCCTCGACGATCGCGCGCTGCTCCTTGGACACCGAGCCGTGATGGGCCTTCGCGAGCACGGGGTCGGCGCCCGCGGTCGATCCGGCCTGCGCCATCATGGCTGCCGGCGGGGCATTGTTCTCGGGAAGCGCGACGCCGATCCGCTCCGAGTAGATCTCGTTGAGCCGCCCGGTGAGCCGCTCCGCCAGCCGGCGCGAGTTCGCGAACACGATGGTCGACCGGTTCTCGAGCACCTTGTCGACGATCGCCTCCTCGACGTGCGGCCAGACGGAGCCGGTCACCTCGGCCTGCGCGGAGCTTGCCATGAAACCGTCGGCGGGCTCGTCGTTCGCGGTCGCGGCGCCGGGAGGCGGGGGAGGGTTGCGCATGTCCTCGATCGGCACCACCACGCCGAGCTCGAAGGTCTTCACGGCGCGCGGCGCCACGATGTCGACCGGCGCGGAGCCGCCGAGGAAGCGGGCGACCTCGTCGATCGGACGGACGGTGGCCGACAGCCCGATGCGCTGCGCCGGCGACTCCGCGCCACGCGCTGCGCGCAGGGCATCCAGCCGCTCCAGACTCACCGCGAGATGCGCGCCGCGCTTGGTGGCGGCCACCGCGTGCACCTCGTCGATGATCACCGTGTGCACGCCGCGCAGCGTCTCGCCGGCGCGGCTGGTGAGCATCAGGTACAGCGATTCGGGCGTCGTGATCAGGATGTCGGGCGGCGCGCTGACCAGCTTGCGCCGGTCGCTGGACGTGGTGTCGCCGGAACGCACCCCGACGGTGACCTCTGGCACAGGAAGGCCCAGCCGCCTGGCGGACTGACCGATGCCGATCAGCGGCGAGCGGAGATTGCGCTCGACGTCGACGCCCAGCGCCTTCAGCGGAGAGATGTAGAGGATGCGCGTGCGCGGCGTGCCGTCGGGCGAATCATCAATGGGTCCCTGAGCCTGCCGAAGGGCCCGCTCCCGGAACACACTGTCGATCGCCCACAGGAACGCGGACAGCGTCTTGCCCGACCCGGTCGGGGCGACGACGAGGGCGTTGCGTCCTGCGGAGATCGCCTCCCAGGCGCCCGCCTGAGCGTTCGTCGGCGCGTCGAACGCCCCGCGGAACCAGTCCTGGGTCGCGGGCGTGAAGCGGTCGAGCACATCGCTCATCCCTCCATCATGGGCCAGGCCGCCGACACTCTGGCGGCCTCCGATACCGTGAGCGGATGGAAGAGGCCGAGTTCACGCGTCTGTACGGAGATTGGGCGCCGCGCACCCCCGAGGACGTCCGGGACTTCTTCGACGGCTACGGCGGCACGTGGTGGATCGCCGGCGGCTGGGCGCTGCAGGCCTTCACGGGTGTCGAGCGCCACCACGAGGACATCGATCCCGGCATCCTGCGCGCCGAGCTGCCGCTCCTGCGTGCGCACGTCGGCGATCGTCTGCACCTGTGGGCGGCGTTCTCGGGGGCGCTGAAGCCGGTGGCATCCGACGATCCGGACGACCTCCCCGACGGATGCGGACAGCTCTGGGCGCGCCGCAGCGCCGCCGATTCGTGGGAGTACGACATCCTGCTCGGCCCGGGAACACCGGACGAGTGGCGGTACAGGCGCGATCCGAGCGTCCGGATGCCGATGGCCGACGCCCTGTGGGAGCGCGACGGCATCCGCTACCTGCAGCCAGAGATCCAGCTGCTCTACAAGGCCAGGGGACTGCGTGACAAGGATCGCGCCGACTTCGACGCGACCCTGCCGTTCCTGGACGATCGGCGCCGGGCCTGGCTCGCGGATGCCCTGCGGCGGACGATCCCGGGGCACCCGTGGCTCGTGTCGCTGGGCTGATCCTCGACAATGTCGCCGGGGTGGGGGATGCTGGCCGCATGGCGCACACGACGAACTACACGAACACGTTCATCGAGGTCTCGGAGGACTGCCGTGCCGAGCACGGCGAGGAGCCTCCGATCGCCGAGAACCTCTCCATCGCCGC
The DNA here is from genome assembly GCF_052056515.1 of Microbacterium sp. 22195. NCBI lineage: Bacteria > Bacillati > Actinomycetota > Actinomycetes > Micrococcales > Microbacteriaceae > Microbacterium > Microbacterium sp. 22195. Next base: position 228,365 of record NZ_JBQEPE010000002.1, read on the forward strand.
GCTGCACTACCGACTGCTCATCGAGGAGCCGTACACGCGCACGTCGGACGACGTGCTGTTCGAGACGCACGCGCTGCGCAAGGGCATCGACCCGCACGACGAGGCGGCCAGGGAGGAGTTCTTCTCGAAGGGCCAGGCCTGCCTGCGCTCGTCGCCGCTGGGCAAGCGCTACGGCTGGGGGACGCACCACGATGCCGAGGGGCGTGTGGCCCTGATCCCGCGCGATTCCGAGGAGTACGCGCGACTGGCGTCGGATCCGGGGCTGGCGCACACCAGGGCCATGCGCTCCAGCCGGGCGGCGTGAGCCTCAGAAGGCGCGAGCCTCAGAACTCGTTCGGGACGATGATCCAGAGCAGCACGTAGGCCCAGATCGACAGGCCCGCGAAGAGCACGGCCAGCACCGTGACCACGCGCACCGTCGTCGGACTGAGGTCGAATCGTCGCGCCACGGCCGAGCAGACGCCGGCGATCACGCGGTCCTGGCGAGGGCGGACGAGAGGAGTCATGCCTCCCATCCTGTCCGCCAGGACCGCGCCGGGGAACCCTCACCCGATCTGGGCGAGCTCGCCCTCGGCATCCAGCTCAAGTGTCAGATCGAGCTCGAGCCGCTGCAGGAACACGTCGTCGTGGCTGACGACGAGCACCGCTCCGCGGTAGGCGCGCAGCGCCTGGACCAGCTGATCGACCGTGTCCAGGTCGAGGTTGTTGGTCGGCTCGTCGAGCACCACGAGGTGCGGCGGGGGATCGGCGAGCAGCAGCTTCGCCAGCGCCACCCGGAATCTCTCGCCGCCCGACAGGGCGCCGACCGGGCGGTCCATCGTCGCGCCGCGGATCAGGAACCGGGCGAGCCGGTTGCGCAGCTCCTTGTCCGGCACATGCGGCGCCGCCGCCGCGATGTTCTCCACCACGGACGCCGACTCGTCGAGCCCGTCCACGCGCTGGGACAGGTATCCGATCTGGTCGGTGTGCGCCTCCGCGACCAGCTCCGGGTTCATCGGGAACCCGGATGCCGCGGCATCCGTCACCAGCCGCCGCAGCAGCGTGGTCTTCCCGACGCCGTTGCGCCCGATCAGCGCCACCCGCTCCGGGCCCTTCACCACCCACGACCGCGTCCCGTCGCCGAGCGTGGCGATGCGCCGCGAGTTCGAGACGCCCGGATCGGGCAGCTCGATCTTCATCGACGCGTCGTCGCGCACTCGGCGCCCGGCGGCGTCCATCGCGGCGCGTGCCGTCTCCTCCTTGCCTGCCACCTCGGTGCGCAGCCGGCCGGCCGAGACCTGGGCGGCCATCTTGCGGCCGTTCGCGATGATCTTCGGAACCCGCTTCTCCTCGAAGGCCTTGCGGCCCATCTGCGCCCGGTGCGCGAGCTTGGTCTCGGCCTCGATGCGCTGACGCTTCTCCTTCTTGAACGCCTGCGTCGCATCGCGCTCATCCTGCCGGGCGGCCTCCTGCTCGGCGTCCAGCCAGGCCCGCCACTCGGAGTACGGGCCGCCGAACACGCTCAGGCTGCTGCCGTAGAGCTCGGCGGTGTCATCCATCAGCTCCAGCAGCGCGATGTCGTGACTCACCACGATCAGCGTGCCCTTCCAGCTGCGGACCATGTCCGCCAGGCGGCCTCGCGCCACGCGGTCGAGGTTGTTGGTCGGCTCGTCGAGCAGGGTGATCGGCGCGTGACGCAGCCGGATGCCGGCGATCGCGACCAGCACGGACTCACCGCCGGACAGCTCGCCGACGGTGCGATCGAGGAACGACGGGTCGAGCCCGGCCTCGGCGAGGGACACCTCGGCTCTCGCCTCGATGTCCCAGTCGTCGCCCACCGCATCGAAATGCGCCGGGTCGACGTCGCCGGCGGTGATCGCACGCACGGCGTCGAGCTGTGCGGCGATACCGAGCAGCTCGGCGACGCGCCGTTCCGTGTCGAGCGTGAGACGCTGCGGCAGGTAGGCGACCTCGGCCGTGCGGATGATCTGCCCCGAGGTGGGGACGAGATCACCGGCGATCAGTCGCAGCAGCGTGGACTTGCCGGCGCCGTTGCGCCCGACGAGCCCGGTGCGACCGGACCCGAACGAGCCCGACACGGCGTCGAGCGCCACGGACCCGTCCGCCCAGGCGAACGTGAGCCGGTCGAGCGTGACGGCGGCGGAGGTGAAAGTGGTCGGTGTTGACATGAGCGACTCCCGGAAGTGTGCGGGTGCGCGGATGCCGACGAGTCACGTCACGTCGAGAACGACGTGGAAGACGGATGCCGGTGGCAGGAAGGATCGTCGGATCAGCGCGTGGATGATTTACGCGGAGAGGCGACGATTCAGATCAAAGGACTTCCAGACACGGCGGACAGGACTCTGAGACGATACCGGCTCGATCGGGTTCACGCAACCCGGGCGTGTCGACGGCAGGCGGATGGGGGCGTCCGTCCCGCGTAGGTTGGATGTCATGGACGACAGGCAGCCGAGTTCCCACGAGATGAGGGCCCGCATGGGCTTCGCGGGGAGCATCATCATCGGTCTCGGCGTGGCGGCAGCACTCGGCACCGCGACGAACAGCATGCCGGTCGGACTCGGCGTCGGCCTCGCCGTGACCGTCGCGCTCATGGTGGTGTTCACGCGCGCGGGCGCGCGGAAGCGGCATCCGGGTGCAGGCGACGGGACGGATGCCGGACACGGCACCGAACGCGAGCGCGGACCCGGCGACGACGGCGATACCCGGACACCGGCCTGAGCGTCAGGCGTCGAGCGCGTCCTTCCACTGCGACAGGAACACATCGACGTCGGACAGCTCCTGCTCGGAGATGGAGTGGGTGAGACCCGGGTACACGCGCCCGGAGAGCTCGGCATGCGAGGGCAGCCACTGCGCGGTGTGGTCGATGAGGTTCGGCGGGATCACGTCGTCGCGGCTTCCGCGGCCCCAGAACACCGGCGGCCTCCGCTCCTGCAGTGCGGCATCGTGCGGCAGATCGCCGGGGGCGGCGTACCCGCTCAGCACGACGACCGCATCGATCCGCTCCGGCGCGAGGCGCAGCGCCTGAAGCGCGACGGCGCCGCCCTGCGAGAAGCCCAGCAGGGCGACATGCGCCGCATCGGCGGCGGCGTCCAGCCAGCGCAGCAGTCCTTCCGCGGCAAGCGTGATGCCCGCCGCATCCCTCGTGTTCAGCGAGTCGATCGGGTACCACGAGCGACCGGGCATGGGCCAGGGCGGCGTCAGCGGTGCGGCGACGGACGCCACCGCGAGCCCGTCGGGCAGGTAGGGGACCAGTCCGAACAGGTCGTTCTCGTCAGCGCCGTAGCCGTGCAGCAGCACGAGCAGCGGCCTCCCGGCGCGCTCGCCGGGCGACCAGCGCGTCAGGCCGTCGTCGATCTCGGTCATGCCCTCATCCTGCCAGGGACGGCGGACGTCGGTCAGGCCCCCTAGGGTGATGAGCGTGACTGATCGGGGCTTCGCAGCGACCTCTCGCGTCGACGATGCAGGCATCGCGCTCGCGCTCGCGCCCGCCCTGACGCCGAGCGGCCCCCAGCGCGCTCCGGAGTTCTTCCGCGGCTTCGCGACCCGCCCGCAGGTGCTCGCCCGGGCGCTGGTGACGCTGGCGGACATCACGGCCATGCGCTACTTCCATTACACGCCGACCACGCAGCGCGATCCGGTGCTGAGCGCGCACGGCGATCGGCTGCGGGCCGAGTGCTTCTCCGCCTGCAACAGCGTCTACGCGCGGCTCGACGTGTTCGGCGACGGCCTCGACGGGGGCGAGATCGGGTTCGGAACCACGAACGTAGACATCACCGCCGACACGAGGCGGATGCTGTCGGGCGTCGGGCGCACCGAGCTGCTGCACCTGCAGGTCGGCGATGCGGGTCTGACGGCGGCGACGCCGGAGGCGCAGTCGCATGAGCGGCCGGTCAGGATGCCGACGCGGTGGGTGCCGGCGCTGGGCAACGTCGCGGAGCTGCACCGCGGCACGTCGCCGGGCTTCACGCTGGACGCCGCCCGGGCGCGGGCGTTCATCGGGTCCCTCCCCGCTGCGACCGCGAGCGGTCGCAGCGGTTGGCTCACGCCGACCTCGACGGGAGCGCGCCTCGCGGCGCGACCGTCGACAGGCGCCGTCCGGATCGCGGGTCTTCACCGGCTGTCCGCACTGCGACGGATGCTGCCGCATGTGCGCGGTGCGGTGTTCCACGGCAGCGCCGAGACGGGCGTCGCGGTCGTCGAGGTCGATCTGCCCGGGGCGAGGATCACGCTGGGGCTGACCGAGGAACCGTGGCGCGGTCATTCCGGCGAGGGGTCCCTGCTCATCGGACTGGCGACGCCCGACGCTCTCGACGACGCGGACCTGGTCGCCGCGATGCTCGCCTTCGAGCCGCGCATCGACGTGACGAGACTCCAGTCCGACACGGCCCTCCCCGAGGGGAGGGTGCGGTCCGCACTGGCGGTGCTCGCGGCATCCGGCCGGGTGGGCTGGGACGTGCGCGACCGGGCGCACTTCCACCGCGAACTGCCCGACGATCCCGACCGCGTCACCCGGGACAATCCCCGGCTCGTCTCCGCCCGCCGACTGCTCGCCTCTGACGCGGTGCGGCGCGACGGCGCGGGATGGCGCGTGCGCTCCGGGGACGGCGACTACCTCGTGGCGATCGACCCGGTCTCGTGCACCTGCACGTGGCATCTGACGCACGGGACGGGCCGCGGTCCGTGCAAGCATCTGCTGGCCGTGCTCCTCGCAGAGGGGCGCATCGATGAGGAGAACGACACGAATGACGACTGACCTCGCCCGCGCGATCGACATCTTCCGCGAGCTGGGCTGGGGGGACGCGGCGCTGGAGGAGCTCCCGAACCTTCCCCTGGGCACCGCCGCGCAGCAGAAGGAGGCGCTCGCCGGCCTGCGCAAGGGGGAATGGGGGAGCTTCGCCGAGCTCGGCGAGAACACCTTCGGGTGGCGCTCCTCGATCGACGTCGACACCGCGCGCCTGGGCGTGTTCACGATCCGCCTCGGCGCGGACGCCCGCCGCACGATCGACGTGCTCCCGACGCCGCACGCGCTCGCCGACGGCATCCAGGCCGAGATCATCGCCCAGCGCGGCCCCGCGTTCGCCGCCGAGTTCATCGCTCTCGCGTGCGTCTCGCGGCGGCGGGCATGGGTCAACTCCACGTCGGTGTACGGCGGTGCGGCCGTGCGGCTCGTGCACATGCTGGACCTGGAGATCCCCCGCAGCGTCGAGTACCTCAAGGACTGGTCGGCGTTCGCGGCCGCCGCACTGGGGCGGCCGGCGGAGATCTTCCCGGATCGCGACCTCATCGACGCCGAGGTGATCCGCGGGCGGTTCATCGAGCACGCACGCGTCGCGGTCGAGCAGGCGCAACCGGCGACCGCCTCGTGGGGAGAGGCGTTCCCCGCGGCGTACGAGGCGGGCTGGATGTCGCGGGACGAGACGCTCGAACTGGCGTTCATCGGCCTGGAGACCGCGCAGCGTCCCGGCGATCGTGCGGTCTGGGCACGCGTGATCGCGGACACGCTGGCTGCGACCGATGACGAGCTCCTGGCGCGGGCCAACGCCCTCGTCCCGGTGCTCTCGGCCGGAGACGCCGCGGTGGTGGAGATTCTCGCGCCCCGGCTCATCGCCGCATCCGACGACCATCTGTTCGTCGAGCTCGCCGCCGGTGCTCTCGCAGTCAAGGGCAAGAAGACGCGGCTGAGCGTGCTCGCCTCGCTCGCCGCCCGTCCGCGCCCGCAGGCGGAGGGATCCGGCGAACTGGTCGAGCAGTTGCGCGCGCTAACGGGAGAGCGCGACGCCGCGCTCGTGAAGGCCGCGCAGAACGTCCTCGACGCGTGGGGGACGACCGGGGTCGACGACGAACCGGCGGCGGAGGCGGGCCGCGGGAGCTGGCAGCCGACGCCGGAGGTGTGGGCGGCGCCCCGCCTCGAGCCCGAGCCCGCGGAACCCGAGACGCTGGCCGCGACGGCCGGGCGTCTGCTGGCCAAGCCGGAGGAGGTGCACGACGTCGAAGCCGAGGCCTTCCTCGACCAGCTCGTGCGGCTCGCGCACCGGGACCCGGATGCCGCGCGCACGGCCCTGCGCGGCGTGAGACAGCGCTGGGCGGGAGGCCTGCACTACATCGCCGACTGGGTCGCCGGGGATCTGAAGGACATCCACCTGGCCGCCCGCGGGCTGATGATCACCCGGGAGTTCGAACTGCTGAGCAGCGCGGGTCGGGTGCCCGCGATGCTCTCGACGCCGTCCTGGGTCGACCTGCGGGTCGACCCGCAGGACCTGCTCGCACGGTTGCGCGTCCACCAGGACGAGGGCGCCGCCGCACGGGCATCCGATCTCGTCCTCGCGCTGGTCCGGCTGGACCTCTCCCTGCTCACCGAGGAGCTGCGGGCCGGCTTCGCCGGGGTGTCGATCCCCGTCGTCGACCACGAAGACCGCACCGTCGCGGCATCGGCCGGTGCGGTCGTGGTCGCCTATGCCGCGGATCCCGTCGTCGAACCGCCCCTCGAACCGTCTCCCTCCGGCGACGGCCGGCGTGCCGCCGACGTGGTGGTGCCGCGTTCGCTGCGCGGCCTCTGCGATGAGCTGTCCGAGCGGAGCTGGAGGTCGTGGCACGACGGCGCCGTCTTCCCGGCCTGGACCGAGACCGTGGGCGAAGGCTTCGAGAGCTACCCGCTCGCTGCCCGGGGCGTGATGCTGCGTCAGGGCGCCCGTCATGCAGCCCCTTACGGCCGGCCCGTCGCCGCCCGGTTCATCGGGGCTCTCAGGCAGTTGCATCCGCGCGCTGCCGAGGATGCGTTCACCGGCGTGATCGAGGCGTTCGAACGCGGACTCCTGCGCCCTGAACTGATGGACGTCGAGCACCTCGACGCCAGCGACCTCGCAGCCATGGCGAGGGTGTGCCTGGAACTCGCCGACGAGGGGCTCGCCTCGGTGGTCTGGCCGCTCCTGGACGGGCTGATCGTCGAATCGCTGGCGGCACCGCGGATGCTGTCGGGCACGGCCGAGCTCGCGGACGCGCTGGCTCAGCTCGTGCCCACAGCGCTCGCCGCAGTCGACGAAGGCATCGCGCCGACGGACGTCCTCGCGGTTCCCGGGCTGCGCGCCCTCGCCTCCCGGTCGGGTGCGTCACGCGCCGTGACCGTCGCGAAGGCGGCCGTGGCGGCGCTTCCCGCGATGGAGTCGGCTCCGGTCAGGAGCGCGCCGGAAGGTCCCGCGTTCGACGACGTCTGGCCCGAGGGCGCCGGCGCGATCCCCGCCGTGGTGGACGGCGCGACGATCACGGCTGAGTGGGCCGATCCGGATGCGAAGACGAAGATGCTCGCGATCGATCTGCGGCCGGCGGATGCACCGGATCAGGCGTTCCGCATCGCCAAGCCGGGCTGGACGTACGACCTCGAGAACGAGGGGCAGTGCTCGGCGATCCCGTGGCGCGACGGCCGCCCCGATCCGGACGACCGGTCCGCTGATCAGATCTACCTGGCCTGGGACGGCGCGCGCCTCGAACGCCGGATCGGACGCGAACCGGGGGTGCACCGTGGCCCTCTGACCACGTCCATGCACGCCGTGGCGCTCGCCGCGCTCTGCCACGACGGCGAATGGGGAGACGGCGGCATCCACCTCGTCGCCAATCTCACCGCGAACGGTCTGATCGGCTGGGAGGCCGTCAGGCACGTCATGCCGGTGCTGCTCGCCTGCGATGACGTGAGCCCAGCGAGGATGATGCGGGCCATCGAGAAGGAGCCGCGCACGATCGCCGTGCTCTGGCCCGTGATCACCGAATCGATCGCCTTCGCGGCCGGGGCGGAGACGCTGCCGCATTGGCTCAATCGCGTCCTCGACATGGCGGGGCTCGTGCTTCCGCTGCTCGCCGAGGCGGCGGGTCGAGGGTGGATCCCCGCGGATGCCGCCCGCCTGACCGGCATCGAGGACATCGCGAAGCGCCCGGGGCGTCAGGCCGCGCTCGTCAAGGCCCGCGCCCTCGTGGAGCGGCTGGGCGCGTAGAGCAGGACAGGGCGCGCCCTCGCGGAGCGGCTGGGTGGCCCGCGCCCTCGCGGAGCGGCTGGTAGAAATGTCTCATGGCGGTGCGCACACCAGATCCTGACCCCGACGGCGGCTTCGGGTTCGACGACGTGCCCGCCGCGGACTCCAACCCGGCGTGGCTGTCGGACATCGAACTCGAAGAGGCGCGGCGCCGCCTGCCGATGCTCTACGTCGAGGCGGTCCCTGTCGTCACCGACGGCGCGGGCCAGGTCACCTCGATCGGCGTGCTGCTGCGGTCCACGCCGCTCGGCGAGATCACCCGCACCCTGGTGTCCGGCCGCGTCCGCTACGGCGAGACCGTCCGCGACGCGCTGTTCCGGCACATCGAGAACGACCTGGGCCCGATGGCCTTCCCGCTCCTCCCCGTCTCCCCGACGCCGTTCGCGGTGGCGGAGTACTTCCCGATCCCCGGTGTGAGCGCCTTCCACGACGACCGGCAGCACGCCGTGTCCCTGGCGTTCGTCGTCCCCGTGACGGGCACGTGCGAGCCACGTCAGGATGCTCTCGAGGTCACCTGGTTCTCGCCGGAGGAAGCGGCATCCGACGGTCTCTCCGCCGAGATGGAGGGCGGCCGCGGAACGCTGCTCCGCCAGGCACTGGCCCACCTCGGGCTGCTGCGCTGACAGCAGAACCGGTTCCTGAGCGAGCGAAGCGAGACGAAGGGCGCCCGCGTAGGCTCGGTCGGGTGAGTGAACCCATCGCCTTCCCCACCGCATCCGCCGACTGGCTCGCGTTCGCGAGCACCCGCACCGACGAGCGCCTCGCACGCGTCGACGAGCTCGCCGCCCGCCTGAAGGACGGATCCTCACGCACCGCCCTCGAGGCGCTGCAGCTGTGGAACGACCTGCAGATCGAGCTGCGCAGCGCCTACAACGAGGCCGAGGTGCTCGCCGAGGTGCACCCCGACCGGACCGTGCGCGAGGCCGCGGAGTCGCGCACCTCCGCCGCGCAGGCGAAGGACGCCGAGCTGATGACCGACGCCGACCTGGCCGCAGTGTTCGGCGCGGCGGATGCCGAGGGCCTCGACGCCGACGCCGCCCGGCTGCTCGCGAAGATCCAGCGCGACTTCCGCCGCGGCGGTGCCGACCGTGATGCCGAGACCCGTGAGCGCCTGCGCGCGTTCGCCGCCCGCGAGACCGAGCTCAGCGTGACCTTCGCGCGGAACATCCGCGAGGGACGCCGCGAGATCCGCATCGCCCCGGACAGGCTCGCCGGGCTCCCCGAGGACTTCCTGGCCGGGCATCCGGTCGGCGACGACGGTCTGGTCGCGGTGTCGACGGACAATCTCGACGTGATGGCCGTGATGAACTACGCGCACGACCGTGAGACGCGCAGGGCGCTGCGCGCCGCGCGCTCCGACCTCGCCTGGCCCGAGAACGACGCCGTTCTCGCCGAGCTGCTCGACGTCCGCCAGCAGCATGCGGAGCTGCTCGGGTACGCCAGCTGGGCCGACTACGAGACCGAGGACCGCATGGCCCGCTCCGGGGCCCGGGTCGCATCGTTCCTGGACGAGGTCGATGAGGCGTCGAGCGCGGCGGCCGAGGCCGAGTACGCGATCCTGCTGGAGCGGTTGCGGGAGGACGTCCCGGATGCCGAGGGCGTGACCAACGCCGACCAGATGTATCTGCTCACCCGGCTGCACGAGGAGCGCTTCGCCGTGGATGCGCAGCAGGTGCGCCGCCACCTCGACTTCACCCGCGTCCTCGGTGGCCTGCTCAGCACGACCGGTCGCCTGTTCGGCATCGAGTACGCGCCGGTGGACGTTCCCGCCTGGCACGACGAGGTGCGGTCCTACGACGTGCTGCGCGCGGGGGAGCGGATCGGCCGCATCCACCTCGATCTGCACCCGCGCGAGGGCAAGTTCAACCACGCCGCCGTGTTCGGGCTCGCTCCCGGCGTGCGCGGCCGTGTGCTGCCCGAGGCGGCCCTGGTCTGCAATTTCCCGACCGGGCTGATGGAGCACCGCGAGGTGCAGACCTTCTTCCACGAGTTCGGGCATCTCGTGCACGACATCCTCGGCGGCGACCAGCAGTGGGCGCCGTTCTCCGGCGTCGCCACGGAGTGGGACTTCGTGGAGGCGCCTAGCCAGATGCTGGAGGAGTGGGTGTGGGATGCCGATGTGCTGGCCTCCTTCGCACTCGACGAGACCGGCGCGCCCATCCCGGCGGAGCTGGTCGCGCGGATGCGGGAGGCGGATGCCTTCGGCCGGGCGCTCCTGGTGCGCACGCAGCTGGGTCACGCCCGTGTCTCGTACCACCTGCACATGGACCGTCCCGCGGACCTCGCAGCCGCCACCGACCACTGGTACGAGGTGTCCAGCCCGCTCCAGCACCTGCGGGGGACGCACTCCTATGCCGCCTTCGGCCACCTCACCGGCTACGGCTCGTGCTACTACACCTACCAGTGGAGCCTGGTGATCGCACGCGACCTGCTCACCGGCTTCACGGGCCTGATGGACGAGGCGTCCGCCACCCGCTACCGTCGCGAGATCCTCGAGCCCGGCGGGCGCAGGGATGCCGCCGATCTGATCGAGGCGTTCCTCGGCCGTCCCTTCACGGTCGACGCCTACCGGGAGTGGCTGGGCGCGCCCGCCGCCTGACCCGCACGTTCAGGGGTCGAGAGCACTACCAAGCGATGAGACCACCAGTTGCCGACGCCGGCAACCGGTGGTCTCGTCGCCAACCGGTGGTCTCGAACAGAGCAGAGAGGCTCAGGCGGTGGTGAGCCGCCCGAGCTCGGCGACGAACGCGTCGACGTCGGACTCCTGGGTGTCGAAGCTGCACATCCAGCGCACCTCGTTGCGGGAGGCGTCCCAGTCGTAAAAGCGGAAGCTCTCGCGCAGCTTGTCGGCGACGCCGTCGGGCAGCACGGCGAAGACGCCGTTGGACTGCGTGGGCTGCGAGAAGGACACGCCCTGGATCGAGCCGTCGGCGAGCCCGGCCTCGACCTCGCCGCGCAGGCGCTGGGCCATGGCGTTCGAGTGGCGCGCATTGCGCAGCCACAGGTCGCCCCCGAGCAGGGCGATCAGCTGGGCGGAGACGAAGCGCATCTTCGAGGAGAGTTGCATGTTGTACTTGCGGCTGTAGATCAGGCCGTCCGACGCGGCCGGGTTCAGCACCACGACGGCCTCGCCGAGCATGGCGCCGTTCTTCGTGCCGCCGAAGCTCAGCACGTCGACGCCGGCGTCGGTCGTGAACGCGCGCAGCGGCACGTCGAGCGCCGCCGCCGCGTTCGAGATGCGCGCGCCGTCGAGGTGCAGCTTCATGCCGCGCTCGTGCGCGTGGTCGGCGAGGGCCTTGATCTCGTCGACCGAGTAGAGGGTGCCGAGCTCGGTGGACTGCGTGATCGAGACCACCAGCGGCTGGGCGCGGTGCTCGTCGCCCCAGCCCCATGCCTCGCGGTCGACCAGTTCGGGGGTGAGCTTGCCGTCGTCGGTCGGGACGGTCAGCAGCTTGAAGCCGCCGATCTTCTCCGGTGCGCCGCCCTCGTCCACGTTGATGTGCGCGGTGGAGGCCGAGATCACGGCGCCCCAGCGCGGCAGCATCGACTGCAGACCGGTCACGTTCGCACCGGTGCCGTTGAAGACGGGGAACGCGTGCACGCCCTCGCCGAAGTGCTGCGCGAAGACCTCCTGCAGGCGGGTCGTGTAGAGATCCTCGCCGTACGCGATCTGGTGGCCGTCGTTGGCCGCGGCGATCGCCGCGAGCACCTCGGGATGGATGCCGGAGTAGTTGTCGGATGCGAAGCCGCGGACGGCGGTGTCATGCAGAGTGCTCACCGTACAAGCCTAGAGCGTGGCATCCGTCCCGATCTCCAGGCATCCCTGTCGAATGTCGGCGCTCCCGCCTACCCTCTTCCCATGCGCACATTCCTGCAGGTGCTGGTGAACACCATGGTCGCCAACGTCACCACCAGCTTCCTGTGGTTCGCGCTCACGTTCTGGGTCTACCTGGAGACCAGGAATGTGATGGCCACCGGGATCGTCGGCGGTGCCTACATGCTGCTCATCGCGATCTTCTCGATCGTGTTCGGCACGATCGTCGACCGGCACCGGAAGCGCGCCGTGCTCGTCTTCTCCAGCGTGATCACGGCGGTCGCGTTCGTGCTCGCCTGGCTGATCTTCCTGTGGCAGCCCGAACGTGCGCTGCTGGACTTCGGGGGACCCTGGTTCTGGCTGTTCGCGGGCATCATCCTGCTCGGCGCCGTGGTCGAGCAGATGCGCGGCATCGCGCTCTCCACCACCGTCACCCTGCTCGTCCCCGTCGAGCGGCACGCGAACGCGAACGGCATGGTCGGCACGGTGCAGGGGCTGGCGTTCCTCGTGACGAGCGTGTTCAGCGGTCTCTCGGTCGGGTTCCTCGGGATGGGCGGGACGCTCGTGATCGCCGTCGGACTGACCGTGGTCTCGCTCGTGCACATCCTGTTCATCCGCATCCCGGAGGAGCAGCCGCAGCCCGATCCCGATGCGCCGTCCGCGATGGACCTGCGCGGCAGCATCAGGGCGATCAGAGCCGTGCCTGCACTGTTCGCACTGCTGTTCTTCTCGATGCTCAACAACCTGGTCGGCGGCGTCTACATGGCGCTGATGGATCCCTATGGGCTCGAGCTGATGTCGGTGCAGATGTGGGGCATCGCGCTCGGGGTCGCCTCGACGGGCTTCCTGATCGGTGGCATCGTCGTCTCGACGGTCGGCCTGGGGAGCAATCCGATCCGCACCATGCTGCTGCTCGTCGGGGTGATGGGCGTGATCGGGATGCTGTTCGCGATCCGCGACTGGTGGCCGCTGTTCGTGGCGGGCTGCTGGCTGTACATGGCGCTCTCGCCGGCCGTGGAGGCGGCCGAGCAGACCGTCATCCAGAAGGTCGTGCCGTACCAGCGGCAGGGCAGGGTGTTCGGCTTCGCCTCGGCCATGGAGGCCGCCGCGGCTCCCGTCACGGCGTTCCTGATCGCCCCGATCGCGCAGTACGTGATCATCCCCTTCATCGAGTCCGCCGACGGCCGGGGAGCCTGGGGCTGGCTGCTCGGCGAGGGACAGGCACGCGGCATCGCACTGATCTTCGTCTTCGCGGGGATCGCGATCGTCCTGCTCGTGCTGATCGCCTTCGGCACCCGCGCCTACCGCCGGCTCAGCGACTCCTACGCGAACGCGGCGGTTCCGCAGATCGCCGCCGGAGGTGCTTGACGCCGCCACGACGGCGCGAGAGCATTCCCCGGTGACCGACACGCACGAGATGTCTGAACGTCCACTGCTCTCCGCCGACCGGCTGAAGGCCTTCACCGACGGGGTGGTCGCGATCGCGATGACCCTGCTGATCCTGCCGCTGATGGAAGGGGTCATCGATCTCGGACGTGAGGGACGCACCGTGCTCGAGTTCCTCGCCGAGGACACCGGGCAGCTGTTCAGCTTCGTGATGAGCTTCGTGCTGATCGCGTCGTTCTGGATGTCGCACCACCGCGTCTTCGACCGGGTGGACCGCACCTCGGGCGCCCTGGTCTGGCTGACGATCGCCTGGATGCTCACGATCGTGTGGCTGCCGGTGCCGACGGCGATGCTGGGTGCGATGCCCGACGACGCCGCTCAGAAGTGCCTGTACGTCGGCACTCTGATCCTCGCGAGCCTCGTCCTGCTCGCGATCCGCGGGTACCTGCTGCATCATCGTGAGCTGCACGACATCCCGGAGGACCTGCTGCGTGCCGGCATCCGCGCCGAGTGGGTGACCGTCGGGCTGTTCGCGATAGCCCTGACCGTCGCGCTGACCGTGCCCGTGATCGGCTACTCGGCGATGTTCCTGATGCTGCTGACGGGACCGGTGATCCGGGTGGTCAAGCGCCTCGGACGAGGTCGACGACCGTCCCGTTGAGGGCGGAGGCGTCCGCCTCCCACAGTGCGATGACGGCACGGGCGAGGGAGCCGGCGTCCAGTGCACCCTCGACGCGGAAGATGACGGATGCCGTATGCAGGTCCGTCCCCGCGTCGCGTGCCGCCTTCGCGTAGCCCTGAGCGACGGCGCGGGTCCAGGTCTCGGCCGCGGCCTTGACGGTGGCGTAGTTCGCCCCGCCCGCCATCGGCTTGTTCACGACGGTGGACGACACGATCGCGAAGCGACCGGCATCCGACGCCCTGATCGAGGCGTCGAAGGCGCGGCTGGTCGCGCGCACCGCCTGAAGCGCGGGCAGCAGCGCGTCGAAGTCCTCGTCGCTCTGCCCGGCGAGCCCGCCGCCACCGCGCCATCCGCCGACCAGCGAGATCACGCCGTCGACGGCTCCGACACGCTCGGCGAGTGCGCTCATGTCCGTCAGGCTCGTGGCATCCGCCACCTCGACGCGTGCGCCGGCGTCCGCGAGGGGCGCGAGGCGCTCGGCGGAGCGACCGGTCGCGATCACCGTCGCGCCCGCCTCGATCAGGGCTCGCGCGACTGCGAGACCGGCGGCGCTCGTCGCGCCGGCGAGAAGGATCGTGCGGTTCATGGTCGCTCCCTGCGCCGCGGATGAAGGATGGATGCAAGTCTGAAGGACGCCCCGCCTGAAGTCATCCTTCAGAAGCGGGAACGTCCTTCAGACGTGCGCGGTTGAGGCTCAGTCGTCGGTGCCGCGGATGCCGACAGTCGACTCGATGACCGGCTTCATCTTCTTGTCGAGGGTCTCGAAGAACATCGACAGCGGGAACTCGTCGTCCATCACGGCGTCGGTGTAGCCCTTGGGCGCGCCGGCGAGGATCTCGTCGGACAGGCCGCGTGCCCACTGCGAGGCGGGGTGCGGCGTGAGCGTGCCCCGGACCAGCTCGTACGCCGCCAGCCAGTGCGCGATCTTCGGACGGTCGATCGAGTGCCAGTACAGGTCATCGATCGCGTCGCCCAGCGCCACGACGGCGTCGGGCACGTTGTCCCAGTCGAAGGCGAGGGCGGTGTCGGTCCAGTGCAGCACGCCGTGCTGGTGCAGCCAGGCGAAGAGCAGCTGACCGCCGACCGCGTCGTAGTTGCGGGTGCGGTTGCCCGTGATCGCGAAGCGGAAGATGCGGTCGAAGATCACCGCGTACTGCACGAGATGCGCGTAGTCGTGCATCTCCTGCTCGGCGTCGGTGAGCTTCTCGCCCGCGGCGACGCGAGCGTCGAACGCGCGCTCGATCTTCACGGACTCGCGGAACGCCGTCATGTCGCAGCGCATCTCCTCGAGGGAGTACAGGAAGAACGGCATCCGCTGCTTGATCATGAACGGATCGAACGGCAGGTCGCCGCGCATGTGCGTGCGGTCGTGGATGATGTCCCACATCACGAACGTCTTCTCGGTCATCTGCTGGTCGCCGAGCATGGCCGCGGCGCGCTCGGGCAGTTCGAGATTGGTGATCTCGGATGCTGCGCGGACGACGCGACGGTAGCGGGCGGCCTCGCGGTCCTGGAAGATCGCGCCCCAGGTGAAGGAGGGGATCTCGCGCATCGCGACGGTCTCGGGGAACAGCACGGCCGAGTTCGTGTCGTAGCCGGGGGTGAAGTCGACCAGCCGCAGCGAGACGAACAGCTTGTTGCCGTAGTCGCCGGCCTCGAGCTCGGCGATGAACTCCGGCCAGATCGTCTCGACGATCAGCGCCTCCACGAGGCGGTCGCTCGAGCCGTTCTGGGTGTACATCGGGAAGACGACGAGGTGGCGGATGCCGTCGATGCGGTGCTGCTGCGGCTGGAACGCCATCAGCGAGTCGAGGAAGTCGGGCTCGGCGAAGCCGCCGTCCGACCAGCGCTGGAAGTCGACCACGAGCGCGTCGAGGTAGTCGGCGTCGTGCGGGAAGGCGGGGGCGAGCGCGCGGATGCCCGCGATGATCTCGGCGACGTGCTGGGCCGCGGCCTCCCGGTCGGCGGCTTCGGGCACCGAGCCGTCCTTGATCTGCAGCGGGCGCAGCGCGATCGCGGCGTCCTTCAGCAGCTTCCAGGCTGCGCTGGTCTCGGCGGTCGATGCGTCCTCCACGACCTCGGGCTCGCCGATGATGGTGTTGATGGTGCTGGTGATGGTGGACATCGAACCCTCCGATCGTGGTCAGAAACGGAAATTTTCCGGTGAACACCGGATTCAGCAACTATTATTCCACTCATGGATGATGCTGTCGACCACGCGCTCCTTGCCGAGATCTCCCGCGACGGGCGGGTGACTCTCGCGCAGCTCTCCGAGACCGTCGGGCTGTCCACCTCCGCCGTGCAGTCCAGGCTCAAGCGCCTGGAGACCCGCGGTGTGATCACGGGCTATCAGGCGCTGCTCGACCCCGAGCAGGTCGGCAAGCCGCTGTCGGCGTTCATCGAGATCACGCCCATCGATCCCGGCCAGCCGGACAACGCCCCCGAACTGCTGGAGCACCTGACCGAGATCGAGGCGTGCCACTCCATCGCGGGCGAGGCGAGCTACATGCTGTTCGTCCGCGTGAAGGGGCCGCGGGCCCTCGAGAAGCTGGTCAACGACATCCGCTCGATCGCCAACGTGCGCACGCGCGCGACGATCGTGCTGCAGACCTACTACGAGCACCGCCCGATCGTCTCGCCGCCGGCATCCTGACCGGCGGAGCGAGCCTGCTCGATAGGATTCGGTCGTGGCAGGAACCTCCAAGAAGTCGCGCACGTCCTCGCGCAAGCACGCGCCGCAGAAGCGGCAGACCTCCGGCAACCCGGCGAAGCGGCCCGTGATCGAGGCCGGTCCGGTCACCTTCGGCGACTGGGTGGGAGCAGCCCGACTGCGCACCCTGCCCCTGGCCGTCGCACCGGTCATCCTCGGCACGGGGGCCGCGCAGGTCACCGATCCGCACCTGCACTGGGTGATCGCGCTGGCGTGCCTTGCGGTCGCCGTTCTGCTGCAGATCGGCGTGAACTTCGCGAACGACTACAGCGACGGCATCCGAGGCACTGACGCGCATCGCGTCGGCCCCGCCCGGCTCACGGCCTCCGGTCGCGTCTCGCCGAAGCAGGTGCTGAACACCGCCCTGGTGTTCTTCGCGCTGGCCGCGGCCGCGGGGCTGGCGATCGTGATCCGCACGCAGCAGTGGTGGATGCTCATCGTCGGCGCGGCGTGCATCGTCGCGGCCTGGTTCTACACCGGCGGCAAGCGCCCGTATGGCTACAACGCGATGGGCGAGCTGTTCGTCTTCGTGTTCTTCGGGCTGGTGGCCGTGCTCGGCACCACGTGGGTGCAGTCCTTCGCACTGCCGCTGGAGGCCTGGCTCGCCGCAGTCGCCGCCGGGCTCTTCGCCTGTGCCGTGCTCCTGGCCAACAACCTGCGCGACATCGATCAGGATCGCGCCGTCGGCAAGCGCACGCTCACCGTGCTGATCGGCAAGCGCGCCACGCAGGCCGTGTACACGCTGTTCGTGATCGTGCCGTTCCTGATCACCGTCGTCTTCGCGCTGCTGCTGTACCCCGTCGCGTGGCTCTCGATGCTGGTGCTGCTGGCGATCATCCCGGCGATCCTGATCGTCTGGACGTACCGGACGCCCCGCGAGCTGATCATCGCCCTGAGCCTGACCTCGCTGTCGTCGGTCGGCTATGCCGCGCTGATGTACTGGGCGCTCGTCGCGGCCTGAGTCACAGCGCCGCGCCGACCAGCGCCTCGGCGAGCGGCGTGCGCAGGTGCAGCATCCGATTGCCCTCGCGCGAACTGGCGATCAGTCCTGCGTCACGGAGCACCGCCAGGTGATGGGATGCCGTGGAGGCGGCGATCCCGGCATCCTTCGCGATCCCGGTGGTGGTGCGCGCGACGTGAGCGCGCAGCAGGATGCCCGCACGCGCCGGGCCGAGCAGGGCGCCCAGGGCGTCCTCGAGCTCCGCGCTGTCGCGCGCCCAGCCCGCTGTGACTCCGCGCGCCGGGTAGAACAGCGTCGGCTGCGCGGGCGCCTCGGTGATCACCATGCATCCCCACGAGGACATCACCGAAGGGACCAGCACCAGCCCTGAGCCGCGGCAGTCGACGTCCTCGCTGTGCCGGCGCAGGCGCACCCGCACGGCGCCGTCGCTCCATCGCACGTTCGGGTGCAGTCCTCCCGCCATCGTGGAGAGGCCGTCCGCGGTGATCGTGCGCGCCCGCACCGCGATGTCAGCGCGCAGCAGTCGTTCCAGCTGCGGCCAGACGGGTGCGAGCACGGCATCCCACACCTGATCCCAGGCGTCGGCGATCAGCGCTCGGGCGCGCACGGGGTCTGCGTGCATCCGGACGAGCGCGGCCCGGCGCTCGCCGGAGGAGCGCAGGATCATCTTGCCGAGATCGACCAGGATGCCGGGGATCGGCGCCTCGCGGAGCGCGGCGAGCTCGTCGACCGGGGTCATGTCCCACCTCGCGTCCGCCGTGAGGAAGTCGGGCATGTAGCCGTCGGCGCCGATCACCTGCGCGAGGAGGCCGAAAGGCTCTCGCGGCAGCCTGTCGCGCACCTGCCGCAGCCAGCCCCACTGCAGCGGATGCTGCTCGGGTCGCAGCAGGACTCGCACGGCGTGCGCGAACTCGTGACCGGGGGAGATGCCGAAGCGGACCGCCTGGATGTCGCCGGGGCTCAGGTGGAAGTCGACGCGGTGATCGGGGTGCTCGCGACCCTCCACCGGTCGCCCTCGCATGTTTCGATCCACATCGAAACTCTAGGGTTGCATGGCACGCGGCGGAAGAGTGAGGCGTGCACACGACAGGGAGCAGACCATGATCGAAACACTCGCCGAGCCGACGCTCGTCGCACCCGGCCAGATCCCGCTCGGAACCGGCCCTGGGCGCCGCTTCGAGGGACGTGACCACGGGGCCGCGGTGTCGTACTTCTACGTCGACAACCAGCCGGGGAAGGGGTCGGGGCTGCACTGGCATCCGTATCCCGAGACCTGGGTCGTGCTCGAGGGAGACGCGACCTTCCAGGTCGGGGACGAGCAGATCCTCGCCACCGCGGGCGACACCGTCACCGGTCCGGCGTTCGTGCCGCACCGGTTCACCAACACCGGCACCGGCACGATGCGCCTGATCGGCATCCACGCCTCGGCCGTCATCATCCAGACCGACCTCGACTGACCACCACGAAACGCAGGAGAACACCGCATGTCCTTCCAGGCATACCTCGACAACATCGAGACGAAGACCGGTCTCACCCCGCGTCAGTTCATCGAGCTGGCGTCACAGCGAGGCTTCGACTCGAGCACCAAGGCCACCCCCATTTTGGAGTGGCTGAAATCCGACTACGATCTGTCGCGCGGCTACGGAATGGCGCTCGTGCACGTGATCACCAAGGGGCCGCAGATCAGCGACAAGCACGTCGGGAGCGCCGGCACGCACGGCGACGCCTCGGACGTGCTGTGGCTGGACGGCAAGGCCACCAACCCCGCGAACGGCTAGGAGAGACCATGGCAGTACGAGTGGACCTGAACATCTCGCTCGACGGGTTCGCGACCACCGTCGACCAGACCCCGGAGAACCCGATGGGGGAGGACTGGGGGCGGCTCACCGCGGCGTACGTGTCGACGCGCACCTTCCGCGAGCGGGTGCTGGGAGACACCTCCGGCGAGGGCACCACCGGGGTGGACGAGAAGTACGCGAGCGCTTACTTCGAGGGGACCGGGGCCGAGATCATGGGCGCGGGCATGTTCGGGCTGCATCTGTTCGGCGACGACCCCGACTGGCGAGGCTGGTGGGGCGAGGAGCCGCCGTTCCAGGTGCCGGTGTTCGTGCTCACGCACACCGCGAAGCCGTCGATCGAGTTCGCGAACGGAACCGAGTTCCACTTCATCGACACGACCGCCGAGGATGCCCTCGCGCGGGCGACCGAGGCGGCAGCGGGCGGCGACGTGCGCGTCGGCGGAGGCGTCGACGTCGTGCGGCAGTTCCTGCGCGCGGACCTCGTCGATCGGCTGCACGTCGCGATCGCGCCGATCCTGCTCGGCCGCGGTGAGCGGCTGTGGGACGACCTGCGCGGGCTCGAGCAGGGCTACGAGGTCGTCAGCGAGGTGGCGGAGAGCGGCACGACGCACGTGACCTTCCGGCGCTGACGCCCTGATGCGGAAGGAGCGGATGCCGATCGGCATCCGCTCCTTGTGCATGTCACGTCCTGCGGCTCATTCGTCGGTCGCGCGATCCTCGGCATCCGCGTCGGAGTCGGTGCGGTTGCGGCGGGCGTAGATGTCGCGCGATGCGTCCGAGAGCGGCGCGCGCAGGAACAGCAGGGAGATGCTCATGCCGATCAGCGCGGCGAACAGGGCCGCCAGCCACCAGAACTCCTGGAAGATCGGGAAGAAGAACCACATGATCGCGAGCGGCACGAGGAACGCCAGCAGCCGCAGCACGGAGTAGACGAGGAGGGGTGGCAACTTCTTCACAGAAAAGAGTCTAGGAGCGCGCGCTAGGCGTGCGCTGTGCGGCGGCGATGAGGCACCGGGGCCCGTCCGGGCCCGGCGACCTACACTGGAAGCATGGCGCGTTTCCTGATCATCGGCGGTTTCCTCGCCGTGGTGTTCTGGGTGTTCAGCATCGTCGACTGCAGTGTGCAGCCGGCGACGCGGCACCGTGGCGTCTCGAAGACCGCCTGGGTTCTCATCGTGCTGCTGCTGCCGGTGATCGGGGGCATCCTCTGGTTCGCGCTCGGCCGGCTCCGCGCCGACGAGGTGAACACGGCCTACGTGGTGCCGCCGGACGACGACCCGCGGGTGCTGCGCCGCATGCACGACGCCGAGCAGGATGCCCGCATCCGCGAGCTCGAGGCCGAGCTGGCGCGCCTGGACGACGACCCCGACGGCGCGGACCCGCGCTCGTGACGGGGCCCGTCCCCTCCGCCTCGCCCGCTTCGGAAGCCTCCGCCGAGCTGCTCGCCGGACTGATCGGGAGCGGTGTGCGCGACCTCGTGCTCGCGCCTGGATCGCGGTCGCAGGCGCTCGCGCTGGCAGCCATGGAGCTGTCCCGCACGGGCCATCTGCAGGTGCACGTCCGCATCGACGAGCGCGTGGCCGGATTCACGGCCCTCGGCATCGCGCGCGAGACCGGAGTCCCGGTGGCGATCGTCTGCACATCGGGCACGGCGGCGGGCAATCTGCTGCCCGCCACGATGGAGGCCTTCCACTCCGGCGTCCCCCTGCTGCTGCTGACCGCCGACCGCCCGCCGGAGCTGCGCGGCATCGGCGCGAACCAGGCCACCGTGCAGCAGGGGATCTTCGGCCCCTTCACCCGGATGGCGATCGATGCCCCGGTGCCGCCGACGGCGCCGGAGAGCGGCTGGACGGGCCTCGCCCGTGCCGCCGTGGAGGCCTCCCTGGGCCTGCGCGGCGACGGTGTCTCCGGGGTCGCCGGCCCGGTGCACCTCAACCTTCCCGCACGCGAACCCCTGTCCGCGGCGGGTGCCGCCGACGCCGTGCCGGGTCCCGCGCCCGCCCGCGCGTCCGCGGACACGCTGCTCCTGGACCGCGGCCCGCGCACGGTCGTGGTCGCCGGAGCTGATGCCGGAGCGGATGCCGAGGAGCTGTCGCATCGGGGCGGCTGGCCGCTGATCGCCGAGATCGTCAGCGGTGCGCGCTTCGGCCGGCTCATCGTGCACGGCTACCGCGAGCTGCTGCGGGACGAGGCACTCGGCGGCCGGGTCGAGCGCGCCGTCGTCTTCGGCCACCCCACCCTCAGCCGCGAGGTCGCGGCCGTGCTCGCCAGGGCCGACGTGGACGTCGTCGCGGTGCGCGGCGGCGGCGAGGAGCTGGATCTCAACGGGCGCACGACCTCGGCGGCCGCGGTGGCGGTGGCCGACGGACCCGCCGACCGGCAGTGGCTGGGTGCGTGGATGAACGCCTCGGCGGGTCAGGTGATCGACCTGAGCGCCCCGGCACCGGACCAGGACGGGTTGTCGTCCGAGGACAAGGCCACCCGACTGAGCGCGGTGCGGGCCGAACTGGACGCGGTGCGGCGCCGTGTGGATCGCGAGATCCTCGCGGATGCCGTCTGGCGCGCCACCTGGCCGCACGACCGCCTGGTGTTCGGATCCTCGCGGCTGGTACGCGTGGCGGACCAGGTGCTCGGAGGCAAGAAGGTGCCGGTGCACGCCAATCGGGGGCTGGCGGGGATCGACGGCACGATCGCCACGGCTCTCGGCATCGCGCTGGCGAGCCAGGCGTCGGGCGCGGTCGGCGTGACGCGCGTGCTGCTCGGCGATCTGGCCTTCCTGCACGACGTCGGGGCGCTGCTTCTCCCGGCCGACGAGCCGCGACCGCGCATCCAGGTGATCGTCGGCAACGACGGCGGCGGCACGATCTTCGACGGGCTCGAGGTGGCGGCATCCGCTCCCGCCGAGGATCTGGACCGTGCCTTCTACACACCGCACGGCGCGAATCTGCGCGAGCTGGCCGCCGCCTACGGGTGGGAGTTCGCGCAGGTGACCACCCGCTCCGCGCTGGACCAGGCGCTGACCTCGCCCGTGGCGGGGCCGCAGATCATCGAGGTGCCGCTGGAGCGCTGAGGGTCGCCGACCGGCCGGCCGGTGATCTACTCGAGCCGCTGGGCGATCTCGCCGACATCAGCGCTGGCGTACCTCTCCTCGTCCGCGGCCGGGGCCTCGAGCTCGTACAGGTCGGCCTTGGACGGCGCGATCGCGAGGGCCTCGACCGGCGAGGTGTCGGTGAGCACCTCCTCCAGCCCCTGCAGCGCGCTGAATCGGCGCGCCTGGGTGACCACGTTGCGATCCAGCGAGCCCGCGAACCGGTTGTAGGCGTCGACCGTGCTGTTCAGGCTCTTGCCCAGCTTCGCGAGGTGCTGGCCGAGCGTCCCGAGCCTCTTGTGCAGCTCCTTGCCGACGGCGAAGATCTGCTGCGCCTCCTGGGCGAGCTGATCCTGTCGCCAGGCATGCCCGACGGTGCGCAGCAGCGCGATGAGGGTGGAGGGGGTCGCGATCACGACGTTCCGCTCGAACGCGTACTCGTACAGGGTGGCGTCCTGGTCGAGCGCCGCGGCCAGGAACGGCTCGGCGGGCACGAACATCACCACGAACTCGGGGGAGCCGGCCACGACGTCCCAGTACTCCTTGGTGCCCAGGTCGTCGATGTGCTTCTTCAGATGCCGGGCGTGCGCCGCCAGGCGCTGGGCGCGCACGGCATCGTCCGTGGCCTCCATGGCCTCGAGGTAGCCGTTGAACGCGACCTTCGAGTCGACCACGACCCGCTTGTCACCGGCCAGGTGCACCACCATGTCGGGACGCAGCGCGCCCTCGTCGGTGCTGTGGTGCAGCTGCTCGTCGAAGTCGACGTGGTTGACCATGCCCGAGGCCTCGACCACCCGGCGCAGCTGCAGCTCGCCCCAGCGGCCGCGCACCTGCGGCGCCCGCAGCGCATTCACGAGGTTGCGGGTCTCTGCGCCCAGCGTCTCGGAGGACTGCCGCATGAACTGCACCTGCTCGCTGAGCGCTGCGTGCGCCTCCAGTCGTGCCTTCTCGGCGGTGGTCATCTCGGTCTTCACCGTGTCGAGCGTCTTCTGGATCGGCTCGATGAGCTGCTGCACGGCGTCCTGCCGCTTCTGCAGCTCGGCCGCGCCCTCGCTCTGACTCCGCTTCAGCCGCTCCTCGGCCTGCTCCAGGAACGCCTTGGAATTGGCCTCCAGGGCCCGCCGGCTCAGGGCGTCGAACTCGTCGGAGAGCCGCTTCTGATCGGCCTTCAGCTCTTCCAGACGCTCGGCCGCACGGCGGCGCTCGTCAGCAAGGTCGGCCTCCGCCTCGTCCCGCACCTCGGCCAGCCGCCTCACGTGCTCCGAGCGCTCGTGCTCCAGGCGCGCCTGCGCCTGCGCCCTGGCATCCGCGACGGCCGCCTCGCCCTGCCGGCGCGCCTCGGCCACCCGCTGCTCCGCGAGAGCGCGCTCCTCCTGCACGCGACCGGCGGTCTCCGCGCGCAGCGCGGCCGCATCCCGCTCCAGCGCCTCGACGCGCAGCTGCGCGGCGCCCGCCGCGGCCTGACTCGCGGCATCCGTCGCGCGCCCGCGCTGCGTGCCGAGCACGAAGCCGAGCCCGCCGGCGAGCGCTGCGGCGATCACGGCGACGACGATCACGAGAAGCGAGGTGTCCATGGTCCGATTGTGCACGGGGCCACCGACACCGCGCTTCTCGCATACGTGGCGCCGCACCCGGCACAATGGCAGGCATGACGAAGACGACATGGGCCGAGGCACTGCAGGTCGGCGAGGGCTTCCGGCTGGAGGACGTCGACGCCGACGGCACTCCTGGCTTCGACGGCGGCAAGAAGCAGGGCGCGAAGCAGCTCGCCGCGCGCCGCGAGGTGCTCGGCGAGCTGCAGGAGCGGCTGTTCGCCGAATCGCGCGCCGGCATCGCGAAGGATGCCGTGCTGCTCGTGCTGCAGGCGATGGACACCGCGGGCAAGGGCGGCATCGTGCGGCACGTGGTCGGCGGAGTCGACCCGCAGGGCATCGAACTGGTCGCGTTCAAGGCGCCGACCGACGAGGAGCGCGCGCACGACTTCCTGTGGCGGGTCGAGAGCCGCCTGCCCCAGCCCGGCTTCATCGGCGTCTTCGACCGCTCGCACTACGAGGACGTGCTGATCGGCCGGGTGCGGAAGCTGGCATCCGAGGAGGAGATCGAGCGACGGTACGGCGCCATCGCCGACTTCGAGCGCCGCGTCGCGGCATCCGGCATCCGCATCGTCAAGGTCATGCTGCACATCTCGCCGGACGAGCAGAAGGCGCGCCTGATGGAGCGCCTGGACCGCCCGGACAAGCACTGGAAGTACAACCCCGGCGACGTCGACGAGCGGCTGCGCTGGAACGACTACATGTCCGCCTACCAGACCGCGTTCGAGCGCACCGCGTCGGCCGAGGCGCCCTGGCACGTGATTCCGGCGAATCACAAGTGGTACGCGCGCCTCGCCGTGCAGGAGCTGCTGATCGCCGCGCTCGAGGACATCGACCCGCAGTGGCCCGCAGCCGACTTCGACGTCGAGGTCGAGAAGAAGCGCCTCGCGGCGAGCTGACTCGTAGCGATCTGCGCGCCATAACTCCGGAGATCTGACCGGAGCACGGCGCGAAACACGCCAGAACGCGGCGAACGCCTCCGGATCTCCGGAGTTGTGGCCGAGAGCTCAGGCCAGGGGCTTGCGTCCGCGGTGCAGGGCCACGATCCCGAACGACAGGTTGCGGTACTCGACGTCCGTCCAGCCGGCCTCGCGGATCCAGCCGGCCAGCGTGCGCTGGTCCGGCCAGTCGCGGATCGACTCGTTGAGGTAGTCGTAGGCGTCGCCGTTGGTGCCGGCGAGGCGGGCGACCTTCGGCAGCACCTGCGCGTTGTAGAAGCGGTAGAGCCCGCGGAACAGCTTGCCCGGAGGCGTGGAGAACTCGTTGATCACGATGCGCCCGCCCGGCTTCGTCACCCGGAACAGCTCGGCCAGCGCCTTCTTCGGCTCCTGCACGTTGCGCAGGCCGTACGACATCGTGACGGCATCGAACTCGCCGTCCTTGAAGGGCAGATTCGTGGCATCCGCCTCGACGAACGTGATGTTGGGCAGGTGACCGTGCCGGCGGCGGCCCTCGGCCAGCATGCCGGGGGAGAAGTCGGCGGCGACGACCTGCGCGCCGCTGCCGGCCAGGGATGCCGAGGAGGATGCGGTCCCCGCGGCGAGGTCGAGGATGCGCTCCCCGCGCTTCGGGGCGACGGCGCGCGTGGTCGCCGCGCGCCAGAAGGCGTCGTTGCCGAACGTCATCACGGTGTTCGTGCGGTCGTAGCCTGCGGCGACCTGGTCGAACATGCCGCTGACGTGCGAGGGGTCTTTGCCGAGGTCGGCGCGGTTCGGCTCCATGCTTCGATCCTAAAGCGGGCGGATGCTGCGCGCTTCGCGCGAGGGGCTGGCCCCCGATCTGCGCCGGTTCGACCCGGGCATAGACTCGGCGGGTGAGCGCGAACCGTCCTGAGCCCGGCACCCCGATGATCGTCCAGTGGCGCAAATGGGACGGCTCGCCGCACTGGACCAATGAGCAGGTCTACCTGGGCTCGGATCAGTGGGGCGACTGGGTCGGACAGCCGCGGGGATGGCGCAGCAGCCGTCCAGGTCGCGAGTTCACGGCACCCGCTCCGAACATCACGCTCATCCCGCACCCGGACCCGGATCGCGGCGCCGCCGACCTCGCGCTCACGATCAACCGCGGGCATCCGAAGGGCATGCGCATCTACATCGACCTCGCCTGGGATCTGCGCTGGACGGCGGATGCCGAGGACGGCGAACCCGGCATGCCCGCGCTCGCGCACGGGATCGACATGGACCTCGACGTCGTGCGCGTCGAGGGGGAGCGCGGCACGTGGGTCGACGACCGCGACGAGTGGGCCGAGCACCTGGTGCAGTACGGCTACCCGGCCGACGTGATCGCGCACCTCGAGGCGCTGGCGCTGGACCTGGAGCAGAAGGTGCGCACGCAGATCGCCCCGTTCGACGACGCCACCGCCGACCCGTGGCTCGACCGCCTGGAGGCGCTGGGCATGGAGCGCCAGCCCGAGAAGTAGGCTGGACGGGTGAGCAGCACCCGCCTGGTCGCGCAGACCCGCGAGATCCCACCCGTCGACGATCTGTTGGCACACACCCCCGCCGCCGGACCCGTCGCCTGGCTGCGCCGCGGCGAGGGGATCGTGGCCGCAGGCGACGGGATCGCCGCGACCGTCCGCGTCCCGGCCGGGCAGGACAGGCCCCGCGCAGCGATCGTCGCGGATGCCTGGCGGCAACTGGTGCAGGATGCCGAGGTCGACGACCCCGTAGGCCTTCCGGGCACCGGACTGGTCGCGTTCGGCGCGCTGACCTTCGACGAGGACTCGTCCGCCGCGAGCGTGCTCGTCGTGCCGAGGGCCGTGATCGGCCGCCGAGACGGCCGCAGCTGGATCACCCGCATCCGCACCGCCGACGAGCCGGGCTTCGCCGACGTGCCGGAGCCTCAGGGCTTCGCGCCGCACTGGGCAGGTCGCGTCGGCCCCGGTGCGCAGACGCCGCAGAGCTACCAGGATGCGGTGCGCAGGGCGCTCGACGAGATCGCGGACGGCGCGTACAGCAAGGTCGTGCTCGCTCGCGACCTGACCGGCACCGTCCCCGGCAGTGCCGACCTGCGCCGCCTCGTGCGCGCCCTGTCGACGGAGTATCCAGACACCTGGACCTTCGCGGTGGACGGCCTGATCGGCGCGAGCCCGGAGACACTCGTCACCACGCACGCCCGCACGGTCACCGCGCGCGTGCTGGCCGGCACCATCGGTCGCGGCGCCGACCCGGACGCCGATTCCGTCGCATCCGCAGATCTCGCCGCCAGTGCGAAGAACCTCGCCGAGCACAGCTTCGCCGTGCAGAGCGTGCTGGCCACGCTGCGTCCGCACACCCGCGCCCTGACGGCGAGCGATGCCCCGTTCGTGCTGGAGCTGCCGAATCTCTTCCACCTCGCGACAGACGTGAGCGGCGAGCTCGACGACGGCGCCTCGGCGCTCGATCTCGTCGGCGTCATGCATCCCACCGCGGCCGTCGCGGGGACCCCGACGGATGCTGCGGTCGAGGCGATCCGCCGTCTGGAGCCCTTCGATCGCGGGCGCTACGCGGGACCGGTCGGCTGGATCGACGCCTCGGGCGACGGCGAGTGGGCGATCGCCCTGCGCTGCGCCCAGTTCGCCGACGCTCCCGAGCACGAGTCCGGCGCTCGCGCCGTGACGGCGTACGCGGGCGCCGGCATCGTGGCGGGGAGCGACCCCGAGGCGGAGCTGCTGGAGACCCGCGTGAAGTTCCGGCCCCTCGTGGATGCCCTGGCCTGAGCATCCACGCGACCCGGCCACGACAGGACGGACATGTGCGCCCGTGCGCGCAGGTAGGCTGGAACACGTGACTTCGAGCCCCGCTTCCCCGGGCACGCGACTGGCGAGCCGACTCGGCTTCAGCGACCGCGTCTTCCTCGGTCCCGCCGCGCGACGCATCGCCACGCGCATCGAGGAGGGCCTCGACCTGGTCGAGGCGGGTCTGGCCGACGAGCTGAGGATGGCGGACCCGGTCGCGGACGCCGTGGCCCGCTACCTCTACGAGGCCGGTGGCAAGCGCATCCGCCCCGTGCTCACGCTGCTGACCGCCCAACTCGGCGACGGCAACAGCGCGGCCGTGATCGACATCGCCAAGGCGCTGGAGCTCACCCACCTGGGCTCGCTGTACCACGACGACGTCATGGACGGCGCCGACACCCGACGCGGTGTCCCGGCCGCGCACGGCGTGTGGGGCAACAACGTCGCGATCCTCACCGGTGACATCCTCTTCTCGCGCGCCAGCCAGATCATGTCGCGGCACGGCGAGCGGGCGATGCGCCTGCAGGCGGACACCTTCGAGCGCCTCGTGCTCGGTCAGATGCACGAGACCGTGGGCGCGCAGCCGGGCGACGACCCCATCGAGTTCTACATCCAGGTGCTCGCCGACAAGACCGGCTCGCTGATCGCCGCGGCAACGCAGGGCGGCGTGATCTTCTCCGGCGCCCCCGCCGAGTACGAGGAGCCGCTGCGCGTCTACGGCGAGAAGGTCGGCGTCGCCTTCCAGCTGCTCGACGACGTGATCGACCTCTCCGCGGATGCCGAGGAGACCGGCAAGGTTCCCGGCACCGACCTGCGGGCCGGCGTGCCCACCATGCCTTCGCTGCTGCTGAAGACCGGCACGGCGCCCGCCGACATCGACCTGGCCGCGCGCATCGACGAGGGCGTCGCGCGCATCGCCGAGGGGGCGGATCCCGCCGTCCTCGACGGGCCGCTCGCAGAACTGCGCGATCATGACGCCACCCGGCGCACCATGGAGCTCGCCCGCACCTGGACGGCCGATGCCGTCGCCGCGCTCGCACCGCTGCCCAAGGGCACCGTGCGCGAGTCGCTGACCCGGTTCGCGGAGACTCTGGCCGATCGCAGCAGCTGACGGAAGGAACCCCATTGACGAAGCTCAAGCTGGCCATCGTCGGGGCGGGACCGGCGGGCATCTACGCCGCTGACATCCTGCTCAAGGCCGAGCGCAAGTTCGATGTCTCCATCGACCTCTTCGAGCAGCTCCCGGCGCCGTACGGCCTGGTCCGCTACGGCGTCGCGCCGGATCACCCGCGCATCAAGGGCATCATCAACGCGCTGCGCAACGTGATCGACCACGGCGACATGCGCCTGTTCGGCAACGTGCACTTCGGCACCGACATCACGCTCGAGGACCTCAAGCGCCACTACAACGCGGTCATCTTCGCGACAGGCGCGGTGCGCGACTCCGCCCTGGACATCCCCGGCATCGACGCGGCCCACTCCTTCGGCGCAGCCGAGTACGTGAGCTGGTTCGACGGGCATCCGGACGTCTCGCCGGAGTGGACCCTGGATGCCGAGTCGGTCGGCGTCATCGGCAACGGCAACGTCGCGCTGGACGTGGCGCGCATGCTCGCCAAGCACGCCGACGACCTGCTCGTCACCGAGATCCCCGACAACGTCTACCAGGGGCTGAAGGCGAGCCGGATCACCGACGTGCACGTCTTCGGCCGTCGCGGCCCGGCGCAGGTGAAGTTCACCCCGCTCGAGCTGCGCGAGCTCGGCGAGCTGCGCGATGTCGACATGGTCGTCTACGACGAGGACTTCCAGTACGACGAGGCCTCCCAGCAGGCGGTCGCCAGCAACAAGCAGGTCATGGTCATGGACCGGATCATGCAGTCCTGGCGCAAGCTCGACTCCGTGAACAACGCGGGAGGCACGGCATCCCGTCGTCTGCACCTGCACTTCTGGGCGCGCCCGGTCGAGGTCAAGAAGGACGAGGACGGCCGTGTCGCGGCCCTCGTCTACGAGCGCACCGAGTCGGACGGCGCCGGCGGCGCGGTCGGCACGGGCGAGCTCCGCGAGGTCCCCATGCAGGGGCTGTACCGCGCGATCGGCTACTTCGGCTCTCCGCTGGCCGGTGTGCCGTTCGACAAGAAGCACGGCGTCATCCCGAACCGCGAGGGCCAGGTGCTGGAGACCAAGTCCAACCAGCGGGTGCCCGGCATCTACACGACCGGCTGGATCAAGCGCGGTCCGGTCGGCCTGATCGGCCACACCAAGTCGGATGCCATGGAGACCGTGCAGCACCTGATCAACGACCAGGGCTCGTGGTGGCACCCCGAGGACCCGTCCGACGAGGCGATCCCCGCGCTGCTCGCCGAGCGCGGCGTCCAGTGGACCGACCTGGACGGGTGGCACCGCCTGGACGCGCACGAGATCGCCCTGGGCGAGGCCCACGAGAGTGCTCGCGAGCGCGTCAAGCTCGTGCCGCGCGACGAGATGGTCCGCGTCTCGCGCGGGGAGTGAGCGCTCCGCTGATCCGTGGGTTCGAAGCGCCGTCCGGCCGACCGATAGGTTGACCTCATGGGCGAGTGGGTTCCTGATGTGCTCGGCGACGAGTTCCAGCAGCTGACGCTGCCGCTGGAGCCGGATGCCGAGGGCGACGTGGTCGCGACGGTCGTGCGCGCACTGCCCGAGCCGCGACCGTGGTGGAGCCTCCGCGACCGGCGTCCGCTCGCGGACGTCGACGTGCTCTACGTGCACGGATGGTCGGACTACTTCTTCCAGAAGCGCCTGGCCCGGTTCTGGACCTCGCGGGGCGCGCGCTTCTTCGCCCTCGACCTGCGGAAGTACGGCCGCAGCCTGCGTCCCGGTCAGACTCCGGGGTTCATCACGGACCTCGCCGAGTATGACGCCGACATCGAGGCCGCGCTCGCGGCGCGAGGGGATGCAGCGGGGCGCCGCCTCGTGCTGCTCGGGCACTCCACAGGCGGGCTGACGCTCAGCCTGTGGGCGTCCCGGCATCCGGACGAGGTCGACGCCGTCATCCTCAACTCGCCCTGGCTGGAGTTCCAGCTCGGTGCAGCGCGCCCGGCGATCGCGCCGATGGTCGAGCTGCAGGCGCGGTGGTGGCCGAAGGATGCCGCGCCGCAGGTGGACCTGGGGTTCTACACGCGGGCGCAGAACGAGGTGGCCGATCCCGAGGATCCCATGGAGGTCGATCTGGCCTGGCGCCCGGAGCAGACCATGACCGTGCACGCCGCGTGGCTGCACGCGATCCTGCAGGGGCATCGGATGGTCTCGGCCGGCCTTCACATCGACGCCCCGATCTGCGTGCTGCTGTCGGCGCGCACGGCCGTGCCGCGGCGCTGGTCGGACGAGCTCACGCGGGCGGACAGCGTGCTGGTCGTCGACGACATCGCCCGCGCCGCCCTGCGGCTGGGCTCGTCGGTGACGGTCGAGCGCATCGACGGCGCGCTGCACGACGTGTTCCTGTCGCGCCACGAGGCTCGGGAGGACGCCTACGCCCGGCTGGAGCGCTGGGTCACCGGCTGGGTGGCGTCGCGCTGACCGAGCGGATGCCCTGGCTCACGCCACGTCGTAGATCACGCGGCAGGCCTGCTCCGCTGCATCCGCATCCCCATCGCGCAGCGCCCGGTCTAGCTCGCCGCAGGCGTCGAGCAGACGAGGCCTGTGCTCGGGGGTGATCGCGAAGCCGCGCAGCGCTCGGGCGAGGGCCATGGAGGCCTCGTCGACCAGCGACTGCTGTAGGGTGTTGCCGCTCCGGGCGGCGAGGTAGCCGATCACCTCGCGCCGCGCCTGCGAACAGGCGGCGGGGTCGTCGACGCTCGCCGCGATCCTCGCGATCATCGGCGAAAGCGTCTCATGGTCGGCCGCCGTCAGCCGCGAGCAGGACAGCCGCACGATGACGCCCGCCTGCAGACCGGCGAAGTCGTGCGACATCCGGATCGTCTCGGGCGTGAGGCGGCTGATCTCGGTGTACCTGCTGGGGTACATCGTGACCAGGCCGATGCGCTCCAGCCGCTGCAGCGCCTCCCGGACGGGCGTGCGCGACACCGACAGCTCGCGCGCCACGTCGGCGTCGCGGATGCGATCCCCGGGCGCGAGCTCGCCGGTGACGATGCGCTCGCCGATCAGGTGGAACACCCCCTCGGCCAGCAGTTGCTTCTTCGCCGTGCTCGCGGACCCCAGCCGCTGTTCTTCGTCGACGGACACCCCGATGACCCCCAGATTCCCCAATGACCCAGGGATTCCCCACGAATCCCGGGCGGAGCGTCCCCTAACGCCCCGCTGGGCCCCAGCCTAGCGGGTGCGCGGACGTCTGAGGAGAGGCGGGATGCCGGTATGACGGCGGCCGCGGGTCACCGGTAGTTGATGAACTGCAGGTCGATGTCGAGGTCGCTGCCCTTCAGGAGCGCGATCACGGACTGCAGGTCGTCGCGGCTCTTGGACTGCACGCGCAGTTCGTCGCCCTGGATCTGCGACTTCACGCCCTTCGGACCCTCGTCGCGGATGATCTTGCCGATCTTCTTGGCGTTCTCGCTGGAGATGCCGTCCTTCAGAGTCGAGGTCAGGCGGTACTCCCTGCCGCTGGCGACGGGGTCGCCGGACTCCAGGCTCTTCAGGGAGATGCCGCGCTTGATGAGCTTCGACTGGAACACGTCCAGCACCGCCTTCGCGCGCTCCTCGGAGTTCGCGACGATGACGATCTGCTCGCCGCTCCACGTGATCGAGGCGCCGGTGCCCTTGAAGTCGTAGCGCTGCTCGATCTCCTTGCGGGCCTGGTTGAGGGCGTTGTCCGCCTCCTGGTGATCCACCTTGGACACGATGTCGAATGAGCTGTCAGCCATGCCCGAAGTCTATCGAGGATGCCGTTTCATCGTCTGGTTGGAAGCGCTTTCAAGCTGTTGGAGTGCCCGACTTCCCGAGTAACAGGTTCATATCGACGATTCCTTCCATTGCGTTACCGTGTCCGAGCGATGCATACTGTAAGCGCTTGCAATCACGCAGGCCCCACTACATCGAGAGAGGCACCCACCAATGAAGGTGACCAAGAGGAGCATCGCGGCGTTCGGCGCGATCACTGTCCTGACCTCGCTGGCGCTCGCGGGCTGCTCGTCCGCGAACACGGGCGACAAGGGAGCGGACGGCGATTCCGCGAAGGCCGGCAAGCTGGTCGTCTGGGTCGACTCGGAGCGCGTCGACGCCGTCAAGGGCGCCGCGGAGGCGTACGAGAAGAAGACCGGTGTGAAGGTCCAGATCGTCGGCAAGAACGTCGACAACATCAAGGACGACTTCATCCAGCAGGTGCCGACCGGCAAGGGCCCCGACATCACCATGGGTGCGCACGACTGGCTCGGCGAGCTGTCCACCAACGGCGTCGTGGCTCCGCTCGAGCTCGGCGACGCGTCCAAGGACTACCTGCCCGTGGCACTGCAGGCCTCGACCTACGAGGGCAAGGTCTACATGCTCCCCTACGCGGTCGAGAACATCGCCGTGCTGCGCAACACCGCCATCGTTCCCGAGGCCGCCACGAGCTTCGACGACATGATCGCGAAGGGCAAGGCGGCCGGCCTCGACCAGCCGTTCGTGGTCGAGCAGGGCGCCGAGGGCAACCCCTACCACCTGTACCCGTTCCAGACCGCGTTCGGCGCCCCGGTCTTCGGCACCGACGCCCAGGGCTCCTACGACCCGACCAACCTGCAGCTGGGCAACGACGGCGGCATCGCCTTCGCGAACTGGCTGGCAGCGCAGGGCAAGGCCGGCACTCTGAACACCGACATCGACGGTGACATCGCCAAGCAGCAGTTCCTCGACGGCAAGGCCGCCTTCTGGCTGACCGGCCCCTGGAACGTCGGAGCGGCCACGGACGCGGGCATCAAGGTCGCCATCGACAAGATCCCCAGCCCCACCGACAAGGCAGCCTCCCCGTTCGCGGGCGTGAAGGGCTTCTTCGTCAGCTCCGAGTCCAAGAACAAGGTCGCCGCGAACGACTTCCTCGTGAACTACATCGGTACGTCCGATGTCCAGCTCGAGCTGTTCAAGGCCGGCAACGTGCTGCCCGCACTCACCGCAGCAGCCGACAAGGCGGCATCCGACCCCATCATCGCCGGCTTCCAGGCCGTCGGTGCCGATGCGGTGCCGATGCCCGCGATCCCCGCCATGGGCTCGGTCTGGCAGTTCTGGGGCGTCGCCGAGGCCGCGATCATCAAGGGCGCGGACCCGCAGGCCACGTGGGCCAAGCTGGCCGACGACGTCGCAGGCGCGATCAAGAAGTGATCGCGACCGATCGCGGCCGACCGGCCGCGGTCGAGTGAAGCAGTCCACCGCTGCCAGGACGGGGCACGTGCCCCGTCCTGGCAGCCGTGCACAAAGGGGTGAGGATGAGCCAGGCCACTGAGCTGGAGGCGCCGCAGGCGCCCCGCACGAGGAAGCAGCGCCAGGCTGCCGCGATCGCCGAGGCGGCGTCGGGGCACGTCGGCTGGATGCTGCTCAAGATCGGCCTTCTGGCGATCGTCGACGCGATCGCCCTGTATGCGGCGTTCGTGCTCTACACGGCATCCGAATGGGTCGTGCTGGGTGTCGTCGTGGTCGTGGCGATCCTGGTCAACTGGATCTACTTCTCCCGGCGACACGTCCCGGCGAAGTATCTGACGCCCGGCGTCATCTTCCTGATCCTGTTCCAGGTGTTCACGCTCCTGTACACCGGGTACATCGGGTTCACCAACTACGGCACCGGGCACAACGGCAGCAAGGACCAGGCCGTCGCATCGCTGATGCGCTCCGCCCAGGAGCGGGTGGCGGACTCGCCCACCTACGGCGTGACCGTCGTGGAGAAGCTCGGCGCACTGGGCCTGCTGGTCACCGATCCCGAGGACGGCGACGTCTGGGTCGGCACCGATGAGCAGCCGCTGCAGAAGGTGCAGGGCGCAGGCATGGACGGCGACAGGGCGGTCTCCGTCGACGGATGGACGAGCCTGTCCTTCGCCGACGTGATCTCCCGTTCCGACGAGGTGGAGAAGCTGTCGATCCCGTTCAGCGACGACCCCAACGACGGCACGATCCGCACGCCCGACGGACGCAGCGGTTACCGGTACGTGTCGACGCTCGAGTACGACACCGCGGCCGGGACCATGACCGACACCAAGACCGGCACCGTCTACCGCGACACCGGCGTCGGCGCGTTCACCGCCGAGAACGGCGAGCAGCTGCTTCCCGGCTGGCAGATCACGGTGGGCTTCGACAACTTCCTGCGGGCGGTGACGGATGCCTCGATCCGCGGGCCGCTGATCTCGGTGACGATCTGGACGTTCGTGTTCGCGCTGATCTCTGTGGCGTCCACGTTCTTCCTGGGGCTGCTGCTCGCCCTGGTGTTCAACAACACCCGGATGCGGTTCCGCAACGGCTACCGCATCCTGCTGATCCTGCCCTACGCGTTCCCGGCGTTCCTGTCGGCGCTGGTGTGGGCGGGCATGATGAACGAGAGCTTCGGCTTCCTCAACCAGGTCTTCTTCGGCGGAGCATCCATCCCCTGGCTGACCGACCCGACGCTGGCGAAGGTGTCGGTGCTGATCGTGAACCTGTGGCTGGGCTTCCCGTACATGTTCCTGGTGTGCATGGGCGCGCTGCAGGGCATCCCGTCCGACGTCAACGAGGCGGCCGAGATGGACGGCGCGAACCCCTGGCAGATCTTCCGCAGCATCAAGCTGCCCCTGCTGCTGGTCACCGTGGCGCCGCTGCTGATCTCGTCGTTCGCCTTCAACTTCAACAACTTCAACCTGATCTACATGCTCACCAACGGCGGCCCCCGCTTCGATGACGTGTCGATCCCCGTCGGGCACACCGACATCCTGATCTCCATGGTCTACAAGGTGGCGTTCACCGGTCAGACCCGCGACTACGGTCTGGCATCGGCGTTCACGATCCTGATCTTCATCGTCGTCGCGGCGATCTCGATCATCAGCTTCCGCAAGACCAAGGCCCTCGAGGAGCTGAACTGACATGAGCACCGCTTCCTCCGTCCGCGACCTGCGCCCCGCCCGCCGCTCGTTCGGCAAGTGGTTCGGCGACACCGGCTGGCGCCACGTCGTCGCGATCGTCGTCAGCGCGTTCGCGGTGTTCCCCCTGCTGTACGTGGTCTCCGCCTCGCTGAACCCCAAGGGCACGCTCACCGGGTCGAACCAGTTGTTCTCCGCCATCGGCATCGACAGCTACGTGCGCATCCTCACCGACCCGAAGAACCCGTACCCGATGTGGTTCTGGAACACCCTCGTCATCGCGACGGTGACCGGATTCGTGACGGTCTTCCTGGGCGCACTGGCCGCGTACGCGTTCTCGCGGATGCGGTTCACCGGACGCCGCGTGGGCCTCGTCACCATCGTGGTGGTGCAGATGTTCCCGCAGCTGCTGGCCGTGGTCGCGATCTTCCTGCTCATGTCGACGCTGGGGGACTGGTTCCCCGCGATCGGGCTGAACACGCACACAGGCTTGATCCTGATCTACCTCGGCGGCGCGCTGGGCGTGAACACCTACCTCATGTACGGCTTCTTCAACACGCTGCCGATGGAGCTCGACGAGGCCGCTCGCATCGACGGAGCCGGGCACGCCCGCATCTTCTTCACGATGATCCTGCCGCTGGTCGCGCCGATCCTCGCCGTGGTCGCCCTCCTGTCGTTCATCGGCACGGTCAACGAGTACGTCATCGCCAGCATCATGCTGATCGACCCCGACAAGCAGACGCTCGTGGTCGGACTGACCAAGCTCGTCGCCAACCCGCGCTATGCGGACTGGTCGGCGTTCTCCGCGGGCGCCGTTATGGCGGCCATCCCGGTGATGGTGCTGTTCCTGCTGCTGCAGAAGTACATCGTCGGCGGACTCACCGCGGGTGCGGTCAAGTAGGGCAGGATGCCTGTCATGACCCTCCCGCATCACGACGGCTCACCGCTCTTCGTCTCGGACGACGCCCCCGCGCTCGGCGACACGGTCTCCGTGCGACTGCGGGTGCCGGCGGGGTACGGTCCGCTGAGGGCGGTGCGCACCCGGTCCAACCCGGATCACGAGCCGGAGTGGACGGATGCCGTGCTGCTCGGCGCCGCCGACGGCTGGGACTGGTGGGAGGCGCCGATCCACGTGCGAAACCCTCGGCACGGCTACCGCTTCGTGCTGCTGCACGAGGACGGGCGGGTCGAATGGCTGAACCAGACCGGCATCCACACCGGCGAGACCCTGGACGCCGAGGACTTCGCGCTCGCGGCCACCCCCGCCCCGCCGGCATGGCTGCACGGCGCGGTGATGTACCAGGTGTTCCCGGACCGGTTCGCGCGGTCCGTGCAGGCCGATGAGCATCCCACCCCGGACTGGGCGATCCCGGCCTCCTGGGGTGACCC
This sequence comes from Microbacterium sp. 22195, assembly GCF_052056515.1. Lineage (NCBI taxonomy): Bacteria > Bacillati > Actinomycetota > Actinomycetes > Micrococcales > Microbacteriaceae > Microbacterium > Microbacterium sp. 22195. The sequence goes on from NZ_JBQEPE010000002.1 coordinate 265,519, forward strand.
GGTCGACCCCGTCGTGCCGGGCCGGTCGAAGCAGTTCTACGGAGGAGACCTGCCGGGCGTCGTCGAGCACCTGGACCACCTGGTCGCGCTCGGCGTGGACCTGCTCTACCTGACTCCGGTGTTCCCCGCGGCGTCGAACCACCGCTACGACGCGTCCAGCTTCGACACGATCGACCCTCTGCTCGGCGGTGAGGACGCGTACGTCAGGCTGATCGAAGAGGCGCACGCCCGCGGCATCCGCGTGATCGGCGACCTGACCAGCAACCATTCCGGCGACCGGCACGAATGGTTCCAGCAGGCGCTCGGGCACCCCGGCGCCGAGACCGAGAGCTTCTACTACTTCACGGATGCCGGCAATACGGCCTACGAGTCGTGGCTGGGCACGCCGACGCTGCCGAAGTTCAACTGGGCCAGCGACGCGCTGCGCGAGCGGTTCATCACCGCCGAGGACTCGGTGGTCGCCAAGTGGCTGAAGCCGCCGTACTCGATCGACGGCTGGCGCATCGACGTGGCCAACATGACCGGTCGCCTGGGCGCTGTGGACCTGAACGCCGAGGTGCGGCAGCTGCTCGCGGAGACCGTGCGGGCCATCAACCCCGATGCGATCGTGCTGGGGGAGTCGACCAACGACGCGGCCACCGACCTGCAGGGCGACGGCTGGCACGGCGCCATGACCTACCCGGCGTTCACTCGCCCGCTCTGGGGCTGGCTGAGCGAGCCGACCGGTGCGCCGTACCTCACCTACGACGGCCAGCAGGTGACCGAGCCGTGGTTCTTCACGCAGCCGATCGGTGGCATCCCGCGCTACACGGCACGGGACTTCGCGGATGCCGTGACCCGTTTCACGGCGGGCATCCCGTGGCGGGTGCGGCTGGGGAACATGCAGCCGCTGGACACGCACGACACCGCGCGCTTCGCGACCAACGCGGCGCCCGGAACGATGCCGGTGGCGGTCGGGCTGTCGATGACCATGCCGGGCGTGCCGGTGATCTTCGCGGGCGACGAGTTCGGGCTCACCGGCGCCGACGGCGAGAGCAGCCGCACGCCGATGCCGTGGTCGCGGCAGCACGAGCCGGAGCTCGCCGAGGTGTTCGAGACCTACCGCTCGCTGGTCGGGCTGCGCCGTGCGCACCCCGTGCTGGGGACGGGCGGGATGCGCTGGCTGCACGTCGACGATGAGACGGTCGTGTTCGTGCGCGAGAGCGCCGAGGAGTGCGTGCTCGTGCTCGCGACCCGCGGGGGAGCGGACGTCGAGCTCGCGCCCGGCGCCCTGCCCGGTGCCGCGGATGCCGCAGAGCTGTACGGCGACGCGACGCTGGCGACGGCATCCGACGGCGCCGTCGCGCTCGCGGCCGAGGGTCCGGCGTTCGCCGCGTGGAGCCTGCCCGGCGTGCGGATGCCGCGCGCCTGACGCGCGTTCCGCTCCGGGTCGTCGGAGAGCTGCCTCTTCCTGAGCGGCTCGCTCCCGCCTGAGCGAGCCGCTCCCAGTCCGTCTGTGTTGTGCTGTCTTGTGACGCATGCTAGCTTGTGACGCATGACAGCGGACGTGGGAGCGCAGATGCGCAAGGGCGTGGTCGAGTACTGCGTGCTCGGCCTGCTCGCCCGCGAGCCGATGTACGGCTGGCAGCTCGCCGATGCGCTCACGGAGTCCGGGCTCATTGCCAGCATCGGCACCCTGTACCCGCTGCTCGGACGACTCCGCGACAACGGCTGGGTCACGACCTTCGACCAGCCGTCGGACTCCGGTCCGGTGCGGCGGTACTACCGGCTCACAGACGCGGGGGTCGCGCAGCTCGCGCTGTTCCGCACGCAGTGGCAGCCGTTCGCCCTGACCGTCTCACGCCTCGTGGGAGAGGAAACACGATGATGACCGCCACCTCCGACTACCTCGCCCGACTCGAAGTCGCGCTGCGCGACGTGCCTCACGGCCTCGCCGCGGAGATCCGCGATGGCATCACCGAGGAGCTGACGAGCTTGGAACCGGATGCTGCCGAGGCGCGCATCGCGCAGCTGGGCGATCCGACGGTGATCGCCCGGGAGGCTCTGGATGCCGGCGGGTACGCGCCGCCGGCAGTGCCGGTCGCCACACGTCCGGATGCGGTCGCATCGCCGGGATCCGTCCCGGTCTCCCGCAGTCGCGGCTTCGCCATCGCTGCGGCGCTCACCTTGAGCTTCGGAGGCTATCTCGTGCCCGTCGCGGGCTGGTTCGTGGGCGTGGCGCTCGTGCTGATGAGCTCGATGTGGCGCACCTGGGAGAAGCTGGTCGCCATCCTCGTCCCCGTGGTGCTCTTCGGCGGGCTGATGCTGTTCTCGTTCGCCGCCTTCACGACGACGGGCGCCGTCGAGGTGCATGAGGCATCCGGAACGGGCACTCCGCCGGAAGCGGAGAACCCGCTCGTCCCCAATCTGCTCGTGGGTCCGCACTTCCTCATCATCATCGCCGTCGCCGTGGTCGTCCCGGCATCCGGCCTCTGGCTGCTCTGGCGGATGCGCGGCCGCACGCCGCAGGAACCCTTCGGCCCGACCGTCTCTCGCCCCCTGTGAAGGGAAACATGATGATGACCGACACCTCCGACTACCTCGCTCGGCTCGATGCGGCGCTGCGGGACGTGCCGCACGGCATCGCCGCAGAGATCCGCGCCGGGATCACTGAGGAGCTCTCGACTCTGGATCCGGATGCCGCCGAGGCGCGCATCGCCCAGCTGGGCGATCCCGCCGTGATCGCTCGTGAGGCCATGGATGCCGGCGGCTTCGTGCCTCCAGCGCCCGCAGTCGCGGCCGCGCAGGCGCCTGCGGCCGACCAGGTGTCCGTCCCGGCGACGCGAACACGCGGCTTCGCCATCGCCGCGGCGCTCACGCTGAGCTTCGGAGGCTTCGTGATCCCGTTCGCGGGGTGGGTCGTCGGCGCGGTCCTGGTGGCCCTCAGCTCCCTGTGGCGCACCTGGGAGAAGGTCGTGGCGATCGTCGTCCCCCTGGTGCTGGGAGGCTTCTCCGTGCTGTCGAGCCTGACGATGTGGACCACGAGCGGCGAGGCGACGGGAGGGAGCATGAGCGGCGACGGCCTTCCGCCAGAGGTTCCCAACCCTCTGCTGCCCACCTGGTACGACGTGATCTGGTCCAGCGCGTGGGTGCTCGGACTGCTGGTCATCCCGCTGTCCGGCCTCTGGCTGCTCTGGCGGATGCGCGGCCGATCCGCATCCTGACCCCTCCACGGAGACGGACGCCCGGCGGACTCTCCGCCGGGCGTCCGTGCGTCAGTCGGAGGCGGGCTCGGCTGCGGGGGCGATCCGCTGCCCGCCGGTGATGGTCCGCAGCAGGTCGTCCTGCACGGCGGTGAGGGCCATGTGCGCGGCACCGGCGAGCACCGGTTCGTCGACGAGCTCGGACAGCAGCACAGGAGGCCGGGCGACGACGGTGGAGTGCAGGTGACGCTCGACCAGGCTGCGGAGCCGCTCGCCTCCTGCGACCGAGATGTCTCCGGCCAGCACGAACACGTCCGGATCGATGATCGCGACCACGGCTGACAGCCCGAGGGCGAGGCGTCGCGCGACCTCGTCGAGCGCGGCCTCGGCGTCGGGGGAGTCCGAGGATGCTGCGGCGCGCATGGCGTCGGCGGGCGTCGCGCTGTCGAATCCGCGCTCCGCGAGCACGCGCCCCAGTGCCGGGGCGCCGGCGAGGGCCTGCATGCCGCTGGCGCCGTGCTCGTTCTCGTCAGGTGGCACCGGAGCGCCGGGCAGGGGCAGGTCGGAGATCTCGCCCGCGCCGCCGGTGCGTCCGCGGAGCATCCTGCCGCCGAACATCAATCCCAGGCCGATGCCGTCCGAGACCCACAGCTCGGCGAAGCTGTCGCGGTCCACCGCCGCGCCTCGGGCGTGCTCGGCGATGGTCACGAGATTGACGTCGTTCTCGATGTCCACCGTCGTGCCGACGGCCTCCTGGAGCGTGGACGTGAGCGCCGCATCCTGCCAGCCGGGCAGATGGGCGGCGAACCGCAGCCGGTCGCAGGTGGGGTCGATCGCGCCCTGGATCCCGACGACGACGCGCTGCAGCCCGGCCGGTTCCACGTGCGTGCCTTCGCACGCACCCTGCAGCACGGCGAGCACCTGGGCGCCGGGATCGGATGCCTTCTGATCGGGTGTCGGGAGCACGTACTCGCCGATCCTCGCGCCGGTGAGATCCACGACGACGGCCGCGATGCGCTCCGGCGTCACGTCCACGGCTGCCGCGTGGGCGACCCCGCCGTCGACGCTGAACAGCTCCGCAGCCCGTCCGATCCCGCCGTCGCGGTTTCCGATGCTCTTGATGAGGCCGCTCTCGCGCAGCTGCGCCAGCAGGTGCGATGCAGTGGGCTTGGACACCGCCAGTGCGGTGGCGATCTCCGGCCTGCTCAGCGGGCCCCGGTCCAGCAGGAGCCGGAACGCCGCACGAGCGTTGATCGCGCGGACGACGCTGGTTCCGATCGGGCGAGTGGACACGGTTTCCTTCTGGGCGGGGGAGTGCTCGCACGCCGATGCGTGGGAGCGGTTACACGGATGCTATCCGTCGGCGAACGGAACCCTTCGTCTGGAAAACGGTTGCCATCGGGATCCGTGTCGGGTATAACTCATCGTAAAGGTGTTTTCCGAACTACGAGCGATACCGGAGGAATCATGCGTCAACGGAGACCACTGATCGCGCTGCTTGCGGCCGCGGTCATCATCCCCCTCAGCGGACTGGCGGTGGGGGCCGCTCAGGCGGACGAGTTGAGTTCGCTGCGCGACCCCGTGAAGAGGGAGATCGCGCAGGAGATCATCACGTCCGCGGAGAACTCGGTGCTGGATTGGTACAACCGGTACGGGTACATCGAGGACATCGGTGACGGCCGTGGGTACACCGGCGGGATCATCGGTTTCACCTCGGGCACGAGCGACATGCTGGAGCTGGTCGAGCGGTACACCGCCAAGTATCCGAGCAATCCGCTCGCCAAGTACCTGCCGGCGCTGCGTTCCGTGGACGGCAGTGATTCGCATGCCGGTCTGGGGAGTGCGTTCGTGGCCGCATGGGAGGCGGAGGGCGACGTGCCTGCGTTCCAGCGGGCGCAGCGGGATCTGACGCGGGAGTGGTACTTCGAGCCGTCGGTCGACCTGGCGCTGGAGGATCACCTCAACGCGCTGGGACAGTTCGCGTACTACGACGCGGCCGTCGTGCACGGGTTCGACGGCATGGAGGACATCCGTGCAGCGGCCAAGGCGAGGGCGACGACTCCTGCCAAGGGCGGGAATGAGACGACCTACCTCAACGCGTTCCTGGACGAGCGCGTCAAGGAGATGAAGAAGGAGGAGGCGCACGAGGACGTCTCGCGGATCGAGAACGCCCAGCGAGTATGGCTCAAGGCGGGGAACCTGGATCTCGACACCCCCTTGAAGTGGTCGGTGTACGGCGACCCGTTCTCCATCCCCAGTGATCCGACGCCGCGCTGGCCGTTGAGCGAGATCGGCGACGGCACCGGAACGACTCCGACTCCGACTCCGACTCCGACTCCGACTCCGACGTCCGGAGTGCCGGGGACGGTGACGCTCATCTCGCAGGGTCGGCCGACGGCGACGTCGTCGACGGAGGGTGCGGGCTTCGAGGGGGCGAAGGCGGTCGACGCGGATGCGACGACGTCGCGCTGGGCGAGTGAGGAGGGTGTGGATCCGCAGTGGATCCGCGTCGATCTGGGTGCGGGTGCGACGGTGTCGAAGGTGGTGCTGAAGTGGGAGGCCGCCTACGCGACCAAGTACCGCGTCGAGATCTCTCCGGACGGGACATCCTGGTCGACCCTCGCCACGGAATCGGCTGGCAACGGCGGCACCGACGAGTTCACCGCCCTGACCGGCACCGGCCGCTACCTGCGCGTCTACGGCACCGCCCGCGGTACCAGCTACGGCTACTCCCTCTACGATCTGAAGGTGTACGGCACCGCGGGAACCGACGGCGGCGACCCGGGCGGCAATCCCGGCTCCGGCGCGTTCACGGTCGCGGCTGCCGGCGACATCGCCGGCCAGTGCTCCACGCCCGATGAGGACACGTGCGCGCACTTCCTCACCGCCGACCTGGCGCAGTCCATGGACCCCGAGTTCTACATCACGCTCGGCGACAACCAGTACGACGACGGCCACTTGTCCGACTTCCAGAACTACTACTCCAAGTCCTGGGGCGTCTTCAAGGACAAGACGCACCCGGTTCCGGGAAACCACGAGAAGTACGACAACGACTACGACGAGGACACCGACCGCGGAGACGAGCAGGCCTATCGCCAGTACTTCGGCGCCCAGGCCACGCCCCAGGGCAAGAGCTGGTACAGCTACGACCAGGGCAACTGGCACTTCATCGCGCTGAACTCGAACCTCTTCTACGACGACGAGCAGATGGACTGGCTCGACGCCGACCTCGCCGCCAACACCAAGCCGTGCACGGTGGCCTACTTCCACGACCCGCTGTTCACATCGGGGGAGCACGGCAACCAGATGAGCAGCAAGCCGGTGTGGACCAAGCTCGAGGCGGCCGGCACCGAGCTCGTGCTGAACGGGCACGACCACCACTACGAGCGCTTCGCACCGCAGACGTCGGCGGGCGCGGCATCCGACACGGGCATCGTCGAGATCATCGCGGGGCTCGGTGGCGTCAACCTCCGAGACATCGAGGACACGCCCCAGAAGAACAGCCTCTTCCGGTACAACTCCGACTACGGCGTGCTGAAGCTGAACCTGACCGACGACTCGTTCACGACCCAGTTCGTCACGATCGACGGCCAGGTGCAGGACACCAGCCCGACGTACAGCTGCCACTGACGACATGTATCTCGCCGGCAGCAAAGCGCGGCAGGACGAAGGCGACTCGGCGGTCCACCGCACGGTGGGCCGCCGAGCCGCCGGAGTCGGAAGCACCGCGGTCGCCCTCGGAACGGTGAGCCTGCTCACCGACCTCTCCTCCGAGATGGTGACGGCGGTCCTGCCGCTGTATCTCGTCGTCGGACTGGGCATGAGCCCGCTCCAGTTCGGCTTCCTCGACGGCCTCTACAACGGGGTCACCGCGTTCGTGCGGCTCCTGGGCGGTCACGTCGCCGACAGGTGGTCGCGGCACAAGCTCGTCGCGGGCATCGGCTACGGCCTGTCCGCCGTGTGCAAGCCCTTCCTGCTCCTGGCGGGCGCCAACACGACTGCACTGTCCGCCACGCTCGCCGTGGACCGGATCGGCAAGGGCATCCGCACCGCCCCGCGCGATGCGCTGATCTCGCTGTCGGTCGACGACGCGCACCAGGGCCGGGCGTTCGGCGTGCATCGGGCCATGGACACCGCCGGCGCGCTGGCAGGCCCCCTCGCGGCCTTCCTGCTGCTCTGGCTGGTCGCCGACGCGTTCGACGCGGTGTTCATGGTGAGCTTCTGCGTCGCGACGCTGGGCGTGCTGGTGCTCATCGCGTTCGTCCCGGGCCGCTCCTCGATGCCGACCAGCGGGGTGCGACCCACGCTGCGGCAGACCGTCGGCATCCTCGCCGAACCGCGATACCGTCGTCTGCTGATCGCGGCCACCCTGCTCGGCATGGTGACGATCGGCGACGGATTCCTGTACCTCGGCCTGCAGGACCGCATGCAGCTGGACACGGTGTTCTTCCCGCTGCTTCCGCTCGGCAGCGCCGCCGTCTACCTGGTGCTCGCGGTGCCGTTCGGCCGGCTGGCCGACCGCATCGGACGGCGTCTGCCGTTCCTGCTCGGGAACCTGGCGCTGCTGGGCGCCTACTCGACCATGCTGCTGCCGATCGACGGTCCTCTGCTCCTGGTGCTGACACTCGGGATGCTCGGACTGTTCTACGCCGCGACGGACGGCGTGCTGATGGCACTGGCGGGCCCGGGCATCCCGCGGGACCGCCGAGCCGGAGGTCTCGCCCTGCTGCAGACCGGGCAGGCCGTCGGACGTCTGCTCGCGGCCGTGCTGTTCGGCGCGGCGTGGACGCTGTGGGGCCTCGGCGCCGCGTTCACGGCCGCAGCCGCCGCCCTGCTGGCCGTCGTCATCGTCGCCGCGGTGCTCATCCGTCCCGACCGCCGTGCGGACGAGGGCATCGTCCCGTCATCGGATCCCGGGAGCCGGGCGTGATGGCCGTGGGACGCCCCGCAGCGCGGAGCAGGATGCTGATGGTGGCGGGGGCGGCGCTCGTGCTCGCCGCCATCGGCGTCGGCTACACCGCCTATGCGATGAACAGGCCCTCCGCCGGCGGCGCGCCCGTCGCCGGAGAAGCCACGCCCGCGGACCATCCGGGACTGTACGTGCGGGATGCCGGCGGCTCGATCGTGGTGCAGTCACCCGATGCGAAGGCCGGTGAGGGCGGTGCGGCGCCGGACCGCACCGGGACGGGGCTGAACTGCGCCCGCTTCTACGCGGAGGGCGGCACCGCGGTGTGCCTGACCACGCGTCTCGGCGTCAAGCCCATGACCAGCGCGATCATCCTGGACGACCGCCTCGAGCGGCAGCAGCGCTTCGAGTTCGGCGGCGTGCCCAGCAGAGCGCGCGTGTCGGGGGAGGGGCGCTTCGTGTCGTGGACGGTGTTCGTCACCGGGGACGAGTACGCCACGACCGACTTCTCGACCAGGACCGGCTTCTACGACCTCGAGCAGGACTTCCTGGTCAAGTCGGTCGAGGATCTCGGCCTGTACATCGACGGCCGGTTCCGGTCGCCGGAGGACGTCAACTACTGGGGCCTGACCTTCGCCGACGACCAGAACACCTTCTACGTGACGGTGTCCACCGGCGGGGAGACCTACCTCGCCCAGGGCGACCTGGCGTCGTGGACGGCGCGCACGCTGCGCAAGAACGTCGAGTGCCCGTCGCTCTCGCCCGACGGGAGCCGGATCGCCTTCAAGAAGCGGGTCGATCCGGGTGTCGAGTCGCCCTGGCGGCTGTACGTGCTGGATCTGGCGACCATGAAGGAGACGCCCGTCGCGGAGGACCGCAGCGTCGACGATCAGGCGGCCTGGCTCGACGACGACACACTCGCGTACGCCGTCGACGACGGGGTCTGGTCCGTGCCCTCCGACGGCACGGGCGCGCCGAGGCTCCTCGCCCCTGGGGCGTCGTCGCCGGCGATGGTGCGACCCTGATCGGCGTTGCGCTCGCCCGTTGACGATCGCCGGGCGTACCGTGGCGCCATGACCGCACGCGTGGGGGGAAGGAGCCTGGCGATCAGCTGGATCGTCGGGCTCCTCTGCGCGGCGACGGTGGCGGGCCTGCTGTGGCTCGCCCTGGGAGCGGGACCGGGGCTGCTGTTCATCCTCGAGCAGATGGTCGGCGGCGGCTGACGTCCGCCGGACGGCGAAGCACCGACACGTCGGCACGCCTCCGAGGCGCGCGTTTGCGCGCGCGTTACCCTCGCTGTGCACCTTATCCAGGAGAGGCGAGGCCATGAGCGACCCCGAGGTTCCCCAGAACGACAAGCCGAACGACATCGACGACGTCGTCGGAAGCGCCAACGAGGGTCTCGACGCTGCCGCCGCGGCCCGCGCCGACGCCCCCGCCGACTCCGCCGAGCCGCATTCCGACGCCGACATGGAGGCATTCGCCGCCGCCGAGCGCGACTACCCCGGAACGTTCGGCGCAGCCGACTCCGCCGAGTCGCGGCCCGCTTCGGAGCAGACCGCGGATGCCGATGAGGCGCCCGCGGAAGAGGCGGCACCCGCCGAGGAGGACGTGAAGCCCGCCGCCGTCGGACGGGACTACTCGTACTCCTCCGGTTCGGACACCGGCGAGGTCGCCACCTCGCACGTGAGCGACACCCCGACCGTCGCGGACACCGCCTACGGAGCAGGGGCCGCAGCAGCGGCATCCGCGGCCGAGACCCAGGTCATGCCCGCCGAGCCGGTCGCCCCGCCTGCAGCCCCGCAGCCGATCTTCGTCCAGGCGCCCGAGCCGCCTCGGGAGCTGGGCAACCGCGGCGCCGCAGGCGGCATCGGCCTGATCGCGGCCGTGGTCTTCGCCATCCTGTACCTCGGCGCGATCCTGGGTCTCGGCGCCCTCGCCGGCGACGTGACGGGCGAGAACATCGGCGAGGCCGCCCTCAAGCCGCTGACGACGTGGGCCTTCTGGGTTCCGGTGGTCGTCTTCTGGCTGGCGTTCTGGCTGCTCGGCGCCTTCGTCAATCGTGCCCGCTGGGGCAAGTGGGTCATCCTCGGCCTGCTCGTGGCCGCGGCCACCTACGGCGGCCACATCCTCGGCCAGCTGTTCCAGGCGCCGTTCTGGAGCATCGCGCCCAGCAAGTCGGCTGAGCTGGTCAACGAGCAGCTGCTCGCGCCGCTCGCGATCGCCGCCTTCCTGTTCGCCCGCGAGCTCACCATCTGGTTCGGCGCGTGGGTCGCCCGCAGCGGCGCCAAGAAGAAGGCCCTGAACGCGGAGGCGCAGGCCGAGTACGAGCGCACCCTCGAGGCGGGCCCCAGCGCGCTGCGCTGAACCGCCCTCCACCTTCGCGCACGCGCGTAAGGTGGCGCCATGACCACCACCGGAGACCCCCACGGCACACCGCCGCAGGGGGTCTCCGCGTCTCTGTCGCTGGTGATCGGCTTCGTCTCGTTCGCTGCGCTGTGCATCCTGGGTCTGGGGATGCTGAGCTTCTTCGCCGACATCGACATCCTCGCGGTGCCGGGGCTGGACTGGTGGCCCGGGATCGTCGGCATGTTCGGCGCGATCGGCGCCTTCTCCTGGATGCTGTGGCCGACGCTGTCCCGCGGACGGGCGTCGTTCCTCGCAGTGCCTTCCGTGGCGCTGGTCACCGCGGTCGCGCATCTCGTGCTCGTCTGTCTCAGCGCACTGCTGGGCGGGGCGGGCACCGACTCCGCACTCGAGGCCGTCGTGCAGCTGATCTCGCGCGGCTCGAGCGCCGTGCTGCTGGGAGCGGCCCTCATCGCCGCCTGGATCGCGATCGCCCTGCGCCGCACGAAGGCGGCCGCCCCGCACTGGCCGTGGGAGCGCGCCGACGAGGAATGATGCCGCGACGGCGACGGCGACGGCGACGGATGACACGCCCGGATGCCGCGCCGCGAAGCGCTCCGGGCCGTACCCTGTAACCGTGGAGCGGTCACTGGAAACCCAGGTGGGCCAGGCAGTCGACGCCTGGCTGCGCTGGGTGCCGCGCTGGGAGCCCGCCACGCATCGGGGGCGGGTCGCTCCGTGCCGCCGCTGCCTGGGGTCGCCGATCCTCTCCGCCGCCGGGATCGGAGGGAACGTCCCGCACGGGGTGCAGCACGGTCTGTCCACCCGCATCAAGGCGATCGTCGACCACGCCGTCGCGGAGTACACGGCGCGCAACCTGCCGATGCTGCAGGCCGAGCTCGACCATCAGGCCGACCGCAACCGCTCGCGCACGTACCGTCCCGCCGAGGGCCTGGACCCCGAGTACGAGGGGATGCCGCTGGACCCCGACCCGGTGCCGGGTGCGCCGTTCCTGTTCACCGTGGCGGGTCTCGCGGATGAGGCGTCCGCGGAGCTGCCGCCGCTGCCTCCGCTGAGCGACGAGGCGAAGGCTGCTCTGCGCCAGGAGGTCGCGCTCGCCGACGAGTACGCGAACATGATCGGCCGGGAGATCTGCGGCATCCTGCTGCGGCACCGGCTGAGCGTGCAGGCGGCGATCTCGCAGTACGTCGAGCCGCAGATCGAGGCGATGCTGGCCGAGCTCAGCGAGGCGCTGGACTCGCCCTTCGATCCCGACACCCCGTAGCATCGCGCTTCGATCCGCCCGGTGACGTGCGGCCGCGCGGATGCTGGGAATCACCCGCACCCGCTTGAGTTCCTCTGCATCCGCTGGCTATCGTTTTTCGATAGATAGTTGCTGTCTTTCGATAGGAGCGCCATGCAGCCCGTCGCCACACTCCTGCTCAGGGCGATGATCGCCGTGCTGATCGCACTGCTGATCTTCGTCCAGGTGGTCATGATCCCCGGCGTCGCCGACGAGACCGCGCGCCGCAACCCCGACCTCGCGTATCTCGAGGTCCCCGGGATCATCGGCGCGGTGCTGTTCCTCGCCCTGGTCCAGATCGTGCTGGTCTGCGTGTTCGCACTGCTGTCGCTGGTGCGGGCCGACCGCATCTTCAGCCCGCACTCCTTCCGCTGGGTCGACATCATCATCGGCACGATGCTGGCCGCCGCCGCGCTTCTCGTCGCCTCGTTCATCGTGCTGGCGAAGGACGGTGCGGTGAACCCCAGCATCCTGGTGCTCGCCGTGTTCGGCGTGGTGGTGAGTCTCTCGCTGGCGCTGCTGGTCGGGGTGATGCGCGGCCTGCTGCGCAAGGCGCTGCAGCTCGAGCAGGATCTGTCCGAGGTGGTCTGATGCCCATCGTGATCGACATCGACGTGATGCTCGCCCGTCGCAAGATGAGCGTGCAGGAGTTCGCCGATGCCATCGGCATCACTCCGGCGAACGTGGCGGTGCTGAAGAACGGGCGGGCCAAGGCCGTGCGCTTCACCACGCTGGACGCGATCTGCCGGGTGCTGGAGTGCCAGCCCGGCGACATCCTGAGATACGAGCCGAGGGGGCGCTCATGAAGTGGTCGGACGCTGCGATAGAGCGGTTGAACGACGCGCGGCTCTGCCCGCTGTGCGAGATGTCGCATCTCGTGGAGGGGCGCTGCGCGCACTGCGGGGCCGATCTGAGCGGGCCGCAGGGCGTCGCGCTCTGGAACGCGTCGACGCTGGCGGCGGAGTCGCTGCGCGCCCGGGAGGCGCTGCTCGCGACCGTCCCGAGGCTGGTGCACGTGCCGACTGCGGTGGGCGCCGTCGCGCCCCCGATGGGCCAGGCGGGGCCGCCCGCGGTCGTGCAGGCGGCACCGCCCGTGGTCGCACAGGCGGGGCCCGTTCCGGGCGCCGTCGGCGTGCAGCCCCTGCGTCCGTCGCCGCCCGCGACCGACGGCGCGAGCCTGCAGTCGGTGCTCGCCACCGCCGGGGCGGGGCTGTTCGCGGTCGCCGCGATCGTGTTCACCTTCTTCAACCCCGAGCTGGCCGACCGCGCGGTGCGCAGCTGGATCATCGCGGGAGTGACGCTGGCGTTCCTGGGCGGCGCGTGGCTGCTGGCACGGCGTCGACTGCAGTCGTCTGCTGAGGCCGTCGGAGGACTCGGTCTGGTGTTCGTCGGCCTCGACGTGCAGGCCGTCGCCGGCTCGTTCCCGGGCGCCGGCTCGGCATGGACCTCCGCCGCGATCGCGACGGCCGCGGCGGGCCTCCTGATGCTCGCCGCCGCGCTGCGCGCTCGCATCCGCATCTGGCTGTGGACCTCGTTGCTCGGGCTCGCCGCGGCCCCCGCCATGCTCGGCTTCGCCGCGCAGACCAGCGTCGGCGCGGCACTGTGGCTGGCGGCCTCCGCCTTCGCCGCGACCGGCCTGATGGCCCTGCTGCCGCGGTTCGCGCCCCGGTTCCCGGCGCGCGACGACGGATCGGATGCCGACGGCGATACGCCTCCGGCCGCGGAGCCGCTGCTCACGGACCTCGACCTCACCGAGCGACCCGAGGCCTCGGAGCGACCGGATGCCGTGGCGGGCGCTGCCCCCGGCCTCGCATCCCACAGCCCGCTCGCCGCCGAGCTCGCGGCACTCACCGCACTGCAGGTGCTCGTCACGGTCCTCGCGATCGGACGCGTCGTCCTCACCGGTGCGACCGGCCTGTCGATCGCCGCGGTACTGGCGGTGCTCGCCGGGCACGCCGTGCTGGCGACGACCCGTACGATCCCCAGGACCTGGGCGTTCGCCGCCGGCGTGCTGATCACGGGCGCAGGGGCCTTCGCGGCATCCGGACTCCTGCAGTCCGCATCGATCGACTACGCATGGTTCATGGCGTTCCCGCCCGCCGGCGCGGTCATCGCGCTGATCCTGTGCGCGCTCGTCCCGCTGCCGCAGCGCACCCCGCGCATCCCGATGGCCGTCGGCGCCGGCCTGGCGGCGGGCGTGACCAGCGCCCCGGCGGTGATCACCGGCGGGTTCATCGGAACCACGCTGCTCCGCTTCGCCATCGCGGACACCACCGGTGGGAGCTCCGCACCGGTTCTCGGATCGGGCACCTGGGCGATGCTCCTCTCCCTCGCTCTCATCGCGGCGGGCTTCGGGGCCTTCGCGCTGTGCACGCGCATCCGCCCGGACATCCGCCCGCTGCGCTCCGCGGCGCTGGTCGTGACGGTGCTGTACTCGACCGCGGCGGTGCTGTGCCTGGCCGCCTCGCATGTGCTGCCCCTTCCGATCGGGATCGCCGCAGTGCTGATCGCGGCCGCGGGGACCGCCCTCGTCCTCACCCGCATCAGGCCCGCCATCGCGGCGGCCGGCGCGACGGCCGAGACCGCGCCCGACATCGCGCCGGACGGCGCCGCGCGCAAGGCGCCCGCATGGACGTCGCTGCGGGTTCTGCTCGTCATCGCCGTGCACCTCGCGCTGGCGGTCGCGGTGCTGCTGTCCTGGCAGGATCGGGCGCTCGTGCCGTACGCCGGGACCGCCACCCTCGTCGTGCTCGCTGCAGTCGCGCTGACCGTGCCCGAGGCGGCCCGTTTCCTGCACGTGGGCATCGGATACGCCTACGCGCTGGTCCTGGTCGGGACGGCGCTGTCGCTGGCCGGGGTCGACGGCGTCGCGCTGCTGAGCCTGACGGCATCCGCAGGACTTCTCGGGGCCGTCGTGGCCACGTTCCTCCCCGTCGTGCACGCGCGGAACTGGCAGACCGTGCTGGTCGTCGCCACCGTGCCCTTCGCCCTGGGCGTCGTCCAGGTGGTGTTCGAGCGCAGCGGCTGGACCGCGCTGTCGACCGGGCTGATGTTCGGGCTCGCCCTCGCCCTGCTGCTGACGCGTCGCGAGGGCCTGACGGTGGTCATCCGCACGGTCGCGGCGGGGCTGCTGGTGCCGACGCTCGCGGTCGTGATCCTGTGCCTGGGCGCCCAGCTGCTGGTGCAGAGCGGGTCGCCGGTCGTGCTGCCGATCATCGCGGCGGTCATCGCGCTCGTGCTGCCTTCGGGTCGTATGATCCGCGACGGGCTCGTCGCCCGCGGACGCATCGCCGCCACGGCGGATGCGGCCCGGGTCGCGATCGAGGCGTCCGCGCTGCTCACCGGCGCGATCGCCGTGCTGCTGGCGCTGGCCCGCGAGGCGGCCGGCTTCGGCACCGCGTGCCTGGTGCTGATCCTGCTCGGCGTCGGAGCGGCGCTCACCTCCCTCCTCGCCGCACGCCGGTACGGATGGTGGGTCGCCGGCGTCGCGTTCACGGGCGCGCTCTGGTCGCTGTGGGCGCTGAACGGCGTGCGGCTCGCCGAGGCCTACCTGCTCCCGCCCGCGCTCGCCGCGGCGCTGATCGCCGTTCTGCTCGCGCTGCGCGGGGCCCGAGCCGTCCCGTTGTTCGCCGCAGGCCTCGCAGGAGCGATCATCCCCGTGCTGGTCCTGCTGATCGCGGGCCGCGGCATGGCCGAGGTGCCCTGGCGTGCGCATGCGCTGCTCGCCTCGGCCTGGATCCTGCTCGCACTCGCCGCGCTCGTGAGCAGGGCGGCGGGTCCGCGGATGCGGAGGCTGCGCCCGCTGCGCGCGACCGCGATCCTGCTGGCATCCGTCGCCGCGCTCGGCGGCACCGCCCAGTCGGTGCGCTGGGGGAGCGGCCTGGACCGCTCGCCGGTGCTGGGCGGCGACGCCGGGCTCTTCCTGCTCTGTGCGGGATCCAGCGCCCTGTCCGCGCTCGCGCTGCTAGTCGCCGCACGGATGCTGCGCGCCACGGCGTCCGCCGCGTCCGCCGTGCGCCAGCCGCGGGAAAGTGCGCCTCCCGCGGACGGATCGGCGCAGAACGTCCGCGCGGAGCGCACATCTCCGCGCGAGGCGCACGCCGCGTCCGCGGTGCTGGCGGCCTCCCGCTGGCTCGCCGTGCCCGGCGCGCTCGCCTTCGGCGTCGGCGTGTGGCCCGCGATCGCGGAGGACTGGTTCGTGATCTGGGGGATGTGGACGCTCATGCTCGGCTGGCTGACCCTGATGGTGCTGACCGCGCGCCGACCCTCGGCGACGCTCCCGCCGGTGTGGGTGCTGTTCGGCCTCGCCTTCATCACCGCCGTCGTCGCCTGGAGTCCCCGCGAACTGCGCGTGGAGACGTTCTCGCTGCCGCTCGGCCTGTTCCTGCTCGCCGCGGGCGCCCTCGGCCTGCGCTCCGCGGGCGGAGTCAGGGGAGCGGATGCCCTGGGTGCGGACCCGGTGCGCGATCTTCCGGTCCTGGACGCCTGGCCGCACGGCTGGCGGGGGTCCTGGCCGCTGCTCGCGCCCGGCCTGATCGTGATGATGTCGGCATCCGTCGTGTCCACCTTCACCGATCCGCTCACCTGGCGGGCGATCCTCGTGATGGTGCTCGCGCTCGCCGCGATCCTGGTCGGGGCCGCGCGCCGGCTGGCCGCGCCGTTCGTGATCGGCCTGATCGTGCTGCCGGTCGAGAACGTGTTCGTGTTCGCGGTGCAGCTCGGACGGGGGATCGAGTCCATGCCGTGGTGGATCACGCTGGCGACCATCGGCGCGGTGCTGCTGATCATCGCCGTCGCGGGGGAGCGGCGCGAGGGCGCCGACCGCAGCGTGGTGGCGCGGATGCGGGATCTGCGATGAGATCTCGGGAGACCGGCGTGGCGTCCGCCGTCATTTGACCGTCGGGGTTACGCCGCATTACACTTGATCGGGTGTGCGCACGGCTGTGCGCGCATGCTGGGCGCCGGCACCGCCGGTTCGCCCCCACGGCATACCCATCACACCAAAAGCAGGGCGGTTCCGTCCTGCCGGTGGGTCATGATGTGAAACCCATCATGCTGTCACCGTGCAGCACTATTAGGAGAGAACGTGCCAACGATTCAGCAGTTGGTTCGCAAGGGACGTACGCCCAAGGTCTCGAAGACCAAGGCGCCCGCCCTGAAGTCGAACCCGCAGCAGGCCGGCGTGTGCACCCGTGTGTACACCACCACCCCGAAGAAGCCGAACTCGGCGATGCGCAAGGTCGCTCGTGTGAAGCTCCGCAACGGCACCGAGGTGACCGCGTACATCCCCGGTGAGGGTCACAACCTGCAGGAGCACTCGCTGGTGCTCGTGCGCGGTGGCCGTGTGAAGGACCTCCCCGGTGTCCGCTACAAGATCGTCCGTGGCGCCCTGGACACCCAGGCCGTCAAGAACCGTAAGCAGGCTCGTTCCCGCTACGGCGCGAAGAAGGGTTGAGTTAGATGCCTCGTAAGGGACCCGCTCCCAAGCGCCCGGTCGTCAACGACCCGGTCTACGGTGCTCCGATCGTCACCTCGCTGGTGAACAAGATCCTCGTCGACGGCAAGAAGTCGCTCGCCGAGTCGATCGTCTACGGCGCCCTCCGCGGCGTCGAGGCGAAGAACGGCCAGGACGCCGTCGCCACCCTCAAGAAGGCGCTCGACAACGTGCGCCCCACCCTCGAGGTCCGCAGCCGTCGCGTCGGCGGCTCGACCTACCAGGTGCCCGTCGAGGTCAAGCCGCACCGTGCGAACACCCTCGCGCTGCGTTGGCTGGTCAGCTACGCGAAGGGTCGTCGTGAGAAGACGATGACCGAGCGCCTGCAGAACGAGATCCTGGACGCGTCGAACGGTCTGGGTGCCGCGGTCAAGCGCCGCGAGGACACCCACAAGATGGCCGAGTCGAACCGCGCCTTCGCCCACTACCGCTGGTAACGGGCTGAGCGGATGCCGCCATCGGAGGCATCCGCTCCCACCAACTGTTCGTTCCTGAACCATCCCGGAGGAACCCCCGTGGCACAAGAAGTGCTCACCGACCTGAGCAAGGTCCGCAACATCGGCATCATGGCGCACATCGATGCCGGCAAGACCACCACCACCGAGCGCATCCTGTTCTACACGGGTGTCAACCACAAGCTCGGCGAGACCCACGACGGCGCCTCGACGACCGACTGGATGGAGCAGGAGAAGGAGCGCGGCATCACGATCACGTCTGCCGCCGTGACCTGCTTCTGGAACAAGAACCAGATCAACATCATCGACACCCCCGGCCACGTGGACTTCACGGTCGAGGTGGAGCGCTCGCTCCGCGTGCTCGACGGTGCTGTCGCCGTCTTCGACGGCAAGGAGGGCGTCGAGCCCCAGTCCGAGACCGTGTGGCGTCAGGCCGACAAGTACAACGTGCCCCGCATCTGCTTCGTCAACAAGATGGACAAGCTGGGCGCCGACTTCTACTACACCGTCGACACCATCGTGAACCGCCTGGGCGCCAAGCCGCTCGTGCTGCAGCTCCCGATCGGTGCCGAGAACGACTTCGTCGGTGTCGTCGACCTGATCGAGATGCGCGCACTGGTGTGGCCCGGCGATGCCAAGGGTGACGTGACCATGGGCGCGTCGTACGAGATCCAGGAGATCCCGGCCGACCTCCAGGCCAAGGCCGAGGAGTACCGCCAGCAGCTGCTCGAGACCGTCGCCGAGACCGACGACGCGCTGCTCGAGAAGTTCTTCGGTGGCGAGGAGCTCACGGTCGCCGAGATCAAGGGCGCCATCCGCAAGATGGTCGTCGCGAACGAGATCTACCCCGTCCTGTGCGGTTCGGCGTTCAAGAACCGCGGTGTGCAGCCGATGCTGGACGCCGTCGTCGACTTCCTGCCGAACCCGCTCGACGTGGGCGCCATCGAGGCGCACGACCCGAAGGACGAGGAGAAGGTCATCGAGCGTCACCCCGACGCCAACGACCCGTTCTCCGCGCTCGCCTTCAAGGTCGCCGTGCACCCGTTCTTCGGCCGTCTGACCTACGTGCGCGTGTACTCGGGCCACCTGGACTCCGGCTCCGCGGTCGTCAACTCGACCAAGGGCAAGAAGGAGCGCATCGGAAAGATCTTCCAGATGCACGCCAACAAGGAGAACCCGGTCGACTCGCTGACCGCCGGTAACATCTACGCCGTCATCGGCCTGAAGGACACCACCACCGGTGACACCCTCGCCGACCCGGCCGCCCCGGTCGTCCTCGAGTCGATGACGTTCCCGGAGCCCGTGATCGAGGTCGCCATCGAGCCGAAGACCAAGGCCGACCAGGAGAAGCTGGGCACCGCGATCCAGAAGCTGGCCGAGGAGGACCCGACCTTCCGCACCGAGCTGAACCCCGAGACCGGTCAGACGACCATCAAGGGCATGGGCGAGCTGCACCTGGACATCCTCGTGGACCGCATGAAGCGCGAGTTCAAGGTCGAGGCCAACGTCGGCAAGCCGCAGGTGGCGTACCGCGAGACGATCAAGAAGACCGTCGAGAAGCACGACTACACGCACAAGAAGCAGACCGGTGGTTCGGGCCAGTTCGCGAAGATCCAGTTCACGATCGAGCCCCTCGAGGTCACGGCCGACAAGACCTACGAGTTCTCCAACGAGGTCACCGGTGGTCGCATCCCGCGCGAGTACATCGAGCCGACCAACCAGGGCTTCCAGGACGCCATGAACACCGGTGTGCTCGCCGGCTACCCCATGGTCGGCGTGAAGGCCCGCCTGATCGACGGCGCATCGCACGATGTCGACTCCTCGGAGATGGCGTTCAAGATCGCCGGCTCGATGGGCTTCAAGGAGGCCGTCCGCAAGGCGAACCCCGTGCTGCTCGAGCCGCTGATGGCCGTCGAGGTCCGTACTCCCGAGGAGTACATGGGCGACGTCATCGGCGACCTGAACTCGCGTCGTGGCCAGATCCAGTCGATGGAGGACGCCCAGGGCGTCAAGGTCGTGCGCGCATCGGTCCCGCTGTCCGAGATGTTCGGCTACATCGGCGACCTGCGCTCGAAGACCTCGGGCCGCGCCGTGTACTCGATGGAGTTCGACAGCTACGCCGAGGTTCCTCGCGCCGTCGCTGACGAGATCATCCAGAAGACCAAGGGCGAGTAAGTCCTTGTCCGGGATGCCGTGCGAACGGCATCCCGGGCTCCCTACAACTTCACATTCCCTCTCTACTAAACTGAGAAACCTAACCCGTAGGGAGCCGGTCACAATCCAGTGCCCGGCCGTCTCTACACGAACGTCCTGAGGAGGACCCAGTGGCCAAGGCCAAGTTCGAGCGCACCAAGCCGCACGTCAACATCGGAACGATCGGTCACGTCGACCACGGCAAGACCACGCTGTCTGCCGCGATCTCGAAGGTGCTCGCCGACACCTACCCGTCGGAGACCAACGTCCAGCGTGACTTCGCCTCGATCGACTCGGCTCCCGAGGAGCGTCAGCGCGGTATCACGATCAACATCTCGCACATCGAGTACGAGACCCCGAAGCGCCACTACGCGCACGTCGACGCCCCCGGCCACGCCGACTACGTCAAGAACATGATCACCGGTGCTGCCCAGATGGACGGCGCGATCCTCGTGGTCGCCGCCACCGACGGCCCGATGGCTCAGACCCGCGAGCACGTGCTGCTCGCCAAGCAGGTCGGCGTGCCGTACCTGCTCGTCGCCCTGAACAAGAGCGACATGGTCGACGACGAGGAGATCCTGGAGCTCGTCGAGCTCGAGGTCCGCGAGCTGCTCTCGTCGCAGGGCTTCGACGGTGACAACGCTCCCGTCGTGCAGGTCTCGGCGCTGAAGGCGCTCGAGGGCGACGAGAAGTGGGTCAAGGCGATCCTTGACCTCATGCAGGCCGTCGACGACAGCGTGCCGGACCCGGAGCGCGACCGTGACAAGCCGTTCCTGATGCCGATCGAGGACGTCTTCACGATCACCGGTCGTGGCACCGTCGTCACGGGCCGCGCCGAGCGTGGCACCCTGGCCATCAACTCCGAGGTCGAGATCGTCGGCATCCGCCCGACGCAGAAGACCACGGTCACCGGTATCGAGATGTTCCACAAGCAGCTCGACGAGGCATGGGCCGGCGAGAACTGCGGTCTGCTGCTCCGCGGCACCAAGCGCGAGGACGTCGAGCGCGGTCAGGTCGTCGTGAAGCCGGGCTCGATCACCCCGCACACCAACTTCGAGGGCACCGCCTACATCCTCTCGAAGGACGAGGGTGGCCGTCACAACCCGTTCTACACGAACTACCGTCCGCAGTTCTACTTCCGCACCACGGACGTCACCGGCGTCATCACGCTGCCCGAGGGCACCGAGATGGTCATGCCTGGCGACACCACCGACATGTCGGTCGAGCTGATCCAGCCGATCGCCATGGAAGAGGGCCTCGGCTTCGCGATCCGTGAGGGTGGCCGCACCGTCGGCGCCGGCACGGTGACGAAGATCAACGCGTAATTCCGCTTCTCAAGCGACCTCAGGGGTCGGGCCTTCGGGCCCGGCCCCTTTCGTCTTCCCCGAGGGGCCGCCGCCGACGCGCCGGGACGATCCCGGCTCTTGTCGGAGCCGCGTGCATCGCGTAGAACTGTACGTGGCGCAGAGAACTGCGCGAAGCGACAGGGGGAGGAACCCATGGGCATCGAGGATCTCGTCAACCAGGGCAAGGAACTGTTCGAGCAGAACAAGGAGAAGGTCGAGGAGCTGCTGCACAGCGAGCAGGCCGAGGGCATCAGCGACAAGCTCCTCGACGGAGCGGCTGACCTCGCCAAGAAGGTCGCCCCGGGTGCCGCCGAGCAGATCGACGGCGTCCGCGACAACGTCGACGGAGCCGTCGGCAACGAGTAACAGCACTCGCCGGATCCAGGAGGGCGACGCGCCGAGAGGCGCGTCGCCCTCTGCTATGTCGCGCAAGCGGATTCTCCTCTAGACTGTGAGCGCCGCCTGGGGATCTGTGCGGCGAAGGATGCCGTGGGGGCACGGCATCCGAATGACTGGGGATTCATCATGGGGAACGCCGTGCCGCGCACGTGGGTCGACCACGGATGCATCGCCATGTCTGCGCGACCGTCCGGTCGCGCACCTGAGCGAGGCGACCGGCATCCCTTCTCGTCGGCACCTCCTGCCCGGTGCGTCCCCTCCCACCGGGCCTCCCATAGCGCTGGGCGGAGCATGGGGATGCTCCGCCCAGCGTCTTGAGCCGCACCTCGCAGACGCCCGGGAAGACGCGGAATCGGAGCGCGACACGCCCGGGTTTGCAGTAGGCGAATCGGTCATGGCAGAATAGACAGGTTCCACATTCCTGCGCTCTTCGCGATGCGCGGGATCACTGCCACGAAAGTGCATAGGCGGCGCGCTCATCACGAGCATGCGCAGGGTTCTAGGCCGCGGGCAGCAGAACACACAATCCGACACCTCCTCACAGGGGTCCTGGTGTGCCTGCATGGCAGGAAGTCGGATGCCGCGCGTTCCGGCGCGCGGAATGACAGCAGAACAGTGGTGCGCAGAGAGGCTCTTCGGAGCCGATCGAGTGCCGAGGCGTGAACAGCGCCGAGGTGCGTCCAATGCCCCAGGGTCACCCGGCCCCGGTCGGTAAGACGCTTATAGAGAGAGAGCAGACAATGGCGGGACAGAAGATCCGCATTCGCCTGAAGTCGTATGACCACGAGGTCATCGACACGTCGGCCCGCAAGATCGTCGACACCGTGACCCGTGCGGGCGCGACTGTCGTCGGCCCGGTGCCGCTTCCCACGGAGAAGAACGTGATCGCCGTGATCCGTTCCCCCCACAAGTACAAGGACAGCCGCGAGCACTTCGAGATGCGCACCCACAAGCGTCTGATCGACATCGTCGACCCGACGCCCAAGGCTGTCGACTCGCTGATGCGTCTCGACCTTCCGGCCGATGTCAACATCGAGATCAAGCTCTGAGGTTCGACATGGCTGACATCAACGCAAAGATCTCCAAGGGCATGCTCGGCACCAAGCTCGGCATGACCCAGGTGTGGAACGAGAACGGCAAGCTCGTTCCCGTCACCGTCATCGAGCTGGCCCCGAACGTGGTCACCCAGATCCGTACCCCCGAGAAGGACGGCTACAACGCCGTTCAGATCGCCTACGGTCAGATCGACCCCCGCAAGGTCAACAAGCCGCTCACCGCTCACTTCGAGGCCGCCGGCGTCACGCCGCGTCGCCACGTCACCGAGATCCGCACCGCGGATGCCGCTGACTACGCGCTCGGCCAGGAGCTGACCGTGGACGGCACCTTCGAGGCCGGCCAGCTGGTCGACGTCGTGGGCACCAGCAAGGGCAAGGGCACCGCGGGTGTCATGAAGCGCCACAACTTCAAGGGCGTCTCGGCATCGCACGGTGCGCACCGCAACCACCGCAAGCCCGGCTCGATCGGCGCCTCGTCGACCCCGAGCCGCGTGTTCAAGGGCATGCGCATGGCCGGCCGTATGGGTGGCGAGCGCGTGACCGTCCTCAACCTCACGGTGCACGCCGTCGACGTCGAGAAGGGTCTGCTGCTCGTCAAGGGCGCCGTCCCCGGCGCACGTGGTCGCATCGTCTTCGTCCGCAACGCAGTGAAGGGTGCCTGATCATGGCTGACTCGACTCTCGCGCTCGACGTCATCGCAGTCGACGGCAAGAAGGCCGGCTCCATCGAGCTGCCCGCCGCCATCTTCGACGTCAAGACCAACGTCCCGCTGATCCACCAGGTCGTCGTCGCGCAGCTCGCTGCCGCACGCCAGGGCACCCACTCGACCAAGCGTCGCGGTGAGGTCTCCGGTGCAGGCCGCAAGCCCTTCAAGCAGAAGGGCACGGGTAACGCCCGTCAGGGCTCCATCCGCGCGCCGCACATGACCGGTGGTGGCATCGTCCACGGTCCGAAGCCGCGCGACTACTCGCAGCGCACCCCCAAGAAGATGATCGCCGCCGCCCTGCTGGGCGCGCTCAGCGACCGCTTCCGCGGTGAGCGCCTGCACGCTGTCGAGGCCTTCGTCGCCGACGCCACGCCTTCGACCAAGACCGCTGCGGGCCTGCTCGCCGCCGTCGCCGGTCCGAAGAACGTGCTCGTCGTCATCGAGCGCAGCGACGAGCTGACCGTGAAGAGCGTCCGGAACCTTCCGAACGTGCACGTGCTCAGCTTCGACCAGCTGAACGCCTACGACGTGGTCGTCTCCGACGACATCGTCTTCACCAAGGCCGCCCTCGAGGCCTTCATCGCCTCGAAGACCGGCGCAACCGAGGAGGTCTCGGCATGACTGAGCAGAACATCCTCGCAACGGCCCTGAACAAGGACCCGCGCGACATCATCCTGGGCCCGGTCGTCTCCGAGAAGAGCTACGGTCTGATCGACGAGGGCAAGTACACCTTCCTGGTGGACCCCCGCGCCTCGAAGACCGAGATCAAGCTCGCCATCGAGAAGATCTTCGGTGTCAAGGTGGCTTCGGTCAACACGATCAACCGCGTCGGCAAGGCCCGCCGCACCCGTTTCGGCACCGGTAAGCGCAAGGACACCAAGCGCGCCATCGTCGCGCTGAAGTCGGGTTCCATCGACATCTTCACGGCAGTCGGCTGACCGGGGGATAAGGACAGATAATGGCTATTCGCAAGTACAAGCCCACGACCCCGGGTCGCCGCGGTTCGTCGGTGGCCGACTTCGCCGAGATCACCCGATCGACGCCGGAGAAGTCGCTGCTGCGTCCGCTCTCGAAGACCGGTGGTCGCAACAACCAGGGCCGCATCACGACCCGTCACATCGGTGGTGGCCACAAGCGCCAGTACCGCGTCATCGACTTCCGTCGCAATGACAAGGACGGCATCGACGCCAAGGTCGCTCACATCGAGTACGACCCCAACCGCACCGCGCGCATCGCGCTGCTGCACTACTTCGACGGCGAGAAGCGCTACATCCTCGCGCCGAACAAGCTGAAGCAGGGCGACATCGTCGAGTCCGGTGCCGGCGCCGACATCAAGCCCGGCAACAACCTGCCGCTGAAGAACATCCCCACCGGTACCGTGATCCACGCGATCGAGCTGCGTCCCGGCGGCGGTGCGAAGATGGCGCGTTCGGCCGGCGCCTCGGTGCGTCTGGTCGCGAAGGACGGCCCCTACGCTCAGCTGCGTCTGCCCTCGGGCGAGATCCGCAACGTCGATGCGCGCTGCCGCGCGACCATCGGCGAGGTCGGCAACGCCGAGCAGTCGAACATCAACTGGGGCAAGGCCGGCCGCAAGCGCTGGAAGGGCGTCCGCCCGACCGTCCGCGGTGTCGCGATGAACCCGGTCGACCACCCGCACGGTGGTGGTGAGGGCAAGACGTCCGGTGGACGTCACCCCGTCTCCCCGTGGGGCCAGGCCGAGGGTCGTACCCGTCACGCCAACAAGGAATCCGACAAGTACATCGTGCGTCGCCGTAACGCCGGCAAGAAGCGCAAGTAGGAGTAGAGGAAGATGCCACGCAGTCTTAAGAAGGGCCCCTTCGTCGACGAGCACCTGCTTCGCAAGGTGGTCGGTCAGAACGAGGCCGGTTCCAAGAACGTCATCAAGACCTGGTCCCGCCGGTCGATGATCATCCCGGCCATGCTGGGTCACACGATCGCCGTCCACGACGGTCGCAAGCACATCCCCGTGTTCGTGACCGAGACCATGGTCGGCCACAAGCTGGGCGAGTTCGCGCCCACCCGCACCTTCCGCGGCCACGAGAAGGACGACAAGAAGGGGCGGCGCCGCTAATGGTCGACTCCATCGCACGCGTGAAGCACATCCGCGTGACCCCGCAGAAGGCTCGTCGTGTCGTCGCCCTCATCAAGGGCAAGCAGGCGCAGGAAGCACTGGCCATCCTCAAGTTCGCCCCGCAGGGCGCAAGCGAGCCGATCTACAAGCTCGTGCACGCTGCGATCGCGAACGCACAGGTCAAGGCAGATCGCGACGGCGAGTACCTGGACGAGCAGGACCTGTACGTGAAGAACGCGTACGTCGACGAGGGCACGACGCTCAAGCGTTTCCAGCCCCGCGCTCAGGGTCGCGCTTTCCAGATCAAGAAGCGCACGAGCCACATCACGGTCGTGCTGGCCACCCCCGAGGTCGCTGACGCGGCTCCGGCGGCCAAGACGAAGAAGGCGAGCAAGTAATGGGCCAGAAAGTCAACCCGTACGGCTTCCGCCTCGGCATCACCACGGACCACGTGTCTCGTTGGTTCTCGGACTCGACGAAGCCCGGCCAGCGTTACGCCGACTACGTCGCCGAGGACATCAAGATCCGTCGCCTGCTGCAGACGCAGCTCGACCGCGCCGGCGTCTCGGGCATCGAGATCGAGCGCACCCGCGACCGCGTGCGTGTGGACATCCACACCGCACGTCCGGGCATCGTCATCGGCCGCCGCGGCGCCGAGGCGGAGCGCATCCGCGGTGACCTCGAGAAGCTCACCGGCAAGCAGATCCAGCTGAACATCCTCGAGGTCAAGAACCCCGAGGCCGACGCTCAGCTCGTCGCGCAGGGCATCGCCGAGCAGCTGTCTGCTCGCGTGGCGTTCCGTCGTGCGATGCGCAAGGGTCTGCAGGGCGCGCAGCGCGCCGGCGCCAAGGGCATCCGCATCCAGGTCTCCGGCCGCCTCGGCGGCGCGGAGATGAGCCGCTCCGAGTTCTACCGCGAGGGTCGTGTGCCGCTGCACACGCTGCGCGCGAACATCGACTACGGCTTCTACGAGGCCAAGACCACCTTCGGCCGCATCGGCGTGAAGGTCTGGATCTACAAGGGCGACCTCACCAACAAGGAACTCGCACGCGAGCAGGCCAACATGAAGCCGCAGCGCGAGCGTGGCGACCGTCGTCGCGCGCCTCGCAACGAGGCGCCTGTCGCAGAAGGAGCGTCGGCATAATGCTCATCCCTCGCAAGGTCAAGTACCGCAAGCAGCACCACCCGAAGCGTTCGGGCCAGGCGACCGGCGGCACGAAGGTCTCCTTCGGCGAGTTCGGCATCCAGGCTCTGACTCCCGCTTACGTGACCAACCGTCAGATCGAGTCCGCTCGTATCGCCATGACGCGTCACATCAAGCGCGGTGGAAAGGTGTGGATCAACATCTACCCCGACCGTCCCCTCACCAAGAAGCCTGCCGAGACCCGCATGGGTTCCGGTAAGGGTTCCCCCGAGTGGTGGGTCGCCAACGTCAAGCCGGGCCGTGTCCTCTTCGAGGTCGCGGGCGTGAACGAGGAGCTCGCACGCGAAGCCCTCACCCGGGCCATTCACAAGCTGCCGCTCAAGGCACGCATCATCAAGCGCGAGGAGGGCGACGCGTAATGGCGATCGGCACCAAGGAGCTCGCACCTGCCGAGCTCGACACGTTCGAAGACCAGCGCCTCGTCGAGGAGCTGCGCAAGGCCAAGGAGGAGCTGTTCAACCTCCGTTTCCAGTCGGCCACCGGCCAGCTGGAGAGCCACGGCCGCATCCGCGCCGTCAAGCGCGACATCGCGCGCCTGTACACCGTGATCCGCGAGCGCGAGCTGGGCATCCGTGCGACGCCCGCTCCGGTCGAGGCTCCGGCCAAGAAGGCGTCCAAGGCGAAGGCGAAGAAGGCCGAAGAGGCCGACGCGCCGAAGGAGGAGGCCGAGTAATGGCTGAGAAGAAGGCTGCTGAGGCCGTCGAGCACGCCGCGCACGATGTGCGCGAGGCCGGCGCCCGTGGTTACCGCAAGGCCCGTCGTGGCTACGTGGTCAGCGACAAGATGGACAAGACCATCGTGGTCGAGGTCGAGGACCGCGTGAAGCACCCGCTTTACGGCAAGGTCATCCGCCAGACCTCGAAGGTCAAGGCCCACGACGAGACCAACAGCGCCGGCATCGGCGACCTGGTCCTCATCAACGAGACCCGCCCGCTGAGCGCCACCAAGCGCTGGCGTCTGGTGGAGATCCTGGAGAAGGCAAAGTGATTCAGACCGAGTCCCGCCTCAAGGTCGCCGACAACACCGGCGCGAAGGAGCTGCTCACCATCCGTGTTCTCGGCGGTTCCAGCCGTCGTTACGCGGGCCTGGGCGACACCATCGTCGCGACGGTCAAGGACGCGATCCCCGGTGGAAACGTCAAGAAGGGCGATGTGGTCAAGGCCGTCATCGTCCGCACCGTCAAGTCCACGCGCCGTCCCGACGGCTCGTACATCAAGTTCGACGAGAACGCCGCCGTGATCCTGAAGAACGACGGGGAGCCCCGCGGCACCCGTATCTTCGGACCGGTCGGTCGTGAGCTTCGCGACAAGAAGTTCATGAAGATCGTCTCGCTCGCCCCGGAGGTCATCTGATCATGGCGAACATCAAGAAGGGCGACCTGGTTCAGGTCATCACCGGTCGCAAGCAGGACAAGGGCGGCGACCGCGGCAAGCAGGGCAAGGTCCTCGAGGTCCTCGTCGAGCAGAACCGCGTCGTGGTGGAGGGCGTGAACTACGTCACCAAGCACACCCGTGTCGGCCAGACCCAGCGCGGCACCAAGACGGGTGGGATCGAGACCGTCGAGGCCCCGATCCACATCTCCAACGTCGCCGTCGTGGACCCCTCGACCAAGCAGCCGACCCGCGTCGGCCACCGGGTCGAGGAGCAGGTCAAGGACGGCGTGAAGCGCACGGTCCGCGTGCGCTACGCGAAGAAGTCAGGTAAGGACCTCTGATGGCAGCGACTGAGGCTGCGGAGGCTGTCAAGGTGCAGCCCCGCCTGAAGGCCAAGTACAACACCGAGATCAAGAAGGCTCTGCAGGAGCAGTTCGGCTACGCCAACGTCATGCAGATCCCCGGCCTGGTCAAGGTGGTCGTCAACACCGGTGTCGGCGAGGCGGCTCGCGACAGCAAGGTGATCGATGGTGCGGTCGAGGACCTCACCCGGATCACCGGTCAGAAGCCCATCGTCACCAAGGCTCGCAAGTCGATCGCGCAGTTCAAGCTGCGCGAGGGCCAGGCCATCGGCGCGCACGTCACCCTCCGCGGTGACCGCGCGTGGGAGTTCCTGGACCGCCTGGTGAACCTCGCTCTGCCCCGCATCCGCGACTTCCGCGGTCTGTCGGGTGAGCAGTTCGACGGCAACGGCAACTACACCTTCGGTCTCCAGGAGCAGAGCGTGTTCCACGAGATCGATCAGGACAAGATCGACCGCGTCCGCGGTTTCGACATCACCGTGGTCACCACGGCCAAGACGGACGACGAGGGTCGCGCGCTGCTGAAGGCGCTCGGCTTCCCGTTCAAGTCGGCCGACGCCGCGGCGTAAGCGGAGAGGTGGGGAGGGGTGCTGAACGGCATCCCTCCCCACGTCCCGTACAATTGAAGATTGTGTGTCCGCTCGGACACTGTGCTCATAGCAGGCCGTCTGTCGTGTAACGGCAGCCGGAACCTCATGAACGAAGGAAATCACCATGACAATGACAGACCCGGTCGCAGACATGCTGACCCGTCTGCGCAACGCGAACTCGGCGCACCACGACTCCGTGACCATGCCGTCGAGCAAGCTCAAGACGAACATCGCCGAGATCCTCCAGAAGGAGGGCTACATCGCCGGCTTCGAGGTGACCGACGCCCGCGTCGGCAGCAGCCTCACCCTGTCGCTCAAGTACGGTCCCAACCGTGAGCGCTCCATCGCCGGCATCAAGCGCGTGTCGAAGCCCGGTCTCCGCGTCTACGCGAAGTCGACCGAGCTGCCCAAGGTCCTCGGCGGCCTGGGTGTTGCCATCCTGTCCACCTCCTCCGGTCTCCTCACGGACCGTCAGGCAGAGCAGAAGGGCGTGGGCGGAGAAGTTCTCGCCTACGTGTGGTGATCTGACATGTCTCGTATCGGACGACTTCCCATCGAGATCCCCGCGGGCGTGACCGTTTCGGTCGACGGCCGTGAGGTCGCGGTGAAGGGCCCCAAGGGTGAGCTCACCCTCACGGTCGCCTCTCCCATCCAGGTCGAGGTGCAGGAGAACCAGGTTCTGGTCACCCGCCCCGACGACGAGCGCGCGTCCCGGTCGCTTCACGGCCTGACCCGCACGCTCATCAGCAACGACATCATCGGCGTGACCCAGGGCTACACCAAGGGCCTCGAGGTCGTCGGCACCGGTTACCGCGTGCAGCAGAAGGGCAACTCGGTCGAGTTCGCCCTCGGCTTCTCGCACCCGGTCCTGATCGACCCGCCCGCCGGCATCACCCTGACGGTCGAGGGCACGAACAAGCTGACCGTCAGCGGGATCAGCAAGCAGGCTGTCGGCGAGGCAGCTGCGAACATCCGCAAGATCCGCAAGCCCGAGCCGTACAAGGGCAAGGGCGTGCGTTACGCCGGCGAGGTCGTGCGTCGCAAGGCCGGAAAGGCTGGTAAGTAACCATGGCTGTCAAGTCCAAGTCCGCCGCCCGCGCGCGTCGTCACCTGCGTCTTCGCAAGAAGATCGTCGGCACCGACGTCCGCCCGCGTCTGGTCGTCAACCGCTCCGCGCGCCACGTGTTCGTGCAGCTCGTCGACGACAGCAAGGGCCACACCGTGGCATCCGCTTCCACGCTCGAGACCGACCTGCGCTCCTTCGACGGTGACAAGACCGCCAAGGCCCGCAAGGTGGGCGAGCTGCTCGCCGAGCGCGCCAAGGCAGCCGGCTTCACCGAGGCTGTGTTCGACCGCGGCGGCAACCGCTACGCCGGTCGTGTCGCGGCCATCGCCGATGGCGCCCGTGAAGGGGGGCTGGCACTGTGAGTGACAACAAGGAGAACGAAGTGACCACCGAGCAGCCTGCTGCCGAGGGCCAGGCCCAGAGCGAGCCGCAGCGCGAGCAGCGCGACGGCCGTCGTGGAGGCCGCGACCGCGGTCAGAGCCGCGACCGCAACTCGCGCGACCGTGGCGACAACCAGTTCCTGGAGCGCGTCGTCACCATCAACCGCGTCTCGAAGGTCGTGAAGGGTGGTCGTCGCTTCAGCTTCACCGCTCTCGTGGTCGTCGGTGACGGCAACGGTCTGGTGGGCGTCGGCTACGGCAAGGCCCGCGAGGTCCCCCTGGCGATCTCGAAGGGTGTCGAAGAGGCCAAGCGCAACTTCTTCCGCGTCCCGCGCGTCGGCTCGACCATCCCGCACCCCGTGCAGGGTGAGGCCGCTGCCGGTGTGGTGCTGCTGCGTCCGGCCGCTGCCGGTACCGGTGTCATCGCCGGTGGTCCGGTCCGCGCCGTGCTCGAGTGCGCCGGTATCCACGACGTCCTGTCGAAGTCCCTCGGTTCGTCGAACACGATCAACATCGTGCACGCGACCGTCGAGGCTCTGCAGTCGCTCGAGGAGCCCCGTGCCGTCGTGGCTCGCCGTGGTCTCGAGTACGACGCCGTCGTGCCGCAGATCATCATCCGCAACGAGGCGAAGGCCGCTGCTGCCGCCGCCGCCGCGCAGAAGGTAGGTGCCTGATGGCCGAGCGCCTCAAGGTCACGCAGATCAAGTCCAAGGTGAGCGAGAAGCAGAACCAGCGCGACACGCTGCGTTCGCTGGGTCTCAAGCGGATCGGCGACTCTGTCGTCCGTCCCGACGACGCCCAGACCCGCGGTTACGTCCGCGCCGTCGCTCACCTCGTCAAGGTTGAGGAGATCGACTAATGGCTGAGAAGAACGAAGCCGTCGAGGAGAAGGCGCCCAAGGCCGCTCCGAAGAAGGCCGCCGCCAAGCCGGCTGCTGCCAAGGCCGCTCCGGCCAAGGCCGCTGCCAAGAAGGCACCGGCCAAGAAGGACGCCGAGGCCGAGGTCTCGCGTCCCGCCGTCCTGAAGGTCCACCACCTGCGTCCGGTCCCCGGCGCCAACACCCCGAAGACCCGTGTGGGTCGCGGTGAGGGCTCCAAGGGCAAGACCGCCGGTCGCGGCACCAAGGGCACCAAGGCCCGCAACACCGTGCGGGTCGGCTTCGAGGGTGGGCAGATGCCGCTGCACATGCGCACCCCGAAGCTGCGCGGGTTCAAGAACCCGTTCCGCGTCGAGTACCAGGTCGTGAACCTGGCCAAGCTCGCGGAGCTGTACCCGAAGGGTGGCGACGTCACCGTCAGCGACCTGGTCGCCAAGGGCGCCGTGCGCAAGAACGAGAAGGTCAAGGTCCTCGGCGACGGCGACATCTCGGTCAAGCTCACCGTGTCGGTCGACAAGGTGTCCGGCAGCGCCGAGCAGAAGATCGTCGCCGCCGGCGGTTCGGTCAACTGAGCATTCAGCTGTGAACGCTGGGAGGGGTCGGAGATTCTCCGGCCCCTCCTGTGCGTTACCCTGGACTTTCGGCCGTCCTTCGACGTTCGGCAATCCCTTCAGGAGGAACGCCCTTGTTTAGCGCCATCGCGCGAATCTTCCGCACGCCCGATCTGCGTGCGAAGATCCTTTTCACCATCGGCATCATCGCCCTGTACCGCATGGGCTCGAATGTGCCGGCTCCGTTCGTTCACTTCCCGAACGTCGAGCAGTGCCTCGCCGCCAGCGCCGGCACCGAGGGACTCCTCGGGCTGGTCAACCTCTTCTCCGGCGGCGCGCTGCTGAAGCTCTCGATCTTCGCGCTGGGCGTCATGCCGTACATCACCGCGACGATCATCGTGCAGCTGCTGCGCGTGGTCATCCCGCACTTCGAGACCCTCCACCAGGAGGGCCAGGCGGGCCAGACCAAGCTCACCCAGTACACCCGGTACCTCACGATCGCACTCGCACTGCTGCAGTCCGCGACCCTGGTCACCGTGACCCGCAGCGGGCAGCTCTTCGGCCAGGCCGGAGACGCAGCCTGCCAGAAGCTGCTCACGAACGACGTGTGGTGGGCGCAGATGCTCATCATCATCGCCCTGACCGCAGGCACCGGCCTGATCATGTGGATGGCCGAGCTGGTCACCGAGAAGGGCATCGGCAACGGCATGTCCGTGCTGATCTTCACCTCGATCGCCGCGACCTTCCCGAGCTCGATGTGGGCCATCGCCGAGGCCAAGGGCTTCGAGACCTTCCTGCTCGTCCTCGTGGTCGGCCTGGTCGTGATGACGCTGGTGGTGTTCGTCGAGCAGTCGCAGCGTCGCGTCCCGGTGCAGTACGCCAAGCGGATGGTGGGCCGCCGCACCTACGGCGGCACGAACACCTACATCCCGATCAAGGTGAACATGGCGGGTGTGATCCCGATCATCTTCGCCTCGTCGCTGCTGTACCTGCCGATGCTGATCGCGCAGTTCAACACCCCGACCGACGGCAGCGAGCCGGCCGCGTGGGTGACCTGGATCATGACGTACCTCGTATCGGGCGATCAGCCGCTGTACATGCTCATCTACTTCCTGCTGATCATCGCCTTCACCTACTTCTACGTGGCCATCACCTTCAACCCGGTCGAGGTCGCGGACAACATGAAGAAGTACGGCGGATTCATCCCCGGCATCCGCGCCGGTCGTCCCACGGCGGAGTACCTGGACTACGTGATCACCCGCATCACGTTCCCCGGCTCCCTGTACCTCGGCATCGTCGCGCTGATCCCGCTCATCGCGCTGGCCACCGTGCAGGCGAACCAGAACTTCCCGTTCGGCGGCGCGTCGATCCTGATCATCGTCGGTGTCGGACTGGAGACCGTGAAGCAGATCGACGCGCAGCTGCAGCAGCGCCATTACGAAGGGCTCCTCCGATGACGACATCCGCACGACTCCTGATCGTCGGCCCGCAGGGCTCGGGCAAGGGCACGCAGGGCGTCCGCGTCGCCGAGGCGCTGAACATCCCGGTGGTGTCCACGGGCGACATCTTCCGCGCCAACATCAAGGCCGGCACGGAGCTCGGGCAGCAGGTCACCGCGATCCTCGAGGCCGGCGACCTGGTCCCCGACGAGCTGACCAGCGAGATCGTGCGCGACCGCCTGTCGCAGGAGGATGCGGCCGACGGGTTCCTGCTCGACGGATACCCGCGCAACACGACGCAGGTGGCTCACCTGGACGCGTTCCTGGCGGAGTCGGATGCTGCACTCGCCGCCGTCATCCTGCTCGACGTCCCGCGCGAGGAGAGCCTCACCCGCCTGCGCCTGCGTGCGGTGGAGCAGGGCCGCTCGGATGACACCGACGAGGCGATCGCGCACCGCCTGGACATCTACGAGCATGAGACGGCTCCGATCATCTCGGTGTACGAGCAGCGCGGCATCGTCGATCGCATCGACGGCGTGGGCTCGCTCGACGAGATCACCGCGCGGATCTCCGCGGCGCTCAGCGCCCGCGGCATCGGCCAGCTCGTCTGAGCCGCGTCCGCATGACGATGTTCCGCAAGTCGATTTACAAGACCCCGGCGCAGCTGCGCTCGATGGTCGAGCCCGGCCTGATCACGGCCGCCGCACTGGAGGCCGTGCGCCCGCTGGTGCGCGCCGGCGTCAGCACGGCCGAGCTGGATGCGGTCGCCGACCGTCTGATCGCCGACCGCGGCGCGGAGTCGAACTTCAAGCTGGTGCGGGGCTACCGGCACACGACCTGCATCTCGGTCAACGAGCAGGTCGTGCACGGCATCCCCGGTGAGCTGGTGCTGCAGCCCGGCGACATCGTCTCCGTCGACTGCGGCGCGCAGTACCAGGGGTGGAACGGCGACAGCGCCGTGACGTTCGTGGTGCCCGATCCCGGTCGGCCGGAGCTCGTCGAGCGTCGGGAGGAGCTCTCCCGTGTCACCGAGGGATCCATGTGGGCCGGCATCGCTGCCATGGCATCCGCCTCGCACATCGGTGAGATCGGCGCAGCCATCCAGGAGTATATCGAGGCCCAGGGTCCTTCTGCGGTGTCGGGGGAGACCTACGGCATCCTGCGCGAGTACGTGGGCCACGGCATCGGACGCAAGATGCACGAGTCCCCGAGCGTGTTCAACTACCGCACGCCCGACGCCGGCGCCGAGATCCGTCCGGGTCTCGTGCTGGCCATCGAGCCGATGGTCACCGCCGGCGGCGAGGAGACGTTCGTCGAGGACGACGACTGGACCGTGTCCACGATCGACGGCTCCGACGGCTCGCACTGGGAGCACAGCGTCGCCAGGCACGAGAGCGGCATCTGGGTGCTGACGGCGCCCGACGGCGGCGCCGCAGGCCTCGCTCCGTTCGGCGTCACCCCCGTCCCGATCCCGTAGCGCCGCCTCCGGGCGCGGCGCGGCCGTTCCCTGACCTCCATCACAGGGGAGGCATAGCGTGGGCACGGCACAATAGGGTGTCAACTTCTCTGCAGAAAGATCGGACTGTCATGGCCCAGGCACAGAGCAAGCCCAACTGGTTCGTCATCGGCATCTCAGCCGCTGTCGTCGTCGTGCTGATCGCACTCGGCGCGGTCGTGGTGTGGATGAACAACCGTGCGACGGATGCCGGGCCCGCGCCCAAGGGGGCGATCATCAACTCCGACACCGGCGCGATCACGTTCGGCAAGGGCGACAAGGTCATCGACACCTACATCGATCTGATGTGCCCCGCCTGCAACGCCTTCGAGCAGACCTTCTCCGAGCAGCTGACGACTCTTGCCGGCGAGGACAAGATCACGCTGAACGTGCACCCGATCGCGATCCTGGACCGGTTCTCCGCCGGCACGAACTACTCATCGCGCGCCGCGGCAGCCGTCTACGCGGTCGCCGAGACCGCCCCGGACAAGACTCTCGAGTTCATCAAGCTCCTGTACGCGAACCAGCCCAAGGAGAACTCGACCGGCCTGACTGACGAGCAGCTCACGGCATACGCCAAGCAGGTGGGCGCCGACAAGGCCGGCGCGATCATCGCGGACGGCAAGTACCTCAAGTACGGCGTCGCACAGGCCCAGGCTCACAACATCCAGGGGACACCCACGATCGAGCTCGATGGCAAGACCGTCGAGGGGCAGTCGCTGCAGGAGATGTTCACGAAGGTCGACGCCTGGATCAAGACCATCAAGTGACCGACGCCTGATCTGCACATCCCGCACGCCCGTCCCCGCATTTGCCGGAGGCGGGCGTGTCGGCTAGTATTGATCCTTGGTGCCTTGCGCCTTGTTCCGGCGTGTCCGGATGAGGCCCACCAACCATCACCCATCCACCGCAGATCGACCGATCTGCAGAAGCGTCAGCGAGGCTATGGCTAAGAAAGACGGTGTCATCGAGATCGAGGGCGTTGTATCCGAGGCTCTGCCCAACGCGATGTTCCGCGTTGAGCTCACCAACGGACACAAGGTTCTGGCGACGATCTCCGGAAAGATGCGGCAGAACTACATCCGCATCATCCCCGAGGACCGCGTGGTCGTGGAGCTCTCGCCCTACGACCTGACCCGCGGCCGCATCGTCTACCGCTACCGCTGATCGGTCGAGAAGTAACACCCCGGGCGCTCGCGCCCGCACGGTGAAGACAGCGAACAGGAAACATCATGAAGGTCAACCCCAGCGTCAAGCCCATCTGCGACCACTGCCGCGTGATCCGTCGTCACGGTCGCGTCATGGTGATCTGCAAGAGCAACCCGCGCCACAAGCAGCGCCAGGGCTGAGCAGGGGTCGGATCGGATGCCCCGGCATCCGGCCCGGCAGCTGAACAACTCAATATCGAACAACAGGCAGCATCGGATGCCTCGGCTCGCCCCTGCGGGGCGACGGAGGCGGACACCCCGGGACGGAGGCCCGGGAACGGATGCTGCTCCACACCTCCACAACACTCCAGGAGAACCGCATGGCACGTCTTGCCGGCGTTGACATCCCGCGCGACAAGCGCGTGGTGATCGCCCTCACCTACATCTACGGCATCGGCCGTACCCGCTCCGTCGAGATCCTCAAGGCGACCGAGATCGACGAGTCGATCCGCGTCAAGGACCTCACCGACGACCAGCTCGTGGCCCTCCGCGACCACATCGAAGGCAACTACAAGGTGGAGGGTGACCTGCGCCGCGAGGTCGCCGCAGACATCCGCCGCAAGGTCGAGATCGGCTCCTACGAGGGCCTCCGCCACCGTCGTGGCCTCCCGGTCCGCGGTCAGCGCACCAAGACCAACGCCCGTACCCGCAAGGGCCCGAAGCGCACCGTCGCCGGCAAGAAGAAGGCCCGCTAAGCGGCGGCCAGGGATTAGGAGAACACTTTCATGGCTGCACCCAAGGCCGCCGCGCGCAAGCCGCGCCGCAAGGAGAAGAAGAACATCGCGCTGGGCCAGGCCCACATCAAGTCGACGTTCAACAACACCATCGTCTCGATCACCGACCCGTCCGGCGCTGTCATCAGCTGGGCCTCGTCGGGTGGCGTGGGCTTCAAGGGCTCCCGCAAGTCGACCCCGTACGCCGCAGGCATGGCAGCCGAGTCCGCTGCCCGCCAGGCTGCGGAGCACGGCGTCAAGAAGGTCGACGTCTTCGTGAAGGGTCCGGGTTCGGGCCGCGAGACCGCGATCCGCTCGCTGCAGGCCGCCGGCCTCGAGGTGGGGTCCATCCAGGACGTCACCCCGCAGGCGCACAACGGCTGCCGTCCGCCGAAGCGTCGCCGCGTCTGATCTCGCATGACTGCTGCCCTGCTGGGGCCCTTCCGGGCCCCGCAGGGCACAGTCGCCCGCAGATTTCCATAACTCAAGACCTCACCAAAACACATGTCATATAGCGGGCATGTGATCGAAAGGAACACATAGTGCTCATCGCACAGCGTCCCACTCTCACCGAGGAAAAGATCTCCGAGAACCGCAGCCGGTTCGTCATCGAGCCGCTGGAGCCCGGTTTCGGATACACGATCGGCAACGCGCTGCGCCGCAGCCTGCTCTCGTCGATCCCCGGCGCATCGGTCACCACCATTCGCATCGACGGCGTGCTGCACGAGTTCAGCACGATCCCCGGTGTGAAGGAGGACGTCACCGAGATCATCCTCAACATCAAGCAGCTGGTCGTCTCCAGCGAGCGCGACGAGCCCATCACCGCGTACCTGCGCAAGACGGGCGCCGGCGAGGTCACCGCGGCCGACATCTCCGCTCCGGCGGGTGTCGAGGTGCACAACCCCGACCTGGTCATCGCGACGCTCAACGACACCGCTCGCTTCGAGCTCGAGCTCACCATCGAGCGCGGCCGCGGCTACGTGTCCGCCTCGCAGAACCGCAACGAGTACGCCGAGGCCGGTCAGATCCCGGTCGACTCGATCTACTCGCCGGTCCTGAAGGTCGCGTACCGCGTCGACGCCACGCGTGCCGGTGAGCGCACCGACTTCGACAAGCTCGTCCTCGACGTCGAGACGAAGTCGGCGATCAGCCCCCGCGACGCCGTCGCTTCGGCAGCCAAGACCCTCACCGAGCTGTTCGGTCTCGCCCGCGAGCTGAACGTCGAGGCCGAGGGCATCGAGATCGGCCCCGCGCCGGTCGAGGCTGTCCTCTCCAGCGAGCTCTCCATGCCGATCGAGGACCTCGATCTGTCGGTGCGCTCGTACAACTGCCTCAAGCGCGAGGGCATCAACACCGTTTCGGAGCTGGTCGCCCTTTCCGAGACGCAGCTGATGAACATCCGCAATTTCGGTCAGAAGTCGGTCGACGAGGTGCGCGACAAGCTCGTCTCGCTCGGTCT
Organism: Microbacterium sp. 22195; assembly: GCF_052056515.1. Taxonomy (NCBI): domain Bacteria; kingdom Bacillati; phylum Actinomycetota; class Actinomycetes; order Micrococcales; family Microbacteriaceae; genus Microbacterium; species Microbacterium sp. 22195. The sequence continues at coordinate 303,713 of NZ_JBQEPE010000002.1, forward strand.
GTCGCTGAAGGATTCGGTGCCCGGTTTCGACGGCGCCCACTTCTACAGCGGCAACGAAGACGAGTCCTTCTGATACCCGACCTCTTTCCGACCAGGAGTTAGACGATTATGCCCAAGCCCACCAAGGGTCCCCGCCTCGGAGGCGGCCCCGCACACGAGCGCCTTCTTCTCGCGAACCTCGCGGCAGCGCTCTTCACCCACAAGTCGATCAAGACGACCGAGACCAAGGCGAAGCGCCTGCGTCCGCTGGCTGAGCGCCTCATCACGCTCGGCAAGCGCGGCGACCTGCACGCCCGCCGTCGCGCGCTGACCGTGCTGCGTTCCAACAAGGACGCCGCGCACATCCTCTTCAACGAGATCGCGCCGCTCGTCGCCGAGCGTGAGGGCGGCTACACCCGCATCACCAAGGTCGGCAACCGCAAGGGCGACAACGCGCCCATGGCCGTGATCGAGCTCGTCCTCGAGCCCGTCACCCCGAAGAAGAAGGCCGCTGCGAAGCCGGCCGCCAAGGCCGCCCCGAAGGCCGAGAAGGTCGAGGAGGCTCCCGCTGAGGAGACCGCCGCTCCGGCCGCTCTCGTCGACGGCGGCTTCGGCGAGGACTCCGCCGCTCCTCTCGAGGACGGCTCGGCTCCCGAGGGCTTCGACATCAAGGGCAACAAGGACTCCATGAAGTTCCACCAGCCCGGTGGCCAGTGGTACGACGCGACCGTCGCAGAGGTGTGGTTCCGCACCGCTGAGGCCGCCGAGGCCGCAGGCTTCGTCGAGGCCGGCAAGTAAGCCGCAACGCACGCTGAAAGAGCCCGTCACCTTCCGAGGTGGCGGGCTCTTTCGCGTCCGGATGCCCGGTCCTGGGACGCTTCGACGTGCTCAGCGCCCCAGGACCGGGCCGTTCAGGCCCGGGCTCGCAGGTCCTTGCGCAGGATCTTGCCGGAGCTGGACTTCGGGATGACGTCGATGAACTCCACCATCCGCACCTTCTCGTGCGGGGCGACGTGCGCCGCGACGAACTCCATCACGTCCTCGGCGGACAGGTCGGCGTCAGCCTGACGCACGACGTACGCCTTCGGCACCTCCTGGCCGTCGGCATCGTTCGCGCCGATCACCGCGGCATCCGCGATCTGCGGATGCTCCAGCAGCACCGCTTCGAGCACGGCCGGTGCGACCTGATAGCCCTTGTACTTGATGAGCTCCTTGAGCCTGTCGACGATGCGGAAGATCCCGTCGGCGGTCACGGTGGCGATGTCGCCGGTGTGCAGCCAGCCATCGGCATCCAGCATCTCGGCCGTGGCGTCCGGACGGTTCAGGTAGCCCGCCATCACCTGCGGGCCGCGCACCCACAGCTCACCGGGGGCGCTCGCGCCGGATGCCGGCGGCTCGACGTCCGCACCCGTGTCCGGGTCGACGAGCCGGGCCTCGGTGTTCGGGACCAGCGGACCGATCGAGGAGGGATCGATGTCGGTGCGGCCGGCGGGCACGATGTTCACCGCCGGGCTGGTCTCGGTCATGCCGTACCCCTGCACCACACGGCAGTGCAGCCGGTCGGACACCGCCGACGCGAGCGCGCCGTCCAGGGGCGCCGCGCCGGAGAAGATCACCTTGACCGACGACAGGTCGTACTGGTCGACGATCGGATGCTTGGCCAGGGCGACCGCGATCGGGGGTGCCACGAACACCCAGGTGGTGCGGTGCTCGGCGATGATGCGCAGGAACTCCGGCAGGTCGAACTTCGGCATGGTGACCAGGCCCGCGCGCTGACGCAGTGCGAAGTTGAGCAGCACCGTCATGCCGTAGATGTGGAAGAACGGCAGCACCGCCAGCAGCCGGTCGGACGAGTCGACGCTGATCACCGGCGGCTGGCACTGCGCCACGTTGGCGACCAGGTTCCGGTGGGTGAGCATCACGCCCTTCGGGCGCCCGGTGGTGCCGGACGAGTAGGGGAGGACCGCGAGGTGCGTGGCCGGATCGAACGACACGTCGGGTGCGGCATGCCCCTCGCCCAGCAGATCGCGCAGGCTCGGGTGTCCCTCCGCCCCGTCGAGCACGATGACGTGGTCGTCGGCGAAGCCGACGCGCGCCGCCGCCTCCTTCGCGCCGGCGAGCAGCGGCGACACCGTCACGAGCCACTCCGCCTCGGCATCCCGGAGCTGGTTCTCGATCTCGTCGGCGGTGTACAGCGAGTTCAGCGTGGTGGCCGTCGCGCCCGCCCGCAGGATGCCGTGGAACACCGTCGCGAACGCCGGGACGTTGGGGCAGAGCACGGCCACCTTGGTGCCGACGCCGGCGCCGCGGGCCGCAAGCGCACCCGCGAAGAGGTCGATCTGGCCGATGAGCTGACGATAGGTCGTCTCGGCACCGCTGGGCCCGTCGACGATGGCGACGCGGTCGAGCGTGGCCTCGTCCAGGTCTCCGAAGAGGTAGTCGTAGATCGAGATCGCGGGGATCTCGACGTCAGGGTAGGTGCTGCGGAACATGGGATCCCCTTTGATCGACGTGCGGCGTCAGGCACACCGCCCCGTTATGGGAGTCAGTCTCGCACAATCTGAGACACAGTCCCAAGGATTCCGACCGGCTCGTTCGCACGGTAGCGCGTTCCCGGTCTGCCCTTGGTGGAGTAGTCCAGGGAGCGCAGCGCGCGCCCCGTGCTGGCCAGGTGCTCCAGGTAGCGTCGCGCGCTCACGCGCGAGATCGACAGCACCTCGCCGAGCTCGGCGGCGGAGGCGTCCGGATGCTGCGCGAGCGCGGCGGACACCCGCTCGAGCGTCTCCGCGCTCAGCCCCTTGGGCAGGCTCGCGCGCTGCCGGAACGCGATGATGGCGTCCGCCGCCTCCACCCGGCGCACCACGTCGTGCAGCTCGGTGTGGTCGCGCAGCAGCAGGGTGGCCTCCACGGCGGCGTCGTCGACGCGCGCTCCGGTGCTGCGCGCCACGAGCACGCTGCTGCCCACGATGACCGGCCGTCCGGCATCCTCGCCGTCGTGCAGCACGGCCATGAGCTCGTCGCCGAGCACGTCGGCGGCGGGGGAGCCGGTCAGCGTCTCTGCGTCCGTTCCGAGCAGGCGGGCGGCGGCGTCGTTCGCCAGGGTCACGACCCCGTCCGCGTCGACCGTGATCACGCCCTCGCTGAGGCCGTGCAGCGTGGTCTCCTGATTGCGCACGAGCGCCGTGATCTGATGGGGTTCCAGCAGATGGATGCGGCGGCGGATCACCGCCGTCACCCAGGCGGAGCCGAACACCCCGAGGATCACCGCGCCGAGCATGGCGCCGATGATCCAGAACAGGTAGACCGCGAACTCGCCGTCGCCCTGGGACTCCAGGATGCCCACCGAGACCGTCCCGATGACCTTCGAGTCGTCCGAGAAGATCGGCACCTTGACCCGCCACGACGGCCCCAGCGTGCCGGTCTGCGTGCCCATGTAGATCTTCCCGGACAGCGGCACGGACGGATCCGTGGAGACCCTCTGGCCGATGAGCGCCTCGTTCGGATGCGAATAGCGGATGCCGTCGGCGTTCGCCACGACCACGTACGTGAGGTCCGAGGCGCGCCGGATGGCCTCGGCGAGCGGCTGGATGGTCGCCGACGGGTCCTCGTCGTCGAAGGCGGCGCGGATGAGCGGCATGGAGGCGATGGACTGCGCCACTGCGAGCATCCGGTCCTCGTACGCGTCGCGCACGGTGTGCGCCTGGATGATGCCCGCCGTCACCCCCGCGATGAGCGTGACGACTGCCACGATCAGGGCCTGCAGCAGGATCAGCTGCACACGCAGGGTCATCCTGCGTTCGCGCATCCTCTTCGATGCGTGCTTCATCCTCGAGGCCACGGATCCATTCTCCCCGCACATGCGCACGCCCGGAACCGCCTCCGGCCGGCATCCACGACCAATACTTTCGAAACGCGACCAATGGTTTCCGAAGCGATGGCGGCGCGGCCGCGATGCATAGCGTTGCGTCATTCCCTACACCGCTCAAGGAGGAGCGCATGAAGAATCAGCGCCTGAAGAAGTCCCGTCACGCGATCGTCGCGATCGCTGCCATCGCAGCCCTGGCACTCGCCGGATGCTCGGCGCAGAACGGCGGAGGCGACAAGACGGATGCCGGCGGAAAGGACGCCAAGTCCAGTTTCTCGAGCGTCTCGATCGTCGTCCCCGCCGACCCGGGCGGCGGCTGGGACCAGACCGGTCGCACGATGGCCAAGGTGCTCACCGAGGACAAGATCGTGAAGACCGCGCCGGTGACCAACGTCGGCGGCGCAGGTGGCACGATCGGCCTCGCGCAGCTGGCCACCGAGAAGGACCCCGCGACCCTGATGGTCAACGGCCTGGTCATGGTCGGCGCGATCGAGACCAACGCATCCAAGGTGCGCCTGGAGGACACCACCCCGATCGCCCGCCTCACCGACGAGCCCCTCGTGGTCGTCGTTCCGGCGGACTCCAAGTACAAGGACCTGAAGAGCCTGGTCGAGGACATCGTCGACAAGGGCCAGGCCATCACCGTCACCGGCGGCTCCGCCGGTGGCGCCGACCACATCCTCGCCGGGCTCCTGCTGGACGCTGCCGGGGTGAAGAGCGCCGACATCCCCGCCAAGCTGAACTACACGCCCAACGCGGGTGGTGGTGAGGCCGTCTCGCTGATCCTGGGCGGCAAGGTCGCCGCGGGCATCTCCGGCGTCGGCGAGTTCCAGCAGCACATCGAGGCGGGCAAGATGCGTGCGCTCGCCGTGTCCAGCGAGAAGCCCGTCGAGCAGCTGCCCGACGTTCCCACCATCACCGACGCCGGCTACGACGTGGTGCTCACCAACTGGCGCGGCGTGATCGCACCGGGTGGCATCTCCGACGCCGACCGCGCCGAGCTCGAGCGCATCGTCACCGAGATGCACGACTCCGAGGCGTGGAAGAAGGAGCTGGAGACCAAGGGATGGGCGGACGCCTTCCTCACCGGCTCCGACCTGGACGCGTTCGTGAAGCAGAACATCACCGACGTCACCGGCACCCTCAAGAACATCGGGCTGATCTGACATGTCCGCCCCGATCACCGGGGCGAACGGGCGGGCCGAGGAGACTCGGCCCGCCCCACGGGTTCCCATCGGAGAACTCGTCTTCGCCCTGCTCATGCTCGCCCTCGGCATCCTCGCCCTGGTCGGCGCCTTCAGCATCCACGTCCCCGTCGGCATCCAGGTGGGGCCCACCGTCTTCCCGATCGCCGTGTCGATCCTTCTCATCGGCTCTGCGGCCGCCGTGCTCATCGGCGTGCTGCGCGGTGAGCACGCGGAGGTCGAGGAGGGCGAGGACATCGATCCGGATGCCAGCACCGACTGGGTGACGCTCGCGAAGATCGTCGGAGCGATCGTCGTGCATCTGCTGCTCATCGAGCTCATCGGCTGGGCGCCCGCCGCAGCCGTCCTGTTCGGCATCGTCGCCTGGGCCCTCGGCGCCAAGCGCTGGTGGCTGGGCTTCGTCATCGGACTGGTCGTCGCACTCGTCGTGCAGGTCGTGTTCGGCGGGTTCCTCGGGCTCTCGCTGCCCTGGGGTCCTGCGTTCGGCTGGCTGGGAGGGATGTTCTGATGGACAGCTGGAGTCTGCTCCTGGAGGGCTTCGCCACGGCGCTGCAGCCCGAATACCTGATGTGGGCGTTCATCGGAGTCTTCATCGGCACGGCCGTCGGCGTGCTCCCCGGCATCGGCCCGGCCATGACCGTGGCGCTGCTGCTGCCGCTCACCTACACGCTCGACGCCACCGCGGCGATCATCACCTTCGCCGGCATCTACTACGGCGGCATGTACGGCGGATCGACCACGAGCATCCTGCTGAACACGCCGGGTGAATCCGCCTCGATAGTCACGGCCATCGAGGGCAACAAGATGGCCAAGCTCGGACGTGGCGCCGCCGCGCTGGCGACGGCGGCCATCGGCTCGTTCATCGCTGGCACCATCGCGACCGTCGGGCTGACGCTCCTCGCGCCGATCCTCGCCGACTTCGCCGTGTCGCTCGGCAACCCCGACAAGCTGGCGCTGATCGTGGTCGCGTTCGTCACGGTCGGCGCGCTGATGGGCAAGTCCGTGCCGCGCGGCGTGCTGTCGCTCGCGATCGGCCTGTTCATCGGACTGGTCGGCACCGACGCCCTCTCCGGACAGCAGCGCTACACGCTCGGCATCCCGGAGCTGAACCAGGGGATCAGCGTGGTGCTGGTCGCCGTGGGCCTGTTCGCCGTCGGGGAGACCCTGTACGTCGCCTCGCGGATGAGGCACGGCGGGGTCGACGTCATCCCGGTCACGAAGGGCTGGCGCAACTGGATGACCAAGGAGGACTGGCGCCGGTCCTGGAAGCCGTGGCTGCGCGGCACGGCGATCGGGTTCCCGATCGGCACGATCCCCGCGGGCGGCGCAGACGTCGCGACCTTCCTCTCCTACGCGGCCGAGCAGAAGCTCTCCAAGCACAAGGAGCAGTTCGGCCGCGGAGCGATCGAGGGCGTGGCGGGTCCGGAGGCGGCGAATAACGCCGCGGCCGCCGGCGTGCTCGTGCCCCTGCTGACGCTGGGCCTGCCGACCACGGCGACCGCCGCGATCATCCTGTTCGCGTTCCAGTCCTACGGCATCCAGCCGGGCCCACTGCTGTTCGCCAACCAGCCGGCGCTGGTGTGGGCGCTGGTGGCGAGCCTGTATCTCGGCAACGTCATCCTGATCGTGCTGAACCTGCCGCTGGTGGGCATGTGGGTCAAGCTGCTGCAGATCCCGCGGCCGTACCTGTACGCCGGCATCCTGATGTTCGCCGCCTTCGGCGCCTACGCGATCAAGTTCAACATCACCGACATCATCATCCTGCTGATCATCGGCGTGCTCGGCTACTTCATGCGGCGCTACGGCATCCCGGTGGCGCCGCTGGTGGTCGGCATGATCCTCGGCCCGATGGGCGAAGGCGAGCTGCGCAAGGCGCTGCAGCTGAGCCAGGGCGACCCGATGACGCTGATCACGAGCCCGTTCGCGGCGATCGCGTACGGCGTGCTGGTGGTGCTGATCCTCGGTGCGCTCTGGCTGCGCCGCAGGCAGACGCGCTACGAGCAGCACCTGACCGAGTCGATCGCGGTGCCGATCAAGGCCGACCAGGAGGTCTGAGCGGCGACCCGCGCCGCAGGGCCGACGGGGCTCCCGGGATAGTCTGTTCATCGTGCGCGACGAACAGGCCATCACCCGGGGGCCTCGAGCGTACGTCGGCTTCGTGGCGATCGGCCTCATCGCCGGCCTCCTCTCCGGCCTGTTCGGCGTCGGCGGGGGCACGGTGATCGTGCCGCTGCTCGTGCTGCTGCTGGGCTTCGACCAGAGGCTCGCGGCCGGCACCTCGCTGACCGCGATCGTGCCGACGGCGAGCGTCGGCGTCATCTCGTACGCGCTCTCGGGATCGGTCGCCTGGATCCCGGCGCTCATCCTCGCTGCGGGGGCCGTGGTGGGCGCGCAGATCGGATCGCGGCTGATGCCGAGGGTCTCGCAGCGCGCGCTGCGCTGGGGCTTCGTCGCCTTCCTGCTCGTGGTGCTGGTGAGCCTCTTCCTGGTGATCCCGTCCCGCGACTCGGTGTTCCACCTGACCTGGCTGAACGGCGCCGGGCTAGTGCTGGTCGGCATCCTGACCGGCGTCATCGCCGGCCTGATCGGCGTCGGCGGAGGCGTGGTCGTCGTCCCCGTCCTGATGGTGGTGTTCGGCACAAGCGATCTGGTCGCCAAGGGCACGTCGTTGCTGATGATGATCCCGACTGCGGTGTCCGGCACCGTCGGCAACCTGCGTCATCGCAACGTCGACGTGGCGGGCGCTCTGGTCATCGGCGTCGCGGCCTGCACCACGACCGCTCTCGGCGCGTGGGTGGCGACCCTGATCGACCCGGCGGCGGGCAACATCCTGTTCGCCGCGTATCTCGTCGCGATCGCCGTGCAGATGAGCATCAAGGCGATCCGCAGCCGCTGAGGATCCGCTGAGTCCGCGGCGCTCGCCGCAGGGCGCGTGTCCGACACGGAGCAGGCGGCGCCTCCCGAAGGAGACGCCGCCCGCATCCGACGGATCAGCAGTGGAACGATCAACAGTGGAACAGGGCGTCTCCCCACACTCCGTGCGCACCGTTGATGCTGCCGGGAGCGGTCACGTTGAGGTCGATGTACTGCACCCCCGTGAGGTCGACGTTCACCTCCTCCGGAGCGAAGCCCGGCGTGAACGTGCGGGACTGGTAGCGGTTGGTCCCATCGGTGTCGACCGTGAAGATGACGTTGCCGGCGAAGCCCTTCTCGAGACCGACGGATGCCGTGAAGCTGGAGCACCTGCCGCCGAGGTAGTATGTCACCTTCGATGCGGCGTGCACGCCGAGGCCCTTTCCGTAGGTCGGGCTCGACCCGGTCGCCGGATCGACGTAGTTGATCGCCAGCGGAAGATCGGGCGAGGTCGCCGAGTCCTTGTTGGCGACGTCCCTGCCGATCACGCCCCAGCCGTTGGTCGCGCTGATCCAGTTCAGATCCGACGCGTAGACCGTGCCCGAGGGCGCCGGCGGCATCGGCTGGTCGACGACCTTCCAGTCGAAGATCTTCAGCCGGCTCTCGGTGGGCAGAACGACGTACGCGAGCTCCTTCGCCGGGTTCAGCCGCACGAGGTTCGAGTACACCTGGTACCTGCCGGTGGGGTACTCGTACACGTTCGGATTGGTCGCGCTGTTGCGCCCGAGGCTCGTGATCGCCACGCCGGCGCCGCCCAGACCGGATGCCTGCGGCAGCCAGTTCGGGAAGAACACGTTCTGCTTCGAGACCGTGCCGTCGGCGTAGTGCAGCTCGAGCGCGGGGTTGACGCCACCGCCGGATGCCGCGGAGGCCAGCACCGCGAGGTGCGTGCCCTTCCCTGTCAGCGCGACGGTCTGTCCGGCCGGGGAGACCGAGTCCTTCGCGCCGGACGGGTTCGGCCACGTGTATGCGATCGCCGCGTCGCCGGTGCCGACGGTGACCGTCGATCCGGGGGTGACGCCGGCCCGCGCCAGCGCCTCGGCCGAGAACGTGGCGCCGCCGCCGTCGAAGTCCCCGGCCTTCGCCGTGTCGATGGTGGTCACGGCGTCGGCGTTGTACGCGCCGGCCAGCGATCCGTAGGCGACGTAGATCTGGTTCGCCCCTGACGCCTGCTGCGCGGTCTTCTGCGCCGTGTAGTCGGCGACCACCTTCACGGTCTGCAGGTCGGCGGCGGCAGCATCCGTGACCTTCGCGCTGAAGGTGGCGGTCACCGAGGCGCCGGGCTCGACCACGGAGGCCTTGTCGCCCTTCGCGGAGACCAGAGACCAGCCCTCGGGGATCTGCGGGGAGAGAGTGACGTTCTCCTTCTTCTTGGTGCCGGTGTTGCGGAAGGTCGCCTCCACCGTGGTGGTGTCGCCCTGGAACACGCGGTCGTCGAGAGTCACCGAGACGGATGCCGCGGTGAGATCGGCGTCCCGTCCGCCGACGGCGCTGGTCGCCGCGAGCACGACCTCGGCCGATGCGGAGGAGGCGACGGCGGGAACCTTCACGCGGATGACGCCGCCGGCGTCCTCCGCGTCGAAGAACCAGCCCGATGCGGCGGCATCCAGCGCTTCGCGGGAAGCGGCCTGCTTCAGGCCCTTGCCGTCGATCGACACGTTCGCAGGAGCGGAGCCGGTGTGCGCCTCGATCACGTACGGCCGGGCGTCGGCCTTGCCGTCGTAAGAGCCGGCGCGCTTGCCGATTCCGATCACGACCGAGCCCTTCTTGCCGGCAGCCGGAGCATCCACGGTGAACTTCTGGGTGCTGGAGGCGCCGTCCGCGTAGGCGCGGGTGACCTGGTCGTCCTCGTAGAGCGAGAACGAGCTCTCGCCCTGCGGGAACAGCGACAGCGTCACGGGGGAGTCCGCCGGAACCAGCGACGCGTTGCGGGCGGTGATGCCCTGGGGCACCACCGCGCCGGCGCGCACGAAGATCGGCAGTCTGTCCAGTGGAGCGGGGTGGCCGTTCAGCACCTGTCCGCCCTCGTGCACGGCTCCGGTCCAGAAGTCCACCCACTGGGATCCGGCCGGCAGGTAGATGCCGTTGCGCACGTCGGTCTTCGTGAAGACCGGGGCGACCAGGTAGTCGCTGCCGAGCAGGAACTCGTTGTTCGCCTCGACGCTGTACGAGCCGGGGTCCTTCGGGTACTCCAGTGCCAGCGAGCGCATCATGGGCAGCCCCGAGCGGTGGGACTCGGCGGCCAGCGTGTAGATGTACGGCATCAGACGCTGGCGCAGCTGCAGGTAGCTGCGGTTGATCTTCGTCGCCTCGTCGCCGTACAGCCACGGCCGCTTGTCGACCGAGGCCCAGCCGCTCATCGAGTAGAGCGCCGGGGCGAACGCCTTCCACTGCAGATCGCGCACATAGCTCTCCGGCGAACCGCCGAAGATGCCGTCCACGTCGCCCGTGGAGAACGCGAGGCCCGAGTTCCCCGCACCGGTCAGCGCGGAGATCTGCCAGCGCACGGCGTCGAGGTTGCCGGAGTGGTCGCCCGTCCACTGCATGCCGCAGCGCTGGGCACCGGCCCAGCCCTCGACCATGAGCGCGGTGCCGCGGGCATCCGAGTACTTCTCGATGCCGTCGTGCGCGGCCTCGCAGCCGGTTAGGGCGAGACGGTAGCCGCTGCCCACCCACGCGACGTCGAGCTTGCGCAGCCGCACGCCGGCTTCGCCGACCTCGTACTCCTGCTTGTCCAGCGAGCGCTGGGTCCACAGGCCGGTCTTCAGATCGGTCTGCTCCTGGATGGCGTCGATGGTCTCGGGCAGCTCCTGGTACTCGCAGCCGTAGCCGTCGTTGACCAGCATCCAGCCGGCCGGCATGTCGTTCTCGACGAAGCCCTTGGCGACGTCGAGCGCCTGCGGGGTGCGCAGCTTCGACGGCGTCCTGGTGCCCGAATAGGTGGGGCTGGAGCGGTTGTAGCAGTCCGCGTCGCCGTACTCCAGCGCGTACACGGGCGGCATCATCGGCCGGCCGGTGAGCTGCGTGTACGACTCGAGGGACTGCTCGTAGTCGCCCACGAAGTAGTACGCGTCGAACCGGCGCTCCTGGTGCGTGGTGGTGTGCTGGGCGAAGTCGTAGGTGCCCTTCGCGAAGGTGTTGCGCAGCACGCCGTAGCCCTGGGAGGACATGTAGTACGGCACCGCGTTCGGGTAGCCGTCGTCGTCCCAGTCGAAGTTGTTGGCGATGTTGATGACCGATCCGGTGTGGATCGAGCGGCCGTTCTGCATGCCGCCGCCGAGGATCTGCTCGCCGTCCTGACTCTTCAGGTGCTGCGTGGCGGAGTTCTTGCCGAAGGTGATGGCGGCGGTCTCCGCGAAGATCGTCGAGCCGTCGGCGCGGGTGGCTGCGACCATACCTGTGGCGCGGTCGACCGAGACCGCGACGGTCTTCGACGCGATGCGGATCACGTCGCCCTCGGCGACCGCGACATCCGCGCCGCCGAACGTCTTCGCGCCCACCACGATGTCGGCGGTGCGCGCCGCGTCGCCCTGCGGGGTGTTCGCGGGATCGGTGAAGGATCCGCTCGGGTCGGCCTCGAGCCGGAAGGTGCCGTCCTCGAGGAAGGTCACGCGCATGGCGCCGTGCTCGGCGGTGAGGGTGACCGACGCTCCATCGCGCTGCACGTCCGTGATCGAGCCGATCGAGGTGCCGGTGGAGTCGACGGGGACCTCGGGCGAGGCGGGCCGGGGAGTGATCGGGGTGGGGGCGGACGACGCCTTCACCGCCGTCTGGGCGATCGATGCGGCCGATGCCGCCGATGCAGTGCCGGCGATCCCGATGCCGGACACCCCCAGGGCGATGGCGAGGCCGAGCGCACGCAAGCGCGGGCGGCAGGATGGTGAGTTCAACTTCATCGTCTCCTCTGAGTGACTGATTCTGATCGTTCAATGGCAGAAACAATCGCATTTAATCAATGAGCTGGCTGATGGTCAAGGGGTCCGCTCGTGTTCGCACAGGAGAATTCCCACGGTGGCGGGCAGACGACGGCGCCCAGCGGCCCCGGATAGGATCGAGGGGTGCCCGTGAACAACGATCTGGTCGGCCGGGAGTTCCCGCCGACGGCCCCCTACCTCGTCGGCCGCGAGAAGGTGCGCGAGTTCGCGCGCGCGGTCTTCGCCGACGCTCCGCAGCACACCGACGTCGCAGCCGCGCAGGTGGCCGGCTACGCGGACGTCGTGGCTCCGCCCACCTTCGCGATGGTGATCCAGGACCTCACGCTGCAGCAGCTGCTCGCCGAGCCCGACTCCGGGATCGTGCTGGCCCGCACCATCCACGCCGAGCAGCGCTTCACCTACTCGCGCCCGATCGTCGCGGGCGACGAGCTCACCGCGCAGCTGTCGGTCACCGGCATCCGCGCACTCGGCGGCAACGCGATGATCACGAGTGACGCGACCATCACCGATGCGGCCGGCGAGCACGTCGTGACCGCGACGAGCGTGCTGCTGGTCGGCTCGGACTCCGAGGGAGAGGACGCCTGATGGCCGGGTTCACCGTGGGCGACGTCATTGCCGAGCGCACCGTGCATCTGACGCGCGAGTCGCTGGTGCGCTATGCCGGGGCGTCCGGCGACTTCAACCCGATCCACTACCGCGACGACGTCGCAGCGGCCGTCGGCCTGCCCGGCGTGCTGGCGCACGGGATGCTGACCATGGGCCTGGCCTCCTCGGTCGTCGTCGCCGCTCTCCCCGCCGATGCGCGGCTGATCGACTACGGCGTGCGCTTCACGAAGCCCGTCGTCGTCGACCCCGAGAACGGCGCCGACGTGCACGTGCTCGCGAAGGTCGGCACCGTGGACGAGACCTCGGCGCGCATCGACCTGACCGTGAAGGCGGCCGAGACGACCGTGCTCGTCAAGGCGCAGCTGCGGGTCGCGCTCTGACATGGCGTCGCTCGAGGTCACCCCGATCCCGCTGCGGCAGCTGACCACGCTTCGCACCGGCGCCGCTCCCGAGCGGATGCTGGATGCCGCCTCCACCGCCGAGCTCGTCGACGCGCTGCACGAGGCGTGGGCTACCGGCGACGAGTGGTTCGTGCTGGGCGGCGGGTCGAACCTGTTCGTGGGCGACGAGCCCTTCGAGGGCGCGGTGATCCGCATCCTGACCTCCGGCATCGAGGAGCTCCCGTCTCCGCACGAGGGTCGCATCCGGCTGCGCGCGCAGGCCGGGCACGGCTGGGACGACCTGGTCGCCTATGCCGTCGCGCGCGGCTATGCGGGCATCGAGGCGATGAGCGGCATCCCCGGGACCGTCGGCGCCGCACCCGTGCAGAACGTCGGCGCCTACGGTCAGGAGATCCAGGAGACGCTCGTCGAGGTGGAGCTGATCGACGAGGGCGCGAACGCGCCGGTCGTCGTGCCGGCCGCCGATCTGGGCCTGGGTTTCCGCACCTCGGTGCTCAAGCACCACTACGGCGGCGTCCCGCAGCGACGAGCGGTGATCACGTCGGTCACGCTCGACCTCGCCGTCACGGGCGACGCCGGGCGGGTGATCCGCGGCGAACAGCTGCGCCGTGCCCTGGGCCTGGAGGGCTTCGACCCGGTGCCGCTGGACTGGGTGCGCACCCGCATCCTCGCCACGCGCGCGGCGAAGGGGATGCTGCTTGACGAGGACGATCCCGACACCCACAGCGCCGGGTCGTTCTTCCAGAACGCGATCGTGCCCGAGCACGTCGCCCGCACCCTGCCGCCGGAGTGCCCGCGCTGGCCGGTCGAGCCCGACCTCGACACCATGACCGTGATCCCGCTGGAGAACTACTACGGGCTCACGCCGCGCGCCGACCGCCCGGAGGGCCTCGTCAAGGTCAGCTCCGCCTGGCTGATCGAGCACTCCGGCATCGGCAAGGCGTTCAAGCTCCCTCGGTCACGGGCATCCGTCTCGACCAAGCACGCCCTCGCACTGACCAATCGCGGCGGGGCGAACGCGGCGGAGCTCAGCGAGCTGGCCCGCTTCATCCAGAGCCGTGTGCACTCCGAGTTCGGCCTGCTGCTGCAGCCGGAGCCTGTGCTCGTGGGGGTGGAGCTGTAGGTCTGGTGATCGCGACCCATCCTGCGTAGGCTCGCCGGATGAGCGGATTGATCCCCTACCTGCTGTTCCCCGGAGACGCAGCCGAGGCGCTGCAGCAGTACGCCGCGATCTTCGGCGGCGAACTGCAGATGTTCACCTACGCGCAGGCCGGGCGCACCGACGGTCCCGAGGACGCGATCGCGCACGGGATGCTGGTGAACGGCCCGGTCGAGCTGGCGGGAGCGGATGCCGCGACCGGCGAGGACGCGGTGGCGATGAGCGGCATGTTCCTCTCGCTGCTCGGCACGGCGGACCCGGACACGCTCGCCGGGTGGTTCGACGCGCTCGCTGCGGGCGGGGAGGTCATTGACCCGCTGCAGAAGCGCCCCTGGGGTGATTCCGACGGCACGCTGGTCGACAGGCACGGGGTGCGCTGGCTGATCGGGCACCAGGGCTGAAGACGGCGCCCCCGGCACGGATGTCCATGCCAGGGGCGCCGGGAGGATCGCAGCGGCTCAGGACGCGAACAGCTTCTGCAGGCGCTGCACGCCCTCCAGAAGCTGGTCGTCGCCCAGCGCGTAGGACATGCGGATGTAGCCGGAGGGGCCGAACGCCTCACCTGGCACGACCGCGACCTCGGCCTCGTCGAGGATGAAGTCCGCGAGCTCGAGCGAGGTGGTGGGCGTCACGGTGCTGCCGTCGCGGCGGGTCCACGTGCGGTTCAGCAGGCCCTGCACGTCGGGGTACACGTAGAAGGCGCCCGTGGGGGTCGGGACGACGAGACCCTCGATCTTCGACAGCTCGGAGACGATCAGGCGGCGACGGCGGTCGAAGGCCTGGCGCATCTGCTCGGCCTCGTCCTGCGGTCCGTTCAGGGCGGCGATCGCGCCGCGCTGCGCGACGTTGTTCACGTTGCTGGACAGGTGCGACTGCAGGTTGCCCGCGATCTTGATGGCATCCGCGGGTCCGACCATCCAGCCCACGCGCCAGCCCGTCATCGCGTAGGTCTTGGCCACGCCGTTGACGAGGATCGTCTGGTTCGCGATCTCGGGCAGCGCCTGCACCACCGAGGTGGCCTTCACGCCGTCGTAGGTGAGGTTCTGATAGATCTCGTCGGAGATGATCCAGATCCCGTGCTCGAGGGCCCACTCGGCGATGGCCTTCGTCTCCTCGGCGGAGTAGACCGAGCCGGTCGGGTTGGACGGCGAGACGAACACGAGCACCGTGGTGCGCTCGGTGCGTGCGGCCTCGAGCTGAGCGACCGTGACCTTGTAGTCCTGATCGGCGCCGGCGAAGACCTCGACCGGGGTGCCGTCGGCCAGGCGGATGGCCTCGGGGTAGGTGGTCCAGTACGGGGCCGGCAGCAGCACCTCATCGCCCGGGTTCACCACGGTCTGGAAGGCCTGGTAGACCGACTGCTTGCCGCCGTTCGTGACGATGATCTGGCTGGGGGAGACCTCCAGCCCCGAGTCGCGCAGCGTCTTCGCGGCGATCGCCTCGCGCAGCGCCGGAAGACCGGGGGCGGGGGTGTAGCGGTAGTTCGCCGGATCGGCGAGGGCCTCGGCCGCAGCGTCCACGATGAACTGCGGGGTGGCGAAATCGGGCTCGCCGGCCGCGTAGGAGATGACGGGCTTGCCCTCAGCCTTGAGGGCCTTGGCCTTGGCATCCACCTTCAGGGTGGCGGACTCGGCGATGGCGGACAGCTTGCGGGAGAGTGGTGCGCGTTCGGTCACGGCATCCATCGTACGCGGGCGCGGGTCAGGAGAACGGAATCCTGACCCGCGCCCAGAACGATCATGCGGCGAGACCGTGCGCCTCGGCGACTGCCGAGAGTGTGATCCGGCCGCTCTTGACGTTGAGGCCCTTCGCGAGGGCGGCATCCTCGGACGCAGCGCGGTCCCAGCCCTTGCCGGCGATCGCCGACACATACGGCAGTGTGGCGTTGGTGAGCGCGCGAGTGGCGGTCTCCGGCACGGCGCCGGGCATGTTCGCCACGCAGTAGTAGATCGAGTCGTGCACGGCGAAGGTGGGGTCGTCGTGTGTGGTGGGGCGCGAGCCCTCGAAGCATCCGCCCTGATCGATCGCGATGTCCACCAGCACCGAGCCCGGCTTCATGCCCGCCACCATCTCGTCGGTGACGAGCTTGGGCGCCGCGGCGCCGGGGATCAGCACTGATCCGATCACCAGATCGGCCGTGGCGAGCTCCTCGGCGATGTCGTAGCGGCTGGATGCCCGGGTCTCGAGCGCGCCGCCGTAGCGGTGCTCGAGCTCCCGCAGGCGGGGGAGCGAGATGTCGAACACGGTGACCTTCGAGCCCAGGCCCAGCGCGTTCGCGGCCGCGTGCTCGCCAGCCACCCCGCCGCCGATCACCACGGTCTTGGCCCGCGGAGTGCCGGCGATGCCGCCGAGCAGGGTTCCCCGGCCGCCGTTGGAGCGCATCAGCGAGTACGAGCCGACGGTCACCGAGAGGCGACCGGCGATCTCGCTCATCGGCACGAGCAGCGGCAGGCTGCGATCCGGCAGCTGCACGGTCTCGTAGGCGACGGCCGTGGTGCCCGCGTCGACGAGCGCGCCGGTCAGGGCCCGGTCGGCGGCGAGGTGAAGGTAGGTGAAGAGTGTCAGGTCGGGACGCAGGAAACCGTACTCCTGAGCGATCGGCTCCTTGACCTTCAGGAGCAGATCCGCCTCGCCCCACGCCTCCTCGGCCGAAGCGACGATCTCCGCGCCTGCGGCCACATAGGCGTCGTCGGTGATGCGCGATCCGAGGCCGGCGCCGGACTGCACGAGGACGCGGTGGCCTTCGTGCACGAGTCGGTCGGCGCCGGCAGGGGTGAGCGCGACGCGATTCTCGTTGTTCTTGACTTCGGTGGGTACGCCGATCTTCATTGATTCTCCTGGTGTGTGGGTGACAGCAGAGCGTAGAAGAGAATCGCAGAAACACCGGGCGTGCGGGGAAGCATCCGAAGAATCTGCACAATCCGGCGAAAACAGGACAGAATCCTCGAAAAGAGTGGCGTCTGGAGCAGTCTCGTCGCGCAGATCAGCGACGCCGGTGCGTGGGCCTGTCGTGTCAGCGCGTCTCGCGGTTGCGGACCGCGGACTCCTGGGCGTCCAGGATGCTCAGCGCCGCCAGCACCGCGGCGGCGTGGTCCTGCTTGCGGATGACGTCCAGCAGGTCCTCGTGGTCGTGCGCCAGCTCGATGCTGCCGGGGATGTAGCAGTCGTTCAGCTCGACGGTGGAACTGATCACCGCCGAGAAGCTGCGGTACATCTCGCGCAGCGTGCGGTTGTGCGCAGCATCGGCCAGCCCGACATGGAAGTCGACGTCGGCCTGCACGAAGGTCGCCTCGTCGCCTTCGTCCGCAGCGCGACGCCGGCGCTGGAGGATGCCCGTCAGCCGATCCAGGTCGCCGTCCGTGCGGCGGAGGGCGGCGGCTCGTGCGGCTGCGATGTCCAGGCCCCGACGCACCTCGATGACCTCGACGACTTCGGCCGCGCCGAGCCGCCGTCGCAGTGCGACATCGGACTCGTCGGTGGCGATCACGAACGTGCCGTCCCCCTGACGGGACGAGAGCAGACCCGCGTGCACCAGTGCGCGTGTCGCCTCGCGGACGGATGCCCGGCTCATGCCGAGCTCCTCGGCCAGCTTGGCCTCGGCGGGCAGCCGCTGTCCGACAGGCCAACTGCCGTTGTCGATCTGCTCGCGGAACTGCTCGATGGCCTCATCGACGAGCGACCTGCGTGGGATGGGGCGCATCGAGTCCTCCCGAGAGTGAGGTGGTCATCCAAGCCGACCGCCGCGGGCGTCGATGAAGTCGAACCACCCGCGCAGACCACCATGTGATCTCACTGAGCACACTACCCAGTGATCGGGTCTGCCGAAAATGCGCCGGCTCAGGCCTCAGCGCTCGACGAGGATGCCGTCCTCATCGGCGTGCAGCAGTGCGCCGGGGCGGAAGGTCACGCCGCCGAACTCGACCACGACGTCGACCTCGCCCGTGCCCTCCTTCGCGCTCTTGCGCGGGTTGGTGCCGAGTGCCTTGACGCCCAGCGGCATCCCGAGCAGCGCCACGCTGTCGCGCACGCATCCGTTGATCACGACGCCGGCCCAGTCCGAGTCCACGGCGCTCTGCGCGATCATGTCGCCCATCAGCGCGGTCTCCAGGGAGCCGGCCCCGTCCACGACCAGCACCGCGCCGTCGCCCGGTGTCTGCAGGATCCGCTTCACCAGTGCGTTGTCCTGGAAGCAGCGCACGGTGCGGATGCGGCCCTCGAAGCGGAGCAGGCCGCCGAAGGAGCGCAGCTGCAGGGGGAGGGACTGCAGGGCATCGCCGTGCAGGTCGTAGAGGTCGGCGGTGGAGATCATGCGGGCTCCTTCGGATGTGCGGGCGGTACTGATGCACGACGCGGGAACACCTGCACGGCCGACTCGGCGAATCGGTCGTGCAGGCGTTCCACGGTCGTGCAGGTGCGTCAGCTGAACTGGTTCATGGTGTTGTGCTGGCCGCCGGCCTTGAGGGCGGCGTCTCCGGCGAAGTACTCCTTGTGGTTGTCGCCGAGGTCGCTGCCGGCCATGTTCTGGTGCTTGACCGTGGCGATGCCCTGGCGGATCTCCTGGCGCTGCACGTCGCGGACGTAGGTCAGCATGCCCTCGTCGCCGAAGTAGCCCTTGGCGAGGTTGTCGGTCGACAGCGCGGCCGTGTGGTACGTCGGCAGGGTGATCAGGTGGTGGAAGATGCCGGCGCGGGCCGACCCGTCGCGCTGGAACGTGCGGATCTTCTCGTCGGCGATGCGGGCGAGCTCGGTGTCGTCGTAGTCGACGCTCATCAGCTTGTCGCGGTCGTAGGCGGAGACGTCCTGACCCTGCTCGACGAGCTGGTCGTAGGCCTGCTGCCGGAAGTTCAGCGTCCAGTTGAACGACGGGCTGTTGTTGTACACCAGCTTGGCGTCCGGGACGACCTCGCGGATGCGGTCGACCATCTCGGCGATCTGCTCGACGTGCGGCTTCTCGGTCTCGATCCACAGCAGGTCGGCGCCGTTCTGCAGCGAGGTGATGCAGTCCAGCACCACGCGGTCGACGCCCGTGCCCTGACGGAACTGGTAGAGGTTGCTGGCCAGGCGCTTCGGCCGCAGCAGCTTGCCGTCGCGCTTGATGATCACATCGCCGTCGCCGAGCTCGGCCTCGCCGATCTCCTCGACGTCGAGGAACGAGTTGTACTGGTCGCCCAGGTCGCCGGGCGTCTGGCTGACGGCGAGCTTCTGGGTGAGGCCCGCGCCGAGCGAATCGGTGCGGGCGACGATGATGCCGTTGTCGATGCCGAGCTCGAGGAACGCGTAGCGGACCGCGTTGAGCTTGGCGATGAAGTCCTCGTGCGGGACCGTGACCTTGCCGTCCTGGTGACCGCACTGCTTCTCGTCCGAGACCTGGTTCTCGATCTGGATGGCGCAGGCGCCGGCCTCGATCATCTTCTTGGCTAGCAGGTACGTCGCCTCGGGGTTGCCGAAGCCGGCGTCGATGTCGGCGATGATCGGCACGACGTGGGTCTCGAAACCGTCGATCTGGGACTGGATGAACTCCGCCCCGGTCTCGTCTCCGGCCGCACGTGCGGCATCCAGCTGGGTGAACAGCAGATCGAGCTCACGGGCATCCGCCTGGCGGAGGAACGTGTAGAGCTCCTGGATCAGCGCGGGGACGACCGTCTTCTCGTGCATGGACTGGTCGGGGAGCGGCCCGAACTCGGAGCGGAGTGCCGCGACCATCCAGCCCGAGAGGTACAGGTAGCGCTTGTTCGTCGACTTCAGGTGCTTCTTGATCGAGATCAGCTTCTGCTGCCCGATGAAGCCGTGCCAGACGCCGAGCGACTGGGTGTAGACCGACGAGTCGGCGTCGTACTCGGCCATGTCGCGGCGCATGATGTCGGCGGTGTACTGCGCGATCTCGAGGCCCGTGCGGAAGCGGTTCTGCGCCCGCATCCGCGCGGCCGACTCGGGGTCGATGGCGTTCCACGCGGAGCCGTTCGCGTCCTTGAGCTCCTGGATGGCGGCGATGTCGTCCTGGTAGTGAGTCATGTCATGTCCTTCTCAGTGGGGCGGGTCGTCAGTCGGTCTCGGTCAGGAAGCGGGATGCCGGGAGCGTCAGGAACGCGGGGAACTCCGGGTGCAGGGCCACCTCGCGGAACACCTCGGCGGCGTCGTCGAAGCGGTCGCCCTCGGTGCGCGGGGTGTGCGCGAGCATCTCGGCGATGAGGCGCTCGACGTAATCGGCGGTGATCAGGTCGCCCTCCTCGGTGCGGCGGTCCTGGTGGATCCACTGCCACACCTGGGAGCGGCTGATCTCGGCCGTCGCGGCGTCCTCCATCAGGTCGTCGAGTGCCACGGCGCCGAGGCCCCGCAGCCACGCCTCGATGTAGCGGATCGCCACCGACACGTTGTCGCGCACGCCCTTCTCGGTGATCGGGCGTCCGATGCGCAGGTCCAGCAGCTGAGCGGCCGTCACCTGCACGTCGTCGCGCTGCCGGTCGATCTGGTTCGGGCGGTCGCCGAGCACGGCGTCGAACTCGGCCTGTGCGGCGGGGATCAGGTCGGGGTGGGCCACCCAGGTGCCGTCGAAGCCGTCGCCGGCCTCGCGTCGCTTGTCGGCGGCCACCTTCTCCAGCGCGCGCTCGGTGACCTCGGGGTCGCGGCGGTTCGGGATGAAGGCGCTCATGCC
Organism: Microbacterium sp. 22195; assembly: GCF_052056515.1. Lineage (NCBI taxonomy): Bacteria > Bacillati > Actinomycetota > Actinomycetes > Micrococcales > Microbacteriaceae > Microbacterium > Microbacterium sp. 22195. The sequence goes on from NZ_JBQEPE010000002.1 coordinate 324,428, forward strand.
GCCGATGGCGTGGGCTCCGCGCTGGTGGCAGGTCTTCACCAGCAGCTCGGTGTAGGCCCGCATGAACGGCACGGTCATGGTGACCTCGCTGCGGTCGGGGAGCACGAAGCGCGCGCCGCGACCGCGGTAGTTCTTGATGATCGAGAAGATGTAGTCCCAGCGGCCGGCGTTGAGCCCTGCGCAGTGGTCGCGCAGCTCGTAGAGGATCTCGTCCATCTCGAACGCGGCGGGCAGCGTCTCGATCAGCACGGTCGCGCGGATCGTGCCGTGCGGGATGCCGATGTACTCCTCGCTGAAGGAGAAGACGTCGTTCCACAGCCGCGCCTCCTCGCTGGACTCCAGCTTGGCGATGTAGAAGTACGGGCCGCGGCCGGCGTCGATGAGCGCCTGCGCGTTGTGGAAGAAGTACAGGCCGAAGTCCACCAGGGAGCCGGATGCCGACAGGGTGCGCCCGGTGCGGTCGATGAAGTCGATGTGCTTCTCGGCGAGGTGCCAGCCGCGCGGGCGCATCACGATCGTGGGGGTGCGCTCGGCCGTGACGCGGTACTCCTTGCCGTCGGCGCTGGTGTGGGTCAGCTCGCCGCGGATCGCGTCGCGCAGCGACAGCTGGCCGCCGATGACGTTGCCCCACGTGGGGCTGGTGGCGTCCTCCTGGTCGGCCAGCCACACGCGGGCGCCGGAGTTGAGGGCGTTGATGGTCATCTTCGGGTCGGTGGGTCCGGTGATCTCCACGCGGCGGTCCTCGAGGCCGGGGCCTGCGCCGGCGACGCGCCAGTCGGCGTCCTCGCGGATGTGCGCGGTGTCCTCGCGGAAGCGCGGGTCGTGGCCGTTGCCGATCTCGAAGCGGCGACGCATGCGGTCGGCCAGGCGGTCGAGGCGGCGGCCGGCGAAGCGGTGGTGCAGCTCGGTGAGGAAGGCCAGGGCCTCCGGCGTCAGGATCTCGTCGAACCGGTCGTTCAGGGGTCCGGTGATGCGCAGCGCGGGACCGAGCTCGGGCCGGGCGGATGCGACGGCGTCGACGATCCTGATCTGGTCGTTCTGTGCAGCAGTGGCGATGCTCATGATCTGTCTCCTCCGTGAGATGGGATGCCGGGGTGGCTTGACATCCACTGTGGGTGAAGATTCAGGCGTCGACCGACCATTTCAAGGGAGAAGTTTTCTGAAATTTCTGTTTCTGTGACACACTTGCCCCCATGGCCAGCACGGATGCCCCAGAAGAGTCCGACGCCCTCACGATCGGGCGGCGGATCAGGCAGCTCCGCACCGCGCAGGGGATGACCCTGGAGGAGCTCGCGACGCGCATCGACCGCGCGCCCAGTCAGGTGTCGATGTTCGAGACCGGGAAGCGCGAGCCCAAGCTCACCCTGCTGCAGTCGATCGCCCGCGCCCTGGGCACCACGATCGACGCGCTGCTGGAGGGCGAGCCGCTCGATGAGCGCAGCACGATGGAGATCGCGCTGGAGCGCGCGATGAAGGGGCAGACGTTCCAGGCCCTCGGCATCCCCTCCTTCCGCATCGGCAAGTCGATGCCCGATCAGGCGCTGGCCGCGATGCTGGCCCTGCACGGCGAGATCGAGCGGCTGCGCGACGAACGGGCCGCCACCCCGGAGGAGGCGAGGCGGGCCAACGTCGAGCTGCGTCACCTCATGCGCAGTCAGGACAACTACTTCGCGGATCTGGAGGCCCAGGCGGCCGACATCCTCGCGGCGGTGGGGCATCCCGGCGGGCCGATCACGCAGCGCACGGCATCCGAGATCGCCGCGCATCTCGGCTTCACGCTGCACTACGCGAACGATCTGCCGCAGACGACCCGCAGCGTCGCCGACCTCGCGCACGGCCGGCTGTACCTCTCCGGCAACGTGCAGGCGAAGGGCGATGCCCGCACCGCGGTGCTGCAGGCGCTGTCCAGTCGCATCCTGGGCCACGGCGAACCCCGCAGCTACGCCGAGTTCCTGCGGCAGCGCGTGGAGACCAACTACCTCACCGGGGCGATCCTCGTGCCCGAGTCGCACGTCGTCCCGGTGCTGCAGGAGGCGAAGTCCCGTCGCGCGATCTCGGTCGAGGATCTGCGCGACGCCTACTCCGTGTCGTATGAGACGGCCGCGCACCGCTTCACGAACCTCGCGACGCGGCATCTGGACATCCCGGTGCACTTCCTCAAGGTGCACGAGTCCGGCACGATCACCAAGGCGTACGAGAACGACGATGTGAACTTCCCCACCGACAGGCTGGGCTCGATCGAGGGGCAGATGTGCTGCCGGCGCTGGACCAGCCGCGAGGTGTTCGAGGTGGAGGACCGCTTCAACCCGTACTACCAGTACACCGACACCGGCAACGGCACGTACTGGTGCACGGCCCGGGTCGAGCCCTCCAGCGAGGGGCTGCACTCGGTGAGCGTGGGCGTGCGCTTCGACGACACGAAGTGGTTCGTCGGCCGCGACACGACCAACAGGGGCGTCTCGAAGCACTCCGTCGAGGTGTGCTGCCGGCGTGCGCCCGCCGAGCTCGAGGAGCGCTGGCGCGAGCAGTCCTGGCCGAACGTGCGCACCCCGCGCACCCTGCTGGCCACGCTGCCGACAGGCTCGTTCCCCGGTGTCGACACGACCGACGTGTACGAGTTCCTCGAGGCGCACGCCCCGCGCTGACCGTCAGCCGCGTCGCACCCCGATGGCGCCCAGCAGGGCGTCGAGTCCGAACTCGAACGCCTCGTCGACGTCGCCGCCGAGGCGGAAGGCGCCGGCCTGCTCCATGGTGCAGAAGCCGAAGATCCAGGCGGTGAACGTGCGTGCGGCCGGGAGGGGGTCTCCGGGGACCGCGGCGGCGATCGCGGTCATCAGCGCGGTGAGCAGCGGCTCGGCGGATGCCGGGGTCGGGCCGGCCTGGGCGGAAGGGGCGGCGAAGATCAGCGCCGAGACGCGGGGAGCGCGCGCAGCATACGAACGCAGCGCGCGCGCGAGCACGGTGAGCGCTCCCGCCGGGTCTTGTGCCGGAAGCTCGGAGATGTCGGTCACGAGCTCGCGCACGGCGTCATCGGCGGCCAGGCGCAGCAGATCGTGTCGCTGAGCGGCCCGCTTGTACAGGCTCGGAGTGCGCACGCCGACGGCGGACGCCACCGAGCTCATGGTGACGGCGTCGATGCCGTCGCGCTCGGCGATCTCGCGGATGGCGTGCACCAGGCGCTCCTGGCTCACGCGCAGCGGTGCGGGCATGCATCCTCCCTGTGCTCGTCCTTCGATCTGTGCTGGTCCTTCGATCATAAGGCTATTGACATTAGCCATCAAGGCTACGTAATGTAGCCAACATGAACGCACAGCTCATCCGAATCGGCGACGACCTGGTCGCCATGCACGCGATCTCGACCGACGAGGGCATCACGCTCGTCGACGCCGGGCTGCCCGGCGATCGCCGCGCCCTGCAGGCGGCGCTGCACGCCGCGGGCCATGACATCGCCGACATCCGCGGCGTCGTGCTGACGCATGGCGACAGCGACCACATCGGCATCGCGGAGTGGCTGCGCGCTGAGCACGGCGTTCCGGTGCACGTGCACGAGGCGGATGCCGCGCGGGCCAGGGGAGAGGAGAAGTCCCACGCCGCGGGTGGCGCGTGGCGGCTCGGTGCCACCGTCCGCTTCCTCGTGACCGGCATCCGGCGCGGCGCGCTGCGCACGCGTCATCTGGGTGAGGTGCGCACCTTCCGTGACGGCGACGTGCTCGACCTGCCGGGCCGCCCCGAGATCATCGGCCTGCCCGGCCACTCGGCCGGATCGGTCGCCATCCGCGTTCCCGCGGCGGATGCCGTCTTCCTCGGTGACGCCGTGACCACGCGCAATGTGCTCACGGGCGTCCAGGCGGTGGCGCTCGGGCCGTTCAGCGATGCGCCGGACCAGACCCCGGCGAGCCTCGAGCGCCTGCGCGGACTTCCCGAGCGGCGGATGCTGCCCGGCCACGGTCCGGAGTTCGCCGGCACCGCCGATGAGCTGATCGCGGCGCTCGCCCGCTGATCACGGCGGGGCCCGGGTCCACCTTCGTCAAACTCGTTCGTTCTTGCATAGTCAATCTTGACTATGTTACTTTCGACGAGCCATCAACGACGAACGGCCGAGAAGGGACCCCCATGGCTCACGCTGAAACCCGATTCCGCACTGCCGCCACCCTGACGTGTGTTCTCACAGCCGCACTGGCACTGGGCGGCTGCGCCGCACAGTCCAGCGCCGGCGGAACCGCTCCCGACAAGGCGGCCGTCGATGCCGACGCCTGCCAGCGGAATCAGGATGCCGGAACGATCACCTACATCTCCGGCTACGGCTACTCCGCCAGCGCCGGCCAGCTCGACGTCTTCCTCGCCCAGGAGCTCGGCTACTTCGACGACCTGTGCCTGAAGGTCGAGATCAACGCCTCCGGAGCGAACGGGCAGCAGCTCGTGGCCTCCGGCCAGGCGCAGTTCACGGCGCTCGGCTCGGCATCCGATGTCATGCTCGCCGCCGCCAACAGCAAGAACCTCACGGCCGTCGCCACCTACGGCACCACGTCGCCGTTCTCGATCTTCGGCAACGAGAAGCTGAAGAGCCTCAAGGACCTCGAGGGCGGCTCCCTCGGCTACTTCATCAACCTCACTCCCATCGCGTCGGCCATGCTCGACAACGCCGGAGTGGATGCGTCCAAGGTCGAGATGGTCAAGATGACCAACTACGACCCCACCGTCGTCGTGCGCGGCCAGGTCGACGCGATCGTCGGCTACGCCTCGAACCAGCCGCAGTCGCTGAAGGCGCAGAACCAGCCGTTCAGCGAGTTCCTCCCGGAGGACGAGGGCGTCGAGGGCACTTACAACGTCATGGAGGTCAACTCGCGCTTCCTCAAGGAGCACCGCGAGGTCGCCGCCGACTTCATGCGCGCGAGCCTGAAGGCCCTGCAGTACTGCCTCGACGAGAGCGACGCCTGCATCGACAAGCTCGCCAAGCTCGCCGAGGACAACAACCAGGGTGCCGCGTTCCCGCGCGAGCAGCTCGCCCGCACCTGGGCCGTCGAGTCGGAGTGGGTGCGCGCCAGCAAGGGCGGCCACCCCGGCGTGCACACCGAGGCCATGTGGGAGCCCGAGTACAAGCTGGTCGAGAAGTACGGCAACGTGAAGTCGGTCCCGAAGATCGCCGACATGATGGACACCGAGCTCGTGGCTGACCTCTACGACGGCGACGAGCTGATCTGGCCGGAGGCCGGAAAGTGACCGCCGGCGCCGGTGTCGAGGTCCGCGGCGTCACCAAGCGCTTCGGAGTCGACGGCCGGCAGGTGACCGTGCTCGACGACATCGACCTCACGATCGGCATGGGCGAGTTCGTCTCGGTGATCGGACCCAGCGGATGCGGCAAGTCGACGCTCCTGAAGGTGGTCGCGGGCCTGCTGGATGCCGAGGAGGGCACCGTCACCATCGACGGCGAGAGCGTGACCGCGGCATCCAGGGACAAGAAGATCGGTCTCGTCCCGCAGTCGCCGGCTCTGCTGCCCTGGAAGACCGTGCTCGAGAACGTCGAGCTCCCGCTGCGCATCAACCGGAAGCCGGGCGGGAGCCGGCAGGCGGGCGACGCCGAGCGGCTGCTGTCCACCTTCGGCCTCGGCCACGCCGTGAAGAAGTACCCCGGTCAGCTGTCGGGCGGCATGCAGCAGCGCGCCGCCATCGCACGGGCCTTCGTGTTCGATCCCGCCATCATGCTGATGGACGAGCCGTTCTCGGCGCTGGACGAGATGAACCGCGACCTGCAGCGCATGGCGCTGCTGGACTTCTGGCAGTCCAACCGCAAGGCGGTGATGTTCGTCACGCACTCCGTGCCCGAGGCGATCATGCTGTCCGACCGCATCGTCGTCATGGCCGCGCACCCGGGCCGCATCGCCGAGATCATCGACGTGGACCTGCCCCGCCCGCGCGGCGAGGACGCCTGGGCCACCGACGAGTACCGCGACCTGGAGAGGACCGTGCGCGAAACCCTGCGCGCACAGATGGAGAAGGCTCATGTCTGACATCACCATCCGCGACACGACCGCGACGATCGCCGCGGCCACCGCCCGTGCGGCTGGTCCGCGCCGGGGGATGCCGCCGTGGCTGCGCTGGGGCTCCTGGGTGCCGACCCTGATCACCTTCCTGATCGCCGCCGTGCTGTGGCAGGTCATCGCCTGGACCAACCCCTACGTGCTCCCCTCGCTGGGGGACATCGGCGCGAGCCTGATCGGCGACGCGTCGATGTACTGGTCCAACTTCCTCGTCACCCTGCTCGAGGTCGTCGTCGGCGCCGCCGCCGGCATCCTCGCCGGATTCCTCCTGGCCGTGGTGATGACCGAGTTCCAGATCATCGAGCGGGCCGTCATGCCGCTGGTGATCATCGTGATGGTCACCCCGATCGTCGCGATCGCCCCCGCGCTCGTGGTCGCGTTCGGCTTCGGCATGGTGCCGAAGTTCATCGTCACCGGACTCGTGGTCTTCTTCCCCATGCTCGTGAACTCGCTCGCGGGTCTGCGCGACGTCGACCAGCGCGCCCTCGACGTGTTCACCACTCTGCACGCCAGCCGCTGGGAGATCTTCCGGGAGCTGCGCTTCCCCGGCAGCATGCCGTACGTGTTCGCGGGTCTGCGCATCGCGCTGCCGATGGCCGTGGTCGGCGCGGCCGTCGCCGAGTTCGTGGCGGCCGGTCAGCAGGCGGGCCTGGGCTCGCTCGTGACGACCTCCGCCGCACAGGCCAACCTGCCCGTGACCTGGGGCGCCATCACCCTGCTCGCGATCACCGGCGTGCTGCTGATCGTGCTGCTCGCCCTGGTGCGCAGGCGCCTGCTGTGGTGGAGCGACGGCGAGGTCACCGCCAAGGGCTGATCCGCCGCATCCATCCCTCCGTCCCCGGGCGACCCACGCCCTCGGGTTCCCTCGGCGCACCCGAAAACAGCATCCATCGACCTCCGAAAGAAAGGCACATCATGGCCAAGCAGCTGCGACTCGGACTCTTCGAGAACGCCCAGGCGAACGACTCGGGCACCGCGACCTGGCGGCACCCCGACAACAAGCGCTACCTGTTCGACAGCCTCGACTACTGGCGCGGCACCGCCCGCATGGTCGAGGACGCCGGCTTCGACTTCCTCTTCCTCGCCGATGCGTGGGGCTGGGCGGACGTCGCCGGCGACCGGCCGGAGATCTGCTCGGTGGAGGGACTGGACCTGCCGCGGCTCGACCCGGCGATCATCCTCGGCGCGCTGATCCCCGAGACCAGCCGCCTCGGTCTCGTCGCCACCGGCTCGACCCTGCTGGAGGCGCCGTACAGCTTCGCGCGCCGGATGGCCACGCTCGACATCCTCTCGGGCGGACGCATCGGCTGGAACGTCGTCACCACCGGCACCGCCGACACCGCCGTGCAGGGCTTCGGCGTGCCGATGGTCGGCCACGACGAGCGCTACGTGATGGCGGACGAGTTCATGCAGGTCGTCTACAAGCTGTGGGAGGAGGCCTGGGAGGAGGGCGCTCTGGAGCGCGACAAGGACGGCCGCTTCGCCGACCCCGCCAAGGTGCACCGGATCGCCCACGAGGGCACCTACTTCCGCTCGCACGGCTACGGCAACACCTCGCGATCGCCGCAGGGCACCCCGGTGCTGTTCCAGGCGGGCGCGTCGCCGGCCGGCCGTGAGTTCGGCGGAAAGCACGGCGAGGCGATCTTCGTCGGCAGCGGCTCGGTCGAGCAACTGCTCGGACACTCCAGCGCCATCCGCGACGAGGCCGAGAAGAACGGCCGGGCCCGCACCGACGTCAAGATCATGTCGGCCTTCGCGGCCGTGGTCGGCAGCACCGAGGAGGAGGCGCGCCGCAAGTACGCCGAGGTCGCGGATGCTCAGAACCCGGAGGTGACGGTGGCCTCGTACGCGTGGTTCACGGGCCTCGACCTCTCGGCATACGCGCCCGACACCCCGATGTCGGAGCTGAGCACCGAGCTGTCGCAGACCCAGGTCGCCCGCTTCGCCGACAAGACGGTCGGCGATGTGCTCGGCGACTGGCATGCGCACGGGGTGGGCGCCCGCCCCATCGTCGGCACCCCCGAGCAGATCGCGGACCGCATGATCGAGCTGGCCGACGGCGCCGACCTGGACGGCTTCCTCTTCGCGCCGACCATCCCGCCGGCATCGACCGAGGACTTCATCGAGCACGTGCTGCCGATCCTCAAGGACCGCGGCGCGATCGCCCCGCAGCCCGAGCAGCCGCAGTCGCTGCGCGAGCGTCTGATCGGCACGTCGACCCCGGCCCTGGCCGAGACCCACATCGGATCCTCGTACCGGAAGTCGCTCACGCGTGTCTGACTCCCTCACCGGAGTCGTCGTGGTGGGGAGCGCGAATCTCGACATCGTCGTCGGGATCCCGCGGCTCCCCACCCTCGGCGAGACGCTGCTGGGCGAGGCGCTCGGGCGCTTCCCCGGAGGCAAGGGGCTGAACCAGGCGGTGGCGTCGGCCCGTTCCGGCGCTCCCACCCGGATGTGCGCGATGGTGGGGGACGACGAGGCCGGCGATCTGCTGCAGGCGTCGGCGCGGGATGCCGGGGTCATCGGCGAATTCCGCCGCACGGATGCCGCGCCCACGGGCGTCGCGCACATCCTCTCGGTGCACGGCGACAACAGCATCCTGGTCGCCGCCGGAGCCAACCGCGAGCTCGCCGCCGCGGATGCCGCGGCCGACGTCGCCGGCGCCGCCGTCGTGCTCGCCCAGCTCGAGGTGCCGGTCGAGGCCGTGGAAGCCGCGCTCGCCGCCGCGAGGGCCGCCGGCTCGCTGACGATCCTCAACGCGGCTCCGGCTGCCGAGGCCGCGCTCGCGCTTCTCGGCGACGTGGACATCCTGGTGGTGAACGAGACCGAGGCGGATGAGCTCGGCGGCATCGCGCGCCTGCACGCGGGCGGGGCGTCGATCGTGATCCGCACCCTCGGTGCGGACGGCGTGGAGCTGCACCGTGCGGGGGAGGAGCCCTGGTACGTGCCGGCGTTCCCCGTCGACGCGGTGGACACCACGGGCGCGGGCGACGCGTTCTGCGGTGCACTGGCCGCGGCGCTGGCCGGCGGCATCCGCTTGGCCGACGCCCTGCTGCGCGCGGCGGCGGCCGGCGCGATCGTCGCGAGTCATCGCGGCGCGACGACGGATACCCTCACGCCCGAGGCGATCGACGGACTGGTGCGCGGTCGCTGACGTGGAGGTGCACCGGCGCTGACGCGTGTTCTGGCAGGTTCCGGGTACCCGCGTCAGGCGTCGGAGGCAGGGGTGCCCGCGGGCTCGGGCGTCTCGCCCGCGAAGCGGTACTCGCCGGCGCGCAGGCGCTCGAGCAGCGCGAGGGTCCACTCCTTCTCGGCGGTGAGGCGCGCGGTGGACAGGTCGAAGATCTCCCGCACGTACTTGGGCGTGGTCTCGGATCGCAGCGTGTCCTGCACGTTGAATCCGTTGGTCGTGATGATCGAGTCGCTCTTGCTGAGCCTGTTCTCCAGGCCTGCGATGACCTCCTGCCGACTGAGGACGAACATGAACGACGCGATCGTCATGATCGCCTCGGTGTCGAACGGCTTCACGTTCCAGAGGTTCTCGCGCAGCATCCGCTGCAGCTCCACCTCGCCCGACGGGGTGATCCGGTAGGTCGTGCGCGCGGGACGCTTTCCCTCTGCGACCGTGCCGTTCTCGACGATGTAGCCGTCGACCTCGAGCGCGCGCAGCGCGTTGTAGATGGAGCCGGGCTGGATGCGCGCCCACTCGTCGATGTGCCAGGTCATCAGCTCGCGACGCAGGAAGTAGCCGTGCACCGGCTGGAACTGCTTGACGGCACCGAGGACGACGAGGCGTGTGGTCGACATGGGCCCATGCTATCCAGCCGAAGGCCGAATCCGTGTTGTCTTGCATGATCACGATGTCGTACAGTTTTATATAGTCAAAGTTGACGAAAGGATCCGGAGATGACCTCTGTGGCAGAACCGCTCACCCGTGACCTCGCTCTGCGCCGTGCGTTCTCGCTGTACCCGACCGGCGTGGTCGCCCTGGCCGCCGAGGTCGAGGGCGTGCCCGTCGGCATGGCGGTGAACTCCTTCACGTCGATCTCGCTGGAGCCCGCGCTGGTCGCGATCAGCGCGGCTCGCACGTCGCGCACCTGGCCGCTGCTGTGCGGCGTGCCCGAGCTGGGCATGAGCGTGCTGGGTCACGATCAGGAGCAGTTCTCCCGCCGTCTCGCAGCGCGCGAGGGCGACAGGTTCGGGGATCAGCCGATGCGGCACGCGGAGCAGGGTGCGCTGCTGGTCGAGGGTGCCGCACTCTGGCTCACCTGCCGTCCCTATGCCACCTACGACGGCGGCGATCACGAGATCGCCCTGTACGAGATCGCGGACGTGCAGCTCTTCGACGGCGTCGAGCCGCTCGTGTTCCACCAGAGCCGCTACCGCAGCATCGTCGGCGACCCGCCGCGCGGATGAATCCGGCGCGCAGGGGCCCGCTGACGCTCGGCGGGCGCGTCGTCCCCGGCGACGGGCGAGGACGCGTGATCGGATTCCCCACGGCGAACCTGGCCTGCCTCGACGCGGACATCCCCGAGGACGGCGTCTACGTCGCGACGGCGCTCATCGGCGGCACCGGCCCGTCCCCGTGGGGCGCCACGGTCAGCATCGGCATGAATCCCACGTTCGCGGGGGAGCGGGCACGCCGAGTGGAGGTCTTCGTCCATGACCTCGACCTCGACCTGTACGGCCGGTTCATGCGCGTCCGCCTGCACGAGAGGATGCGTCCGACGCTGCGCTTCGACGACGTCGCGGCCCTCATCGCCCAGACCGAGATCGACGTGCGGCGGAGCAGGCGGATCCTCGCCGAGCGCATCCTGCAGCGCTGATCCCGCACGGCTGACCCGCCGTGTGCTCAGCGGTGCCCCGCCGCCCGCAGCACGGCCCACAGCTCGGCCCGCGCGGGGAACGACGACAGGTCGGAGCCCAGCAGGCCGGCGGCCTGCGCGATGCGCGTGCGCAGAGTATGACGGTGGATGCCGAGGGCCGCCGCGGTGCGCTCGCTGTGGGCGTCGTGCTCCAGCCACACGCGCAGAGTGAGCTCCAGCTCGCCGCCGGTCTCCTGGTCGTGGCGGCGGAGCGGGGCCAGACGGGTGCGGGCGAGCAGCCGCGTCTCCTCGCCGCCCAGCGCATCGAGCACGCCGCCCGAGGTCGCATCCGCGTACCGGGTGACCCCGCTCCGCCCGCGGCGCAGCGCCGTGAGGGCCTGTGCGTGCGCCTGCGAGAACGCGCTGTACTCCCCGGCGCCGGAGAGTCCGATCCGGATGCCGAGCCTGCCGGCGACCTCGTCGAACTCGGCGGCGTCCGCGGCGGACACGCAGATCGTCACGCCATCCGGTCCCTCGGCCAGGAACGAGGCGACACCGGCATCCGTCCGCCGCCTCTCCCACCAGTCGATCAGGGCGCCGGCGCGTGGCGTCTCGGCGACGGCCAGCACGACAGGAGCGGCCGGAAGTGAACCGAGCACGCGTCGCGCCAGCGTCGGGTCGTCGTCCTGCAGCGATGCCAGCAGCTGGGTGTGCATGCGGCGGCGAGCCCTGGACATCTGCTCGTTCTGCTCCAGCGCGAGTCCCGCCATCGCGATCACGGAGGTGATGACCGCACGGGTCTCGGCGTCCAGCGCCGCCGCCTCGATCGCGATCGCGCCGCGCAGCTGGCCGGTGCGCCCCAGGGTGAACAGCGTGAAGGCGCCGTCGGGATCCTCGATCGTCCGGCTGGCCGCACCGCCGCGGGCCAGCAGCTCGGCGACGCCGGCGGCGACGGCATCCGCTCCCGATCCGAGCGCCGTCGGATGCTCGTGACTCAGCGCGCCCGTCGCGTCGTACATCCCCACCCAGCAGCCGAGCCGGCGCGACAGCTCGGACAGCGTCGACTCCAGCCCGTGCGGGCGGAGCGCCGCGATCGCGAGCGCGCGCTGCGCCTCGAGCGCCCAGGTGCGCCGCGCGTACGCGGCGGCCGCGATGGCCTCGGCGTGCGCGCGGGCGATCGCGAGGAACGGGATGTCGTAGGGGACCTCGAACAGTGCGAGCCCGGCGTGCGCGCACGCGGCGATGAGCTCGTCGGGCACGCCGACGCGGTGCACGCCGGAGCCGAAGCCCAGAGCCAGCACGCCGCGGTGGACCAGGCGCGCGACGTACGCGGCGGCGCCCTCGGCGTCCTCCTCGGCGAGCTGCATGCCGGTGGTCAGCAGCACCAGGTCCTCGGCGAGGAACGGTGTGGGGTCCACCAGGTCGGAGTTGTGCACCCAGCGCACGGGCTGCTCCAGGGCTCCGTCGACCAGCTCCGACTCGTCGGACACCAGGCGCAGCCCGAGATCGCGCCGGCCGAGCAGGGTGCGCAGCGACGGTGCGGCGGCGGGTTCCATGGCGTCTCCAGAATGTACGAAGCGGCGAATCGTGCAGTTCCATTGTACGGACGGGTGAATGCATCCGTCCGGCGCCGGACGTAGCCTCGCCTCATGACACTCATCGACGAGACCTCCACGATCCCCGCCGGCGGACCCACCCTCGAGCAGGTCCGTCGCGTCGTCACCGAACTCCCCGGGCCCCGCTCGGCCGCGATCCTCGCCCGCAAGGCGGACGCCGTCGCCGGCGGCGTCTCCACGTCCATGCCGGTCGCCGTCGTGGCCGCGGGCGGCGGGGTGGTCCTCGACGCGGACGGCAACTCGCTCATCGACCTCGGCTCCGGCATCGCCGTGACCAGCGTCGGCAACGCGCACCCCAAGGTCGCCGCAGCAGTCGCAGCCCAGGCCGCGCAGTTCACCCACACCTGCTTCATGATCTCGCCCTACGAGTCCTACATCGAGGTGGCCGAGGCGCTGAACCGCCTCACCCCGGGCGACTTCGCCAAGAAGACCGCGCTGTTCAACTCCGGCGCCGAGGCCGTCGAGAACGCGATCAAGATCGCACGCAAGCACACCGGCCGCCAGGCCGTCGTGGCCTTCGACCACGGCTACCACGGCCGCACCAACCTCACGATGGCGCTGACCGCGAAGTCGATGCCGTACAAGTCCGGCTTCGGACCGTTCGCCCCTGAGGTCTACCGCGTGCCCGCTTCGTACCCCTACCGCGACGGCCTGTCCGGCGCCGAGGCCGCCAAGCGCGCCATCACGCTCATCGAGAAGCAGGTCGGCGCCGACAACCTGGCCGCCGTCATCATCGAGCCCATCCAGGGCGAGGGCGGCTTCATCGTCCCCGCCGACGGCTTCCTCGACGCCATCGTCGAGTGGAGCCGCGCCAACGGCGTCGTCTTCATCGCCGACGAGGTGCAGACGGGCTTCGCCCGCACCGGCGCCATGTTCGCCAGCGAGATCTTCGGCATCGAGCCCGATCTCATCACCACGGCCAAGGGCATCGCCGCCGGTCTGCCGCTCGCCGGCGTCACCGGCCGCGCCGAGATCATGGACGCCGCGCACGCCGGTGGCCTGGGCGGCACCTACGGCGGCAACCCCGTCGCCTGCGCCGCCGCGCTGGCCGCGATCGACGCCTTCGAGAACGAGGGCCTCGTCGAGCGCGCGCAGCAGATCGGCAGCATCCTGCGCGACCGCCTCGAGGCCATCAAGGCGACCGACCCCCGCATCGGCGACGTCCGCGGTCACGGCGCGATGATGGCCGCCGAGTTCGTGAACCCCGAGACGGGGGAGCCGGATGCCGCCCTCACCGGCGCCGTCGCCAAGGCCTGCATCGCCGAGGGCGTCATCGTCCTGACCTGCGGCACGTTCGGCAACGTCATCCGCTTCCTGCCGCCGCTGTCGATCGGCGACGAGCTGCTGAACGACGGCCTGGACGTCGTGGCGGCCGCGCTCGCGAACGCCCAGGGCAACTGAGACCGCCGGCCGCGATCCTGGTCGGGGGATCAGGGATCGCGGCCGGCAGCACCTTCACACCTCAACCTCTGCATCAAAGGAGATCGCTCATGAGCGAGCACGAGATCAGCCGCGACGTCGTCATCATCGGAGCCGGCGCCGCCGGCCTCACCGCAGCCAACGAGCTGCGCAGGGCGGGCCTCTCCGTCGCCGTGCTGGAGGCGCGCGACCGCGTCGGCGGCCGGCTGTGGACCGATGTCATCGACGGCGCCATGCTCGAGCTCGGCGGCCAGTGGATCTCGCCGGATCAGGACGCCCTGAAGCAGACGGTCGAGGAGCTCGGCCTGGAGACCTTCAGCCGCTACCGCGAGGGCGACAGCGTGTACGTCGGCCCCGACGGCGTCGTGCACCGCTTCACCGGCGAGATGTTCCCGGTGTCGCCCGCGACCGAGAAGGTCATCGCCGAGGTCACCGAGCGTCTGGACGCGATGGTCGCCGAGATCGACCCCGACCGACCCTGGGAGCACCCGAACGCGGCGGAGTGGGACAGCATCACCTGGGACGCCTGGCTGCGCACGCAGACCGACGACGACGAGGCGATCCGCAACCTCGCGTTCGCCACCGGCTCCGCCATGCTCACCAAGCCGACGCACGCGTTCTCGCTGCTGCAGTCGCTGCTGATGGCGGCATCCGCGGGCTCCTACTCGAACCTCGTCGACGCCGACTTCATCCTCGACAAGCGCGTCGTCGGCGGCCTGCAGCAGGTTCCGCTGTTGCTCGCCGAGCGCCTCGGCGACGACGTGCTGCTGGGTCAGCCCGTCCGCAGCCTGGAGTGGTCCGACGCCTCGACGGGCTCGGGGACCGGCGGCGTCGTCGCCGTCACCGAGAAGACCACCGTGCGCGCGCGCTTCGCGATCCTCGCGCACGCCCCGGTGCTCTACAACCGGATCTCGTTCGTCCCGCCGCTGCCGCGTCGCCAGCACCAGCTGCACCAGCACCTGTCGATGGGCTTCGTCATCAAGGTGCACGCGGTGTACGACCGTCCGTTCTGGCGCGAGCAGGGCCTCAGCGGCACCGCCTTCAGCCCGTACGAGCTCTCGCACGAGGCCTACGACAACACCAACCACGGCGATGAGCGCGGCACGCTGGTCGGCTTCGTCAGCGACCGCAACGCCGACGACCTGTTCGCGCTGAGCGCCGAGGAGCGCAAGGAGCGCATCCTCGAGTCGCTTTCGCACTACTACGGCCCCGAGGCGAAGAACCCGGTCGTCTACTACGAGAGCGACTGGGGCACCGAGGAGTGGACCCGCGGCGCCTACGCCGCCAGCTTCGACATGGGCGGGCTGCACCGCTACGGCGCCGACCTGCGCTCGGCCGTCGGACCGATCCACTTCGCCTGCAGCGACATGGCCGGCGCTGGTTACCAGCACGTCGACGGCGCGATCCGGATGGGCCGCCTGGCGGCATCCCAGATCGTCGAGAAGGCGCGCGCCGCCGGCGGCGACGCGTGACCGGCTCGATCGTCGTCGGCTACACGGCGACGGATGCGGGCGCTGACGCGCTCGCCCTCGGCACGCGCCTCGCGCGCGCCACGGGTGCCGCACTGCGGGTCGTGATCGTGCTGCCCTCCGAGGGGACCATGAGCAAGGCCGTCGCCCCCGAGCGCGCGTACGAGGAGCTTCTCCGCGAGCAGGCGCGCACCTGGCTGGCGGATGCCGCGAAGACCATCCCCGCGGGGATCGTGCACAGCGCCCACGTGCGCTTCGCCGAGTCGTTCGGTGAGGGTCTGCAGGCCGCCGCAGACGAGTTCGGCGCCACGCTGCTCGTCCTCGGCGCCGCGAACGGCGGCGCCCTGCGCCGCCACCGGCTCGGCTCGGTGGCATCCGAGCTGCTGCACGCCTCGACCGTGCCCGTGGCGCTCGCGCCGGCAGGACTCTCGCGCGAGCCGGATGCCGGGCTGCCGCGCATCACGGTCGCCACCGGCACCCGTCCGGGTGCCGAGCTGCTGCTGGAGAGCGCCGTGCGCCTCGCCTCGGCGTCCGGTGCCGCCGTGCGGCTGGTCTCGCTGATGCCCCTCGACGTTCCCGCAGGGCTCAACACCGGCGCGATCACGCTGCTGAAGGACGCCCACGTCGACGAGGTGCTCGCCTCGGCCAGGGACCGGCTCTCCGGCGAGACCGACGTGGAGGTGCTGCAGGCCGGCGGGGACAGCATCGAGGACGCCGTCGCGCAGCTGGACTGGCTGCCAGGCGAGATCGTGCTGGTCGGCTCCAGCCGGCTCGCCCAGCCGCGCCGGCTGTTCCTGGGCTCGACCGCGGCGAAGATGCTCCGCGAGCTGCCCGTACCCATGATCGTGGTGCCCCGCACCCGCGCCGAAGGAGCGTGAACATGAGCGAGTCGACGAAGTCTCCGCTCTCCACGGCGGCACACGCCGCTGCACCGGGCGACGCCGTGCCCGGCACCGCGGACCCGGTGACCGGAGGCATCTCCCGCAAGGGACTCAGCGTCGGAACGGTGGGCGTCCTGGGCGCCCTGGTGATGGGCATTTCGTGCATCGCCCCGGCGTACACCTACACCGCCGGCATCGGCGGCGCGGTCGGCGCAGTCGGATTCCAGGTGCCCGCGATCCTGCTGCTCGGGTTCATCCCGATGCTTCTCGTCGCCTTCGGCTATCGCGAGCTCAACAAGGCCATGCCCGACTCCGGCACCTCCTTCACCTGGGCCACGCGGGCGTTCGGCCCGTACGTCGGCTGGATGGCGGGATGGGGCCTGATCGTCGCGACGATCCTGGTGCTCTCCAACCTCGCCGGCATCGCCGTCGACTTCCTCTTCCTGCTGATCTCGCAGATCTCCGGCAACGAAGCCATCGCCGAGATCACCCGCAACCCGTTCGTGAACGTCGCCGTGTGCCTGATCTTCGTCGCGCTCGCCACCTGGGTCTCCTACCGCGACGTGTCCACCTCGCAGAAGCTGCAGTACGGCCTGGTGGCCTTCCAGATCGCGATCCTCGTGCTGTTCGCCGTGATGGCGATCGTCGAGACCGTGCAGGGCGGCGCCTTCGAGGCGCACATGCCCGAGTTCGCATGGTTCAACCCGTTCGAGATCAAGGGCGGCCTGTCCATGATCGTGATGGGCCTGTCCGCCTCGGTCTTCATGTTCTGGGGGTGGGACGTCACCCTCACCATGAACGAGGAGGCGAAGGACCCCGAGCGCACGCCAGGGCGCGCGGCCATGCTCACGGTGATCTCGATCATCGCGATCTACCTCCTGCTCACGGTCAGCAGCCTGATGTACTCCGGGATCGGCGACAAGGGCCTCGGCCTGACGAACGAGGAGATCGGCGGCAACGTGTTCTTCGCGCTGTCGGGTCCGGTCATGGGCGGCCTGGCCTTCCTGCTCTCGCTCGCGGTGCTCACCTCGTCGGCGTCCTCGCTGCAGTCGACGTTCATCTCGCCGGCTCGCACCCTGCTGGCGATGGGCCACTACGGCGCCGTGCCCAAGAGGTTCGCCGGCGTCAGCCCGCGGTTCTTCACCCCCGGGTTCGCGACGATCGCGTCGGCCGTCGTCGCGGGCGGCTTCTACGCCGTGATGCGCTTCCTCAGCGAGGACGCGCTGTGGGACACGATCCTGGCGCTGGGCATGATGATCTGCTTCTACTACGGCATCACCGCGCTGTCCTGCGTGTGGTACTTCCGTCACCAGTGGTTCGACTCGGGCAAGGACTTCTTCTTCAAGTTCGCCAGCCCTCTGGTCGGCGGCATCATCCTGCTGGTGCTGTTCGTGATCACGGCGATCGACAGCCTCGCCCCCGACTACGGGTCGATCGCGATCGGCGCCGACGAGAACGGCGAGGGCGGCATCGGCATCGTGTTCTTCATCGGCGTCGGCCTGCTCGTCTTCGGCGGTGTGCTGATGCTCGTGCAGAGATTCGTCTCCCCCGACTTCTTCCGCGGCAAGACGCTTAGCATGGACGCGCCGCCCAGCCTCCGCCAGCACTGATCCTCCTCGAGAGAAAGAGAAACCATGAGCACTGCACTCGCACCGAACGAGCAGGAACTCCTCGCCCGCGTCCCCGGCGGCCTCTTCATCGGCGGCCAGTGGACGGATGCCGAGGAGGGGCGCACCTTCGACGTGCGCGACCCCTCCACCAACCAGGTGATCGCCTCGATCGCCGATGCGACGCCCGCCGACGGCATCCGCGCTCTGGACGCCGCCGTCGCCGCCCAGGACGCCTGGGCCGCCACCGCCCCGCGCACCCGCAGCGACATCCTGCGCCGCGCCTGGGAGCTGGTGCAGGAGCACAAGGAGGATCTCGCGCTGCTGATGACCCTCGAGATGGGCAAGCCGCTGGCCGAGTCCCGCGGCGAGGTCGCCTACGGCGGCGAGTTCCTGCGCTGGTTCAGCGAGGAGGCCGTGCGTATCAGCGGTCGCTACGGCAGCAACCCCGAGGGCACCGGTCGCATGATCGTCTCGCAGCGCCCGGTCGGTCCGTCGTTCTTCATCACCCCGTGGAACTTCCCGTTCGCGATGGCCACGCGCAAGATCGCCCCGGCGCTCGCCGCCGGCTGCACCGTGGTCGTCAAGCCCGCGGCGCTCACGCCGCTGACCACGATCTTCTTCACGAAGCTGCTGGAGGAGGCGGGGCTCCCCGCCGGCGTCGTCAACATCGTGCAGACCTCGCGCTCGAGCGCGCTGTCGGCCCCGATCATCGCCGACCCGCGCCTGCGCAAGCTGTCGTTCACCGGGTCGACCCCGGTGGGGCAGAAGCTCATCGCGCAGGCCGCGCAGGGCGTGCTGCGGGTGTCGATGGAGCTCGGCGGCAACGCGCCGTTCGTCGTGTTCGAGGACGCCGACCTGGACAAGGCCGTGGACGGCGCGATCGCGGCGAAGTTCCGCAACATCGGGCAGGCCTGCACGGCCGCGAACCGCTTCATCGTGCACGAGGACGTCGCCGACGAGTTCGCGCGTCGCGTCGCCGAGCGCGTGAACGCCATGAAGATCGGCCGCGGCACCGAGGACGACGTCGTGATCGGCCCGCTGATCGATGCGGATGCCGTCGCCAAGGCGCAGGAGCTGGTCGGCGACGCCGTGCAGCGCGGCGCCCGCCTGCTGGCCGGCGGCAACGCGATCGAGGGCGACGGCACGTTCTACGAGCCGACCGTCCTCGCCGACGTGGTCGCGGGCAGCGACATCCTCCGCGAGGAGATCTTCGGACCGGTGCTCGCGATCGCCCGCTTCTCGGACGAGGCCGAGGCCGTGCGCCTGGCCAACGACACCGAGTACGGGCTGGTCGGCTACGTCTTCACCGAGGACCTCGCCCGCGGGCACCGCATGATCGATGCGCTCGAGACCGGCATGATGGGCCTGAACGTGGGAGTGATCTCCAACGCCGCGGCTCCGTTCGGCGGTGTCAAGCAGTCCGGCATCGGCCGCGAGGGCGGTGCCGAGGGCATCCACGAGTACCTGTCCACCAAGTACACGATGCTTCCCTACAGCTGATCCGACGAGAGGAACCGACATGATCGACTACGCCGTCATCAACCCGGCCACCGGCGAGACCCTCGCCACCTACGACACCTTCACCGACGCGCAGGTCGAGGACGCGATCGCCCGTGCGGCATCCGCGGCCACGACCTGGGCGGCCACCTCGCCCGCCGAGCGCGCGAACGTCATCCGGCGCATCGCCGAGCTGCACCGCGAGCGCAAGGACGAGCTCGGCGCGATCATCGTGCGCGAGATGGGCAAGCCGATCGCCGCCGCCGTCGGCGAGGTGGAGTTCGCTGCCGACATCATCGAGTTCTACGCCGACAACATCGAGAAGATCACGGCCGACCAGCCGCTGGACATCGTGGGCGACGGCACCGCCGTGGTGCGCCGCGCACCCCTGGGCGCGCTGCTGGGCATCATGCCGTGGAACTTCCCGGCGTATCAGGTGGCCCGCTTCGCGGCCCCCAACCTCGCCATCGGCAACACGATCATCCTCAAGCACGCTCCGCAGTGCCCGGAGTCGGCGGCCGCGATCGAGGCGATCTACCGTGACGCGGGCCTGCCGGACGGCGGGTACGTCAACGTGTACGCCACGAACGAGCAGGCGGCGACGATCATCGCCGACCCGCGCGTGCACGGCGTCTCGGTGACCGGCTCCGAGCGCGCCGGCGCCGCCGTGGCCGAGGTGGCAGGGCGCAACCTGAAGAAGGTCGCGCTGGAGCTCGGCGGTTCCGACCCGTTCATCGTGCTCTCCACCGATGACCTCGACGCCGTGGTGCAGAACGCCGTGGATGCACGACTGGACAACAACGGCCAGTCCTGCAACGGCGCCAAGCGCTTCATCGTCGTGGACGGCCTGTACGAGGAGTTCACGTCGAAGTTCGTGGCTTCGCTCGCCGCGGTCTCGGCGGAGGACCCCACCCAGGAGGACACCGTGCTCGGGCCGCTGTCGTCGCTGGCCGCGGCCGAGCGCCTGCAGGAGCAGGTCGACACGGCCGTCTCCCAGGGTGCGACGCTGCTGACCGGAGGCACCCGTGAGGGTGCGTTCTTCGCCCCGACCGTGCTGGCCGACGTGACGCCCACGATGGACGTCTACCGCGAGGAGCTCTTCGGCCCGGCCGCGGTCGTGTACCGCGTCGCGGATGAGGATGCGGCCGTGGCGCTCGCGAACGACACCTCGTTCGGCCTCGGCTCGTACGTGTTCACCACGGATGCCGAGCAGGCAGAGCGCGTGGCGAACGGCATCGAGGCCGGCATGGTCTACGTGAACCTCGTCCTCGCCGACAGCCCCGAGCTGCCCTTCGGCGGCGTGAAGCGCAGCGGCACCTCGCGCGAGCTGGGCCTGCTGGCCGCGGACGAGTTCGTGAACAAGAAGCTCATCCGCAAGGGCTGATCGGCTTCCGGGCGGCGGATGGCCGGCATCCGCCGCCGAACCACCAGGCAGACGACGAACCACCACGCAGATCACCGCGATCCGCGTGGTGGTTCGTCGTTTCGGTGGTGGTTCGACGGCGAGCCGATGGTCGTGCCGTCAGTGCGTGAGCGCGGGGAGCACAGCCGCGGCGATGCCCGCGGCCACGGCTCGCGCGTCCGGCACGGCATCCGCGCCGGAGAAGGCGGCGAGGAAGCCCTGATGGAAGGCGGCGCCGACCAGGACGCGCGCGACGGATGCCGTGTCGGCGTCGGCCCGGACCCGCCCGGACTCGCGCTCGGCGTCCAGGTAGGCGATCACGACCGAGACCGGCTCGTGCGGCCCGTGCCCGTGTGCGGCGATGCCCTCGCGGTGCTGGGCGAGCAGCTCGGGGGTGCCGAAGATCGATGCCGAGATCGGGAACGACGCGGTGAAGAACGCCATCAGCTGCTCGACCAGCGCGGTCAGTCCCTCGGCGAGGTCATCGCCCCGCGAGGCGTTCGGGTCGAACCGGGGCCGGGGGAGCCGCTCCTCGAGCACGGCGAGGAACAACTGCTGCTTGTCGGCGAAGTGCTTGTACAGCAGCGCCTCGGACAGGCCGGCCTGCGCGGCGATGAGCTTGGTCGTCGAGGCGGCGATGCCCCGTGTGCTCATCACCACCAGGGCGGCGTCGATGAAGCGCTCACGGGAGGGGGTGACAGGGGCATCCATGTCACCTAGTCTAGTGAGTAAGTGTTCACTCACTCCAGGAGGAAGCGCATGCGCGTCGTCGTCATCGGAGCATCCGGCAGGTCGGGCCGAAGGGCCGTCGCGCACGCGCTCGCCGCGCGTCACGAGGTCGTCTCCGTCGTGCGGACACCCGCATCGGCACCGGAGTCGACGGCCGTGGCGCAGGCGGATGCTCGCGACGTGGACGCGCTCGCCGCGGCGATGGCGGGAGCGGATGCCGTGATCTCGACGCTCGGTCACGTCGCGAAGGATGCTGATCCGACCCTCCTCCGCGACGGCATCACCGCCACGGTGGAGGCGATGCGGCGCACCGGTGTCCGGCGGATCATCGCGATCTCGGCGGGCGCGCCGTACGTCGCCGGGGACGACCCGCTCGCCCGCTTCATCGCCAAGCCGATCCTGCGCCGGGTGCTGCGGGCCAACAACGAGGACACCATGGCCATGGATGCCGTGCTCGCCGCATCCGGACTCGACTGGACCAGCATCCGGCCCGGTCGCCTGATCCCGGGGACGGGCCGGCCGGAGCCCCGCATCCGGATCGATCTCTCGGTGCGATGGCACTACAGCACGACCTTCGACACGGTGGGACGTACTGCGGTCGCCGCCCTTGCTAGGGCCGACTGGGCAGGCCACGCCGTGTACGTCACGGAATAGACGCCGCCGCGCTGAGGTCGGATTCCCGGCCCGGCGCATGCCCTTCCCGGCATAGGCTCGTGTCATGACGACCGTCGCTGAGAACATGGTCCGCACGCTCCGCGCCAACGGCATCGACCGGGTCTACGGCATCCCGGGCGACTCGCTGAACGGGTTCACGGATGCCCTCCGCAAGGACGGCACGATCCGCTGGGTGCATGTCCGTCACGAGGAGTCGGCCGCGTTCGCCGCAGCGGCGGATGCCGCCCTCACCGGCGATCTCGCGGTCGTCGCGGGCTCCTGCGGACCGGGCAACCTGCATCTGATCAACGGCCTCTACGACGCCAACCGCTCCCGCGTGCCGGTGCTCGCGATCGCCGCGCACATCCCCACGGTCGAGATCGGCACGGGCTACTTCCAGGAGACCCACCCGCAGGAACTCTTCCGCGAGTCCAGCGTCTACGCCGAGTACGTGGCCGACCCCTCGCAGATGCCGCGGCTGATGGAGATCGCGATGCGCGCCGCCATCGAGAAGCGCGGTGTCGCGGTGCTCGTCATCCCCGGTGACGTCGCCCTCGCCGAGATCGCCGATGACCGGGCGGTGGTCATCCCGCGCGCGAACCCGGTGGTCACCCCGAGCCCGGCCGAGCTCGAGAAGGCCGCCACGCTGCTGAACGGCTGCAGCCGGGTCACGATCCTCGCCGGCGCCGGCGTCGAGGGCGCCCACGACGAGGTCATCGCCCTCGCGGACGCCCTCGCCGCGCCGATCGTGCACGCCCTGCGCGGCAAGGAGCACATCGAGTACGACAACCCCTTCGACGTCGGCATGACCGGGCTCCTCGGCTTCGCCTCCGGCTTCCGCGCCATGGAGGATGCCGAGGCGCTGCTCATCCTCGGATCCGACTTCCCGTACACGCAGTTCTACCCGGCGGGCGCCACGACCATCCAGGTCGACATCCGCGGCGAGCAGCTCGGCAAGCGGCATCCGCTCGATCTCGGTCTGGTGGGCGATGTGAGGGCGACGGCGGAGGCGCTCTTGCCGCGGCTGAAGCGGAAGAGCGACCGCGCGCATCTGGACGATGCCACGGCCCACTATCGTCGCACCCGCGCGAAGCTCGACGACCTCGCCGTGCCCGCCCGCGGCAAGGCGCCGATCCACCCGCAGTACCTGGCACGGCTGATCGACGAGGCCGCGGCCTCGGATGCCATCCTCACCGCCGATGTGGGCTCGCCCACCGTGTGGGCGGCGCGCTACTTCACCATGACCGAGAAGCGCCGCCTGATCGGATCGTTCAACCACGGCTCGATGGCCAACGCCCTCATGCATGCGATCGGCGCCCAGGTCGCCCGTCCCGACCAGCAGGTGGTGGCACTCGCCGGCGACGGCGGACTCGCGATGATGCTGGGCGAGCTCATCACCATCACCCAGAACAGGCTTCCGGTGAAGACCATCGTGGTCAACAACTCCTCGCTCAACTTCGTCGAGCTGGAGATGAAGGCGGCCGGCTTCGTCACCTACGGCACCGACCTGGAGAACCCCGACTTCGCAGCCGTCGCGCAGGCGCTCGGCATCTTCGCGAGGCGGGTGGAGCGGTCGGAGGACCTGCTGGATGCCGTGGCCGAGGTGCTGGCGCATGACGGGCCCGCGCTGCTCGACGTCGTCACCGAGCGGCAGGAGCTGTCGATGCCGCCGTCGATCAAGGCCGAGCAGGTCAAGGGCTTCGCGCTCTACGCCATCCGCACGGTCATGTCGGGCCGCGGCGACGAGCTGCTCGATCTGGCCAAGGCCAACTGGCGCCAGCTGTTCTGATCCGGATGGGATGCTGAGCCCGCCAGCCACCACGCAGATGTCGAGCCACCAGGCAGATCACGGTGATCTGCGTGGTGGCTCGGCGTTTCGATGGTGGTTCGGCGGCTGCGGGCCGGAACCCGCGGTCAGTCCTCGATGAGCGCCCGCACCTGCGCGGCCTCGCCGGCGCGGCCGAGCTTCTCGAGCACGTCGCCCAGCTCCAGCGCGCCGACCTGGCGCAGCGGCGGGATCTCCGAGGACCGATCAAGCACGCTGCGGTACAGCGGCACCGCGTCGTCCAGACGCTCCGCGTTCACGAGCGTGCGCGCCGCGAACAGCTCGGAGCCGCCGGCGGATCCGGCATCCCCGATCCCGGCGAACCCGTCCGCGGCGGTCAGCAGCGCCGAGATCGCCTCGTCGATGCGCCCGAACTCCACCAGGGCGCGCCCGCGCGAGTCGGTGACATCGGCGAGCAGCCAGGGGGCGTCGTTCTCACGGGCGAGCGTCGCGACCTCGTCGAACAGCCCGAACGCGCGCTCGTCGGCCGTGCCGCCGTACGCCTGACCCAGGTTGTGCAGCACCTCGACGATGGCGCCGGTGGCCTCGGTCGGCCGCACGAGCTCGGCCGCCTGCTCCAGCAGCCCACGGGCGTCGTCGCCCTCGCCGAAACGGGCGAGGATCTTCGCCTGCTCGGTGAGCATCAGCGCCTGGTCGGCGGGCTCCTCCGCCTGCTCGTGCAGGTCGGCCGCGTACCCGAAGGCGCCGACGGCCTGCCCGAACTCCTCGGATGCCGCCAGCGACCGGGCCAGCATCCCGACGGTGACGGCTCTGGACCCCGCCGGCACCTCGGCCTCCTCCTCGGCGCGCAGCACGTCGCCGAGCAGCTCGGCCGCCTCCGCGGCGTAGCCCGCGTGCAGCATGGCGCGGCCGAGGCGGTACCGGGCGCCGGCCACATCGCCGCCCTCCTGCTCGATGAGCCGGACACCCGAGCGGTACCGCAGCACGGCCTGCTCGGCGTCACCGGCGTCCTCCCAGAGCGCGCCCGCGAGCATCTGCGTGCTCGCCAGGGACTGGGAGCCGCCCAGCGAGGCGAGGATCCCGGCGGCCGCGTCGGCGTCCGCCGCACCGTCTGCGAGCTCGCCGGCGCCGCCGCGGATCCGGGCGCGGGTCTCCAGCACCCGGGCGCGCTGCCCCGGGTTCAGGGTCTCGTCGGCGAGCATGCCGTCCACCAGGGCGGAGGCGCGCTCGAGGTCGCCGGACCGCAGCAGCGTCATGATCGCCAGCAGCGTGGTCCCGGCGACCAGGCGGTCGTCACCGGCCTCGCCGAAGGCCCGGGCGGCGTGCTCAGCGAGCTGAAGGGCGCCCTCGGGGTCATCCGCACGCAGGCGCGCGGACGCGAGCGTCAGGGCGAGGTCGCCGCGCGTCCACGCCGGCAGGTCCACGGCATCCGCCCATTCCCGCTCGAGAGCGGCGACGTCGGCCTCGTCGTAGCGCCCGAACAGCGCCAGGCCCAGCCGGCCCTCCACGGCGACCTGCTCGGTGAGTCCTGCCGCGGCCAGCGCGGCCGCACGCTCCGGGAGCAGAGCGGATGCCTCGTCCCAGCGCTCCAGCGACACCAGCGCCCCGATGCGGAGTCCGAGCAGTCGCGCGCGCTTCTCGGCGTCGGCGAGCTCGGTGGCGCGTGCGGCCGCGGCCAGGGCATCCGTCTCGGAGCCGTAGCTGCCCAGCGCCACGGCGCGGTCGTACCAGCCCTCGGCGTCCTGCGGCTCGGGAGCGACGGGAGCGGCAGCGAACGCGTCGGAGCGGATCGGCACGTCCCAGCGCTGCGTGCTCAGCGCGCGCGTCCGCGCCAGGCGGGCGGCGTGCGCGTCGGTGCCGTCGCGCTCGTCGAACGCCGCGCCGATCCGCTCGGCGGCGGCGTTCGCGGCCGCGGCCAGCTCGGATGCCGTCCAGGGGCCCTCGTGCGCGCCGAAGAACGGCGTGAGCGCGGGGGAGTCCGCACCGCGCACGCGGGCGTCGCCGTGCCCGGCCTCGGTCACCCGGTCCAGGGCGAAGCCGATCGCCGAGAGTGCGGTGAAGTGGCCGTCCACATTGAGCTGGTCGTGTGCGAGCCAGGGCAGGTGCCGCTCCACCAGGGCCAGGGCGCGCGCCTCGTTGCCGGTCACCGCGGCGAACACGATGTTGTTCGCGACGATCACCAGGTTGTCGGGGTTGTCCTTCGCGAGCCGGTAGCTGCGCAGGTGAGCGGAGCGCGCCTCCTCGGGGCGGCCTGCGCGCAGGTACGGCAGCAGTACGCGGGAGAGGGCGTGCTCGGGCTCCTCGCCGCAGGAGAATCCGCCTTCGAGCATCTCCTCGACGAGGCGGATCGCCTCGTCGTCGCGGTCGGTCTCCGCGAAGAATCCCGCGAACTGGCTGCGCCCGCAGGCATCGCAGTGGCTGTAGTCGTCGCGCGGGGTGGTCTCCAGCTGCACACGCAGCGCCTCGGCTTCGTCGAAGCGTCCGGAGTCCCAGGCATCCTCGAACCGCGCGGTCAGCACGCCGCTCATGCCCAGGCCCGCCCGCACGTAGTGCGCCTCCATGTCGTCGAGCACCGCGGCGACCTGCTCGGCCGAGAACGCGGGCGACCCGCGCAGCGAGGCCGCCATCCACTTGAACTGCCACATCAGGTCGGCGGCGCCGTTCTCGATGTCCAGCGGGAAGCGCTTCGGGTCGGCGTCGTGATGCGCCAGGCACCAGGCGAACGAGTTCAGCATCACGTCGGTGAGGCCGCCCATGTTCGCCGACGCGGTCTGGCGCATGCGCGCCTGGTACTCCAGCTGCTCGTCGCCGATCTCCTGCGCGAGGGCGACGGCCTCGCCGACGAGCGCCTGCTCGGCCGGCCCCCAGGGGGTGCGGTCGATCTCCTCGAGCAGCTCCTTGAAGCGCTTCTTCGGTCGGGCCATGGGGTCCTCCTGCGGTGGGTTCAGATCTCGAAAGGGAAGTCGTCGTCGCCGATGCCCGCCGAGAGCGAGACCAGGTCGGACAGTGCGGTGGTCATGAGGGTGCGGTCGGCGTCGGACAGCGGATGATGCCCGGCCAGCAGCGCCTGGATGTACAGCAGCTGCACGGTGCGGGCGAACACGGCCTCGTCGGCGACGCCCGCGAGCGTGCGCACGACCCGGTTCGCCCAGTTCAGGCACAGCCGCGCGGACAGGTCGTCGTCGCGGGCGGCGCCCACGGCGTCGTCGATGCGCGAGAGCACGCCGCCCCAGAGCCCGCCGGTGACGCCCTTGGTGCGCCTGCGGTCGATGGCGCGCAGCACGGCGGGGTCGGCGACGTACAGGCCGGTCAGGTCGGCCCGGTCGATCGAGCGCACCACCACCGCGCAGCCGGAAGCCGCGAGCACGGCGCTCGCGCGGTCCTCCAGCGCGATCGCGGCGTCGCGGTCGTCCAGCGGCGGCGGGTCGAGGCGGTCGAGCTCCGCCGACACGTCGATCTGCTCGACGGTCACCTCGGGATGCAGCTCCGGGAGCGCGGCGATCAGATCGGCGTCGTACAGGTATCCGCCGTTGACCAGCACCTCGGATGCGGGGATGATCCCCGCCACCTGACGGAACTCGTCCACGGTGCGCGCGTAGCGCACGTGCGGGTAACGCTCCACGAGGTCGCCGAGGCGGATGGTGCCGTGCGTGGTCTCCACGGTGAGCCAGCGGGTGATGAAGCGCGCCAGCTCCTCGTCGTGACGAACCAGCGACTTCAGGCCCAGCTCGTGCACCGCCACGAACTGGGTGAGCAGGTGCGGTGCGGTCAGCCCCAGCTCCAGCACCCAGCGGCGGATGCCCGCACCGAGCTGCTCGCGCACGTGCTCGAGTGCGGCGTCCTCCACCAGCGACTCCCTGCTGGCGGTGGGCGACAGCGTCTGCGAGTCGACCACGGCGCGCACGAAGAACGCCCAGTCCGGCAGCACGTCGGGGGCGCGCTCGGCGAGCAGCATCCGCCCGAGGTACATCCGGGTCGCCTGCCGCACGTTCGGCGGCGGGGCGAACGGGAGCACGTACGCGACGCCGCGCGTGCCGGTGCCCGGCTCGGAGATCTCGATCACGTCCATCGGCGTCGCGCCGATGAGGTCGCGGCCGTACTCGGCCACGGCTTCCGGTCCGCCTTCGCCGAGGAACGGCGCCGGGCGGGTGATCTCGACGTCGCCGCCCGGCATCTCCACGGTCACCCGCACCGGCAGGAACTCGGCGAAGGTGCGCGCCAGCTCCCGTACGGCGGCGGGGCGCAGCAGATCGGCCTGGTCGAAGCGCGGCGCCAGGTGCACGCTCGTGCCGACCGGCAGCTCCTCGTCCAGCTCGACCACCTGGAAGGTGCCGTCCGAGCTGCCCACCCATTCCACGCTCGCACCGCCGCGGGCGCTGCGGGAGCGGATCACGATGCGGTCCGAGACCATGAAGCAACTGAGCAGGCCGATGCCGAACTGCCCGAGGTAGTCGCTGCGCGGAAGGTCGAAGATGTCGCGCTTGGAGCTGCGGCCGACGGTGGCCAGCAGCTCGGTGACCTCGGATGCGGTCAGGCCGACGCCGTCGTCGCGCAGCACGAACTCACCGGTCTCCTCGCTGAGGGGGGAGATGCGGATGCTGCCGCCTTCGCCGTCGACCTCGGAGCGCGCGGCGATCGCGTCCCTCGCGTTCTGCAGCAGCTCGCGCAGGTACACCCGCGGGCTCGAGTAGATGTGCCTGCTGAGCAGGTCGACGACACCGCGCAGATCGACCTGGAACTGCTGCACGTCCGAACTCACGGGACCCCCTCCGGCCGTGTGGAAATCAGTGCCCTCAAGTCTGCCCGAAGTACGGGCGATGATCCGCATCCGGCGGGCTGCGGAGGTGCGCGACTCACGCGGGATGTCGGCTCGGTTCGGCCCAGCCGATCGGATGCCGTACACTTGAGGGGCAGTTGTCTGCATCCTTCACCGTGCCCTGATCGGCACACGGAGGACGCGGACCCAGGGACCATCCGGTCTCTAGGGCGGTAGCTCAATTGGCAGAGCAGCGGTCTCCAAAACCGCAGGTTGCAGGTTCGATTCCTGTCCGCCCTGCGCGTCAGCGCACATGCTGACTCACGAAAGGTACTTGCGGGATGGATCAGGACGACGTTCGCGGCGATGCCGTGGCAATGGGCCCGTACTCCCTGCGGGACAAGCAGCTCGGCTTCTTCGGCCGCATCGCGCTGTTCTTCCGGCAGGTGATGAGCGAGCTCCGCAAGGTCGTCACGCCGACTCGCAAGGAGCTGATCAAGTTCACCCTGGTGGTGCTGGTGTTCGTGCTGATCGTGATGGGGCTGGTCTACGGCTTCGACTCGCTGTTCGGCTTCGTGACCCACCTGGTGTTCGGAGTTCCCGGCACCGCACCTGCGCCCGCGCAGTGAACGGAAAGTAAGCAACGTGTCTGAACGATATTCCGACGACGCCGACTGGGCCACCGCGGCCGAGCAGTCCAGCGAGGAGGACGAGGCCCAGGAGGGCAACATCCTCGCCGAGCAGGAGCAGTCGGTGGCGTCCGCGGAGACCGTCGCCCTTCATCTCGAGGGCGACGACGACTCCGACGAGGAGTACGAAGACGACATCGACGACATCGACATCGAAGACCCGGAGGCGGACGCGATCGTGAACGACGCTCTGAACCTGGACGAAGCGGCTGAGTCCGAAGCAGCCGCCGAAGTCCTCAACGACGCTGTTGCGGAGGAGACCGCCGAAGAGGAGGCCGCCGCCGCTGAGGAAGTGACTCCCTACGACGGCCCCGAGCTCGGTGCTGACGAGGAATCCGACGACGAGTCCGACGAGGCCGCCGAGGAGGACCCGTACGAGGCCTTCAAGATGGACCTGCGGATGCTGCCCGGCAAGTGGTACGTCATCCACTCCTACGCCGGCTTCGAGCGCAAGGTGAAGGCCAACATCGAGCAGCGCAAGTCGACGCTCGAGGTCGAGGACGACATCTACCAGATCGAGGTCCCGATGGAGGACGTCGTCGAGATCAAGAACGGCCAGCGCAAGATGGTCACCCGCGTGCGCATCCCGGGCTACGTGCTCGTGCGCATGGAGCTGAACGAGGACACCTGGTCCGTCGTCCGCCACACCCCCGGTGTGACCGGCTTCGTGGGCAACGCCCACAACCCGACGCCGCTGCGCTTCGAAGAGGCGTTCAACATGCTCAAGTCGCTGGTCGAGGTGAAGGACGTCCCCACCGCGAAGTCCATCGCCGCCAAGGGCGGCGTGGCCGTGGCTCGTCCGATGGCCGCCGAGGTCGACTTCGAGGTCGGCGAGACCATCACGATCAAGGAGGGCTCGTTCGCGGGTCTTCCCGGCACGATCAGCGAAATCAATGCCGCCGCCGGCAAGCTCACCGTGCTCGTCTCGCTCTTCGAGCGTGAGACCCCCGTCGAGCTGTCGTTCGAGCAGGTCACCAAGATGTTGTGACGACTCGGATCAATCTTCGCGAAGCGAAGTTGATGCGAGGCCGTCACAAGGTTGAGCGAGCGAAGCGAGTCGAAACCCAGACCAAGCTTCATGCGTGAAAGAACGGCCGTCCCTTCCGGGGCGGCCGTTCCTTCATGTCGGCGAGGGTGTTCAGGCATGCTGCGCGGCCCAGTGCGGGCTCTGGATCAGGCCGATCAGGTTGCCGAAGGGGTCGCTGACGGATGCCGACCACCAGCCCTCTCCGCGCTGGGTCACCGGGTCGAATGCGACGGCGCCGAGGCCGATCAGGCGGTCGAACGACGCCTGGATGTCGTCGACGTGCATGCTGACCAGAGCGCCGCCCGGCTGGGGGAGCGCGGGACGGAAGCGCGCGTCCATCAGGGCGAACTCATCCTCGTCATCGCCGAAGCGCCACTCCGCGTACTGCGCGGGTCCCTGCTCGGGCCGGACGAAGTAGGGGGCCGACTCGAACACGGTCGAGTACCACTCGACGGCTGCATCCATGTCGACGGCGACGAGGTTGAGGTTGGCGAGTCCACGGAACATGATTTCTCCTTCTGCTGAGGTGCTTGTTCTTCTATGCTCGAGCGTGAAGTGATCATCTTCTGATCACTTAAAAATCTTTCTGAAGAATCCTCCGAATCGAGCTTCCGCATCCGCGCCGACCGCCTCATCCAGGCCCTTCTCCTGCTGCAGGGGCGACCCCAGGTCACCGCTGCCGAGCTGGCGCGCGAGCTGGAGGTCTCGGTGCCGACCGCACGGCGCGACCTCGAGGCGCTGGCGATGTCGGGCGTGCCGATCTACCCCACTCGCGGCCGAGGCGGCGGATGGCGGCTGATCGGCGGCGCCCGCACCGATCTGACCGGCCTCACGGAGGGCGAGGTCACCTCGCTGCTCATCGGCCTGACGCAGAGCCTGGGCGCGGAGCCCGAGCGGGTCGCCGCGGTCCGCAAGCTCGTGCGCGCCATGCCCGCCCCGTTCCGGGAGGGTGCCCAGCGGGTGGCGGAAGCCACGGTGCGCGACGTCGCCTGGGGCGAGGTGCAGCCGGCATCCGTCTCCGAGACCGTGACCACGCTGCAGCGGGCCATCGCCGCGCGGCGGCAGGTGCGCGTCGAGTACGACGGCTCGCAGGGCGCCGTGACCCGCGAGCTGGTGCCGCTCGTCGTCGGCAGCCGCGGCGCGCTCTGGTATCTGCTGGCAGCTCCCGCGGCCACCGAGGCCGGGACGGCGGATGCCGAGCGACTGCGCACCTACCGCGTGGACCGCGTGCTGTCGGCATCCGCTCTCGCCGCCCCCGGCGCCGCGCCGGACGGCTTCGACCTCGCGGGCGAGTGGGCGCGCATGGTCGAGCGCGTCGAGGATCTGCGGGGATCGGTGCGCGCGACCCTGCGCGTGCAGCCGTGGGCGGTGCGAGCGCTGACCGATCGATTCGGCGCGCAGGCGCGGATCCTGGACGAGGAGCCGGATGCCGAGGGACGCACGGCCGTCGAGGTCAGCGCTCATCGCATCGACGCGCTCGCCGAGCAGCTCGCGGGCTGGACGAGCGTCGCGGAGGTGCTCGGGCCGCCCGAGGTGCGGGACGAGCTGCGCCGTCTCGGGGAGAGGATCGTCGAGCGGTACGCGTGAGCGCGGCATCCGCTCCTATCCGGTAGACTTGTGTGGTTTGTGCGCCGCCTTCGGCGTGCGCGCAGACGGAACCGCGGTCCGGAGATGCCGGATCTGCGGGAGAGGGATGCCCCGGCATCCGCTCGATGAAAGGAAAGAGAATGGCACCGAAGAAGAAGGTGACCGGCCTGATCAAGCTTCAGATCAACGCCGGTGCAGCCAACCCGGCGCCGCCGATCGGCCCCGCGCTCGGTCAGCATGGCGTCAACATCATGGAGTTCTGCAAGGCGTACAACGCCGCGACCGAGTCGCAGCGCGGCAACGTCATCCCCGTGGAGATCACCGTCTACGAGGACCGCAGCTTCACGTTCATCCTGAAGACCCCGCCGGCAGCCGAGCTGATCAAGAAGGCCGCAGGCGTCCCCAAGGGCTCCGCGACCCCGCACACCGTCAAGGTCGCGAAGATCACGATGGACCAGGTCCGCGCGATCGCCGAGCAGAAGCAGGCCGACCTGAACGCGAACGACATCGACGCCGCGTCGAAGATCATCGCCGGAACCGCCCGCTCCATGGGCATCACGGTCGAGGGCTGAGGGAGATAACAATGGCTACCAAGTCCAAGGCATACCAGGCTGCCCTCGCGAAGATCGAGGCAGACCGTTTCTACACTCCGACCGAGGCCGTGGCTCTCGCGAAGGAGACCGGTTCGGCGAAGTTCGACTCGACCGTCGAGGTCGCGCTGAAGCTCTCCGTCGACCCGCGCAAGGCCGACCAGATGGTGCGCGGCACCGTCATGCTCCCGCACGGCACCGGCAAGACCGCCCGCGTCATCGTGTTCGCCAACGGCCCGGCTGCTGAGGCCGCCATCGCCGCCGGCGCAGACGAGGTCGGCGGCAGCGAGCTGATCGAGAAGGTCGCCGCTGGCTGGACCGACTTCGACGCAGCCGTGTCGACCCCCGAGCTCATGGGCCAGGTCGGTCGTCTGGGTAAGGTGCTCGGTCCCCGCGGCCTGATGCCGAACCCGAAGACCGGCACCGTGACCCCCAACCCGGCCAAGGCCGTGGAGGAGATCAAGGGCGGCAAGATCGAGTTCCGCGTCGACAAGCACGCCAACGTGCACTTCATCGTGGGCAAGGCCTCCTTCACCGCTGAGCAGCTCGACGAGAACGTCAAGGCCGCTCTCGAGGAGATCGTGCGTCTGAAGCCGTCGAGCTCGAAGGGCCGTTACATCCAGAAGGGCGCCGTGTCGACCACGTTCGGCCCCGGCATCCCGCTGGACGTCAACGCCATCTGAGTGACCCCGGCGGGCTGCAGAGCCCGTCGACGCGAAGACCCCCGCCCGGTTCGCCGGACGGGGGTCTTCTGCGTGCCGGACGGACCTCGGGAGGGACCCGGTCGCCGCCGAGGTGAAATCCGGCGTCATACGACGGCGCCGCGGCGTCGTGCGGCGTACTGTGGGGCGGGCGCCCGAACGGCGCCGCATACCCGAGCACCTGGAGATCCGAACATGGTCCGTCGTCTGACCGTCGCCGTCACCGCCCTCACCATCGCAGCCGCTGCGCTGGTCGGCTGCAGCAGCGCCACCGCACCCGCCGACAAGGAGTCCGCACCCGCGGCAGGGCCCGACTACGGTCTCGTCGCGAACGGCACGCTGACGGTCGCCACCGAGGGCACCTACCGGCCCTTCAGCTTCCACGAGGGCGGCGGCACGGGCAAGCTCACCGGCTACGACGTGGAGATCATCGAGGCCGTGGCCGAGAAGCTCGACCTGAAGGTCTCGTTCAAGGAGACCCAGTGGGACGCGATCTTCGCTGGCCTCGACGCGGGGCGCTTCGACCTGATCGCGAACCAGGTCACCATCAACGACGAGCGCAAGGCGAACTACCTGTTCAGCGAGCCCTACACGGTGTCTCCCGGTGTGATCGTGACGAAGAAGGACGACGACTCGATCTCGTCGTTCTCCGATCTGAAGGGCAAGACCACCGCGCAGTCGCTGACCAGCAACTGGTACCAGCTGGCCGTGGACTCCGGCGCGAAGGTCGAGAGCGTCGAAGGCTGGGCGCAGGCCGTCGCACTGCTGCAGCAGGGGCGCGTCGACGCCACCATCAACGACAAGCTCACGTTCCTCGACTTCGAGAAGACCGACGGACCGACGGGCCTGAAGATCGCCGCCGAGACGGACGAGGCCGGTGAGCAGGCATTCGTGTTCACCAAGGGCAAGAAGAAGCTGGTCGAGGCGATCGATGGGGCGCTGGACGAGCTGCGGGCCGACGGCACGCTGGCCGAGATCAGCGAGAAGTACTTCGGCGCCGACGTCTCGAAGTAGCGATGGACGGCTGGGAGCTCTTCCTCAGCTCGCTCGGGCCGCTGGCGCTGGCAGGGGCCACCGCGTCGATCCCGCTCGCGGTGATCTCGTTCGCGGTCGGACTGGCCATCGCGGTCGGCATCGCGCTGATGCGGATCTCGCAGAATCGCGTGCTCGCGGCCACGGCCCGCACGTACATCTCGATCATCCGCGGCACGCCCCTGCTCGTGCAGCTGTTCGTGATCTTCTACGGGCTGCCCTCGATCGGGCTGCTCGTGGATCCCTGGCCCAGCGCGATCGTCGCGTTCTCGCTCAACGTCGGCGGATACGCCGCGGAGGTCGTCCGCGCGGCGATCCTGTCGGTGCCCAAGGGACAGTGGGAGGCCGCCTACACGGTCGGTATGGGTCGCGCGCGCACACTGCGCCGCATCATCCTGCCCCAGGCGGCGAGGGTGTCGGTGCCGCCGCTGTCGAACACCTTCATCTCGCTGGTCAAGGACACCTCGCTGGCCTCGCTGATCCTGGTGACCGAGCTGTTCCGGATCGGCGAGCAGATCGCGTCGGCATCCCAGAAGTTCATGGTCGTGTACCTCGCAGCTGCTCTGGTGTACTGGGTGTTCTGCCTCGTGCTCTCGGGGCTGCAGAACCTCGTGGAGAAGAGGCTGGATCGTCATGTCGCGCGGTAGGTCTGCGGGTGCCGAGCCGCTGCTCACGGCACGAGGTCTGCGCAAGCGCTTCGGCGACGCAGAGGTGCTCCAGGGCGTGGATCTCACCCTGCATCGCGGCGAGGTGGTCGTGCTCATCGGCCCCAGCGGCTCGGGCAAGACGACGGTGCTGCGCTCTCTGAACGGCCTCGAGATCCCGGATGCGGGAACCCTGGAGATCCACGGCGCCCCGGCTGCGGACTTCGCCGCCGGCATCGACGCCAGGGAGAGATTCGCGCTGCGCGATCGCTCGGCCATGGTGTTCCAGCAGCACAACCTCTTCCCGCACCTCACCGTGCTGCAGAACGTCATCGAGGGCCCATGGCGCGTGCAGCGACGTGCGAAGGCGGAGGTGATCGCCGAGGCGCGCGACCTGCTGGCCAGGGTCGGCCTCGGCGACCGCGAGGACGCGTATCCGCACGAGCTCTCGGGCGGTCAGCAGCAGCGGGTCGGCATCGTGCGCGCGCTGGCGCTGCGACCCGAGCTGTTGCTGTTCGACGAGCCCACCAGCGCCCTCGATCCCGAACTCGTCGGGGAGGTGCTCCTGGTGATCAAGGAGCTCGCCGACGAGGGCTGGTCGATGATCGTCGTCACGCACGAGCTCGGCTTCGCCCGTGAGGCCGCCGATCATGTGCTGTTCCTCGACGGCGGAGTGGTGGTCGAGGAAGGGCCGCCTGCGCAGCTCTTCTCCTCTCCGCGGCAGGAGCGCACTCGCCGCTTCCTCACCCGCATCCTGCGGCCGCTCGAGGGCGGCGACGCCGCAGGATGACCCGCCGCCGGTCAGCCGGTGAAGACGGGGAGCACCAGCAGCACGCCCATGACCACCAGCAGCACGGCGATGCCCGTGTCGAGGATGCGCCAGGCCCGGGGGGTGCGCAGCCAGCGCCCCAGGTGCCGGGCGCCGAAGCCGAGCGCGAAGAACCACGTGATGCTCGCCAGGATCGCGCCGGAGGCGAACAGCCAGCGCTGATCACCGTGCGTCGCGGCGATCGACCCGATCAGCAGCACGGTGTCGAGGTAGACGTTGGGATTCAGGTAGGTGAAGGCCAGCGTCGCGATGACCACCGTCGCCAGGCGCGATCGCGTGGCCGTGGCCGTGCCCCCTGCGCCCGGTCCGCCCTCGGCGTCCGTGGCGGGCGAGGCGTCTGCGACGAGCGACTCGCCGTTCGAGCCCCAGGCGCGACGCGCGGCGTAGATCCCGTAGACGACCAGGGAGATGCCGCCCAGCCAGCGCGCCGCGACGAGCAGCCAGGGGAGCTGGCCGATCAGATAGCCCAGGCCGGCGGTTCCGGCGAGCACGAGCAGGGCGTCGGAGGCCGCGCAGATGAGCACCACGGGCAGCACGTGCTCGCGACGCAGGCCCTGGCGCAGCACGAACACGTTCTGCGCGCCGACGGCGATGATGAGCGAGAACATGAGGCCGAGGCCGGAGAGCAGGGTGAGCACGACTCCACGTTAGGTCCGCACCGACATCAGCACCAGCGAAGAGAACTGCTCCACCATTAGCGTGACTGATATGAGGATCGATGCTCAGCTCGCGGCGACCGTGGCCGCAGTCGTGGACGAGGGCAGCTTCGAGGCGGCTGCCCGGCGGCTGCACATCACGCAGTCCGCGGTGAGCCAGCGGATCAAGGCGCTGGAGGTGCAGATCGGTCGTGCTGTGCTGGTGCGCTCCCGTCCCGTCCGCGCGACCGAAGCCGGTGAGGCGCTCGTGCGCCTGGCCAGGCAGGTCGAGCTGCTCGAGCACGACACGGTCGCCGCGTTCGGGCTCGGCGACGCGGATGCCGCCAGGGCGACGCGCGTGCGCGTGCCGCTCGCAGTGAACGCCGACTCGATGGCGTCGTGGTTCCTCGCGCCGCTCGCGCGCGTCGCGCGACAGCATCCGATCGACGTCGACCTGCACCGCGACGACCAGGACTACACCGCGCGGATGCTGGAGTCGGGCGAGGTGATGGCGGCCGTCACCAGTGAGGCCGAGCCCGTCGGCGGCAGCGCCGTCACGCCCCTGGGCGTACTGGAGTACCGCGCGATGGCGACGGCCGACTACGTGGCTCGCTGGTTCCCCGACGGCGTGACGCCCGAGGCGCTGCAGCATGCGCCGTTCGTGGACTTCGACCGGCGCGACGCGCTGCAGCAGGGCTGGCTGAGGGCCAGGGGAGTGGACCCCTGGTCGGTGCCGCGGCACTATGTTCCGGCCTCCCACGACTTCTCCGAGGCGGTGCGATTCGGGCTGGGGTGGGGCCTCATCCCCGCGCCGCACGTCTCGGACGCGCTGGTCTCCCTCGGTGATCCGCTCATCCGGGTGCCGCTCTACTGGCAGCAGTGGAACCTGCGCTCCCCGCTGCTCGACGCGATCGCCTCGGAGGTGGCGGCCGAAGCGCGCCGCGTGCTCGCACCGCTCTGATGACCGCCGGTTCTTCGAAGCCTCCGGCCGTTCATAGGATGGATCGTGTGAAGCCGTTCGTGGGAGGAGATCGCAAGGTGCTCGCGGCGGTGGGAGCCATCCTCCTCGTGGCCGTCGCGACCTGGGCGGCGTACGCATTCGCGTACACCGCCGACCAGATGGACTGGGACTGCGGCGGCGGAAGCTGCGCGACGAATGATCCGCGGTCGTTCGCGATGCCGGTGGCTCTGCTGGGAACGGTCGGAGCGGTGCTGCTCAGCGGGTACGCGGTCGGCCTGATCGGGCCGGCCATCACGATCGCCCTGCCCGCCTGGTTCTTCCGGATGGGCGTGCTCGACGCCGTCGAGGCGGGCTTCTCGCCGGAGGGCTCGGTGACGGCGCCGATGGTCCTCACCACGATCGCCCTGATCGTCGCCGCCGTGTGCGCCGTGGCCTGGATCCCGATGCTCCTCGGGGATCTGCGCGTGCGACGCAGGGCGAAGGAGCGCGAGCGCTCCGCCGCGTGAGCGACCGGCGCGGCGACGCGCGGATCCGGTCCGAGCGGCCTCAGTCGGACAGGGCGAGTGCGCGGAACATGTCGCGCTCGCGCAGGGCATCGCGGCGGTTGGGCGCGATGGGGCCGCGTGCAGGAGGGGTCTGGCCCGTCGTGCGGTGGTAGAGCTCGTCGATCAGGCGGTTGGCGAGCCCCACGAGGCGGCCGATCTCCTTGTCGTCGCGTTCGATCCACACGCTCTTGGGCTCGTCGTGGATCGGCTGGAAGTCGACGTGCTCCTCCCAGACGAACAGCGTCCGCTCGGCCCCGAGCACGTACTGCTGCCACCACACCTGGCGAAGATAGGTGCGCGGGATCGTGGCCCAGGACTTGTTGGTGGTCTTGATCTCGGCGAGAAGCACGCGGCCCTCCCCGTCGACGCAGACGCCGTCGGGTGTGGCGAGGTGGCGCTGCTCGACCTCGGCGCGGAACAGGGCGGAGGAGGGCAGGATGCCGTGGGTCGCGGCGACCCAGGCGGCGATCTCCGGCTCGCGGCGCCGGCCGTGATCGGTGTAGGCGTTCCCGCCGAAGCGCGGACCGTGCCCGAGCTTGGCATCAGCCGCACGGATGATGGATGCCTCTCCGGAGAGACCCGCGACGTCGGTCGCGGTGATCCCGCGCGCTCGTGCCCGAAGCCAGGCGACCCGATCGCGGGAGTCCGCGATGATGCGCGCTTCGAGTTCCGGTGTCACCCTTCGACCCTACGCCTCGCCTCCCACCCTCCCGAGCGCCCACGCCGTGCTCTCGTCTCCTCCGCCTCCCCATCTATTTCGTCGAGAGCACGGGACCTCGCCGACAGCACAGGACGTTCACGCCAACAAGCCGTGCGCTCGGCGAGATGTCGTGCTCTCGACGGGTGTGTGGGTGGGGGCGGGAGGGACCCGGGGCGGATGCTGGGGATTCGGCCTGCACAGGTGAGAGATGTCGTCGGGCTGTGCACAGGTCGTGGGAATCGGAGTTCATGCGGGTCGGGCACGTTGGAACATGGGCCATGCTCATCGACGCGGACACGCGACTCCCCTCTGCGAGGGATACTGGCGCGCATCTCGAACACCTGGTGCGCTCACGCGAGGACCTCATCCTCAACGGCTGGACGGATCGCAAGATCGCCGCGGCTGTCCGGGCCAAGACCATGCGGCACATGCGGAGGGGCTGGTACATCGATGCGGAGGAATATCAGCGACTCACTCCGGAGGAGCAGCACCGGGCGCAGGTGATCGCCGTCGCGCGTGACTCCGAAGGAGGCGCGGCGATGTCGTACGCATCGGCGGGTGTGCTGTGGCGTCTGCCGTTCTATCGCACCGGACTCGTGCGAGTGCACATGACCACGGACGCCCCGCGGAGGATCTCGAGTGCCCCGGATGTGCTTCGTCATGTCGAGCCGCTGCCGCCCGAGGATTTGGTGGTCATCGACGGCATTCGCTGCACGAACCTTTCCCGCACGGTTCTCGATCTGTGCCGCATTCTGCCGCTCGAGGCGGCCGTCGCTGTCGCCGACGCCGCTGAGCGACTGATGGGGCAGCGCATTCGGGAGTGGGACCTCGACGCGATCGAATCGTGGCGCGCGGGACAACAGCAGAGGCTCGACACTGCTGCGGGCGCGCGCGGTGTGCGGCAGGCGCGCTGGGTGGCGAACTTCGCAGACGGGCGTGCGCAGCTTCCGGGAGAGAGCGTGAGCAGGTTGCAGCTGCACAGGCTCGGCTTCGCTCCACCGCAACTGCAGGTCCCGGTTCGGGGCCCCGCCGGCAGGATGTTCTTTGTCGACTTCGGTCTCGACGATGTCAACGCGTTCGGCGAGTTCGATGGCAAGGGCAAGTACCTCGATGAGGCGATGCGATCCGGGAAGACCATCGATCAGGTCATGCTCGAGGAGAAGGAGCGCGAGGACTGGATACGCGGAACCACTCACCGGCCGTTCGCGCGTTGGGGCTCCTCACACATCCGCACCGCTCGTGACCTCGCGCTTCGCCTGTCTTCCTTCCACATCAGCTCTCCGTGACCTGCGTCGTCGCTTCTCATCGTCGAGAGCACGGGAATTCGCCGAGTGCCCGGGAAGTCTGCGTCTACAGGCCGTGCGTTCGGCGAGATGCCGTGCTCTCGACGGAAATGGTGTGTGGTGTGGAGCCGTTCCGTCGACTGGATTTGGGGGAGAGGGACGGATGCCGTAAGCTGGAGGCAACCGAAGACCGCCGGTCATCGTCGTGCGCGAGCACGAGGATCGAAGCACTGCTCAGCAGGGGCCCGCGCAGGTGACACAGAGGGTTTCACGCTCCGTGCGCTTGCGCCGGGGCGTTTCTGCTTTTCAGGCGGGGTGGTCGAGGTCGATGCCACGCAGCCGCGCGGCATCCGTACACGTAAGGAGTGACCATGGCGCAGAAGGATGCAACGGTTGCCGAGCTCACGAAGAACTTCGAGAACTCGAACGCCGTCCTGCTGACCGAGTACCGCGGTCTGACGGTTGCCCAGCTCAAGCAGCTGCGCAACGACATCCGTCAGGACGCGGAATACGCCGTGGTGAAGAACACGCTGACCAAGATCGCCGCCAACAACGCGGGGATCACGACGCTGGACGACGACCTCAAGGGTCCGTCGGCCGTGGCGTTCGTGCACGGTGACTTCGTCGCCACTGCCAAGGCCATGCGTGACTTCGCCAAGGCCAACCCGCTTCTCGTGATCAAGGGCGGCGTCTTCGAGGGTAAGACCCTCAGCGCCGACGAGGTCAACAAGTACGCCTCGCTCGAGAGCCGTGAGGTTCTGCTGGCGAAGGCAGCGGGCATGATGAAGGCGACGATGGGCAAGGCTGCCGCCACCATCGATGCTCTTCGCGAAAAGCTGGAGACCGCCGAGGCCGCGTAAGCGACCTGCGTTCTTTCACCCAAACCCCATTTATTAGGAGATACATCATGGCGAAGCTTTCCACCGAGGAGCTGCTTGAGCAGTTCGCTGGTCTGACCCTTGTCGAGCTCAGCGAGTTCGTGAAGGCGTTCGAGGAGAAGTTCGACGTCACCGCTGCTGCCCCCGTCGCCGTCGCCGGCGCTGCTGGTGGCGCTGGTGCGGCCGAGGCCGAGGAGGAGAAGGACTCGTTCGACGTCATCCTCGAGGCTGCCGGCGACAAGAAGATCCAGGTCATCAAGACGGTCCGCGAGCTCACCTCGCTGGGCCTCGGCGAGGCCAAGGCTGTCGTCGACGGCGCGCCGAAGGCCGTCCTCGAGGGCGCCAACAAGGAGACCGCTGACAAGGCGAAGGAGGCCCTGGAGGCCGCCGGCGCCACGGTCACCCTCAAGTAATTCTGTCTGGGGCGAAGCGCGAAGCGCATCGTCCCGCGCTTCACAGCGCTCGGAGGGCCTCGGGATTCGTCCCGGGGCCCTCTGCTATGTCCGCGGCGCGGCGGTCGATGCACGCACCACGAGCTCGGAGGGGAGCACGCGCCGCTCGGGGACGGCATCCGGCGCCTCCATGCGCTGGCGCAGCAGATCGACCGCCGCGCGCCCCTGCACCCGCGGCTGCTGCCGCACGGTGGTGAGGGCGAACATCTCGGCGTGCTCATGGTCGTCGATGCCGACGATGCTGAGCTCGGCCGGGACCGACAGGCCGAGCCTTCGTGCGCCGATCACGCCGCCGATCGCGGCCTCGTCGCAGACGGCCACGAGAGCGGTCGGCCGGTTCTGCCTGTCGCCGAGGATCCGCACGCCCGCCTCGTATCCGCCCGGCATGGTCGGCTCGCCGTCGGCGTGCCGGATGAACTCGGCGAGACCTGCGGCGGTCATGGCCTCGCGGTAGCCCGACCGGCGCTGCTCGTCGCCGAAAGCATGGGTCGCGGCATCCGCCCTGCCGCCGAGGAAGGCGATGTCGCGGTGGCCGAGGTCGATCAGATGCTCGGTGGCGATCCGCGCGGCGGCGGCGTCGTCGATCGAGACGGCGCTGGTGTCCTCGCTGTAGGCGCCGACGCTGACCAGGGGCGACTCCACCTGGATCAGGCGTTCCAGCTCGTGGGCGCTGGGCTGGATGCCCACCGCGATGATGCCGTCCAGCCGGCGCCGAGGGAGCACCTCCTCGAAGAGCCGGGCGCGCTCGGCCGTGCCCTCCTGGATGCCGTAGAGCACGAGGTCCTGGCCGGAGGCGAGCAGTCCCTCCTGGATGCCCGCGAGCAGCTCGGCGAAGAACCAGCGGTCCAGCGCAGGCATGATCACGCCGACGGAGAGCGAGCGTCCGGTCGCCAGGCTGGTCGCCGACGAGTGCGCGACGTACGCGAGCTCGGATGCTGCGGCCTGCACGCGCGCGCGGGTCTCCTGCGACACGTAGCCGCCCCCGCTCAGCGCGCGGCTCGCGGTCGCCTTGGAGACGCCGGCGCGTGCGGCGACATCGGCGATCGTGCTCATCATTCCTCCGAATCGGATGCCCGGTCGGGCGTCCGGGGTGGGCTCACGACAGCGTATCCGGATGCCGCGTCGAAAGGAACCGGTTCCACAGGATAGGCTATGGGAGCGCTCCCACGCGACGCATCACGTCTCCACAACGGTTGTGAAGATCTCTGTGCGTGGCGTTGTGCAAGGGCGCTCAGGGCAAGTAGGTTGTCCTGGAATCGGTTCCTCAAAGGTTGCGGAGATCGCAGCCTGAGGGCCGGGATCCACCCGAATGAGGAGAAAACACATGGCTCTGTCACAGCGATACCGCCTACTTGCTCCCCTCGCTCTGGTCGGTGCGGCTGCGATCGCACTGTCCGGATGCGCGGAGGCGACGCCGGGCGGCGGGAACGGCGGCTCGGAGGGCAAGACCACGGTCCGCATCTCCGGCGGCATCACCGGCTCCGAGGCCGACGACCTCAACAAGACGTTCGCGCAGTTCACCAAGGACACCGGGATCAAGGTCGAGTACACCGGTGACAAGAGCTTCGAGGGCAACATCGTCACCAAGGTCACCGGTGGCGACGCGCCTGACATCGCGATCGTCCCGCAGCCGGGTCTGCTGAAGTCCCTCGTCGAGACCGGCAAGGTGCAGAAGGCCCCGGAAGGGGTGTCGAAGGCGGTCGACGAGAACTGGTCGAAGGACTGGAAGAACTATGGCACGATCGACGGCACGTTCTACTCCGCGCCGATGCTCGCCAACCTCAAGGGCTACATCTGGTACTCGCCGGCGAAGTTCAAGGAGTGGGGCGTCGAGGTCCCCAAGACCTGGGACGACATGATCAAGCTCACCGACACCATCCGGTCCAAGACCGGCACGGCGCCCTGGTGCGCGGGCTTCGCCTCGGGTGACGCCTCGGGCTGGCCCGGCACCGACTGGGTCGAGGACCTCGTCCTCCGCCAGGCGGGCCCCGACGTCTACGACAAGTGGGTCGCCGGTGACGTGAAGTTCACCGACCCGGAGATCAAGGACGCGTTCGAGGCGGTCGGCTCCATCCTGAAGAACCCGGACTACGTGAACGCCGGCTTCGGCGACGTGAAGAGCATCAACTCGACCGCGTTCGGCGACGTCGCTGCCAAGGTCGCGGACGGCAGCTGCGCGCTCACGCACCAGGCGTCGTTCCTGTCGGCGAACTTCCTCGACGTGAAGAACGCCGCGGGCGAGACCCCGAAGGTCGCCCCCGACGGTGACGTGTACGCGTTCATCATGCCCGGCACCAAGGAGGGCGAGCTCAGCGTCGAGGGCGGTGGCGAGTTCGTCGCCGGCTTCAACGCGGACAAGTCCACCGTCAAGGTGCTCGAGTTCATGGCTTCGCCCGAGTTCGCGGACGCCCGCGTCAAGCTCGGCGGTGTGATCTCCGCCAACAAGAACGCCGACCCGAGCCTGGCCTCGAGCGAGTTCCTGCAGGATGCCATGAAGATCATGCAGGACGACAAGACGACGTTCCGCTTCGACGCGTCCGACCTGATGCCGGCGACCGTCGGCTCCGGTTCGTTCTGGAAGGGCATGGTCGACTGGATCGACGGCAAGGCCACCGATCAGGT
Source organism: Microbacterium sp. 22195 (assembly GCF_052056515.1). Lineage (NCBI taxonomy): Bacteria > Bacillati > Actinomycetota > Actinomycetes > Micrococcales > Microbacteriaceae > Microbacterium > Microbacterium sp. 22195. The sequence goes on from NZ_JBQEPE010000002.1 coordinate 368,265, forward strand.
GCTCAGCGACATCCAGGCCGGTTACAACAACTGATCGGTCGCGCTAGTCTGAGCGCAACCTGCTGACGGGTGCGGGGTAGGGCGGAGACGCCCGCCCCGCACCCGCCTCACAGAAGGGGAATCCATGTCGCAAGTGATCGTCGAAGATGAGGATCAGGGTACGGGCGAACTGCCCCGGACCACGCACGGCACCGACCGGAGGGGACGCGCGCTCACCCGCACCCTCGTGGTGGTCGGTTTCGCGCTGATCGTCGCCCTGTTCTTCCTGCTGCTCTTCTCCGCCCCCGTGGAGAACGCCGCCCGCATCGCGCTGGGCCCGGTCTCGCTGAACACGTTCTTCATGTGGCTGGGCGGCCTGCATCCGCTGGTGCAGATCCCGGTCGTGCTGCTCGCCTTCGGCCTCGTCGTGGCGATCGTGCTGGTGCTGATCGAGTACGCCCCGCGCCCTGGCAAGGGCTACTTCATCATGCGGCTCGTCGCGTGCATGGTGATCCCGGTGCTCGCGTTCATGCTGCTGCGGCCGTACTCGAACGCCGTGCTCTACGTCGTGGGGATCGCGCTGCTCTCCGGAGCGCTGCTGTTCTTCGCCGACTACCGGTCGCGGCAGGGCGCCGGCTACCTGTTCCAGCTGATCCTCTTCATGGCACCGGCGGCGATCATGCTGCTGATGGGCCTGATCTACCCGGCCGTTGCGACCTTCTTCAAGTCCTTCTTCGACAAGACGGGCAAGGAGTTCGTCGGCTTCGAGAACTACGTCTGGGTGTTCACGAACCCGGTCGGGACCTGGTCCGTCATCAACACGCTCATCTGGGCGCTGCTGGCCCCGACCATCTCGGTCGCGTTCGGCCTGGCCTACGCCGTCTTCATCGACCGCGCCCGCGGCGAGAAGGTGCTCAAGGTGCTGGTGTTCATGCCGGTCGCGATCTCGTTCGTGGGCGCCGGCATCATCTGGAAGTTCATGTACGACTACCGGCAGGGCGACCAGCTCGGCCTGCTGAACGCCATCGTCACGATCTTCGGCGGCGACCCCGTGAACTGGCTGGCGGTCAAGCCGCTGCTCAACACGATCATGCTGCTGATCGTCTTCATCTGGACCCAGACCGGATTCGCGATGGTGATCCTCTCCGCCGCGATCAAGGCCGTTCCCACCGAGCAGCTCGAGGCAGCCGAGCTCGACGGCACGAACGCGTGGCAGCGGTTCACGAACGTCACGGTCCCTGGCATCCGCTCCTCGCTGATCGTCGTGCTGACGACCATCACGATCATGTCGCTGAAGGTGTACGACATCGTCGCGGTGATGACGGGCGGACGCGACGACACCACCGTGCTCGGCTTCGAGATGGTCAACCAGCAGCAGCGGTTCCAGAGCTACGGGCACTCCTCGGCGCTGGCCGTGGTGCTGTTCATCTTCGTGCTGCCGCTGATCATCTACAACGCCCGATCCATGGCCAAGCAGAGGGAGATCCGCTGATGAGCGCCACCGAAGCCATCGTCCGCGACACCCGCAGCAAGCGCCAGGTCGCCCGCGACACCCGCCGCAATGAGGCCATCGCCCACAAGAAGCTCACTTCGAAGGGCGCGACGATCGCAGCCGTGATCATCGCCTTCTTCTGGACGATCCCCACCTTCGGCCTGTTCGTGACCTCGTTCCGCCCCGGCGCCGACACGCAGTCGACCGGCTGGTGGACCGTCTTCACCGACCCGAAGTTCACCCTGGACAACTACGCGCAGGCGCTCAACGCGGGTGGCACGTCGACCACGCTGGCTACGGCGTTCGTGAACTCGCTCGCGATCACGATCCCCGCCACCGTGTTCCCGATCGTGATCGCGTCGCTCGCCGCCTACGCGTTCGCGTGGATCGACTTCAAGGGCCGCAACCTGCTGTTCGTGTTCGTGTTCGCGCTGCAGATCGTGCCGCTGCAGATGGCCCTGGTGCCGCTGCTGAGCCTGTTCTCCAACGGGCTGACGATCGGCGATGTGGCGGTCTTCCCCGGCTTCACGCTGAACGACCTGGACTACAGCTTCGCCCGGGTGTGGATCGCGCACGCGATCTTCGCCCTGCCGCTGGCGACGTTCATGCTGCACAACTTCATCGCGGAGATCCCGGGCGACATCGTCGAGGCGGCTCGAGTGGACGGCGCCGGCCACGGCCAGGTGTTCTTCCGGATCATCCTGCCGCTCGCGATGCCGGCCATCGCCTCGTTCGGCATCTTCCAGTTCCTGTGGGTGTGGAACGACCTGCTGGTCGCGACGATCTTCGCCTCGCCCGGCGCGCTGCCGATCACCCAGGCGCTGAACTCGCTGTCGGGCACCTGGGGCAACCGCTGGTTCCTGCAGTCGGCGGGCACGCTGATCGCGATCGTGGTGCCGCTGATCGTGTTCTTCGCGCTGCAGCGCTTCTTCGTGCGCGGCCTGCTGGCCGGCGCGACCAAGGGCTGAGCCGGGCGGAAGCCGGATGCCGCAATGCGGCCTGCGCGGGACACAGAGCCCGCGCAGGCTGAAACACAAGCGGCATCCGGCTTCCGTGCATCTACGGTGGAGCGCATGCGCTATGCCGAGAACATCGTCGACCTCGTCGGCGACACGCCCCTGGTCAGGCTCAACCGGGTGACCTCCGGCATCGCCTGCACCGTCCTGGTCAAGCTCGAGTACCTGAACCCCGGCGGCTCCGCCAAGGACCGGATCGCCAGTCGCATCATCGACGCGGCCGAGGCCGCCGGTGATCTGAAGCCGGGCGGCACGATCGTCGAGCCCACCAGCGGCAACACCGGCGTCGGGCTGGCACTGGTCGCGCAGCAGCGCGGCTACCGCTGCGTGTTCGTGGTGCCCGACAAGGTGGGCGCCGACAAGATCGACGTGCTGCGCGCCTACGGCGCCGAGGTCGTCGTGACGCCGACCTCTGTCCCCGCCGACAGCCCCGAGTCGTACTACAGCGTCAGCGATCGGCTGGCCCGTGAGATCCCCGGCGCGTTCAAGCCCAACCAGTACGAGAACCCCAACGGGCCGCGCAGCCACTACGAGACCACGGGGCCCGAGATCTGGCGCGACACCGACGGCGAGATCACGCACTTCGTCGCCGGCGTCGGCACCGGCGGCACGATCAGCGGCACCGGCCGGTACCTGCGCGAGGTCTCGGACGACCGCGTGCGCGTGATCGGCGTCGACCCCGAGGGCAGCGTGTACTCGGGCGGAACCGGCCGGCCGTATCTCGTCGAGGGCGTGGGGGAGGACATCTGGCCCGGGGCGTACGACCCGCAGGTGCCGAACGAGATCGTCGCCGTCACGGATGCCGAGGCGTTCGCCATGACTCGCCGGCTCGCCCGCGAGGAGGGCATCCTCGTCGGCGGATCCAGCGGGATGGCAGTGGTCGGCGCGCTGCGGGTCGCACGGGATCTGCCCGCGGATGCCGTGATGGTGGTGCTGCTGCCGGACGGCGGGCGCGGATACCTGGGCAAGATCTTCAACGATTCGTGGATGCGCTCCTACGGCTTCAGTGAGGTGGAGGCGGAGGAGACCGTCGCGGACGTGCTGGCCGCGCGCGACGTCGTGATCAAGCTCAAGCAGGAGACCCACCGGGCGATCCCCGCCCTGGTGCACACACATCCCGACGAGACCGTGCTCGAGGCCATCGGAACCATGACCGAGTACGACGTCTCGCAACTGCTGGTCCTCAGCGCCGAGCCGCCCGTGATGATGGGCGAGGTCGTCGGCGCAGTGGATGAGAAGGGGCTACTGGACCTGCTGTTCCGCGGCGAGGCGCGGCCCGCCGACCCGGTCGGCATGCACGTGGGGGAGCGGCTGCCGCTCATCGGCATCCACACCCCGGTCGCGCAGGCGCGCAGCGCGCTCGCCGACGCCGACGCCCTGCTCGTCACGGTCGACGGGCGCCCGCACACGGTCCTCACCCGTCAGGATCTGCTCGGCTACCTCTCCCGCTGAGGTCGTCTCGCGACGTAACAGGAAGCCGGATGCCCTGGTCGCCGGGCGTACCGTGGGCACACCGCCCCACACGACCTGAGGAGAGTCATGACCGACCGCGCCTTCGCCACCCGAGCCATCCACGCGGGTCAGGAGCCCGACCCGACGACCGGCGCGATCATCCCGCCCATCTACCAGGCGTCCACGCACGTGCAGGACGGCATCGGCGGATTCCGGGAGGGCTACGAGTACAACCGCGCGGGAAACCCCACGCGCTCGTCGCTCGAGACGCAGCTCGCGGCTCTGGAGGGCGGCGCCTCGGCGCTGTCGTTCTCGTCGGGGCTCGCCGCCGAGGATGCGCTGCTGCGCGGCATCCTGCGGCCCGGCGACCACGTGCTGCTCGGCAACGACGTGTACGGCGGCACCTACCGCCTGCTCACGAAGGTGCTGGCGCCCTGGGGCATCGAGACCACCACGGTGGAGCTGCAGGACGCGGATGCCATCCGCGCGGCGCTCCGGCCCGAGACGAGGATCGTGTGGCTGGAGACCCCCAGCAACCCGCTGCTGAAGATCGTCGACATCGCCGTGGTCGCGGAGATCGCGCACGCCGCCGGTGCGGTGCTGGTCGTCGACAACACGTTCGCCTCGCCGGCGCTGCAGCAGCCGCTCGCGCTCGGAGCCGACATCGTGGTCCACTCGACCACCAAGTACCTCGGCGGGCATTCCGACGTGCTCGGCGGGGCGGTGGTGCTGGCCGACGACCGGTTCGAGGAGGCGGTGCGCTTCCAGCAGTTCGCCGTGGGTGCGGTGTCCGCGCCCCTGGACGCCTGGCTCACGACGCGCGGCATCAAGACGCTCGCCGTGCGGGTGCGTCAGCACAGCGAGAACGCCCAGGCGATCGCCGAGTGGGCGGCGGCGCGGCCGGAGTTCTCCGAGGTCTACCACCCCGGCCTCGCCTCGCACCCCGGCCACGAGATCGCCGCACGCCAGATGAGCGGCTTCGGCGGGATGCTGTCCCTCGGTCTTTCCGGAGGCGCGGCAGCCGCGCGCGCGTTCGCCGAGTCGACCACGCTGTTCCAGCTCGCGGAGTCGCTCGGCGGTGTGGAGTCGCTGATCGGCTACCCGCCGGAGATGACGCACGCCTCGGTGCGCGGCACCGCGCTCGCCGTCCCCGAGAACGTGGTGCGGCTGTCCGTCGGAATCGAGGACGTCGCGGACCTCATCGCCGACCTGGAGGAGGGCCTGGCGCGCGTCGCCGCACGCTGAGGCCGCGCTGCGCAGAATCCGCAGCGCGCTGCGGGGCGAGTAACATGGAGGACTTCCCCTGCGTCGAAACGATTCGAGCGCAGCTTCCGCTCCTCCCTCGAAAGTTCCCCGTGAGCGACGACCGCACTCCCACCGGCAGCATCCGGGCCATCACCGGAACCATCCGCACCTCCATGCCGACCGGTGCGATCCGCACCCTCGGGGCGAACCCGGCGACCGCGCCGATCATGCTGCACCCGGGCGACGCGATCTCCACCGGACGCCGGGTGCTCTACATCCTGCTGCTCGGGGCGCTCACGGCGCTCGGGCCGTTCACGATCGACCTGTACCTGCCAGCGTTCCCGCAGCTGGAGGCGGACTTCTCCACGTCGGCGGCGATGATCCAGCTGACGCTCACCGGAACCATGATCGGCTTCGCGATCGGGCAGCTGATCGTCGGGCCTCTCAGCGACAAGGTCGGGCGCCGCGTGCCGCTGATCGTGGTGACAGCACTGCACGTGCTCGCCAGCATCGCCGCCGCGGTCGCGCCGGATCTGATCCTGCTGGGTGCGGCGCGCGTGGTGATGGGCATCGGAGCGGCCGCCGGCGGCGTGGTGGCCATGGCGATCGTCCGCGACCTGTTCGGCGGGCGGCGACTGGTCGTGATGCTCTCGCGTCTGTCGCTGGTGTCGGGCGTCGCCCCCGTGGTCGCGCCGATCATCGGCTCGGGGCTGCTGACGATCATGCCGTGGCGGGGCATCTTCGTGGTCCTGGCCGGCTACGGCGCGGTGATGCTGCTCGCAGCGATCCTGCTGCTGCCCGAGACGCTGCCGAAGGCGCGCCGGCAGGAGCGCGGGTCCAGCACCGTGCTGCAGCGCTACCGCAGCGTGTTCTCCGATCGGGTGTTCGTGGGCGTGCTGATCATCGGCGGCATGACGTTCTCCGGCCTGTTCTCGTACCTGTCGGCCTCGCCGTTCCTGTTCCAGCAGACGCACGGGCTGAACCCCCAGGCGTACGGGCTGCTCTTCGCGGCGAACTCGCTCGGGGTGGTCGGTGGCGTGCAGGTGTCCGCGCGGTTGGCGGCGCGGTTCGGGCCGCAGTGGGTGATGGCGTTCTCGACGGCTCTGCTGCTGATCTCGGGCGCGACGATCATCGTGTGCGACCAGGTGGGCGCCGGGTTCTGGGGCACCGTCATCCCGCTGTGGCTGTTCATGACGGCCTGCGGATTCACATTCCCGTGCGTGCAGGTGCTCGCGCTCGACCGGCACGGCAAGGCCGCTGGCACGGCGGCATCCGTGCTGGGCGCGAGCAACAACGGCGTCGCCGCGATCATCTCGCCCGCCGTCGGGCTGATCTCGGCCGGGTCCGGCATCACGGCGACCACCATGGCGATCGTGATGGTCGGATGCGCGGTGGTGGCGATCCTGTCGCTGTGGCTGATCGTGCGCCCGCGCACGGTCGCCATGCTCGCGCCCTGACGCGCATGATGCCGGGTCGATCGGGCCGGGCAGGCAGAATGGGACGATGACCAGGGCCAGGATGCTGATCGCGGCGGGCAGCATGCTGGCGATCGCCGCCGTGATCGGCTGGACCGTCGTGATGCTGCCTGGTGGCGCGGTGAACGGTCTCGACCAGGGCTGGCACGATCTGATGGTCGAGGTCAGGCAGCCGTGGATGCTGGCGCTGTCGTACGTGCTGAACTACGTCGGCGGGGGATGGCGGGCGGGCCTCGCCGTGCCACTGGTGCCGATCGGGATCCTCCTGCTGCTGCGGCGCTGGCGGGTCGCGGTGCTCGCGGCCGCCGCACTGCTGGTGAGCGTGGGACTCGCTCAGCTGATGAAGGCGCTGTTCGACCGTGCGCGGCCGGAGGACATGCTGGTCGTCTCGGACCCCGGATCATTCCCCTCCGGGCATACGACGAACGCCGCCACGCTCGCGGTGCTGCTGTACCTCGTCTGGCCGCGGCGCTGGACGGCAGCGGCCGGCATCGTCTGGACGACGGCCATGGCGCTGTCGCGGACCGTCCTCAGCGTGCACTGGCTCACCGACACCGTCGGCGGGGCGCTGGTCGGCGTCGCGGCGCCGCTGCTGGTCGCCGCGGCGGCCGGAGCCTGGGCGTCGCTAGGCTGGACGGGTACTGGAACGCCCGATCCCAAGGAGTCGCCCGTGTCGAGCATCCGCCCCTACCGTCCCTCGGATCGCGAGGCGATGTACGAGGTGTGCGTGAAGACCGCGGATGTCGGTCGCGACGCGACCGGGCTCTTCCGGGACGACCGGCTCTGGGGCGACATCTTCGCGGTGCCCTACGTGGAGCGGCATCCGGATCTGGCCTGGGTGGTGGAGTCCGAGGACGGGCGCACGATCGGGTACATCGTGAGCACAGACGACACCGAGGCGTTCGAGACGTGGTTCCGCGACGAGTGGTGGCCGGGCGTCGCGGACCGGTACCCGCTGTCGGGCGAGAGCGAGCCGACCCGTGAGGACGGCATGATCGGCTACGCGACCCGCCGCGGACCCGGGCGCCAGGAGCACGCGACCGAGTACCCCGCGCACCTGCACATCGATCTGCTGCCCGAGACGCAGGGCCAGGGGCTGGGACGCCGCCTGATCGACACCCTCTTCGACGAGCTGCGCCGTCGTGGCGTACCCGGTCTTCACCTGGGCATGAACCCCGCGAACGCCGGCGCCGGCGCGTTCTACGAGCGTCTGGGGATGCACCGCCTGTACTCCGCGCCCGACACCACGATGTACGGCATCCGCTTCGACTGACGTGTACTGCGTCTCCGCGTCGACACATGAATGAAGGCCCCCGCTCAGCGGGGGCCTTCATTCATTCGGCGGTGACGGCGGGATTCGAACCCGCGGTTGCTTGCACAACACACGCTTTCCAAGCGTGCTCCTTCGGCCGCTCGGACACGTCACCAGGAAACAACCTGTCCATCCTATCCGATGCGGAAGCCGCTCATGAACACAGGGGCGCTCACAGCAGCTGCTGGATGCGGTACGGCACCATCTCGCGCATCACCAGGCCCGTGCTGGTGCGCTTGACGCCGTCGACGCCGAGGATGCGGCCGGCGACCCGGTACAGGTCGTCGGCGTCGCGTGCGACGACCTGGATCATGAGATCGGTGATCCCCGAGAGGCCGAGCACCTCGATGACCTCGGGGATCTCCGACAGCGCCTCACCGACCTGATCGAGTTTCCGCTGCGTGACGCGGGTGAGCACGTACGCGCTCAGCGGGTAGCCCAGCGCCGCCGGGGCGATGCGGCGCTGGAAGGAGCGCAGCGTCCCGTCCTCGTCGTATCGGGAGAGGCGTGCGCGGACGGTGTTGCGTGCGAGCCCCGCCGATTCGGCGAGGGCGACGATCGTCGCGCCCGGGGTGCGGATCAGCCGGCGCAGCAGCTCCCGGTCGGTGCGGTCGGCGGTTCTGGTGCTGGACACAGTGCTCACCATCCTTGTTCTCGATCGCGGGATTCTGCCCGTTCTGCTCAACATCGATGTCGACTATTGTCCATCACGGCACCTCTTGCTCCAATAGGGGAAACATCTGCTTCATCTCCGGGCATCGGCGCGCATCATGCGCCTGCAGCCCGTGGTCCCAGAAGGGCCGGAGCATCCGCGGATGCCGGCGAGGACGCCGCATCCCATTCCGAGGAATCCGTCGCATGAACGCCTTCGCCGCACCCGTCGTCGACTCCGCAGCAGACCTCCGCACGCTCGCCGCGATCGAGCAGCGGGTGCTGTGGCTGTCGACATCGATGATCCACCACGCCAACCGCGTCCGTCCCAACCCTTCCGGACTCAAGGTGGGAGGACACCAGGCGTCCAGCGCGTCCATCGCGACGATCATGACGGCGCTGTGGTTCGACCAGCTCCAGCCCGAGGATCGCGTGTCGGTGAAGCCGCACGCCTCTCCGGTGCTGCACGGCATCCACTATCTGCTCGGTGAGCTCGACGACCACCACATGGGCTCACTGCGCGAGTTCGGCGGCATCCAGAGCTATCCGAGCCGGTCGAAGGACCCCGACACGGTCGACTACTCCACCGGCTCGGTGGGGATCGGCGCGACCGCACCCATCTGGGGCGCGATCGCCCGCCGCTATGCGGCGACGATCTCGGGGGCGTCGGCGCAGGGGCGGCAGTACTCGCTGGTCGGGGACGCCGAACTCGACGAGGGGGCGGTCTGGGAGGCGGTGCTCGACCCTCATGTGTCCGCCCTCGGGGAGATCGTCTGGATCGTCGACCTGAACCGGCAGTCGCTCGACCGGGTGGTGCCGAACATCGCCGCAGGCAGGCTGGAGCGCATGTTCGATGCCGCCGGGTGGCAGGTCATCACCGTGCCGTTCGGGCAGCGGCTCGAAGCGCTCTTCTCGCATCCGGGAGGCGCGGAGCTCCGCCGGCGGATCCTCGACATGCCCAATGCGGAGTACCAGCGGCTGCTGCGCTGCCCCGCGGCGGAGCTGCGCCACCGCCTGCCGGGGGCCGAGGCATCGGCTCCGGCCATCCGCGCTCTGCTCGAGACCGTGGGCGACGACGAGCTGATCGCCACGATCCGCAACCTGGGCGGCCACGACCTGGCGACGCTGCGTGAGGCGTTCGCGCAGATCGACGACGCGCGCCCGACGGTGATCATCGCGTACACGATCAAGGGGAACGGGCTCCCGACGGCCGGGCATCCGCAGAACCACTCCTCGCTGCTCACGCACGAGCAGTACGCGCAGCTCGCGCAGGAGGCCGGGATGGATCCGTCCGCCCCGTGGCGGCGATTCGAGCCCGACTCCCCGGAAGGGCGGGCGTGCGCGGCCACCGCACGGCGTCTGAGCCGCGACCCCGTTCCGGCCGCGGTCGTCCCGGCCGTGCCCGCGGACTTCGGCCGCACGCCGACCGGCAGCGGCACGACGCAGGCGGCGCTCGGTCGCGTGCTGCTCGATCTCACCCGATCGGCGCCCGACGTCGCACGCCGGGTCGTCACCGCGAGCCCGGACGTGAGCACCAGCACGAATCTCGCCGGCTGGCTGAACAAGGTCGGCGTGTGGTCGACCGACGACCGGCAGGATTGGTTCGAGGACGACCCCGAGACGATCATGCACTGGCGCGAGCGGCTGAGCGGTCAGCACATCGAACTCGGGATCGCCGAGGTCAATCTGGTCAGCCTGATCGGCGAGCTGGGGACGACGTGGAGCCGCTGGGGGCAGCCGCTGTACCCCATCGGGGTGCTCTACGATCCGTTCGTCGAGCGCGCACTCGAACCGTGGTCGTACGGCATGTACGCCGGCGGGCAGTCGATCCTGATCGGCACGCCGTCGGGCGTCTCCCTGGCAGCGGAAGGCGGCGCGCACCAGTCGATCAAGACGCCGTCGATCGGCATCGAGCAGCCCGAGCTGCTCAGCTACGAACCCGCCTTCGTCCAGGAGGTGGAGTGGTCGCTGCTGGCGGCGATGTCGCAGATGGCCCGACCGGGTGGGCGCTCGGCGTATCTGCGCCTGTCGACCAAGCCCGTCGACCAGAGCCTCGCGGCGATCCCCGCCGACCCTGCGGCCCGGGAGCGCCGGCGCCGCCAGGTCGTCGCGGGGGCCTATCGGCTGCGCACGGCGGATGCGCCCGTGGCGACGCTGGTCGCGATGGGCGTGATGGTCCCGGATGCCCTGCGCGCCGCCGGCCGTCTGGCTGCGCTCGGCAGGGAGGTCGACGTGGTCGTGGTCACCAGCCCCGGGCTCCTCTTCGAGGCGGTGCAGGCGCGCGGCGGGCAGGGGAGCGCGGACACCTGGATCCTCGATCAGGTGCTGCCCGCGGAACGGACCGTGCCGATGGTGACGGTACTGGACGGGCATCCGCACGCGCTGGCGTTCCTCGCCGGCGTCCAGGGCGTTCCCGCCCGCCATCTCGGCGTGAGCCGGTTCGGGCAGGCCGGCGACCTCGCCGACGTCTACCGGTACCACGGCATCGACGAGGACACCATGGTGCGGGCCGTGCTCGATCTCGCCGAGTAGGCGGATGCCCGCCGAGCAGGCGGATGCCCGCGCGACCGCGGCCGCTCTCAGACCGCGGCGACCGCGGTCGCGCCTTCGACGAACGCGGCCACGGCGTCGAGGTCCTTCTCGAAGCGCCCGTCCCCGAGAGGGCGGTTCGTGAGCGTGAGCGAGTCCACGCCCCACGGACGCACGGCCGCGATCGACTCGGCGACGTTCGCCGCGGAGAGACCGCCTGCGAGGATCACCGGGATTCCCACGCTCGCGACGATCTCCGCACTGCGCGACCAGTCGTGCGTCACACCCGCGGCGCCCACCCCCTGCACATCGGTGGTGTACGAGTCCAGGATCAGGTAGTCGGCGACCTCGGCGTATTCCCTGGCCATCGCGATGTCGTCCTCGGCGCCGACCGCTATCGCCTGCATGATCTCCATGCCGGCGGGCAGCATTCCGCGCAGCTCCCGCACGTCGTCCGGCGTGACGGCGCCGATCTCGCCGCACAGGTGCAGGATGTCGGGGCGCACGGCCGCCGCCATGCGCGCGATCTCGGCCAGGTCGGTCTCAACGCTGAGCGCCACCGAACGCGCGCGTCCGCGCAGTGCTGCCACCGCTTCGGCGGCGACAGCCTCGCTGATCTGGCCGGGCAGTCCCACGGTCGTGGGCGTGAGACCGACGTGGTCGACCCCGCGCTCTGCGAGCGCGACCGCTTCATCGGCGGACTGCGCGGTGTAGATCTGGACGATCATCGTGTACGACTCCTCTGTGGGGTGGGATCGAGAGCTAGAACGAGCTCTCGACGATGGATTGGCCCGCGCGCTGATCCCTGCTCAGCACGTCGGCGAGATGACGGTGGCTGTACGCGACGCAGAGGGCGTCCAGAAGGGCGAGCTGGCAGAGACGGGCCGCCAGGGGCTCGTTCCTGGTCTCGTGCGAGACGCTCTGCAGCACCACGTCGGCGACCTTGGCGAGGTGCGATTCGCGGTTTCCGGTGACCGCGAGCACCTTCGCGCCCGCGCGCCTGGCGCCCTCGGCCATGCTGACCACCGACCGCGTCTCGCCGGAGTACGAGATCGCGACGACGAGGTCACCGGGGTCGAGCAGTGCGGCGTGGATGTTCTGCACCTGCGAGTCCTGAGGGGCGTCGCAGCTGATGCCGAGTCGCCGGCAGCGCTGATAGAACGACTGGCCGACGACGCCCGACGTGCCGACGCCCCCGACGAGCACGCTGCGCGACGTCTCGAGCAGTTCGAGTGCGGCGGTGAAGTCGTCCTGCGCGATCACGTCCGCGGTGTCCTGCAGGGAGAGGGCGGCGTGCGCGAACACCTTCCGCGCGATGGTCATCGGGTCGTCCCCGTCCGCGACATCGTCGTGGATGAGCTGCATCGGAGTCGCGAGGTCCCGGGCGAGTGCGAGCTTCAGGTCGGTGTAGCCCGCGAATCCGGCATTGCGGCACATCCGCAGCACGGTGGTGTCGCTCACATCGCATGCTTTCGCGACGTCGATCATCGATGCCTCGAGGAGGTGCTCCGGCCGGGTGAGGATCCAGTCGGCGACGCGGCGCTCGGTGGTGGAAAGACCGGGAAGGGCTGCACGCAGGAGCGTCATCGCTCCGGCTCTCTCATGGGATGCCATGCGTCCTATCCTCGCTTCCGATCTGGCCGGCGGATCGTAATGTGGTGCTACCACATCCAACTCGATGAGTATATTGTGATACCACGTTTCCCGACAGTGTCGTCAGAAGGAGTCCTCATGAACCGTCACCTCCGCAAGGCCGCAGCGGCGGCGCTTGCCGTCGGCGCGCTGGTCGCGTTGTCCGGTTGCGTGGGCAGTGGATCGGCCCCCGCCGCAGGAGGCGGCGCGGACAGCCTGACCATCTGGCACGCCTACGCCGGGCAGGCCGACAAGGTCGAGTTCATGAAGTGGGCGATGGACGGCTTCAAGAAGGAGCATCCGGAGGCGAAGATCAAGGAGGTCTCCGCCGAGCAGTCGTCGTACAAGACCAAGCTGCAGACCGCGATGTCCACGGGCGACGCGCCCGACGTCTTCTACACCCTGCCGGGCGGGTTCCTCGACGCCTTCGTCAAGAGCGGCCAGGTCGCCGACCTCGACGACGCTCTGGCCGAGGACGGCTGGGGCGACAGCTTCATCCCGGCCGCGATGGACTCGGTCACCTTCGACGACTCCACCTACGCAGTGCCGATCGACATCGATGCCGCCGTCGTCTGGTACAACAAGGCGCTCTTCGAGAAGAAGGGGTGGACGACGCCGAAGACGTGGGACGAGTTCGTGCAGCTCAGCGAGAAGATCGCGGCCGACGGCATCGTCCCCGTGGCGCTCGGCAACAAGGACAGCTGGCCGGCGACCTTCTGGTTCCAGTACGGGCAGATGCGCACGGAGGGCAGCGGTCTGGTCACCGACTTCCTGAACGGCGGCAAGATCGCACTCGACGCCAAGGGCGCGGAGCCGCTGCAGACCCTCGCGCAGAAGAAGCTCCTGCCGACCGGGGCGAACGGCATGTCCGATCAGGAGGCGAACCTGCTGTTCCTGAACGGGCAGGCGGCCATGGTGCTCAACGGCACGTGGCAGATCGGCATGTCGGCCGACGCGCCCGCCGGCTTCGAGCTGGGGTACTTCCCGTTCCCGACCGTCGCCGCCGGCAAGGGCGACCAGACCGACACGCTCGCCGGCGTCGCGGCCGCCTTCGCGATCTCGGAGAAGGCGAAGGACAAGAAGCTGGCCACCGAGTTCCTGCAGTACATGACGAGCCCCGACGTGATGAAGAAGTACGTCGAGCTGCGCAAGACCATGGTGACGCTGAAGGGCGCGACCACGCCGGACGTGGCGGGCCCCGTGCTCTCGGGCATCGTGTCCGACATCATCGAGCCGGCCGGGCACCTCGACCCGTTCTACGACACCGCTCTGCCGCCGAAGGCGACCACGGTCTACTACTCGACGCTGCAGGGTCTGATCGAAGGCTCGGTCGACGCCCAGCAGGCCGTCGACGCGATCAACGAAGCGATCAGCGCGGGGAAGTGAGCGGGTGCGCAGCGAGATCCGGTCCGAGGGGGCGCCCATGACGAGCGCTCTCTCGGAGCGCGCCCGGCGCGGTGGGCTGCATCGCGCCAAGCGCCGTGAGTCGCTGATCGCCCTGCTGTTCCTCGTCCCCGCCCTGGCGTTCCTGGCGATCTTCGTCGCCTACCCGCTCGCCAACGCGGGCATGCTGTCGTTCTTCAAGTGGGACGGCTTCTCTCCCCGGGAGTGGGTCGGGATCGACAACTTCGTCAGGCTCGCCGCGGACGGGGTGTTCTGGTCGTCGCTCAGGAACAACGTGCTCATCGCCGTGGCGGCGATCGTGTTCCAGGTCGGGCTCGGCATGGTCATCGCCTACTGGCTGGTGCGGGTCATCCCGCGGTTCAAGCGCGCCGCGATGTTCCTCTACGTCATCCCGGTCGTGATCAGCGAGATCTGCATCGGCCTGCTGTGGCAGTTCGTCTACAACCCCTACTTCGGCCTGCTCAACGGGTTCCTGCGCCTCATCGGCCTGGGCGACCTCGCGAAGGGATGGCTCGGGGACAAGACCCTCGCGATGCCCGCCGTGCTCGTGGTCATGAACCTCACCTACCTGGGGCTCTACATCCTGCTGTTCGTCGCCGCGTTCCAGGACGTCGACGAATCGGTGTACGAGGCCGCATCCCTGGACGGCGCGGGTCACTTCCGCACCTTCTTCGGCATCAGCGCGCCGATGATCGCCTCCAACGTGCAGGCGACGGTGCTGCTCGCGGTGGTCACCTCGTTCAAGACCTTCTCCCTCGTCTTCGTGATGACGCGGGGTGGGCCGAGCAACGCCACGGACGTCATCTCGACGTACCTGTTCAAGACCGGCTTCGGCAACTTCGAGGCGGGCTACGCCTCGGCGATCGGCATCGCGCAGCTGCTGATCACGGTGCTCGTCGGCGTGTTCGTGCTCACCGCCACGCGGCCCCGCCGATCCAAGGCGATCAAGGAGGTCGCACGATGAGCCAGGCGACCATGGCCGTCACCATGCCCGACGAGGCGCTCACGCCGCGCCGGCGGCGCAGACGCGAGCGCGAGCAGCTCCCGCGCACCAGGCTCAGCGCGGGCGTGGTCACCGTCATCGCGCTGCTGGGCGTGCATCTGGTCGTGGTGCTGTTCCCGTTCGTCTGGATGATCTACAGCTCGTTCAAGACGAACCAGCAGTTCCAGCAGTCGGTCTGGTCGCTGCCGTCCAGTCTGCAGTGGGACAACTACGCCACGGCGCTCGCCGACGGGTCCCTCGCCCTGTATGCCGGGAACTCGCTGATCGTCACGCTCGTCTCGGTGCTCATCACCGTCGTCATCGCCACGGCGGCCGGGTACGCCTTCGTCGTGTACCGCACGCGCTGGATGCCCGTCGTGGAGATCGTCATGCTCGTGACGATGGCGATCCCGGCCTACATCGCCCTCGTGCCGCTGGTCGCGATCATCCGCGAGATGGGGATGCTGGACACTCTGCCCGGGGTGATCCTGCCGACCGTGGCGTTCAACCTGCCGATCTCGGTGCTGATCATGCGCGGCTTCTTCGCCACGGTTCCGCGCGATCTGATCGAGGCGGCGCGCATCGACGGGGCATCCGAGCTGTCCGCCTTCGCGCGGGTGATGGTGCCGATCGCGAAGCCGGCCATGTTCACCACCGCGATCGTGAACGTCATCTGGGTGTGGAACGACTTCCTCTTCCCGCTCGTCATCCTCAACAGCCCCGAGCGCAAGACCCTGCCGCTCGGGCTCACCGACTTCGTCGGGGAGCGCACCACCAACTACCCGGTGCTTCTCGCCGCGATCCTCCTCGCCGCCCTCGGCTCGTTCCTGGTGTACCTGGTGTTCCAGCGCCACGTCATCGGCGGGCTGACCAGCGGCGCGCTCAAGCAGTGATCTGACGGCGCACGCCGCATCAGCACTCGAACAGAAAGGACCTTCCGTGGACAACCCGCAGGAGCTGAGCCTCGCCAGCCGTGCCGTGTTCTACTCGCCCGAGGAGAGCACGCAGTCGATCAGCTACCCGATCTTCATGTCGGCCAACTACCAGTACGACGGCGACGCCTACGACCAGGTGGTCGACGGCGCCCGGCGCAGCGTGAACATCTACAGCCGCTGCGGCAACCCCAACGAGTACAAGCTCGACGACCAGATGGCGCTGA
Organism: Microbacterium sp. 22195; assembly: GCF_052056515.1. NCBI lineage: Bacteria > Bacillati > Actinomycetota > Actinomycetes > Micrococcales > Microbacteriaceae > Microbacterium > Microbacterium sp. 22195. Next base: position 384,593 of record NZ_JBQEPE010000002.1, read on the forward strand.
TCGCCGGCGCGACGGACGCGCTGGCCGTGGCGTCGGGCATGGCCGCGGTGTCGCACGCCGTGCTCGGCCTGCTGCGGGTGGGCGATCACATCGTGGTGGATCTGACCACCTACAGTTCCACGCACGAGTTCTTCGACCACCGCATCCAGGACTTCGGCATCGAGGTGACCTTCGTGGACTCCGCCGACGTGGAGGCGGTGCGCGCGGCGATCCGCCCCGAGACCAAGGCGGTCTACGTCGAGACCATCGCGAACCCGACCATGAAGGTCGCTCCTCTGCGGGCGATCACCGAGCTCGCGCATGAGCGCGGCATCGTGGTGATCTGCGACAACACCTTCGCGAGCCCGATCGTCTGCCGTCCGCACGAGCACGGCGTCGACATCGTGCTCGAGAGCGCCACGAAGTTCATCGGCGGGCACAACGACGCCGTCGGCGGCATCATCAGCATCAACTCCGAGATCCTTCCCGCCGACTGGCTGGAGCAGATCCGCTGGAACACGCTGACCAAGCTCGGCGGGGCCCTGTCGCCGTTCAACGCCTGGCTGCTGCTGCGCGGCATCCAGACGCTTCCGCTGCGCGTCGAGCGGATGACCGAGAACGCCGGCCGTCTCGTGGAGTGGCTGGAGGCGCACCCCAAGGTGCAGCGCGTCTACTACCCGGGCCATCCGTCGCACCCGCAGTACGAGGCGGCACGGGAGCAGCTCGACTCTCCCGGTGCGATGCTGGCGTTCAGCGTCGCCAGCGAGGAGGAGGCGGCGCAGGTATGCAAGAGCCTGAAGCTCGCCTCGTTCGCGGCCAGCCTCGGCGGCGTGCGCACCGTGACCCAGCTTCCGGCGACCATGGCCTTCCTCGACATCCCCGAGGAGGAGCGTCAGCAGATGGGCGTCACCCAGGGCATGATCCGCGTGTCGGCCGGCATCGAGAAGATCGACGACCTCATCGCCGACTTCGCGCAGGCGCTGGGAGACTGACGACGTGCAACAAAGGGATGGCGGGGTGCCGGGCGTGGAGGTCGTGCTTCTGGGCGACCTCAATGTCGACCTGCACCTCGACATCCCGGTCTATCCCGGGCCGGGGGGGGGGGGGGGGGGGGGGGGGGGAGGGAGGGGGAGGGGGGGGGGGGGGGGGGGGGGGGAGGGGGGGGGGGCCCCCCCCCCCCCCCCCCCCCCCCCCGCCACATCGTCGTCAGTCGTCTTCTGTCGCGGTGACCATCACACCGAGGGGCGCGAGGTATCCGTTCGGGTCGACGGTGGCATCCGCGGCTGCGGCAGCCTCGACGACTTCAGGTGCCCACTCCGGGTACACCCGATCGTCTCCTCCGTTGATCACGAGCACCTCGCCAGCACCGGACTCGCCGTTCTCGACGCAGGTGAACGAGCGCCAGGCTCCCACGGGCACCGAGAACGAGTCGCCGGGACCGAAGCGCAGCGCGGTCGCGGGGTCGCCATTGAGCACGACCTCCCACTGGCCCGACTTGACCAGAAGCGCCTGCGTCTGCTCCTGGCGGTAGCGCAGCACGCCCTGGCCCGCCTCGGCACGCACCCACGCGAGGTTGAACGAGTGCGGCTCGTGGATCGAGGGCACCTGACGGCGGTTCTGCGTCATCCCGTACCCGATCACCAGCGCGAGGTCGACCTTCCCGCCCTCGACCGCCGTGCACAGCAGCGCGTGCGAGTCGTAGCGCCGGTCGCCCGGCTGCACGACGCGCGACCGCATCTCCTCGACGGAGTACGAGGTGAGCTCGTCGATGTAGTGCTGCTTCATCGGCGTGATCAGCTGGACGCCCTCCGGGAGGACATCGCCTGCCACCGTGTCGATCAGCTGGTTGTCGGCCGTGAGGTGCAGGCCATAGGACTCCGCCTCGCGCAGCACCGAGGGCCCCCAGATGATGCCGCCCGTGTCGTCACGGCCGAGCACCGTGTAGAGGATGCCGTCGTCCGGGCCCTCGTTGGTGAATCCGCGGAAGATCCAGGTCGGGATGGAGATGATGTCGCCATCGTGGCTGACGTACTCGCCCTGCTTCCCGTCGACACCCCACCGCAACCGGAACTCTCCGCCGAGGTTGACGAACACCTCAGCGGTGAAATGCAGGTGCAGGTTGTTGGAGATGCCGTTGGGCATGCCTGCGGCCCCGGTGTTGAATCCGTGCTGTTCGGTGAGGTTGATGTACTGGTTCGCGTTCTGCGAGACACCCACGCCGATGAAGGAGTAGTTCTCCTTCTTGTCGGATCCGGGCGTGCGGCAGTCGATGAAGGCCGCGTTGCAGGCGACCCAGTCCGACTTGCGGATCGTCCGTCGATCGATCTCGGCCGCATCGACGATGACGTCGTTCATTTCACTCTCTCCTTGTCGCCCCGATGGGCATTGATCGTTCAGTAGATGTTCGAGGGGCCGACTGGCTCGTCGCCGCGCATGCCGGCGATCTGCGCGCGCAGGGCGATGTCGTCCCACAGCCGCACTTCCTTGACCAGGGCTCCCTGGTGGAAGGTGAACTGCGAGATGCCGAGCACGTCCACCGGCTTGCCGGTGAGCGGGCCGTAGTTCGCGCGGCCGTTGTAGTCGCCGACGAACTTCCAGGTGACGGCGACGCGCAGCCCTGCGTATCGGACGTCGTAGTTGGTCTGGATGTCACGGATCTCGAACCGCCCGGACGGGAAGGACTCCAGGAAGCGCAGCAGCGCACGCCGGTAGCCCTCGGGGCGGATGACGAGTCGGTTGCCCACCGTGAGGAGGACCAGGTCGCGGTGGAAGTAGCTCTCGACCTTCTGCAGGTCGCGGTCGTTCCACACCGTGTTGATCATGTCGATGACCAGCTCGACCTCGCTGCGATAAGCATCGGGACGGACGCCGGAGTCACCCGCGGCGATCGGATCGGCGGGCGCAGCCTCGGTCCACGAGCCCTGATAGCCGCGGAACGCCTGCCGCCGGGCGAGCTCGTCGAGATCGGCACCATGGGCGAGCGCACCGGCAAGGGAGTCGCGCACGACCCACTCCTCGACCATGCGTCCCCGGCGATAGAGGCAGTTGGCGATGGTGCGGCTGTACTCGGAGGTCTGCAGGTGACCGGAGAGCACGAGGTGCGAGCTGAGGAAGGCGTCGTCGCCGCGCGCTTCCCAGATGACGTCCTCGGCCTGGCCCGTGCGGTCGGGGGTGTCCGAGATGCGCATCAGGGTGCCCTCGATCACCTCGTCCCGGGTCGTGGAGGTGCCGTATGCGCCGTGGACGATGGAGTCGGGCTCGTAGTTCTCGCGGATGTAGCTGATCGACCGGTCCACCCAGATCAGGTCGGTCACCTCGCGGATGAAGTCGTCGGGATCCTTGTACGGCTGGTATGCGACCGGGTCGAGAGGCACGCTGTTGCTCCTTTGCTGCTGTCCTTGTCGACGAAGTCCGCTTGAGAGATCGTCGATGATGGCAGTGTATGCGTATGCATTGCGAGATGCAAGGGTCGATCCTGGAACACGCGCTTGCTCAGCGCGATGCGCACCCGGATCGCGGGCGCGACAAGACTCAGCCCCGCCGCTGCGCCTGCACCCCTCAGCGAGCGCGCGGCGTCCCGACGGTGCTGCGAGCAACGAACGACGACTCGAAGCGCAGTTCGCTGCGCTCGGCGTCCGGATGCTCGATGCGGCGGACGATCAGGTCGGCCGCCGCGCGGGCCATGCCGGTGATGTCGTAGCCGATGGTCGACAGGTCGATGATGGGCCAGGCCGCCTCAGGGAGGTCGTCGAAGCCGATGATCGACAGGTCATCGGGGACCGAGAGTCCGGCTCGCCGCGCGGCGTTCAGCGCACCGTACGCGACCACGTCGTTGCCGCAGAACAGCATCGTGGGCGGGGCATCCCCGGCGAGCAGGTCGGCCGCCACCCTTTCGCCCTCGACGGCGTCATAGGGAGCCCTGCGCACGCATGACTCCGGCAGCAGAAGCCCGCGGGCGGAGAGGGCACTGCGCAGGGCCGCCTCGCGGACCTGCGCGGTGCTGGTGTTCGCCGGCCCCAGCACGGCGCCCACCCGCACGTGACCGAGGTCGGCGACGAGGTCGACGGCATCCCGGTAGCCCGCGGTCGGGTCGACCACAGCGGCATCGGCGCTCACCAGCGAGCCGATGCGATTGAAGTAGACGAAGGGCATGCCGCGATCGCGCAGTCGAAGCGGTGCGACCGAGTCGACCGTGGATGTCGCCAGAAGCACGCCGTCGAGGCCGTTGGCGGCGAGGCGCTCGGCGACCGTCTCGTTGTCGGCGGTCTCGGTGTGCAGCATCAGCTGATAGCCGAGTCGCTCGAGCTCGCGATGCACGGGCGCGATGATGTGCGAGTAGAACTGGTTGTCGAGATCCGTCACCAACAGGCCGATGCGCCGCGTGCGCCCGGACGACAGTGCACGACCCGCCTCGCTGGGTACGTACCCCAGCAGCTGTGCGGCATCGCGCACGCGCTTCTTGGTGTCCTCCGACACCCGGGCGTCATCTCGCAGGGCGCGCGAGACGGTGGGCTGCGATACGCCGGCCAGGCGTGCTACATCGCGGCTCGTGACCACCATGCGGATCCCCCTCCTGTGGTTCATCGGATTCTAAACCCTTGACCGCCGATGCATACGGGGTCATAATCTCAGCATACGTATGCATTGAGAGGAAGGCCCATGGCCCTGTATCTGAAGTCCGCTCCCACGAAGTCGTTCGCGGACACCGCCCAGCACGACGTCGCCGAAGCCGTCAGCGCGGTCATCGCCGACATTCGCGCCGATGGGGACGCCGCCGTCCGCCGCTATGCGGAGAAGTTCGATCGCTGGAGCCGGGACTCCTACCGCCTCGACGACGAGGAGATCGAACGCATCATCGGCACCCTCGACCCCCAGGTGATCGCGGACATCGAGTTCGTCCAGGCGCAGGTGCGCCGGTTCGCCCAGGCGCAGCGCGACACGCTCATCGACATCGAGGTCGAGACGCTCCCCGGCGTGCTGCTGGGCCAGAAGCACGTCCCCGTCCAGGCCGCCGGCGCCTACATCCCGGGTGGAAAGTACCCGCTGACGGCGTCCGCCCACATGACGATCATCACCGCCAAGGTCGCGGGCGTCCCCCGCGTGGTCGCCTGCACGCCGCCGATCCGCGGCGAGATCCCCGCAGCGACCGTCGCCGCCATGAAGATGGCCGGCGCCGACGAGATCTACATCCTGGGCGGCATCCAGGCGGTGGCGGCCATGGCCGTCGGCACCGAGACGATCGCCCCGGTGAACATGATCGCGGGCCCCGGCAACCCGTACGTCGCCGAGGCGAAGCGCCAGCTGTTCGGCGAGGTCGGCATCGACCTGTTCGCCGGCCCGACCGAGATCCTCATCGTGGCCGACGAGACCGCGGACCCGTTCTTCACCGCCGTCGACCTGCTCTCGCAGGCCGAGCACGGGCCGGAGTCGCCGGCAGTGCTCGTCACCACTTCGCGCGAGCTCGCCGACCAGGTGCTCGAGCTGATCGACCGCATCCTGCCCGACATGCCGACCAGGGACTACGCCGAGGTCGCGTGGCGCGACTGGGGCCAGGTGATCGTCGCCGACGACCTCGACGAGGCGTACCGCATTGCCGACGGCTTCGCCTCCGAGCATGTGCAGATCTTCACCGCGGCGCCGCGGGAGGCACTGACGAAGATGCACGACTACGGAGCGCTCTTCCTCGGAGAGAACACCTGCGTCTCCTACGGCGACAAGGTGATCGGCACCAACCACGTGCTCCCGACTCTCGGCGCCGCGCGCTACACCGGCGGCCTCTGGGTCGGCAAGTACCTCCGCACCGTCACGTATCAGGAGGTCGTCGACACGGCATCCTCCGCGCAGCTCGGCGACGTGCTCGGCCGTGCGGCCCGGGTGGAGCTCTTCGAAGGGCACGCCCGCTCAGGAGACGCGCGCGTCTGGCGGCACGAGGGCAAGAGCTTCGATTGGATCGATGCCGCACTCGCGACGACCGGCGCGGCTCGGGCGACGTCGTGACCTCGCTGCGCGGACGCACCGCCGTCGTGACCGGCGGGGGCAGCGGACTCGGCGCCGCGATCGCGACCGCGCTGCACGACGCCGGCGCACAGGTCGTCGTCGTCGGGCGGGACGAGGCCAAGCTCACGGAGGTGGTCCGCCGACTCGGCGAACGCTGCCGCGCACTGACCTGCGACGTGGCGGATGCCGGATCCGTCGACGCGCTGCGTGAGGCGCTGACCGGCACCGACGTCTCGATCCTCGTCAACAACGCCGGCATCCCCGGACCCGTCGCCGCTCTCACCGACATTGATCCCTCGGACTGGGATGAGGTGTTCGACGTGAACGTGCGCGGGACCTTCCTGCTGTGCCGCGCCTTTCTTCCCGGCATGGTCGAACGCGGTGACGGAGACGTCATCAACGTGGCATCCGTCTCGGGCAAACGACCGCTCGCCCATCGCACCCCGTACTGCGCCTCGAAGATGGCGGTGATCGGGCTGACCTCGACCCTCGCGTTCGAGGTCGGCCCCGCGGGCGTGCGGGTGAACACGCTCTCACCGGGACCGGTCGCCGGGCCGCGCATGGAGCGCAACTTCCGCCTCGAAGCGGAGCGATCGGGAACGTCGATCACAGATGCCGAGCAGGCGTTCGTCTCCCGCGCCGCGCTGGGCCGGATGATCACTGAGGAAGAGGTCGGTGCCGCGGTGGTCGCCATGCTCGGGATGCCCGGCATGTGCGGCGCGGACGTGGATCTCTCCGCCGGGATGGTGGCGTGATGGCGGCCTCGCTGCGTCAGCGCGCGCTGCGCGGAGACCGCCTCATCGGCGCTCTGCTCCGCATGCCTTCGGAAGAGTTGGTGGAGATGTCGGCGGTGGCCGGCATGGACTTCGTGCTGATCGACTGCGAGCACGGTCCTGCGGACGTGATCGCGCTGCGGCATCACATCGTGCTCGCCTCGGTTCACGGCGTGCCCGTGATCGTTCGAGTCGGCGAAGACGATCCAGGACAGATCCTGCGGGTGCTCGATCAGGGGGCCCAGGGAGTTCTGGTGCCGCACATCGACTCCCGTGAGCAGGCGGATGCCGTGGTCACCGCCGCGCTCTACCCACCGGACGGCACGCGCGGCTTCGCGACCTACAGCAGGGCCGGACGGTTCGGAACCGTTCCGGCGGCCGAGCACCGTGCCTGGTTCCTGGAGAACACTCTGGTGCTGGGGATGATCGAGTCGCCGGACGCGGTCGCCGCCGTGCGCGAGATCGCCGGAGCGCACCGGCTGGACGGCCTGATGATCGGGCCGTCCGACCTCGCCGCAGCATCCGGCCCTTCCGACCCATCGCTGCCGGAAGCCACCGCGAAGGTCGACGCCGCGTTGCGCGCGGAGGGCCGCCTGCGAATGGACATCGTGGGCGACGCCGCAGCCGCGCAAGCGGCGTTCGCCGACGGCGCGCAGCTGGTCGTCTACAACCTCGCGCATTCGCTCATGAACCACCTCGAGCATCTTGTCGAAGGCAGGCCCTGGCCGCGCCGGACGCCCACGGGCCCGACGCCGACCCAGCGCTGATCGCTCTGCTCGAACGTCCCGTCAGATCCGGTTCTGCTTGCGCCAGTTGCGCACCAGGGAGCCGATCTCGGCGGGACGTTCGAGCGCGAGCAGGTGCCCGCCGTCGATCGAGACGGAACGCGAGTGCGGCACCGCTCCGGCGATCTCGGCGTGGAACTGCGGCGGGCAGATCACATCGTGCTGCCCGCTGATGACCAGCATCGGCATCGGCAGTCGGGCGAGCCCCGGGCGCAGATCGGTACGCGTCGCCTGCATGCGCAGTTGCGCCCGCAGGACGTCTGCGCCCGTGTGCTCCCCCATCTCGAGCGTGCGCTCGACGAGGGCCGGCCGGGCCGCGGCATCCGCAGAAAGCAGGGCGGGAAGGATGCTGTGCTGCAGCGACCTCGCGCTCTCCCCCGCGTCGATGCGATCGAGCCAGTCCTTCCATCCGGACCGCTGGGCGTCGGTCGGCGCCTTGGCGTTCGCCGACATGACGCACAGTCCCGCCACGCGCTCCGGCGCGCGCTGCGCGAGTGCCATGCCGACGATGGCACCCAGCGAGAGACCGACGAGCACGAACGTCGCAGGGAGCTCGGCGAGCAGCCGCTCGACCTGGCCGTCGACATCCGACGCGTCGAGGGCCGGGGTGAGCGCCGGGTCCAGCCCGGTCCCCGCCCACAGGTCGGCCGTGCAGTTCATCCCGGGGAGCAGCACCAGGGGGTGCACGGTCAACCCTTCACGGCGCCGTCGCTGAGCCCTGCCACCAGGTACTTCTGCGCGATGAACGCGATCACGAACACCGGGATGGTCAGCAGCATCGACGCAGCCCCCGCCTGCTGCAGCATGGGCAGGGTCTGCCCCAGCTGCGTGGCGATGAACACCGGCACCGTCTTCGACGACGTGTCGGTGAGCACGAGCGCCGTGAGGTACTCCTGGAAGGCGAACAGGAACACGAAGATGCCGGCGGTCAGGATTCCGGGGCCCATCAGCGGGATCATCACCCGACGCAGCATCCCGATCCTGCTGCAGCCGTCGATCATCGCCGCCTCGTCGAGTTCGCGCGGGATGTCGGCGAAGAAGTTGCGCAGCAGCCAGATGGTGAACGGCTGGTTGATCGCCACCAGGGCGATGGCGAGAGCGAAGGTCGTGTCATAGATCCCGAGAGCGCGGCTGATGTCGTACATCGGCAGCACCACGGCGAAACGAGGCAGCGCCCGGAAGATCAGCGCGAGCACGAGCAGCAGCGCGGAGACGTAGCTCGGGAATCGCGACAGGGCGTAGGCGGCCGGGATGCCGATGACCAGCGCGATCACCGTCGAGACGACCGCGACCACGATGGTGTTGACGAGGTAGTCGGCGAAGTACGTCGTCTCCCACAGGTCCACGAACGCTTTCAGGGTGGGCTCGTAGCCCGACAGCACCGGCGGGTTCGCGAAGGCCACGTCGGTGGGCTTGGTCACCGAGAGCGTCATCCAGATGAACGGGCTGAGCACGACGAGGCAGAGGATCGCCAGCAGGATGCCGGTGATGACCGGCCGCTTGGAGCGGTTCATCGCACGGCCGCGCGGCGCAGGACGCCCGGTGGTGACCGCCCGGGTGGAGAGATCGAGATCGGGCAGCGTCATCGTTCCGCCTTCGCTTCCTTGAAGATTCCCCGGATGAAGGGGATCAGCATCACGAGGATCAGGATGATCGTGAGCACGTTGATCGCGCTGCCGAGACCGAGCTTCTGAGCCCCGTCGGCGAACGCCACCGAGTAGACGTACATCATGATCGACTCGTTGCCGATCGACTGCGCCTGAGGGGACAGGGGGATCAGGTTGTCGAACATGCGCAGCACGTCCATGATCGTGATCAGGGTGACGAAGCCGAGCACGCCTCGGATGGTCGGGATGATCACGCTGAGGTGCGTCTGCCAGGCGTTGGCGCCGTCGATCGTGGCCGCCTCGCGCAGCTCGGCGGGCACTCCCTGCAGACCGGCGAGGATGATGAGCATCGCGAACGGCAGCATGTGCCACACGGTGTTGGCGATCACGAGCACCGCGTTGGGCACCTGATCGGTGAACCAGAGCACCTGCGTGCCGGAGAAGAATCCGATGAGGCGGTTGACCACGCCCCCGAAGTTGTCGTCGAAGAGCCAGGAGAACGCGACGGCGCCCACCAGGTTGGGGAGCACGTACGAGACGAGCATGATGCCCAGCACCAGGGGGCGGGACTTGGTGAGCCGGTTGATGCCGGTGGCCACGATGTAGCCGAACACCAGCAGGATCGCCGTGGTGATCACGGTGACCACGACGGTGAACAGCACTGCCCGTCCGAAACGTGCGTCGGTCAGCGCAGCGGTGAAGTTCTCGATGCCGACGAAAGTGCCGGGGGTGCCGTAGTGCACCTTCTCGAGACTCCACTGGACCGTGCGCAGCAGAGGCAGGACCAGCAGGCCGCCCATCACCACCAGACTCGGGAAGAACAGGAGCCAGAACTCACGCGCCTTCATGTATCGCCTCCTCGTGGTCGCTGCGGTCCGGGCGCCGGGCCCGGACCGCAGTGATCATCATGTCTCAGCCGGTCAGCCCGCGGCCTGCTCGCCGGCGGCCTGCATCTTGGCCAGTCCGTCGTCGACGGAGGTCTTGCCGTTGAGCACGTCGACCAGGATCGGGCGGATGGCGTTCGTCACGTCGGCGAGCACGGGAGAGACGATCGGCGGCATCGCCGTGGCCATGGAGTCGTTCGCAGCCGCGCCGTACGGCGAGTTGTCGGCTGTGACCATGCCTTCGCGGGCCGGGTAAGCCGCCGGGACGGAGGCCTTCGATGCGTCCTCGCTGACGGCGGATGCCATCATCTGGAACAGCATGTCGTGGTCGAGCTTGGTGTTGAACGGGATCGACCAGCCGTCGATGGAGAGACGGTTGTAGGAGTACTTCGCGTCGGCGGTGACCTTGGGAGCCCCGGCGAAGCCGAAGTTCGACGCGAGCTTGGTGTTGCTCTCCTTGGTCAGATCGATCATCCGACCCGAGAACATGACGGCCATCGCCGCCGTGCCGTTGAACAGCTGCTGCTGGACCTTCGGCTGGTCGAAGGTGGTCACCTGCGGGTCCATGTAGGGCTTGAGCGCGAGGAGGGACTCCAGAGCCTGCTTGGCCTCGGGAGTGTTCAGCGTGACCTTGCCGTCCGCCGTGGCGAAGTCGACGCCGAGCGAGTTCATCGCCGCGCCATAGCTGGTGGCGACGTCTGCGGTGGCGAGCCACGGCAGGGCGATGGGGTACTCCATCTTGCCCGCGGCCTTGATCTTCTCGGCATCCGCGATCATGTCGTCGAAGGTCTTGGGCGCCTCGAGGCCGAGCTCCTTGAAGATGTCGGTGCGGTACGCCAGCACGTACATCTGCGCCTGCATCGGGATCGCGTAGAGCTTGCCGTCGTAGGACATGCCCGCGCGCATGGACTCGCTGATCTTGTCGAGCCCGTAGTCAGCGGCGTACTTCTTGTAGAGGTCGTCGAGCGGCACGAGCTTCTTGTCCGCGGCGAAGCCGGGAATCACGAAGCCGTAGGTCTCGAGGATGTCGTAGGTGCCGGTGTCGCCGGCGAGCGTGGCGGTCGTCTTGGTCACCTGCCCGCCGAAGTCGATCGGGTCGTGCTTGAGGGCCACCTTGTCGGTCGTGCAGCTCTTGACCATGGTGTCGGTGAACGGGTCGATCGCCGAGGAGTTGTATGCGAGGACGTTGACCGTCGTCTTCTCCGCTGGGGCCTTGTACGAGCACGACACCTTCGTCGCGTTCTCGTTGTCGGTGCGGGATCCCGCACCGCAAGCGGTGAGGGCGACAGTCGCGCAGATCGCCAGTGCGAGTGCCGGGAGTGCCCGGGTAGTCATCTTTGCCATGCCCTGATGGTATACGTATGCATCAAGGTTAGGAAAGCCTATTTTAGGGAAATCTTCCCATTCTGAATACGTATACGGTCAACGCCGCCCGAACAGCGCGTGCAGCAGCGGCACAGCCGAGATGCACATCAGCACGATCCCGAGCGGAGGAGCGGTCGCCAGCAGCAGCGCCCCTCCGATCAGCAGGCCGCCGAACAGCACCGCCGACACCACGCGGTACGCCACCCGGATGATCCGGTCGAGGCGGTTCTCCAGGCTGGAGATGTCGAAGGTGAGTGTGCCGGCATCCAACCTGTCGAGGGTCGAGTCCACGCGCGCGGGCAGCCGCCAGAGGCTCCCGAGGTTGGCTGCCGTCTGCGCGCCGACGTCCTTCAGCAGCCCTCCGCTCTGATCGCGCAGCAGCCGCGCTGCGTACGGCTCGACGGGCTCCCAGATGTTGAAGGTCGGGTCCAGCGCGCTGCACAGCCCGGACGTGAGCGACACGGCGCGGATGAGCAGCAGCATCCGCTCCGGGAACTGCACGGGCAGCGACCGCATGGTCTCGCCGAACTCGACGCCGAAGTCGGTCAGCTCGCGCGGATCGACGTCGCGCAGCTCGTGGAACCCCATGCCGCCGAAGCGCGCGAACAGGACCGTCAGGGCGCGCTCGAGCTCGGCCGTGCGGGCGGAGGGAAGCAGCACGCCGATCTGCTGCGCCGCTTCGACCAGACCGTGGCTGTCGCGCCCGGCGACAGCGATCACCAGTGTGCGAAGCCCTGCCCGGATGCTGTCGGGGACCTCGGCCATCATCCCGAAGTCGATGAACGTGAGGCGCCAGGGGTGTCCGCCCGCGTCGCCCTGCACGGGGGTCACGAACACGTTCCCCGGATGCGGGTCGGCGTGCACGAAGGAGTGCGTGAACACCTGGTCGAGCATCACGTCTCCGAACACCTGCGCGACCTCGGCCGGATCGATGCCGGCCGCGCGCAGCGCGTCGGTGTCGTTGATCTTGATGGCCGTGACGTCCTCAAGGGTGAGCACCTTGCGGGTCGTCCGCTCCCAGACGACCGCAGGCGCGGCGACCCTGGCATCCGCTTCGAAGCAGGCCGCGAAGCGCTCGGCGTTCGCGGCCTCGTGCAGGTAGTCGATCTCCTCGCGGCAGGTCTGCGCGAACTCCTCGACGAGCGCCGGGGCGTCGACCCGGTCGCGCACCATCCGCACGCGCTGCGCCCAGCGCGCGACGCGGCGGAGCGCCGAGAGGTCGACCGCGACGATCTCGTCGATCCCGGGCCGCTGAACCTTCACGACGACGCGGTCGAGTCCGGTGTCGGCCGCGTCGGTCGCGGCGAGGGTGGCGCGGTGCGCCTGGCCGAGGGATGCCGCGGCGAGGGGCGTCTCGTCAAAGGACGCGAAGGCGCGCTCCAGCGGCATCCCCAGCTCGGACTCAGCGGATGCGCGGATCTCGGCGAACGCGACCGCGGGCACCTCGTCCTGCAGGTCGGCGAGCTCGGCGGTCATCTCCGGGGGCAGCACATCGAGGCGCGACGAGAGGAACTGCCCGACCTTGATCATCAGGCCGCCGAGGTCGACGGCGAGGTCGCGGAAACGCCGGGCCAGGCGCAGCATCCGCTCGTTCCGGCCGCGGTCGGCGACCCTGGTCAGGCCGAGGCGGGGCAGGACGAGCTCGAACCACCACACCTGCACGAACACGCGCGCGGCGAACGCCAGGATGCGACGATAGCGGGCGCGATGCGCCGTACCGGTGGGGCCCGGCAGAGCTTCAGTCATGCGAGCCCCCTCTGTGTTCGTCACCCCTCAGCGAGGATGGCGTACAGCCTACGCCGGGCGTCTTCGAGCACGGCGACACCGTCGGCGACCTGCTCCGGAGTGCCGGTGCGGGCCAGCTGGGCGGTGGCGTGCGCGAGCTCCATGCCCGCCTTGGGGAGCGCCGAGAGATGCCCGCCGGGCCGTCCGCCGACCGACTCCCAGGGCGCGGGCTTGTCGGCGGCCTCCTCGGATGCTGCGACACCGGCATCCGTGAGCGAGTATGTCTTGCGTCCGCCCTGCTCCTCCGCGGTGATCAGGCCCTCGTCGGCGAGCTGCTGCAGCGTGGGATAGACGGACCCGGCGCTGGGCTTCCAAGCGCCGCCGGAGCGGTCGGCGATCTCGGTGATGATCTGGTAGCCGTGCATGGGCCGCTCGGCGAGCAGGCTGATGACAGCCGCGCGCACGTCGCCGCGCGCCATGCGGGAACCGCCGGTGCGCTGCTCGAACTGCGTGCGCAGCTGGTCCATCGCCTCCCAGACGCCGGCGAGCGGGTTGCCCGACCCGTTGCTCGCGCCGAACCCGAAACCACCGGAGGGGAATGTTCCGTTCATGATGCCTCCTCAGACGTGAACGATGGTTAACGATATGTCGCTAGCTGTCGTTCGGCAAGGGGTGGTGTGAGGCTCCCAGCATCCTCACGAGGTTGCCCCACAGCCGAGCCGGGTGCAGCCGCCGCTGGCACTCCGGGTATCAAGTTCTGCTGTTATCGACAGCCGAATAGCCACCGAAGTTGATACCTGGACCGGCAAGTGCAGAGCCTGGGCTCAGCGGGCCGCCTGCGCGAGTTCCACCGCCGCGGCGTGCAGCGCCTTCACGACCTCGGGCACCACGGCATCCGTGATCCGCGCCGCGGGCCCGGACACCGAGATCGCAGCCGGCTGCCCCAGACCGGGGACGGCGACGGCGATGCAGCGCACACCCACCTCCTGCTCGCTGTCGTCTGCCGCGAACCCGCGGGCCCGCGACCGGCGCAGATCCGCGATGAACGCGTCCGCATCCACCAGCGTCTGCGGCGTGAACCTCGGCAGCCCCGTCCGCAGGATCAGCGCCCGCACCTGCGGCTCCGGCATCGTCGACAGCATCGCCTTCCCCACCCCCGTCGAATGCGGAAGCACCCTCCGCCCCACCTCCGTGAACATCCGCATCCGCTGCCGCGACGGCACCTGCCCCGCATACAGCACCAGGTCACCATCCAGCACCGCCAGATTCGCCGTCTCGTGGAAAGCCTCCTCCAACCCCGCCAGCAACGGCATCGCCGCATCCGCCACCTGCGGCACCGCCTGCCGCCCCAACCCGATCAACCCCGCCCCCAATGCGTACCGCCGGTCCTCCAACTGACGCACATAGCCCAGCTGGTGCAGCGTGCCCAGCAGGCGATGCGCGGTGGGCACCGCGAGTCCGGTCGCGGATGCCAGGGATGCCAGCGCGGCCTCGCCGCCGGCCGCGGCGAGCGCTTCGAGCAGGGCGAAGGCGCGCGCGACCGACTGGACGGAACCGGGCGCCTTGGAAGCGGTGAGGGCAGAGGGCATAACTTTCACAATACGGAATCCGCGCTCCGAAACTCAACGAGATCTCTACCGTGGACAGCGAGCCCCCAGACCGAAGGAGCGGCATCGTGCCCGACACCACCCTCACCGCTGAGACCACCTACCTCGACCGCGCCGACCTGCGGGTCGCGAGCGAGATCGTCGAGTTCGCCGAGCCATCCCTGGCGGATGCCGGGCTCGACGCCGACGCGTTCTGGGCCGGCGTCTCGAGGATCGTGCACGACCTCGGCCCGCGCAACGCGGAGCTGCTGCGCACCCGCGACGAGCTGCAGGCCCGCATCGACGACTTCCACCGCGCGAACCCGGGCCGTCCCGACCCTGAGACCTACTGCGCGCTGCTCACCGAGATCGGCTACCTCGTCCCCGAGCCCGCCCCCTTCGCGATCACGACCGAGAACGTCGACCCCGAGATCGCCACGATGGCCGGCCCGCAACTGGTGGTCCCGCTGCTGAACGCGCGCTTCGCACTGAACGCCGCGAACGCCCGCTGGGGTTCGCTGTACGACGCGCTGTACGGCACGGATGCCATCGACCAGACCGGCGAGCTCGCGCCCGGCCAGGGCTACAACCCGGTCCGCGGCGCGGAGGTCATCGCCCGCGGCCGCGCCCTGCTCGACCAGGCCGCTCCCCTCTCCGAGGGGTCCCACACCGACGCCACCGCCTACCGCGTGGACGCCGAAGGACTCGCGGTCGACACCGCCACGGGCATCCGTCGTCTCGCCGACCCGGCGGCGTTCGTCGGCCACACCGGCGACGCCGACGCCCCCACCGCGATCCTGCTGCAGCACCACGGCCTGCACGTCGAGATCGTCATCGACCGCGACGGCGTGATCGGGCGCACGGATGCCGCCGGAGTGCAGGACATCGTGCTGGAGTCGGCGATCACCACGATCGTCGACCTGGAGGACTCCGTCGCCGCGGTGGATGCCGAGGACAAGGCTCTCGGCTACGCGAACTGGCGCGGGCTGATGGACGGCACCCTCAGCGAGGAGGTCAGCAAGGGCGGGCGCACGTTCACCCGCCGCCTGGCCGCCGATCGCACCTACACGGGCCGCGACGGCGCCGAGCTCACGCTCCCGGGCCGCTCGGTGCTGTTCATCCGCAACGTCGGTCATCTGATGCGCACGGATGCCGTGCTCGACCGCGATGGCGAGGAGGTGTACGAGGGCATCCTGGACGCCATCATGACCGCGCTCGGTGCGCTGCCCGAGCTGACCGGACCGAACCGAGGCGCGAACAGCCGCACGGGTTCGATGTACATCGTCAAGCCGAAGATGCACGGTCCGGCGGAGGCCGCGTTCGCCGCCGAGCTGTTCGGACGGGTCGAGCAGCTGCTCGGGCTGCCGGAGCGGACGCTCAAGGTCGGGATCATGGACGAGGAGCGCCGCACCTCCTCGAACCTCACCGCGGCGATCGCCGCGGCATCCGATCGCGTCGTGTTCATCAACACCGGGTTCCTCGACCGCACCGGCGACGAGATCCACACCTCACTGCACGCCGGTCCGTTCCTGCCGAAGGGCGGCATCAAGTCGCAGCCGTTCATGGGCACCTACGAGGACCGCAACGTGCGCATCGGCCTGGCCGCCGGCCTCGACGGCCGCGCGCAGATCGGCAAGGGCATGTGGGCCATGCCCGACCTGATGCACGACATGCTCGAGCAGAAGATCGGGCACGTGCGCTCCGGGGCATCCACCGCCTGGGTGCCCTCGCCGACCGCCGCGACCCTGCACGCCCTGCACTACCACCAGGTCGACCCCTTCGCGGTGCGCCCGACGCTGCCGGCGTACGACCCGGCGTCTCTGGACGTGCTGCTGCAGCCGCCGCTGGCATCCGACGGCGACCTCACGCCCGAGATCGTCGCGACTGAGCTCGACAACAACGTGCAGTCGATCCTCGGCTATGTGGTGCGCTGGATCGACCAGGGCGTCGGATGCTCGAAGGTGCCCGACATCCACGGCATCGCGCTCATGGAGGACCGCGCGACCCTGCGCATCTCGAGCCAGCTGCTCGCGAACTGGCTGCAGCACGGCGTGATCACCGATGCCGAGGTGGACGCTGCGCTGCAGCGCCTCGCATCGGTGGTCGACGAGCAGAACGCCGGGGATGCCGCCTACGAGCCGCTCGCGTTCGGACCGGATGCCGAGCCGGGCATCGCCTACACGGCCGCCCGTCGCCTGATCCTGGAGGGCGCCACGCAGCCCAGTGGCTACACCGAGCCGCTGCTGCACGCGCTGCGGCGGGCGAAGAAGGCTCAGCAGCGCTGACGGTGCGGGTGGCTCGGTGCCCGGGGGGATGCCGGGCCACGGCTATCAGCCGTGCACCAGCCGCGGAGATGTGCGCTTCGCGCGGACGAATCCCCGGCATCCGTCCGCGGCGAGCGCACATTCCCGCGCGAAGCGCACGGCGAGTGGCGGTCGGCTCACCGCCCCGTGAGCAGCTCCTTCAGCCGCGCGGCCTCTTCCGCGGGCATCCCGTACCCGTGCTCCGGCGCCGGGTACTCCCCCGACCGCACCTCGCGGGCGTACGCGCCGACGCCAGCCACCGACGCGGCCCGCACGTCGGCGTACCGCTTGACGAACTTCGCCGCGGGCCCGTCGTAGATGCCGAGCAGGTCGTGCCACACGAGCACCTGGCCGTCGGCATCCGCTCCGGCGCCGATCCCGATCATGGGGATCCGCAGGCGCTCCACGAGCAGCGCCGTCACTTCCGACGGGACCGCTTCGACGACGATCAGCGCGCAGCCCGCGTCCTGCAGGGCGAGGGCGTCATCGATCACGGCGAGCGCGGCCTCGGCCGTGCGGCCCTGCGCACGGTAGCCGCCGAGCGCGGTGACGCTCTGCGGGGTGAGGCCCACGTGCCCGACCACGGGGATCCCGGCGGCGACGATCGCGCGTGCCCGGTCGACCGTGGTGCCGCCGCGCTCGATCTTGACCAGGTCGCAGCCGGCCTCCTTCACGAAGCGCTGGGCGGTCTGCACGGCGAGGGAGTCGGATGCCTCGTACGACCCGAACGGCAGGTCGCCGACGAGCAGCGGCCGGGACAGTCCGCGTCGCACCGCACGCGTGAGCATCAGCATCTCGTCGATCGTGACCGGCACCGTCGAGTCGTATCCGAGCACGGTCATGGCCGCGGAGTCGCCGACCAGCACCATGTCGACGCCGGCCTCCTCGGCGACCTGGGCGCTGGGGTGGTCGTAGGCGGTGACCATGACGATCGGCTCGCCGGCCTCCTTCTTCGCGGCCAGATCGCCCAGCCCGAGCGGGCGGGCGGCGGCCTGCGCGCTCACTTCGTCTCCCTTCGGTCGCTCAGTGCACCGCATGCCGTCGCCTCGGTGAGCAGCTGGTCCACGGCGTCGTCGATCCTGATGATCCGGTTGGAGCGGTCGACGTGCACGACGGTCGGCTCGTACGTCTTCAGGTCCTTCGCGGAGTACTCGCCGTAGGAGATGATGATGATCGTGTCGCCGGAGTGCACCAGGCGGGCGGCCGCACCGTTCACCTGGATCACGCCGGTGCCTCGCTCGCCGGCGATCGTGTAGGTCTCGAAGCGCGAGCCGTTGT
Organism: Microbacterium sp. 22195; assembly: GCF_052056515.1. Taxonomy (NCBI): domain Bacteria; kingdom Bacillati; phylum Actinomycetota; class Actinomycetes; order Micrococcales; family Microbacteriaceae; genus Microbacterium; species Microbacterium sp. 22195. The sequence continues at coordinate 402,875 of NZ_JBQEPE010000002.1, forward strand.
TCACGTCGACGATCGTCACCTGCTCGTGCTCGAGGATGTCGGACGCGTCGAGCAGGTCGGCGTCGATCGTGATGGAGCCGACGTAGTTCAGGTCGCTGCCGGTGATGGTCGCGCGGTGGATCTTCGACTTCAGCATGGTGCGTCGCATCATTCGCCGCCTCTCTGATGGGCTTCGGAGCGGATGCCGGTGGCGGCCGGCTCCGCGATCAGGACGTGGTTGTCGATCAGACGAGCGGCGCCCACGCGGGCGGCGACCGCCAGCAGGGCGTCGCGGTCGACGTGGGCGAGCGGGCTGAGATCGTCGTTCGAGCGCAGCTCGAGATAGTCGGGTCGGATGCCGGCATCCGCCAGCACCTGTTCGGCGGCGGCGACGATCCTCGCGGCATCCCGCTCCCCGCGCGCGTGCAGGTCGGCCGCCGCGTCGAGGGCGCGGTTCAGCGCGGTGGCCTGCTGACGGGCATCCGCGTCGAGGTAGACGTTGCGCGAGCTCATCGCGAGCCCGTCGGCCTCGCGGATGATCGGGCAGGCCTCGATGCGCACGTCGAGGTCGAGATCGCGCACGACGCGGCGCACGACCATGACCTGCTGGGCGTCCTTCTGTCCGAAGAAGGCGACGTCGGGGCGGACGATGCCGAACAGCTTGGTGACGACGGTCGCGACGCCGTCGAAGTGGAAGGCACCGCGGGAGGCGCCGTCGAGCACCTCGGTGACGCCTCCGACATGGATGCTGGTGGCGAAGCCGTCGGGATAGATCTCGGCGGGTTCGGGGGCGAAGAGGATGTCGACGCCCTGCTGCTCGGCGAGCGCAGCGTCGCGGGCCTCGTCGCGCGGATAGGCGGCGAGATCCTCGGTAGGACCGAACTGGGTGGGGTTGACGAACAGCGAGACGACGACGAGGTCGGATGCCGCGCGCGCAGCGCGCATGAGGGAGAGGTGGCCCTCGTGGAAGGCGCCCATGGTGGGGACGAGGCCGACCCGGCGGCCTTCGAGTCGAGCGTCGCGGACGGCGGCGCGGATCTCGGGGATGGTGCGGACGATCTTCATGCGGAGCCCTTCGGGGTCGCGAGTGCGCGGGCGCTGTCGCAGAGCTGGTCGAACAGGGGGAGAAGCGCGGGGGTCTGCTGGGCGATCGCGGCGCGCTGGCGGGCCACGGTCTGCTCGTCGCCGCGGGCGATCGGGCCGGTGAGCGCGCTCTTCGCGCCGTGGGAGCGCCAGTTCTCGACGGTGCGGGTGACGAGAGGGGTCAGCAGGTCGCGCGCCTCGCCCGAGCGGATGCCGGAGGCCCGGGCGACCTGTTCGGCGGCGTCGAGCACGGTAAGGACGAGGTTCGACGCGATCGACGCAGCGGCGTGGTAGCCGGCGCGGTGGGCGTCGTAGATGTGGAACGGGTGGGCGCCGAGGGCTCGCGCGAGCCGCTCGGCCTGGTGCTCGGCCTCCGGCGTGCGGCCGGCGATGGCGGCGCCGATGCCGTGGAACACGTCAAGCGCCTCGGTGCCGGTGAAGGTCTGCAGCGGATGCATGCTGAAGTCGACGTCGTCGAGGGGGGTGGCGCCGGAGACGTGGCCGAGCAAGGTCGCGTGCTGCCGGACTGCCCTCGCGGCGGTCGCGATCTTGGCATCCGGAACGCAGAGCAGGGCGATGTCGGATGCCGGGAGTTGTTCGTGCTTTCGGAACGGGCCACACACGGTGAATCCGGCCTGCGTGAGCGCACGTGCGAGCACGCCGCCGAGACGGCCCGCGCCGATGACGGCGATGGTCGTTCGGGAGGTTTCGGAGGCATCCGGAGAGGTGCTCATGACGGGATGAGTATCCGCCTGGCATCGATGTCAGGCAAAATCTGGGATCAAAGTGACAATAGTATTGACCTTTGTTGTGAGCATTAGATGACTCTGGCGGGTTAGCGACTTGTCTTTTTGATCCCACGGGCATCATGGTTGCTCAAACCTGCCCCGGCACGCGCCGCGCCGGAGAACTGACCGCCGCAGCGTCTGATCTCGCCTGCACCCGCAACGCGGGCGGACATCGTTTCGCGGCGATGCCTTCGCTCCCGTCGGCCAAGGAGGACCTCACCGACGCTTCGCCGCGAAACCGGCGATCTACGCGGGGAGATCAACGTCCCCGACAGTCGCTATAGTTCGATTCAGCCGGTCCTCGCGGACCACGGAGATCTCCCCCGACTCCACGCTCGACGCCCACTGGGAGGGCGCTGATCGGAGTGCGCGGGGACCGGCTGCCTGCGACGTCCGTCGTGGGTCAGACCGGTGCTCTGCGCACCTTCTCCGAAGGAGATCCGCATGTCCATCCCCAACCCGCCCGCCGGTGCCCCCGCGCCGCAGTTTCCCCCGCCCGTGCCTCCGGTCGGAGTGCAGCCGCCCACCCCGAAGAAGACGAACGTCGTGGCCATGGTGGCGATGATCGTCGCGATCGTCGGCTTCATCTTCGCGTGCATTCCCGGCGCTCTGATCGTCGGCTGGATCCTGCTGCCGATCGCGTTCATCCTCAGCATCGTGTCGCTGTTCCTGAAGGGCGACCGCAAGTGGATGGGCATCGTGGGTCTGATCGTGGCGGTCGTCGGGACGATCGTCGGCTTCATCGTGTTCTTCGCCGTGGTCGCCACGTCGTTCAACAACGCGTTCGGCAGTGGCGAGACGACGGTGTCGCAGCCCGTCGAGAAGCCTGCCGACGATGCGAAGGGCGCGGATGAGAAGAAGCCCGCAGAGGCCGCGCAGGGCACCAGGGAGAACCCGTACCCGCTGTCGTCGCAGATCAGCAACGACGACTGGACCGTCGTGGTCAACAGCGTCAACACCGACGGCAACCCCGTCGTCGCCGACGCGAACCAGTTCAACGACCAGGCTCCGGCCGGCTCGCACTACGAGATCGTGAACTACACGGTCACGTACAACGGCGGCAAGAAGGGCCTCGCCGCCGAGGTGCAGGTCGCGATGGTCACCAGCGCCGGCAACGTCGTGAACAGCTACGACAACCTCGTGATGCTGAAGGACGGCTTCGGCCTCGACGAGATGTACAAGGGCGCATCGGCCACCGGCTCGGTGGCGTTCGCCGTGCCCGACGGCGACGCCGCCGTCGTGCGGGTGACGCCCGGTCTGCTCGCGGACGAGGTGTTCGTCAAGCCGTAAGGCGGATGCCGGGCAAGACGAATGCCGGTGGCGGGGAGGAAAGAACCTCCCCGCCATCGGCGTTTCAGCGCTATGGTGTCGATCAATCGGTAAGCACCGATTGATGGAGTTCCCCCGGCTCCACCCATCTGTCGCAAGTGCGCAATCCGTATTCGGCGCGCCCGCTCGACCCTGCCCGAACGTAGGTACTCATGGCTACTAAGCCTCCCGCCCAAGGAGCGAAGAAGAAAAGTCGGCGCGGCTGGCTCGTGCTGGCTGTGATCCTTGGCGTGCTGATTCTTGGTGGCGTACTCGCTCGGGTGGCGTCACCCTTGCTTGTCATCGCCGTGCTGCTCAGCGCCGGGCTGGGGTTGTTCACGCTGTTCAAGGGAGCGGCTCCACGAGTGGGGATGCGTTCCCGAAAGTCTGGCTTGGTTGCACTCGGAACGGCCGCACTGTTGTTCCTTGGTGGCGGCGTGGCCGGCGCCGCTACGTCGGCCCCTTCGCAGGCTCCTGCCGCTTTCGTAGATACCGTGCCGAAGCTCGATGCAACCGCTCAGGTCGAGAGATCGACTCCTACCCCGAAGCCCACACCGACGACATTCGATGAGGTCTACCTCGATACCGCGATCCCGTTCGAGCGGACCACCGCCGACGACCCGACGATCGCGGAGGGCACGACCGTCGTGACCACCGCCGGTGTCGACGGCACGAAGCGGACGACCTATCGGGTCATGTACGTCGATGGCGCGGAGGTCTCGCGCGAGGTCATCAGCGAGGCCGTCGTCCTGGCGCCGGTGAGCGAAGTGACGACCCGTGGGACACTCAAGCCACAGCCCGTCACCAAACCGGCACCCCTTGTGCAGACAGGTGGCGGCGGCTGCGACTCGAACTATGCGGGCGCCTGCGTGCCCATCGCTGAGGATGTGGACTGCGCTGGCGGCGGCGGGAATGGCCCCGCATTCCTCTCCGGGACGGCGCAGGTCGTCGGACGGGACGTCTATCAGCTCGATCGCAACAAGGACGGTATCGCCTGCAACTGAGCGGGCCTGTTCAGACGAGCTTCTCGAACACCATCGTCGCCTGGATGCGGTCGCCGCCGCCGAAGCCGGTACTCCCGGAGGACGCGGTCGTGATCGTATGCAGGCGATAGCCCAGCGCAGCCTGCCGGTTGATCACACCCTCGAGCTCGGTGAGATTACCTGAGCCGCTGCCGAAGAACTTCTCCTTGAGCACGACCTGCAGCACGACGTAGCTCATGCCCTGCGGTGCGGGACGCGGCTGCGCGCCGGCCTCGGCTTCCGCTCGGGCTCGATTGATGAACCCGTCGAGACCCGGCTGCTGCGGCGCGGGCGGCTGAACCTGGTCGGTCCACTGCTGCCCGTCCCACCACCGCATCGTGCCGGATCCGTCGTCGTACCAGCCGGCCTGTGTGTCTGCCATCATTTCCCCTTCTGCGACCCGCAGCGTGGGTCTCTTGATTGCCCATGGCCGTGCGAGACACGCACGCACAGTTGATTCGGTTTTGCGTCGATCCGTGACTGAACCTTAGCGGTCTGGTCGTCCATCATGAGTGAGTCATCCTGATACGTTCACCTCATGCCCTCCCCCGCAACGCTGCAGGCCCTCCGCACCTTCGTCGCCGAGCGTGACTGGGACCAGTTCCACACGCCGGAGAACCTCGCGAAGTCGATCTCCATCGAAGCCGCGGAGCTGCTCGAGCTATACCAGTGGGGCCAGACTCCGGCCCCGGAGCGCGTGGAGGAAGAACTCGCCGACGTGCTCACCTACTGCATCCATCTCGCCAGCCGTCTGAACCTCGACATCGACGAGATCATCCTCAGCAAGCTCGAGAAGACACGCGCCAAGTACCCGGTCGAACTCAACCAGGGCGAAATCAACAAGAGTGCCGAGCCGTGAGCTTCAGCATCCGCCGCGTCCCGTTCGATCGAACCCACGTCGACGACTGGAGCAGAACCGACCAGGAACTCACGAACTGGCCCGTCGTCTACGTGCTGGACGGCGCGAGCCGAAGCAAGAAGCTCTACGTCGGCGAGACGACCAGTGCGCACAAGCGAATGCGCCAGCATCTCGCGAGCTCCAAGAAGAACGAGAACCTCACCGACATCCGCGTCGTCGTCGACGAGCGCTACAACAAGTCGGTCTGCCTCGACCTCGAATCGCATCTGATCCGCTGGTTCCACGGCGACGGCCGCTATGACATCCTCAACGGCAACGACGGCCTCACCGACGCGCGCTATTACCGCAGAGACGAATACCGCAAGTCGTTCCGCGACGTGTTCGAGGCGCTGCGCGCCGAGGGCCTGTTCAGCCGCAGCATCCCGCAGATCGAGAACAGCGATCTCTTCAAGCTCTCCCCCTTCAAGGCGCTCACCCCCGACCAGGCGATCGCCGTCGAAGACATCGTCTCCGGCATCCTCGAAGACCTGCGCGACCCGACGAGAACATCCACCCTCGTCGTCGAGGGTGCGCCCGGCACCGGCAAGACGATCATCGCGATCTTCCTCATGAAGCTGCTCGCCGACATCCGCGACTTCCGCAGCCACGACGACGTCGAGCCCGACTCGATGTTCGCCGAGTTCTTCACGCCCGAGAGTGCCGCCCTGCTGCAGGACCTGCGGATGGCGCTCGTCATCCCGCAGCAGTCGCTTCGCCTCTCGGTGAAGAAGGTCTTCAAGAAGACGCCGAAGCTCGACCCGGCGATGGTGCTGACGCCGTTCCAGGTGGGGGAGTCGGATGCCGACTTCGACCTGGTCCTCGTCGATGAGACCCACCGCCTGAACCAGCGCGCGAACCAGGCGTCTGGCGTGCAGAACAAGAAGTTCCGGCAGATCAACGAGCGCCTCTTCGGCGCGGACGATCCGCGTCACACGCAGCTCGACTGGATCAAGGCCCGCAGCCGGCATCGGCTGCTGCTCATCGACGGCGCGCAGACCGTGCGTCCGCACGACCTCTCCCCTGCAGCCCTCACCGCTGAGCTCACCAGCGCGAAGAACGCGCACCGGCATTACCCGCTCACCACCCAGATGCGGGTGAAGGCCGGCGCCGACTACGTCGAATACATCCGGATGCTGCTGCGCGGAGCACCCGTCGCGCGCCCCGACCTCGGTGACTACGACCTGCGGTTCTTCGACGATCTCGGCGAGATGAGACGAGCCATCCGCGAGAAGGATCGCAAGGTCGGCCTGTCGCGGCTGGTCGCCGGATACGCCTGGGACTGGAAGTCACGTCGCGACCCCGCATCCTTCGACATCGAGATCGACGGCGAGCGGATGCGGTGGAACAGCACCGACAAGGACTGGATCAACTCCCACGGATCCCTCGACGAGGTCGGTTCGATCCACACCGTGCAGGGCTACGACCTCAACTACGCCGGAGTGATCATCGGCCCCGACCTGCGACTGTCACCTTCCGGCGAGATCGTCGCCGACCGCGACGCCTACCGCGACAAGAAGGGCAAGGAGGACACCGGCCATCTCAAGGGCGCTTTCACCGACGCCGACCTGCTGGTTTTCATCCGCAACATCTATGGCGTGCTACTCACCCGCGGGATGCTCGGGACGTACGTGTACGTGTGTGACGACGGGCTGCGGGAGCGGTTGCGCGGGCTCCTCAGCCAACTCCGGCGCGGCACCAACCGCGACTAGCCGGCCTCGCCTCAGGCTCCGATCCCCCGCAGGATCACATCGACAATTCCGTCGACCTTCCCGGCGTCCATCGGCCCGCCCACCAGCGCCGAGTACGACCCGATCGCGATCAGCTGATCGGCCACCACCGCGGCATCCACTTCCGGGCGCACGTCCCCGGCATCCACCGCCTGTGCCAGCCGCACCGCAGTCCACTCGCGAATGGGCGCCGCCAGGCGCGCGTTGAGCTTCAGGCCGAGCTCGGCGTCCGTCGCAGTCACCTCGATCAGGGCGCGCGCGATTGCGACGGTATCCGGACTCTGCGCGGACAGCACCGCGCGCAAGTCGGCGCGCAGATCATCCGTGACCGGCAACTCGAACGCGGGCAACTCCCCCTCCAGCAGCGACTCGCCCAGGATCGCGGCCTTGGACGGCCACCAGCGGTAGATCGTCTGCTTCGAGACCCCGGCCTCGGCCGCAAGGCCTTCGATCGTGACGGCCGCGTAGCCGTCCGCGGCGAGAGCGCGCAGCATCGACGCCAGCACGGCCTGGCGGGCTTTCTCACTGCGGGGACGAGGCACGGGATCAGCGTATCGGGCGTAGAGTGAAATAACTGGACGTAGCGTTGCGTTATCGCTTCGACGGGCTCAGCGACCCAATCAACAGAGGAGACACCATGGCACTGACCGCGCACTCCACCATCGGCGAGTGGATGAACGACGCCACCGGCGGGCCGCTGATCCGCGGCCTTTTCGAGCAGACCGGCGCCGACCCCGAGCTCCTCACCCCCGTGCTCGGCCTCCCCCTGCAGCAGCTCGTCGCGATGAGCCAGGGCGCACTGCCCCAGTCGGTCGTCGACGACCTCGTCCGCACGGCGAACGGCGGCGAGATCCCCGAAGACACCGAACCCACCGGCTGGGTCGAGAACATCACCTCCGGTCGCTTCACCGGCAAGACCGTCATCGTGACGGGCGCGGCATCCGGGATCGGCCGTGCCACGGCATCCCGCATCGCCCGCGAGGGCGGGCGGGTGATCGCCGCGGACATCTCCGCCGACAAGCTCGACGCCCTCAAGGACGAGTTCCCCGGCATCGTCACCGTCGCCGGCGACCTCACCCAGCAGGACGCGATCGACGCCGTCGTCGCCGCCGCGGGCGATCGCATCGACGGGCTGGCGAACGTCGCCGGCATCAACGACGACTTCTCGCCCGCCGGCGAGACCACGGATGCCGTCTGGGACCGCGTCATCGCGATCAACCTCACCGCGCCCTTCAAGCTCATGCGCGCGGTACTGCCGATCATGGAGGCCAGAGGTTTCGGCGCCATCCTCAACGTCTCCAGCGAGGCCGGCCTGCGCGGCAACGCCTCGGGCAACGCCTACACGGCGAGCAAGCACGGCATCATCGGCGTCACCCGCTCGGCCGCCGTCATGTACGGGCCGAAGGGCATCCGCGTGAACTCGGTCGCCCCGGGCGGCGTCGCCACCGGCATCCCGATGCCGCCGCACATGTCCGAGTACGGCTCCGCCCGCCTCGCCCCGTTCCAGCAGGCGATCCCGACCGTTGCGACCGCCGAGCACCTCGCAGCGTCCATCACCTTCCTGCTCAGCGACGACGCCGTGAACATCAACGGCGCGATCCTCGCTTCCGACGGCGGGTGGTCGGTGCAGTAAGCACTGGCCATGGGGCGGAAGTGCGGATGCCCCGCGCTTCCGCCCCCCGCTCACGCCACGTCCGCGGCATCCCCTCCCGCATCGATCGCGCGGCGGCTGCTGGCCTGCTCGATCCCCTTCAGCGCCTTGTCGTCGGCACTCCGGTGCAGCGCCTTGCGATACGCCTTGCGGATCTCGGTGGCGACGAACTCGGTGAGGTAGCCCCACGGATCCTCGGTGACCATCAGCCAGGTGCGCTCGGCGCCCCAGGTGTTGTCCTCGAGCACCTCCAGCACGATCGCGGCGACACCGCGGGGATCGAGTGTGGCCCCGACCTCCGCGAGCACGCGGGCGCGGATATCGGGCACGATGCGGCGCTGCGCCTGCGCCAGGAAGCGATCGCGCTCATCCTGATCCACATCGACGCCGCGGTCGAAGACGCCGCCGGAGCGCAGCGAAGTGAGGAAGGTGCGGAGCTGGTCGTTGCTCCAGTCGATTTCGGGCATGGCAGAGACTCCTGTCGTGAGTGAACGATGACAAGAAGGCGGGCCGCTGGGCGGCCCCGCAGTCACGACTGCAGGTCTTCTTGCCTCGGTAGCTCTCGACGGACGGATGCTGCGCACGCAGGCGTCCGCGCACTCCGACCAGCGCCCTGACGGGCGGCGCTGCGAGTGCGGACGGCGGACATGAGATCGACCGTACAACCAAGATGAGACATCGATCAAGAGCAGGCCGTCGCCGCCGTGGACGGGTTGCTCACCTCATCCGATCTCCCCCGCTCCGGCGCCCGCGTCTCCGGGTGCGACCGGAGGGCTCACGGGACTCCTCCCCACCAGCATCCGCAACGCCGTCCCGACCACGCCGATCACCAACGCGATCACGACGGGCGCGACGCCGGCGTTCAGCGCCGGCACGAAGTACTGTGCGATCGCACGCGGGATCTCCTGCGGATCGTTCTGGATCGCCCGGATGCCGACCGTGTACGAGACCGCGATGATCGCGGCCGGCACGACCCACAGGGCGGCCAGCCCGATCGCCCACACGACCAGGCGACCCCACGGGCGCACCCCGCACCACACCAGTGCGAGACCGACGATCACCGCCGGCAGCCACCGCAGCACCATCGCCAGCCACATCGGATAGCCGTCGATCGACACGAACACGACCAGCGGCCCGCCGATCCAGTTCGTCACCAAAGGAGCGGCGAGCATCACGGCGAGCGCACCGAACGCGGGCGACCTCCGCGTCGCGAACAGCAGCCCCAGCTGAGCGAACAGCACCCCGACGACGACCACCAGAACCAGCCCGAGCAGGTAGAGCAGCTGGGTGCCGTCCATGAGCATCGCGCCGACCGCCTGCTCCGAGCCGCCGCCGATCCCCAGCCGTCCGAGCAGCGCGATGAAGCTCTGCACCGCCGTCGCCAGTTGCGCCAGCAGCACGCCCCACGCTGCGGGCCAGACCGCCACGGGACGTCTGCGGCGCAGCATCCGCACGATCAGCCCCGCGACCACGCCGCCCAGCACGAGCGTCGCGAACAGCGGGAACACATGGTCTAGGTCGAGGGGAAGGAACGCGAACGGACCACGGCCGGTCAGTCGCTCGGCATCCCACCGGGTGGGCACCTGCAGTCGTCCGCCGGTCAGCCACCAGGGCGCCATCACGACCAGCGTCGCGCCCACCCCGGCCAGGAACGCCGGCCAGCGCCGCGGCCGTGTCGCCGTGACGTACGGATTCCGCCTGTCGGATGCCATGAGGCGAGTGTCCCAGAGGATGCCGGGACGCGCGACCGGCTCGCAGGGTCGGCTGATCTCAGTTGGTGCTGGACGTCAGCCGGTGACGATCCTCCGAAGCGCCTCCCGGGCACCGAGTTCACGGATCATTCCGACCGCCTCGATGTAAGCATCGACGAATCGTGTGCTGTCGGCGAGATCACCGAACAATTCCCGCTCCTCAAGAAGAGTCCCCGGTTCCGATCGGTCGCGAACGGCGGCCGCCATGACCCGAGCTCTCAGCCGATCCACGACGTCAATCGGTTCACCGTGCTCATCGACTCCCTCGGCGTAGCGCGCCCAGCTCGCGACCACGGCCGCGCACAGACGAATCTCGCCGCCGCTGCCCAGCTGCTCCCGGATGACGGGCACGAGCCAGGTGGGGATCCGATCGGTCGTGTCAGCACAGAGACGCGCCAGCGTATCGCGGACATCCGGGTTCACGTAGCGATCCAGGAGCGACGCCTTGTAGGCGTCCAAGTCGATTCCTGGGACGGGCAGGAGCGTCGGCGTCGCCTCCCGGTCCATGTACTCGATGAGCAGTTTGCGGATGATGGGGTCGGCCACCGCCTGGTGCGCGTAGACATACCCGAACAGATGGCCGAAATAGGCCATCGCCTGATGCGTGCAGTTCAACAGGCGCAGCTTCATCAGCTCGTAGGGGATGACGTCGTCGACCAGCTGAACACCCACCTCTCCGAATTCCGGCCGTCCCGCTGGGAAGTGGTCCTCAAGAACCCATTGCTCCCAGGGCTCGGCCACTACCGGCCAGGCATCCACCACCCCGAAGCGCGTCCTCAGCTCGTCGATATCGTGCTGCGCGGTCACCGGAGTGATGCGGTCCACCATGGAACTCGGAAAGGCCACGTTCTCGTGCATCCAGCTCGCCAGCTCCGCGTCGCGCAGCGCTGCGAAGGTCGTGAAGGCGAGCTTCGCGACCCCACCGTTGCTGGGGATGTTGTCGCACGACATGACCGTGAACGGTTCCACGCCGCGTTCCCGCCGAAGCCGCAGCGCCTCGACGACCAGCCCGAACACCGTGTGCGGACGACCGGGATCCGCAAGATCCCCGGCAATCCCCGGAGCCTGTGCATCGAACTCGCCGGTCGAGCGCAGAACGTTGTACCCGCCCTCGGTGATGGTCATCGACACGATCCGGATCGCGGGATCCGCAAGGCGCTCCACGGCACCGGCCGGATCATCGGGGGCATACACGTAGTCGACGATCGAGCCGATCGCCCGCGCCTGACGGTGGCCGCCCGCGCTCTTGAGCATGAGCGTGTACAGGCCGTCCTGCGCTGCCAGCACGTCCCGCATCCGCACATCGTGCTCGAGCAACCCGACACCGCAGATGCCCCACTCCCGTGCATCGCCGGCGTTCAGCAGACGGTCAACGTACATCGCCTGGTGGGCGCGGTGGAAGCCGCCCACCCCGATGTGCGCGATCCCGGCGCGCACCTCGGACCGCGCGTACGACGGCCGTCCGACCTCCGCCTCCAACGACGGCAGAGCCTGCTCGCCGAGAACCACGTCCATGATCCGCACCTTCCTCCCGCACTCGCGGGTCTCAGCCCTTGCCGTTCACATGGATCAGGATCCTGGCGGTCGCTTCGGGCGAAGCCCCCGCGACGGTGACCCGAACCCAGTTGCCGAATCGCGTGAGCGGAAGCTCGGCGATCGAGGCGTCCGCCGTCAGCGTGACGATCTCGCCGCGACGGATCCAGTTGATCCCGTCCGGCGAGATCTCCGTGGCGAGCTCCAACGACGGATGCTCCCCCTCCACTTGGACGAAGACGACCACCTCGCTCGCCCAACCGGCCTCGTACGGCTGGCTGGCGTAGCCGCCGTCGATGATGATCCTGCGTGCCAGGACGGACGTGTTGTTCTGCTGCATCCTGCTCCCTCTCAGTCCTTGCCCGCGAGCGCCGCGACGTTGTCGAAGTCGACGATCGCATCCGCCTCGATCAGCGTCCGCCGAAGCATCTCGAAGTCCATGTCCGACATCGACAGCCCGTGCTGCACGGCGAGCGCCGCGGCGGAACCGGCCCCCTGTCCCATCGCCATGCACGTCGCCATCACGCGCACCGACCCGAAGCCCGGCCCATCGGCGCACAGGCACCGGCCTGCGGTGACAAGGTTCTCGCTGCCCTGCGGCACCAGGCTGCGGAACGGCACGTTGTACGGCCGGCGCAGGATCACGAAGTCGTTCTGGTCGATGCTGTCGGTGTGATGGACATCGATCGTGTGCGCCCCCTTCGCGACAGTGTCGGGGAACGCCTTCGGATGCAGGATGTCGTCCTTCACGAGCTCGTACAGGCCCACGATGTGGTGCGTCTCGCGCACCCCGGTCTGGATGCCCGACTTCGCCAGCCACGCGTCGCGGAACTCCGGGAACTCCCGCCGCAGCACCTCGATGAGCGCGTGCATCTTCTCGCGCAGATTGGTCTCGGTGCGCGAGAACCACTCCGGATCGCTCGCGTCTGTGGGCTCGCGCAGCACGTTGATGCTCACCAGCCCGTCATGGAAGAAGCTGTTGATCCACGGGCCGCCGAACAGCGGCACCTCGCCCGCCTCGTGCAGCTCGGCCAGTCGGGCGCGGATCGACTCCGAAACCGGCAGGATGCCGTCGACCGCGTCGCCGAACACGTACTGAAGGGCATCCGTGTCGACGCCCCCGAGCTGGAACCACAGCGTCGCCGGCTGCAGCACGTCGCCCTTGGTCGTGGGCAGGCCGGCGGCACGCACCACGTCGGCATCGCCCGTGCAGTCCACCACGGCCTCGCACGCGTAGGCCACCCGCCCGGCCTTGTTCTGCACGATCACATGGCTGATGCGGCCGTCGGCGGCGACCACGTCGGCGAACCAGGTGTGCAGCAGCAGCGTGACACCGGCATCCAGCAGCATCCGCTGCGCCGCGAGCTTGAAGATCTCGTCGTTGACGGGCCAGTTGCCGCTGTCCCGCTCCAACTCGGCGCCGCCGAGCTCGGCCGCCAGGCGCATGAGTTCGAGGGGGATGCCGCCGATGTGCTGCCGCCCGTCGACGCGGAACTCGCTGATCGGGGTGACCAGGGCGCTCGTCGCCATCCCACCCACGAACCCGTACCTCTCGATCAGCAGGGTGCGCGCACCGCTCCGCGCGGCCGCCACGGCGGCGATCACCCCCGCGGGTCCGCCGCCGGCGACGATCACGTCAAAGGATCCGACCACCGGCGTCTCGCGCGCCGGCTCCATGATGGACGAGGTCATTCGCACGAGTACACCACCGAGTCCAGGAACAGGCTCACCGAGCGATCGGTGTCGGTCTCGACGAAGAACACCGGGTTGATGAGGTCCCTGATCGACTTGTACCCCGGCACGAGCGTGGGCTCGAGGTCGCGCATGTCGAAGACCTGGTCCATCGACTGCAGCTCCACGTAGCGGCGGTGGCGCACGTCCACCGTGAGCCGGAAGTAGAGCCAGTTGATCTTGTCGGGGCTCTCGTTGAACAGCAGCTCCTGCTCACCGCCGGGGAGCCACTGGTACCCGTCGGCCGAGCCGTCCTCGAACCGCCGCCCGTACCACTGGTTGTCCACTCCGGGCATGCACCAGCCGTCCTCGACCCCGAAGTTCCAGTCGCTCGGGGTGACCCCGTCGGCGACCCGGTAGTACTGCCAGCGCCGCACCGGCCTGCCGCCGAGCGCGTTCACGTACCGCACACCGGGCATGTACCGGTACTCGGCGTCCTGCACGTCGAAGAAGAACCCGATAGCGCGGATGTCGTCCTCGCCGATGCCCACTCGATCCTGCGTGGGCGTGTACGAGTACCAGGCCTCGATCTGGATCAGTTCCGGGTCGCCGAAGCGCGACAGCCGTTTGATCGCGTGGCCCATGCTGCCCGGCCACGGGGGTTCGGTGTGCGGACCCCCGGTCGGTGCCGTCGTGAGCTTGAGGGAGTACGTGCCCTCCATCGACCCGTGCGACGAGGCGAAGCGCATGGCCGCCGAGCTGAGCTGGGTGGCCGGCCAGCTGGTCAGGTCCACGACCGAGTCGAACGACTCGTAGTCGTCGTAGACGAAGTTGGGGGTGAGATCCATCCAGCCGTTGTAGCCGGTGTCGAAGTCGTCATAGGTGATGACGCGGGCCAGCGGATTGAACCTCTCCAGGCCGCGGTCGTAGCTGAGGAATTTCTTCATGATCCTGATCCTTGGATGCCGCTGCCCACGGATACGGCGGGGATGGCGCACTGCATCCCCGCCGCATCACGATCACTTCGTGAGGTACACCTCGCGGAAGTCGATGAACTCGTTGGCGGGGATCTTCAGCCCCTTCACCTTCGAGGACATCGCGACGTTCACGTTGATCTCGAACAGCGGGATCGCCGGGGTGTCCGCCCGCATGATGTCGATCGCCTTCTGGTACAGCTTCAGGCGCTCGTCGGGGTCGGTGCTCACCTGAGCCTGCTTGGTGGTCGCATCCAGCTCCTCGTTGCAGTACCCGAGGCGCGCGGCCGTGCAGTTGTACAGACGGTAGATCGTGTAGTCGGCGTCGCCCGTGATGGTCTGGTTGGGCTGCACGTCCATGTCCCAGGCGTGCGTGCCGTCGTCGTTGACCGTGCTGAACGTGCTCAGCCACGTCGCCGCGTCGAGTGACTTCGGCTCGACCGTGATGCCGACCTCGGCCCAGGCCGAGATGAACGCCTGCATCATGTTGGCGAAGCCGGCGCCGTTCGCGGTGCTGTAGATCGCGTCGACCGTGAAGCCGTCCTTGTAGCCCGCCTCGGCCAGCAGCTCCTTGGCGTGCTTCGGGTCGTACTCGACCATGCCGTCCTTCGGCTCGACGCAGCCGAAGGCCGCGACGGGGCAGTACGACTTCATGACGGCCGCTGTGTCGCCGAACAACGACTCCTGGATCGTCTTCAGGTCGAGCGCGGCCCACATGGCCTCGCGCACGCGCTGGTCCTTGAGGTACTCGTTCTTGTTGTCGAACCACAGGAAGTAGTAGTTCAGGCTGTTCTGCTGGGTGAAGGTCACGTCGCTCATGCTCTTGACCTGTTCGACCTGGTCGTGCGGCACGTCGCCGATGACCTGGGCCTCACCGTTGGAGAGCGCGGTGATCTTGCCGTTGACGTCGGTGACCTGCTTCATGGTCAGCGTCTTCAGCTTGGCCTTCTCGCCCCAGTACTTCTCGTTGCGCTCGAAGGCGAAGTGGTCGTTGGCCACGTAGTCCTTGATCACGAACGGACCCGTGCCGATCGGCTTGGCCCAGTAGTCGTTGTCGGCCTGAGCGGTCAGGTCGGCGTGCGAGTACTTCGCCTGGCCGATGTAGACCAGCGAGAGCACGCCGAGCAGGGTGCCTGTGGGGCCGGACGTCTTGATCGTGACCTTGTGGTCGCCGTCGGCGGTCACCTCCACGATCGGGGCGAGCACGGTCTTCAGCGGTCCCTGCTGAGCGATGTAGCGCTCGATCGAGCCCTTGACGTCGGCCGCGGTCAGCGGCGTGCCGTCGCTGAAGGTGACGTCGTCGCGCAGCTCGAACGTCAGGGTGGTGTCATCCACCCACTCCCACGACTTCGCCAGCTTCGGCTGGGGCTTGCCGTCCTTGTCGAGGCTGATCAGAGCCTCCATGGTCTGCGAGATCGCCATCTGGACGCCGATCTCCAGCGGGTACTGCGAGATGTCCGTGCCGGACCAGCCGTAGGACGGGATGTAGGTGAGGTTCTGCTGCGCGTCGGGAAGCGGTTCGCTGGAACCGGCGGCATCGCCTGTCCCTGCGGAGCATCCTGTGAGCAGAAGAGCGGCGGTGGCTGCGACAGCGGCGACCGAGCGCAACCTCGCGCGAAGCGATGTCATTGCAATCTCCTTTGATGTGGTGGTGCGGGATTCTGGTGCGGTCTCACCCGCCCCGATGTCACTGGGGCAGGGTGAATGCGGATGCGACCGGGTAGTGATCGCTGGGGGAGATCCCCCGATGGAAGAACTCGACGACCTCGGCGCTGCGCGGGCGCACAGGACCTCGGAAGAAGATGTAGTCGATCGTCTTGTGCGGGCTCGCGATCGGCGACTTGGGCGTCGCGACCACATCGCGGAACGGGTTGGGGACGACCGGGTGCGTCGGCGGGGCCTGCCTGTTCAGCGCGCTGAACGAGTCGATGTACCCCGCGTTGCCGATCACCCAGATGGCCGTCGCGATCGCGTTCGTGTCTGAGGCGAAGAACACCGGCTCGTCAGGAAGCGCGAGCCGTGCCAGCTCCTCCGTCACCCGGTGGGCCTGCGGCGTGCGCTGGTTCACCCCGGTCTCCACTTCGACGGCGTTGCCCGAGTACGACAGGTGCGCGGTGGTCCACAGGATCGTGCGCTCCTCGCCCACCACACGCAGCCGCACCCAGAACAGGCGGGCGTTCGCGTCGTGGATGCCGACATCCTCGGCGCCGTGCTCGACCTCGCTGAACAGCTCGCTGTTCCACCACAGGTTGCTCTGCGACTCCCAGCCGGCGAAGTCGTCGTGCACCCGCTCGTGGCCCGGCATCGCGGCATCCAGGATCTCGCGCGACCATGCGCGCGTCTCCTGCGTGGCCAGCAGGTCGGGGGCGCGGCGCTCGTACAGCGCACGCATCGCCTCCACCCGCCCCTCGGCGTGATGATCGCCCCACAGGTTGTGGCTCTGTGCGATGAAGGTCAGCGGCGCGGTCACGAGATCTCCCTCTGGTCGGCCGGGCGGCCCGGCGCGATGTCATGGTTGTAGCGCACGACCTCGCGGCGCCCGTCTCTGAGGCGGAAGGTCGTGACGGAGCAGTTGTCGGGTGCGCCGAAGGCCATGTGGCCGGGCGCGGGGACCGCGAGCATGTGCGCGGTCGCTAGTCGGATCGGGTTGCCGCTGGTGAACACGACGCCGACCCGGTCCCCGTCCTGCGCCTCGAGCTCGGCGACGACGCGTTCGATCGCCGCGGCCACGCGTTCGCGGGTCTCGCCGAACGTCTCACCGCCCCCACGGCGCAGGTCCTCACCTGCTGCGACGGCGGCGACGATCTCGGGATGCCGCTGCTCAGCCTCCTCCATCGTCATGCCCGCCCAGTCGCCGACGCTCATCTCGCGCAGCGCGGGGTCGTAGACGACCTGTGCGCCGACCCGGTCGGCGTACTGCTGCGCGGTGTCGCGCACACGGGGCAGATCACTCGAGACCACGACGTCGGGACGCGTCACCTGCCGGGCGAAGTCCTCGCCGAACCGTGCCGCCTGGGCACGGCCGTCGGCGGTCAGCCCCGAGTCCTGCTGCCCCTGGTAGCGCCCTTCGACGTTCCACAGCGACTCCCCGTGACGGACGAGGTGCACGACGATGCTGCGACTCACGGAGTCTCCTTCAGCCAGGGGCGCGCGACGGGGACGGCCGACAGCAGCGCCTGCGTGTAGGGATGTCGGGGGTCGGCGAACAGGCTCTCGGTGTCGCCCTGCTCGACGACGACGCCCTTGTTGAGCACGAGCACGCGGTCGCAGATGTGCTCGATCACCGAGAGGTCGTGCGAGATGAAGAGGTACGACAGCCCCAGATCGGCCTGCAGGTCCTCGAGCAGGTTGAGCACCTGCGCCTGCACCGACACGTCCAGAGCGCTGACCGCCTCGTCGCAGATGATCACCTTCGGGCGCAGGGCGAGCGCACGAGCGATGCCGATGCGCTGACGCTGACCGCCCGAGAACTGATGCGGGTAGCGGTCGGAGTAGTCCGGGTTCAGGCCCACGCGCTCCATGAGCTGCTTCGCCTCTTGCGTCCAGCGCTCCCGCGGCACGATGCCGGAGTGCACGCGCCACCCCTCGGCGATGAGGTCCCGCACCGTCAGGCGCGGGTTCAGCGAGGCGTACGGATCCTGGAAGACCATCTGCATGTCACGGCGCATGTCCTTCATCTGCCGCAGCGACAGCCGCGAGATGTCGTTGCCCTCGAAGCGGATCGTACCGCCGGCGGCGGGTACGAGCCCGATCACCGTGCGTGCGATCGTCGACTTGCCCGACCCGGACTCGCCGACCAGTCCCACGGTCTCGCCGGGACGGATCTCGAAGTTCACGTCGGACACGGCGACGTTCTCGCCGATCCTGCGCATCAGGATCGATGAGCGCAGCGGGTAGGAGACCTTCAGATGCTCCACGCTCAGCAGGGGTGCCGTCGTCTCAGCCATGGGTCAGCACCTCCTCGGTGCGGTGGCACGCGCCGGAGTGATCGGCGGCCCAGCCTTCGGGATGCCGCAGTGCCGGCGACTTCTCCCGGCACAGCTGCGTCGCGAACGGGCAGCGCGGGTGGAACGAGCATCCGCTGGGCAGCGCGAGCAGGTTCGGCGGGGATCCGACGATCGGGTTGAGCCGTTCGCCGGCCGCCGTGTTGCTCGGGATCGAGTTCAGCAGGCCCTGCGTGTACGGGTGGGCGGGGTTGTCGTAGACCTCGCGGATGCCACCGGCCTCGACGATCCGTCCGGCGTACATGATCGCCGCACGGTCGGCCACCTCGGCGACGACGCCGAGATCGTGGCTGATGAGGATCATGCCCATGCCGGTCTCGGCCTGCAGGTCGGCGAGCAGGTTCATGACCTGCTGCTGCACCGTGACGTCCAGTGCGGTGGTCGGCTCGTCGCCGATGAGCAGCTTGGGCTCGAGGGCGATCGCCATCGCGATCATGATGCGCTGACGCTGCCCACCGGAGAACTGGTGCGGGAAGTCGCGGATGCGGGTCTCGGCATCGGGGATGCCGACGCGCTTGAGCAGCGTGAGGGCCTTCGCCCACGCCTCTTTCTTGGGCGTGCCGCGCCGCCGCTGGAAGAGCTCCGCGATCTGGGCGCCCACACGGTGGACGGGGTTGAGCGAGCTGAGCGGGTCCTGGAAGATCATCGCGATCTCGGTGGCGCACAGCTCGCGCACCGTGCGCACGGGCGCGGCGGCGAGGTCGACCCCGCCGTAGAGGATGCGTCCGCCGACGATGGATCCGGCCGGCTGCGGCAGCAGCGCCATGATCGCCTGTGCGGTGACGGACTTGCCTGAACCCGATTCGCCCAGGATGGCGACGGTCTGGCCGGCCCGCACGTCGAAGCTCACGCCGTCGAGCGCGCGGACGACGCCGGCCGAGGTGGAGAACTCCACCTGCAGGTCCTGCACGCTCAGCAGCAGCTCATCGGGGCGGGCGACGGGGGAGGCGGCCCCGGATGCCTGGGGGATGGTCATCACGCGCTCCTCAGCTTCGGGTCGAATCGGTCGCGCAGCGCGTCGCCGAGCACGCCGGTGGCGAGCACGAGGGCTGCGAGTGCGATGCCGGGCAGGGTCGAGATCCACCAGGCGGTGCCGAGGTAGGCGGTGCCGTTGCTGATGGTGCTGCCCAGGCTCGGGATGCCCAGGGGCACGCCCACGCCGAGGAAGGACAGCGCCGCCTCGAGCAGCACGACGTGGCCGAACTCGACGGTCGCGACCACGAGGATGGGGGCGATGCATCCGGGCAGCAGGGTGCGGAAGATGATGTGCCAGTGGCTGGCGCCGAGTGTCTTCGCGGCCTCCACGTACTCCCGACTGCGCAGGGTGAGCACCTGGCTGCGCGTGACGCGGGCGAACACCACCCAGTTGGTGATGGAGATGACCACGATGACGTTCCAGAGGCTGGGGCCGAGCACCGAGGCGAGGAGGATCGCGAGCAGGATCGACGGGAAGGCCAGCTGCACGTCGGCGATGCGCATCAGCACGTTGTCGACCCAGCCGCCGAAGTGCCCGGCGATCAGGCCCAGCAGCACTCCGGCCACTCCGGCCACGAGCAGCGAGGAGATGCCGACGGTGAGCGAGACCCGCACCCCCATCATCATCTGGGCGAACAGGTCCTGACCGACCTGGTCGGTGCCGAAGACCGCGAAGGAGCCGTCAGGCAGCGTGGTTCCGGGGGCTTTCAGGCGCAGCAGGATCTCTGTGCGCATCGGGTCGAACCCGTACAGGATCGGCACGAGCACGGCGCCCACGATGAACAGCCCGATGACCACGAGGGGGATCGTGATGCGCACCGTGACACCGCGACGTGCGCGCTCGGCGCGCTGCATGGTCTGCACGGCGATGGTGGGAGGGACGGCGGTCATTTCGCGAGCCTCACTCTCGGGTCGAGGTAGCCGTAGACCAGGTCCACGAGCAGGTTCACGATCACGAAGCCGGCGGCGATGATGATCACGCAGGCCTGTACGAGGTTGTAGTCGCGGGCGAGGATCGACGAGACGAGCAGCCTGCCCACGCCGGGGAAGCTGAAGACGGTCTCGGTGACGACCGCACCGCCGAGGAGCGAGCCGAACTCGAGCCCGACCAGCGTGACCACCGGGATGAGCGCGTTGCGCGCGGCGTGGTTGAAGATCACGACCCGCTCGGCCAGGCCCTTCGCGCGCGCCGTCGTGATGTAGCCCTCGCCGACGACTTCGAGCAGACCGCTGCGGGTCATACGGGTCAGGATGGCGATGAACGGCAGTGCCACGGTGACGACGGGGAGGACCAGCGCGGCGGGACTGCCCAGACCGGTGCTCGGCAGAAGGCGCAGCATCTGCGAGAACACCAGCATGAGCACGACGCCCACCCAGAATCCGGGCAGCGCCTGGGTGAACAGGCTCGACGTGGTGATGATCCGGTCGGTGGGGCGGTTCACGCGCAGCGCCGCCAGCAGGCCGAGCGGGAAGCTGACGATCACCGCGAGCAGACACCCGAGGAAGGCGAGCAGCGCCGTGTTCGGCAGCATCTTCAGAACCAGGTCCATCGCGGGCACGCCGTACGTGTACGACGTGCCGAAGTCGCCGGTGAGGGCTCCCAGGATGTAGTCGAAGTACTGCACGATGAGCGGTTGGTCCAGGCCCATCCTCGCGCGTATCTCCGCGATCTGCTCCGGCGTCGCGTCGATTCCCGCGACGAGGACGGCCGGATCGGCCGGAACGAGCCGGACGATGAGGAAGACCACGGTGACGACGCCCCAGAGCACGAAGACGGCGAGCAGCACCCGCCGGATCGTGTAACCGAGCATTTTCACCTCCGTGGGGTCATCGCTGACCCCGAGTTCGGGTTCCCGGATCTGCGTCGAGCACCAGGAACGTTATCGCTAATGAACTTCGCGCATCTCGGCAAGATTGTCAACTCCGTCTTCCTCTCCCCTATTTTTCCGGGGCTTACCTCTGAGATCGGCAGCGCCACGCCGGTACAGAACCTCATGCTTTGACAGCGTCAAACGATAACGCTAATGTTTCGCTCACACCGCTCCGGCGCAGCTGCTGGAGTACGTCACAACCCCAAGGAGTCACAGGTGACCACCCCTGACGTCGCGAGTACCGCAGCAGATCTGCGGGAAGCGATCAGAAGCAGCGATCTGCGTCTGTCGAAGTTCAATCCGCTCTCCCGGATCCTGACCTTCGACGACTTCAACCAGGGCGCGCACGGCTGGGTCGAGCTCGGCGGCAACTACAACGGCCGCGGCGATCTCGACTCGATGGACGAGCACTTCCGCGACTTCCGCCCGCCGATGCTGTCGAATCAGAACTTCTTCGACGTCGGCACCCACGGCGGCATGACCGGGACCTACTCGCTCAAGCTGGCGACCCGCAAGGCCGCAGGACACACCGCCACAGGCATCCGCCGGCTCACCATGAGCGGCCGCGGCCTGCTGCAGATCGAGGCCTACCTCGCCTGGAAGGGCGAGGCCAACCTGGGCGGCGGCGAAGAGGCGAACACCTACGGCGACATCAGCTGGGATGCCAACTCGCACCCCACCGAGGCGCAGTTCGGCGCGTTCACCGTCGCCACCGACCTCTCGCACGACGGCATCCGCTACCACAACGTGATGCGCTTCCAGAACGCCGACGAGGACGGCCGGATCATCCAGAAGTGGATGTACCCGACGGTCGCCGAGCCCACCCCGCACGAGCGCTTCCAGGGCAAGCACGACTACGGTCGCTACGCCGACTTCACGGCGCCGAACCCCGACGACTGGACCTACCTCAGCGACGTGCGCCAGGAGGCGTGCTACAACGAGGTGCCCACCAAGGTCAACTGGCACTACCTGCGCTTCCTCATCGACACGAACACGCGCTCGAACGTCGAGCTGCAGTTCAACAACGACACGTACGACCTGCGCGACGTGCCCGTGCCGCCGTACGCGGAGAAGTACGAGTCGCTGGAGAGCCTGCTCAACTTCTACTTCTCGGTTCGCACCCTCGGACCGCACCGCAACTTCCTGTTCCTCGACTCCGTCGTCATCTCGGCAGATTGGTGAAATCGACAATGCGTCAGTCGCAGAGCGCCGTCATCGAACGCGGCGTCGATCTTGAAGGCATCCACGAGACCGAGCCGTTCGAGGTGGCTTGGGCGGGCGAGGCACGCTGGTACGTGCAGTTCCTGCGTCCCGCGCCGGGCAGCCAGGTAGAGTTCCGGGTGCAGATCTCGCCCGATGGACTCACGTGGATCGACCATGAGGGCATCGCTCCCTCGACCTCCGAGGCAGTGGGTCTGCTGTCCATCCCGGTCACCGGGTTCGGACACTGGCTCCGCCTGCGGAGCGAGCAGAAGTCGGGCGACGAGGCTCCGATGCTCCGCATCTACCTCGAGCTCAAGGAGTAATCGGAGCCTCGCTATGGTGCGCAGAACAGACGGGCCGCGTAGACGTACCCTCCAGGACGTCGCCGAAGCCCTCGGCCTCACCGCCAACACGGTCTCCCGTGCGCTCAACGACAAGCCCGGCGTGAGCCCTGCCACCAGAGCACTCATCAAAGCCGAAGCCGAGCGGATCGGGTATGTGCCCAACGTGCATGCCCGATCCCTCGTGCTCGGCTCCCGCAAGACCATCGGCGTGATCCTCACCGATCTCGCCAACCCCTTCTTCAACGACCTGATCAGCGCGGTCGAGGAACTCGCCATCACGGCGGGCTACACACTCCTGCTGCTGCTCTCGGACGAGGATCCGGAGCGGGAGCAGTATGCGGTCGAGACCGCGCTGCGCTCCGGCGTGGACGGCATCCTCGGCGTTCCCGTCCAGGGCCGTTCGAACCCGTGGGAGGCCGTGACACGGGCCGGTATTCCCCTCGTCCACATCGCCCGTGACATCCCCGGACTCGACGTGGACTTCTACTCCACCGACAACGAGACCGGACGCCGGCTCAGCGTCGAAGCCGCCATCGAACGGGGCGCGCGCGACATCGTGCTCGTCGAGGAGGACCTGCGGATCTCGACGGTCACGCACCGACTCGAGGGCTTCCATCAGGCGCTGAGCGCCCACGGCATCCCGTCGGATGCGAACCGGGTCGTGCTCGTCCCCTCCCGCCGCACCGCCCGCAACGCGTCCCTGTGGCGTGGTGAGGACGCCTACCGGGTGATCAGCGACCTGCTGGACACCGGACGGGTCCCGGATGCGTTCCTGGTCGGAAACGACTATTTCGGGCTCGGGCTCTATACGGCGCTCCGCGAACGCGGCATCCGCGTGCCCGACGACACCCTCGTGATCGGCTGGGGCGACTACCCTTTCTCCCGCTTCCTCGACCCGCCGCTTTCCACCATGCGGCTGCCGGCGGTCGAGATCGCCCGTCGCGCCACCAGACGCCTGCTCGACCTCATCGACGGGACCGCCGAGCAGGGACCCCTGACCGAGTACTTCCAACCCGAGCTGCTGCTGCGGGGATCCATGAATCGCTGAAAGGCCACAGTCCATGTCGAACAATGCCGCCGTGATGCCCGAGCTCGGGCACATCGAGATCCAGGACGTCGGCGAGCCCGCCGCCGGGCCCCGGGACGCCATCGTGCAGATCGAGGCCGTCGGAGTATGCGGCTCGGACACCGCCTATTACACGGTCGGCCGCATCGGGGACTACGTCGTCGACGGACCGATCATCCTCGGTCACGAATGCGCGGGCACGGTCATCTCGGTCGGCGACGAGGTCACCCAGGTGAAGGTCGGGGATCGTGTCGCGATCGAACCCGGCAAGCCATGCCGTGACTGCCGCGACTGCATGGCCGGGCGCTACCACCTGTGCCCCGACCTGGTCTTCTTCGCCACCCCGCCGTACGACGGCTCGCTCGTGCAGCGCATGGCGGTCGACGAGCGGCAGCTGTTCCCGATGCCCGACTCGATGACCTTCGAGCAGGGCGCCCTGTGCGAGCCGCTCTCGGTGGGGATCTGGGCCTGCAAGCGCGCGGGCCTCGAGCCCGGTGACCGCGTGCTCGTGACCGGCGCCGGCCCGGTGGGCCTGCTCGCCGCCCAGGTCGCGCGCGCCTTCGGCGCAGCATCCGTCACCGTCGCCGACATCGCCGATTTCCGCCTCGACATGGCGCGCGAGCTCGGCTTCGACACCGAGAAGGTCGGCGAGGGCACTGCCGACGACTTCGACGTGCTGCTGGAGTGCTCTGGCGCGCCGACGGCGCTCGCCGACGGACTCTGGAGGCTGCGCACCAACGGCCGCGCCGCGATGGTCGGGATGCCGAAGCAGGACGTGTCGCTCGCGCTGTCGCGCCTGAACGTCAACGAGCTCACCATCGGGCTCGTGAACCGGTACGCGCACACCTGGCCGATCGCGATCGACCTCGTCTCCAGCGGACGCGTGGACGTCGACTCCCTCGTCACCCACCGTTTCGCACTCGACGAGACCGCGGACGCGCTGATGCTCGCCAAGACCGTGCCCGACTCCGTCAAGGCGATCATCTCGCCCCAGCGCCTCTCCGCCTGAACGTATCCTGGCGGGCCTCAGGCAGGATCCCCCGCCAGGATCTCATCGGCGAGCTCCGTGCTGGTCACAATGCTCGTGATGAGTGTCCCCGCGGCGAGTGCGCGGACGGCGGCCGCCCGGCCCGGCGTCGGCACGACGGCGATCACTTCAGACACCCGGTGCAGCTCCTCGCAGGAGATGCCGAGCACGCGCTCCGTCGCGGCCGACGCGACAGGTGCGCCATCGCCGTCGACGACGATGCCGCAGACCTCGGCGACGGCCCCGGAAGCCGTCAGCTCGGCGCTCTCCTCCGCCGTGAGCGCGTCGTACAGCCCCGACGAGCCGGGCGCCCAGCCTCCGACCGAGACGGCGGCGATGTCCAGACGCGCGTATGCCGACATGGTCCAGCGCACTGCCGGATCGCTGCGCAGGTCACGAGCGGATGCTGAGGTCGGCGTGACGAACGGCGCATAGAACACGCGTGACCGCCCAGAGCTCTTCGCTGCGATGTCGCGCACGAGCTCGACCGGGCCGATGCCGGCCGCCTGCTTGGAATGCACCCCGCAGAGCTGCACAACGGTGCTCTCGCCGAGCGTCTCGATCTCCTCGCCCATCGCGATCAGTGCGAGGCTCGCCGAGATCCCCACGACGGATTCCCTGCCGGCGAGTTCCATGAGCAGGCGCGCACTCGCACGACCGACGGCGCGGCGCACAGTGTTCGGATCCCGCCCCCCGACGTCCTGAACGACGACCGCGCGGCGCAGGCCGAGCGCCCTGCGCAGTCGCTCGGACCGGTCGGGGTCGGCCGCGCTGGGCGTGATCTCGATGCGGACGGCCCCTCGCCGCTTCGCGTCCTCGAGCAGGCGAGCCACCTTGAAGCGCGAGATGCCGAACTCGGAAGCGATCTCCAGCTTCGTGGCGTCATCCAGATAATAGCGGCGCAGGATCGCCTCGATCATGGCATCGGGATCAGTCATGGTGGCCATCCTCGCACCCTCTCCTTATTGATGCTCATATGAGCGATCGGATTCTCTGCCAAGC
The DNA here is from genome assembly GCF_052056515.1 of Microbacterium sp. 22195. NCBI lineage: Bacteria > Bacillati > Actinomycetota > Actinomycetes > Micrococcales > Microbacteriaceae > Microbacterium > Microbacterium sp. 22195. The sequence goes on from NZ_JBQEPE010000002.1 coordinate 428,752, forward strand.
CTTGAGGTCAGTCTGAAGAACGATGTTCACTGAGAACATCATCATCAACTCTCCGCTCATCTGAGCCAGATCCGCTAGGACAGCACCGTGACAGAGTCGTCGACCCACTTCGAACCCGCTCGCGAGATACCTGTGATCGCCGACGTCGACGTGCTCGTGGTCGGCGGAGGGCCGGCCGGCATCGGGGCCGCCGTCGGCGCGGCCCGCACGGGCGCATCAGTGTTCCTCGTCGAGGAGACCGGCGCTTTCGGCGGCATGTGGACTCAGGGACTCGTGATCACCCTCGCCGGCTACAACAGCTGGCTGAGACCCGACCGCGTGCGCGTCGTCGACGGAGTGGGCGGGGAGTGGCTGCGCCGCGCGACAGAGATCGGCGGAGCCGTCGACCACGATGGCTGGGTGCTGTCGACCGACCCGGAGAAGATGAAGCTGGTCGCCGACGAGATGCTCCACGACGCCGGCGTGGACTTCCTCCTCCACGTGCTGGCGACCTATCCGATCGTTGTCGACGGCGCCGTCACCGGCTGCATCATCGAGACGCGCGAGGGGCGCCAGGCGATCCGCGCCAGAGTCACCGTGGACGCGACCGGCAACGGCGACATCGTGGCCCGTGCGGGTGACGACTGGATCAAGGGCGAGACCCTGCAGCCCATGACACTGCCGATGTACGTCTCGAATGTCCGCACGGCATCGGGAATCGACGCCGGCGAGCCCGCACGCATACGCACCGGCCCCCTTCCGGGTCCGCTGGATCAGTACGGAATGGAGGACGCGGAGGCCGCTCGTCAGGATGTCAGCATCGACCGCGCCACGATGCGGGAGGCCAAGGCCCGCGGCGAGCTCCCCGTCTTCGGCGGCCCCTGGTTCGGTGGGCTCGAGAAGGACGTGGTGTGGGTCAACACCGTGCGCGTCATCGGCGATGCGACCGACAACCGCGACCTCACCCGGGCGGAGGTGCAGGGCCGCCGGGAGGCGTTCCAGCTGCACGGCTATCTCCGCGACAATGTGGCGGGGTTCGAGGAGTCCCGGCTGCAGCAGACGGCGCCGACGATCGGGATCCGCGAGACCCGCCGACTCGTGGGCGTGACGACTCTGACCGGCGACGACGTGCGCGCCGCCGTGCGCCCCGACGACTCCATCGCCCTCGGCGCCTGGCCGATCGATGTGCACCCCGTCGACGGCTTCGCCGGGTCGCATGTGATGTACGTGCCGGAGCCCTTCGGCATCCCGTACAGCGCACTCGTCCCCGCGACGACGGACGGGCTCCTCGCGGCGGGCCGCTGCATCTCCGCCGATCGCGAAGCGCTCGGCTCCGTGCGGGTCGGAGCCACGTGCACCGCGACCGGACATGCGGCGGGAGCCGCAGCCGCCCTCGCGGCCCGCTCGGGCATCCGCCCCCGGAGTCTCGACGTCGCCGCGTTGCAGGCCGTTCTCCGCGAGCAGCACGCACTGCTGTCCGCCGACGAGCTGGAAACCTCTCCGAGCCTGCCGGGATGATCGGCGACACGCTCCCCCGTCGGCTCGCACTCGTGCGGCGCTGTGCGGCCGATGAGCTCGGACTGCAGCATCGGCCGGGGTCGTACGGCGCGGGTCTGAGCGATGCGGGCAGACGGCAGGCGCTCACCGCCACCGGGCGTCTCGCCCGCAGCAGATGGTCCTGGCTGGCCACCTCGCCGAGCGAACCCGCTGTCGCCACCGCGCGCGTGATCGCGGTCGAGTTCCCGCACGCTCCGCTCATCGAGCATCCCGCACTCGCCGAGCACGTCGATGAGGACCCCGCACCGAACCTGCGCGCGCGAGGCGTCGACGCGATCCTGCGCCTGCTGCACGAGAACCATGGTGATGGAATCGTGGTCTCGCACGGTCACCTGCTGAGCGCCGTCATCGCCGATCTCTGCGGTATCGAGCCGCCCGGATTGATGGAAGGCGCTGTGGTGGTGCTGCGACACCGATCGGATGGGTGGGAGATCTCGCATGGATCCGCACTCGGGCTGGTCGTGATGGCGTGAGCGTCTCGACCGGCGGCGCCTCCAGGCGCTTCATCGCACATCGCGGGGTGCACCTGGGCGGCACCATCGCCGGGGAGAACTCGCTCGAGGCGGTGCGCCTGGCCCGTCGTGCGGGCTTCGCCTGCGTCGAGACGGACATCCGACTGACCGCGGATGGCGTGCCCGTCGTGATGCACGACGAGACCCTCGATCGGACGGCGACCGATGGCTGCGGCGATGACCTGGCGTCGCCGGTGCACGTCGCAGAGGTGTCGTTCGCACAACTGCGCGACGGGTTCCGGCTGAAGGCCCGTGATGCCCTGAACAGGACACCCGTACCCACCCTCGAGGAGTACCTGCGCGAATGCGCCGCGAACGGCCTGCTGCCGTTCATCGAGATCAAACTCCACGACGAGCCGCCCGCCTTCTACCGGCGCGTGCTCGCCATGGCGGACGACATCCTCGGACACGGCGGCTACGTCATCACCTCCAACGGGGAGGCCAACCGCATCATCCGCTGGATGGGCCGGGATGACGTGCCGCTCATGGACATCCGCCACCAGGCGGTCGACTTCGGCGACGTCGCCTCCCTCGGTGACGTCACCGTGGCGATCAGCACAGCGCGTTACACGCGCGAAGAGCACGCCGACCATGTCGCACAGGCCCGCGCGGCGGGCCTTCCGACCGAGGCGCACGCCGACGACATCGACGCACTCGCCATCGCCACCGCACACGGCGTCGACCTCATCTCGACGGATGTGCTGGCTCCCGACGTCGCCAGCGGCACTCGCATCGCGTTGCTCGCACAGGACCCCGATGCATTCGTTCACGGCGGGCGCTGGGCCGAAGGCGAGCTGCAGCTCCCCGCCGGTGCGGCCCTCACGCTCGCCTCGCCGACTCCCCGACCCGGCTTCGGAGGACTGTTCCTCCGAATGGAGTTCGACGGCGAGGCCATGGTCACCCTGGGACGGCAGCGCTTCCACCTCGCAGAGCAGCAGCCGCGCCGGATCCGCCACCAGGTGCTCCTCGACGCAGAGCCGGCGTCGTTCACGATCACCGCTTCGAACCGCTGTCGCATCCGGGGCCTCGAGGTGACCGTGGCGGAATACTGAGCATCGAGCACCGCCGCCCGCAGGCGCCCCGGTCGATCGGCCCGCCCCAGGCGGACACGCCTTCGGTCCGCCAAGTAGACTTGGCCGTGCCCCGCCTTCCTCTTCTTCAGGAGCCCGCGTGTCCGCCGAAGCGCCCCAGACCACTCACGTCCCCGACTCCGTCGAGAACGCCATCGCGACCCCCGAGAAGGAGCAGCCGTACGCGGCGCTCGGCCTCAAGGACGACGAGTACGCCCGCATCAAGGAGATCCTGGGCCGCCGCCCCACCTCGGGCGAGCTGGCGATGTACTCCGTGATGTGGTCGGAGCACTGCTCCTACAAGTCGTCCAAGAACTACCTGCGCCGCTTCGGCCAGAAGGTCTCCGACGAGATGAAGCAGCGTCTCATGGTCGGCATGGGGCAGAACGCCGGCGTCGTCGACGTGGGCGAGGGCTGGGCGGTCACCTTCAAGGCCGAGTCGCACAACCACCCCTCCTTCATCGAGCCCTTCCAGGGCGCGGCCACCGGCATCGGCGGCATCGTCCGCGACATCATCTCGATGGGCGCCCGCCCCGTCGCGGTCATGGATGCCCTGCGCTTCGGCGCCATCGACCACCCCGACACCCCGCGCGTCGTGCACGGCGTGACCGCCGGCATCAGCTTCTACGGCAACTGCCTGGGCCTGCCGAACATCGGCGGCGAGACGGTCTTCGACGCCGTCTACCAGGCCAACCCGCTCGTCAACGCGCTCGCCGTCGGCGTGCTCCGCCACGAGGACCTCAAGCTCGCCAACGCCACCGGCGTCGGCAACCTGGTCGTGCTGTTCGGCGCCCGCACGGGCGGCGACGGCATCGGCGGCGCCAGCATCCTGGCATCCGACTCCTTCGACGACGGCGGCCCCACCAAGCGTCCCGCAGTGCAGGTCGGCGACCCGTTCGCCGAGAAGGTGCTCATCGAGTGCTGCCTGGAGCTGTACAAGGGCGAGCTGGTCGAGGCCATCCAGGACCTCGGCGCCGCCGGCATCTCGTGCGCCACCAGCGAGCTGGCCGCCAACGGCAACTCCGGCATGCGCGTCTCGCTGGACGCCGTGCTGCTGCGCGACCCCACCCTGACCGCTGAGGAGATCCTCATGTCGGAGTCGCAGGAGCGGATGATGGCGATCGTCGCCCCCGAGAAGCTCGAGGCCTTCATGGCCGTCGTGCACAAGTGGGAGGTCGAGACCAGCGTGCTCGGCGAGGTCACCGGCGACGGACGCCTCGTCATCGACTGGCAGGGCGAGCGCATCGTGGACGTCGACCCGTCGACCGTCGCGGTCGACGGCCCGGTCTACGACCGTCCGGTCGCCTACCCGACGTGGATCGATGCGCTGCAGGCGGATGCCGCGGAGCTGCTGCCCCGTTCGGATGACCCCGCCACGCTGCGCGAGCAGTTCTTCAAGATCCTCGGCTCGCCGAACCTGGCCGACACCAGCTGGATCACCAACCAGTACGACTACTACGTCGGCGGCAACACGGCCCTCGCCTTCCCCGACGACGCCGGCATGATGCGCGTCGACGAGGAGTCCGGCCTGGGCTTCGCGATCGCCACCGACGCCAACGGACGCTACTGCCAGCTCGACCCCTACGCGGGTGCGCAGCTGGCCCTCGCCGAGGCGTACCGCAACGTCGCCGTCACCGGCGCGAACCCCACGGCCATCACCGACTGCCTGAACTTCGGCTCCCCCGAGAACCCCGAGGTCATGTGGCAGTTCGGGCAGACCGTCGACGGTCTGGCCGACGGATGCTACGAGCTGGGCACCCCCGTGACCGGCGGCAACGTCTCTTTCTACAACCAGACCGGCGACGTGCCGATCCACCCCACCCCGCTCGTGGGCGTGATGGGCATCATCGAGGACGTCTCCCGCCGCATCCCGTCGGGCTGGCAGGACGAGGGGCAGAACATCTACCTCCTCGGCACCACCTCGACCGAGCTGTCCGGCTCCGCCTGGGCCGATGTCGTGCACGACCACCTCGGCGGCCTGCCGCCGAAGGTCGACCTGGCGCGCGAGAGGGACCTCGCAGGTCTCATCTCCGCCGCCCGCGACGAGTGGCTGATCTCCTCCGCGCACGACCTGTCCGAGGGCGGCCTGGGCCAGGCCCTCGCCGAGGGCGTCATGCGCTTCGGTCTGGGCGCCCGCGTCTGGCTGACCGAGCTCATGGAGCGCGACGGGGTGGATGCAGCATCCGCTCTGTTCTCCGAGTCGACCGGCCGCGTGATCGTGACCGTGCCGCGCGAGGACGACGTGAAGTTCCGCGGGCTGTGCGAGGGTCGCGGTTACCCCGTGCTGCGCATCGGCGTGACCGACTCCGAGCCGACCCTCGAGGTGCAGGACGTGTTCACCGCGACCGTCGCCGAGCTGCGCGAGGCCTCGAAGGCGACCCTGCCGGCCGTCTTCGGTCCGACGGTCACCGAGCCAGCGGCGGTGTGACGGGCACGATGAACCGCACCGACGAGGACTACGGCGATCTCGGCGAGCGCCGCAACCGCCGCATCCGCCTGGTCGCCTGGGTGACCATCGTCGCGCTCATCGTCGGCGGTGGCGGGGCGACCGCCGTCACCCTGCTGTTCGGCTGAGACCGCGATGACCCGACGCAAGCGACCGTACAAGAGCACGGCGATCGTGCTCTGGGCGCTCGGCGTGATGCTGACGCTGCCCGCGGTGCTGCCGCTGCTGTCGGGCACGCCCGGCGCGAAGAGCTTCGCACCCATCGGCATCTCGATCGGCGTGCTCGTGCTCATCGCCGGGACGCTGCTGTTCTTCACCGGCCCGAAGGTGCCGCTGGAGGACCCGCGCAACCGCCCCGTCGACGACGACTAGGCGGTCGGTCCGGCCGCGGATGCCGTTCACCTTCGGCCCCGGAGGGCGTAGCCTCAGCCGGGAACGGAGGCACCATGACCATCCAGATCGCCGACGTCGCCCGCGATGAGAACCTCGAGGGCTATCTGATCGGCTCGCCCGTCAGCATCATCCGCGAGTACGCCGCCGCGGCGGGCAGTGGCCCGCGCCTGCATCGGCACCCGTACGCCGAGACCTTCATCATCCATCAAGGGAGCGCCCTGTTCACGGTCGGCGAGGAGCGGCTCGTCGCCGTGGGCGGGCAGATCCTGGTGCTCCCCGCCCTCGTGTCGCACCGGTTCGAGGTGCTCGACGGCGGCTACGAGGCCACGCACGTGCACGCGAACGAGCGCTTCATCACCGAGTGGCTGGAATAGTCCGCCCCGCCGGCCGACCCGACCTTGTCAACCCTCTCGTCCAGCCCCGCGGGAGCTCGGAAGCTGGCCTCCACCGATCACGGACTGGAGGCCAGCATGAGCGACAGCACACCGAACGAGGAATCACCGAACGAGGACACGCTGAACGACGCGCCGCTGAACGAGGATCCCCTGGAGAACAGGCTGGACAAGGGTTCGGGCGATCCGAACGACGACCGCGACTTCCTCATGGACCAGCCGCCGGTGCAGGTGAAGCCGCAGGAGGAGCGGGACGACGAGGACGCCTCGGCCTGAGCGCGCCCAACCTCACTGATCCCGCGGACGCAGGAGGGCCCGGCATCCGTTCGACGGATGCCGGGCCCTCGCGTCTCTGCGCAGGCCGCGCTCAGCCGACCTCGGACTTGCGTCCGCCGGCCTCGAGCGAGTCGCCCGCGGGCAGCTCCTTGTGACCGCCGAACTGCAGGCGCATGGCGGAGAGCACCTGGTTGGCGAACTGGTCCTCGTCGCGCGAGGCGAAGCGCTCGAACAGGGATGCCGCGAGCACCGGCACGGGCACGCCCACATCGACCGCGGCCTTGACCGTCCAGCGGCCCTCACCCGAGTCGGAGACGCGGCCGGCGAGCCCGTCGAGCGTGGGGTTCTCGTTCAGCGCGGTCGCGGTCAGGTCCAGCAGCCAGGACGAGATCACCGAACCGCGGCGCCACAGCTCGGTGACCTTCGCGGTGTCGATCGGGAACTGGTAGTACTCCGGCTCCTCCAGCGGGGCGATCTCGGCCGAGTGCTCGGCCTCGCGCACACCGGCATCCGCGTTCTTCAGGATGTTCAGGCCCTCGGCGATCGACGCCATGATGCCGTACTCGATGCCGTTGTGCACCATCTTCACGAAGTGACCGGCACCCGAGGGGCCGCAGTGCAGGTAGCCCTGCTCCTCGGGGGTGAGCTCGCCGGTGCGGCCCGGGGTGCGCTCGATCTCGCCGACGCCCGGCGCGATGGTCTTCAGCAGCGGCTCGATGTGGTTCACCGCGGCATCCGACCCGCCGACCATCAGGCAGTATCCGCGCTCAAGGCCGAACACGCCGCCGCTGGTGCCGGCGTCGACGTACTCGATGCCCTTCTCGCGCAGCGCCTTGGCGCGACGCACGTCGTCGCGGTAGTTCGAGTTGCCGCCGTCGATCAGGATGTCGCCGGGCTCGAGCACCTCGGCGATCTGGTCGACGACCTTTCCGGTCAGCGAAGCGGGAACCATCATCCACACGACGCGCGGGGTCTGCAGCTTGGCTGCGAAGTCCTTCAGATCGGATGCCCCGGTCGCACCCTCCGCGGCGAGCGCCGCCACGGCATCCTGATTCACGTCGTAGGCCACGCATTCGTGGCCGTCCTTCATCAGTCGGCGCACGATGTTCGCGCCCATCCGGCCGAGTCCGATCATTCCCAGCTGCATGTCTTCTCCTCGCGTCGTTCCAGCCTTCCCATCATCCTCCCTGCGGCGCGCGTTGGGGAGGAGAACGCACAGAGGGGAGGAGGATGCCGTGCGCATCCTCCTCCCCTCCCGGAGAAGTCCTCCCGGACGAGGGCGCGGGGATCAGCCCTGCGCGTTCGCTCCGGCGATCAGCTGCTCGATCTGCTCGCGGGTCACCGGGATGCCGGGGAATCCGACGATGCGCCCGATCGGGAACGACGCCATCATCTTCTCCATGCCGTCACCCTCCATCATCGAGGCGCCCGCGGCGTCCTGCGGCTCGGCGAGCCCCGCCAGCGCCTGCTGCACGATGGGACCGGCGAACGGGTGCGCCATCACCTCGCCGATCGAGGAGTTCATGTCCAGCGGCAGGCGCACCGTGTCACCCTCGAGGACGGCCGTCGCCGAGGAGCGGATGTCTCGGCTGGACGCGCCGACCTCGATCACGTACTCGCCGCCTTCGACCACGAAGCGGTCGACCCGCACGTCCCAGTACGTCAGGTCCTCGCGGCGGATGACCAGCTCGACCGGCACAGTCTCACCGGCGGCGACGGCCACCGACGCGAACGCCTTGAGCTCGCGCGGGGCGCGCTGCACGACCGAGCCGGGCAGCGACGTGTACGCCTGCACGACCTCGCGGCCGTCGCGGTCGCCGGTGTTGGTCACGTCCAGCGTCACGACGATGTCGCCGTCGGCGGAGACGGATGCCGCGGCGTCGCCGTACTCGAACGTCGTGTACGACAGGCCGTGCCCGAACGGGTAGGTGACCTGCAGGCCCTTCGCGTCGTACCAGCGGTAGCCGACCAGCAGCCCCTCGCCGTAGCGGACGTGGCCGAACTCGCCCGGGAAGTTTCCGTACGAGGGGTTGTCCTCCAGGCGCACCGGCACCGTCTCGGTCAGCTTGCCGGACGGGTTCACCGCGCCGTACAGCACGTCGGCGACCGCACCGCCGCCGGCCTGGCCGAGCAGCCAGGTCTCGACGATCGCCGGCACGCGGTCGGCGAAGGGCAGCGCCACCACGCCGCCGTTGGAGAGCACGACCACCGTCTTCGGGTTCGCGGCTACCACGGCATCCAGCACGGCGAGCTGCTCGGCCGGAAGGTCGATGTGCTCGCGGTCGAAGCCCTCCGACTCCTGCGAGGCGGGCAGCCCCAGGAAGACCACGGCGACCTCGGCCGACGCCGCGACGGCGACCGCCTCGTCGCGCAGGTCGTCGGCCGAACGACCGGACGCGGCGACCGCTCCGCCCTTCACGGCGAAGCCGGGCGCGTAGGACACAGCATCCCCGCCGACCTCACGGAGCGCGTCGAGCGCGGCGTCCACACGGGTCGGGTTGATCAGCGACGAGCCCGCGCCCTGGAAGCGGGGCTCGCTGGCGAAGGCGCCGATCACCGCCACCTTCTGCGACGGCGCGAGCGGCAGGACGCCGCCCTCGTTCTTCAGCAGCACGATCGAGCGGCCGGCGGCCTCGCGGGCCAGCGCGTGGTGCGCGTCGACGTCGAGGGGACCGGCGACCGCCGGACGCTCCCCGGCACGGCGCACCAGCTGCAGCGCGCGCGACGCCGCGACGTCGAGCACCTTCTCGTCGAGCTCACCGGCCTGCACGGCGGCGACGAGCTGGGCATCCGTCCGCCCGCCCGACGCGGGCATCTCCAGGTCGAGACCGGCGGCGATGCCGGCGATGCGGTCGTTGACCGCTCCCCAGTCCGAGACGACCAGCCCGTCGAAGCCCCACTCGTCGCGCAGCACGCTGGTCAGCAGCCACGGGTCCTCGCTGGTCCACACACCGTTGAGCTTGTTGTAGGAGCACATGACCGTCCAGGGCGCAGCATCCTTGACCACCCGCTCGAAGCCGCGCAGATAGATCTCGCGCAGCGGACGCGGGTCGACGTCGCTCGAGGAGCGCATGCGGTCGTGCTCCTGGTTGTTGGCCGCGAAGTGCTTGAGCGAGGTGCCCACTCCTTGCGCCTGGATGCCGCGGACGGATGCCGCGCCGAGCACGCCCGAGACGATCGGGTCCTCGGAGAAGTACTCGAAGTTGCGGCCGCACAGCGGCGAGCGCTTGATGTTGATGCCGGGGCCGAGCACGACGGCGACGTCCTCGATCGCCGCCTCGACGCCGATCGCCGCGCCGACGCGCTCGATCAGCTCCGGGTCGAAGGACGAGCCGATGCCGACGGCGGGCGGGAAGCAGGTGGCTGGCACGCTGTCGGCGATGCCGAGGTGGTCGCTGGCGCCGGCCTGCTTGCGCAGGCCGTGCGGGCCGTCGGTGACCATGATCGAGGGCACGCCGAGGCGGTCGACGGCCTTGGTGGTCCAGAAGTCCGCACCGCTGGTGAGCGAGGCCTTCTCCTCGAGAGTGAGATCGGATGCTTCGGTCATGCCCGTTCCTTCCATGGGGACGTCCATGGCGACGTCGCTGTCATGCGAAAACTATACGACCTTCAATTTCTGGAAATCAACCACTGTTCAGGATTAGGCTCGGGGCGTGGCACGCAGAGGTTCGTACGCGAAGGGCATCGCCCGCCGTGAGGAGATCCTCGACAGCGCCCTCGATGTGATCGGCCGCGACGGCTACCAGAACGCGTCGCTGCGAGGCATCGCCGCCGAGGTCGGCGTGACCCCGGCCGCACTGCTGCACTACTTCGGCACCAAGGAGGAGCTGTTCACCGCCGTGCTGCGCCGTCGCGACGAGCGCGACGGCCTCCGCGCCGAGGACGGCAGCGACGATGCCCGCGCGGGGTTCATCCGCACCGTCCGGCACAACACCGAGGTGCCGGGGCTGGTCGAGCTGTTCTCCCGGCTCGCCGTGGACGCCGTCGATCCCGCGCATCCGGCGCACGACTACTTCCTGGAGCGCAACGCACGGCTGCGCGCGCTGATGTCAGACGCCGTCCCCTCCGCACCGGGCGCGAGCCTCGACCCCGAGACGCTCGCGCGCGTCATCCAGGCCGTCTCCGACGGGCTGCAGCTGCAGTGGATGATCGAGCCCGACGTCGACATGGCCGGCATCATCGACCGGCTGATCACTGTGCTCGAACGGTCCGGTCAGACGGGCCCTGGCGACGAGTCGCCTGATGCCGTGCGCACCGGCACGTCGTAGCCGAACTCCTCGCGCAGGAGCGGACCGAGGCGCTCCAGTCGCAGCCGCAGCCAGGTGAGCAGCGACAGCCCCGCAGCCCAGAGCGCGAGGATCCCCAGAAGGCCGAGGGCTCGTCCGGAACTCGCAGCGGCCACGTCCCCACCGAGGACGAGCCCCATGCCCGCGAAGGCCGTGAGCGACCACAGGATCATGGTCGCCATCATCTGATCGCGCAGGTCACGCGTGAGCGAACGGCCGCGCTCCCGCTCGGCATCGGTCGGCGACCCGCGGAGCACACCGGGCAGACGGGTGAGCTGCGTCCAGCGGGCGAGGTGCAGCGCGATCAGCGCGGCCACGCACGCTGCCGCGAGCACCGCGGTCGCGACGGCGAGCCACGACCAGATCGGGTCGTGACGGAGCCGGCCCGTCGCGCCGACGCCGACGACGGCGGCGGCCAGGCACCAGCCGGCCGCGGACCGCGCCCGGTCGAGCGGGGTGCTCAGCCGGCGAGCGCGGGCGGCGAGCAGGCGGCGGTTCTCGCGGGTGTCCGCCAGGATCGTCTCGTCCGCATCGCGCTGCCCGACCGACCCCGCAGGCAGGTCGGCGAGCACCGACGCGATCCGACTCCGCGTGATGCCGCGACAGATCAGGACGCCGAGCACGGCCAGCACGACGAGCGCGATGCAGCAGAGTGTCGCGCCACGGTAGGCAGCGTCCGGTTCCTGCGACCAGAGGATCCCGGAGACGACCGCCGCGAGCGCCCCGGCCCCGGCGACGCAGACCAGCGTCACCTGCAGCGGGAACAGCGGCGCAGAGCTCGCCTGCCCACGGAACTCGACGGCGTTGCGCAGCGGGCCGGACCCGGGCACGGCTCCGAGATACATGCGCATCCGCGCCAGGTTCACGGCCGCGAGCGCGGGCCCGAGCAGCGCCGAGAAGAGCGCCGCGGCGATCGCGCTGACGGCGAGGATGCCGAGCGCGATCGGCTGCAGGGCATCGGACGCACCGCCCAGCGCGGCGATGAGCATGATCACGCAGCTGAGCGCGATGCCGATCCCACCCGCAGAGGCGGCGGCGATCACGGCATCCGCGATGCTGCGCGACCACGCCATCCGCGCCGTCGGCGGCAGCTCCGCGCCTCGTCGTGCCATCCTGCCTCCCCTTCCACCCCTCACGCTACTGTGAGTCGATGAGCCGGATCAGTCGCGAGGCGCTCGTCTCACGGAGAGCGGATGCCGTCGCGCGCGCCGCCTCCGCGGCATCCGCTCTGGCCGTGCTCGTGCACGACCGTCAGGACTCGAACGACGACGATGAGCACGACCCGGAGGGCGTGACCCTGTCGTCGGAGTGGTCGCGGCTGACCGCGCTGTCGGAAGCCGCTGACCTGGAGGTGCGGCAGTTCGACGAGGCGCTGCAGCGCTGGGATGCCGGAACGTACGGCATCTGCGCGTCCTGCGGCAGGCCGATCCCGGAGGGACGCCTGGAAGCCAGGCCCTCGGCGGAGCTGTGCGTGCCGTGCGCGGAGAAGGCCGGGGCCTGAGGCCGAATCGCGCTCGCCCACGGATCGGGGCAGGCACAGATCGGGGGCCGACACGCCAGATCGCGGACGATTTCGCGGGAAACGTCCGAAATGTGGCCTGTCGGCCCCCGGAGTGCAACGGACCGGACAGGCCACCGGGCGAGACCGGGTCACTCCCGCGGGATGCGGAACGTCTCGTACGGCACGCGGCGCACGAGGTCGTCGGCGATCTCGGCGGCATCCTCCTCGGTGAGGCGGTGCGTGACCACCAGCGACGCCAGGTATCCGGCATCCACGCGGCGGGCCATGTCGTGCCGGGCGGGGATGGAGCAGAACGCGCGGGTGTCGTCGATGAAGCCCGAGGTCTTCGCGAAGCCGGCACTGTCGGTGATCGCGCGACGGTAGCGCTCGATGGCATCCGGGGTGTCGAGGAACCACCAGGGGGCACCCACGTACACGCTGGGGTAGAAGCCCGCCATCGGCGCCAGTTCGCGCGAGAACGAGGTCTCGTCCACCGTGAACAGCACCAGGCGCAGCTGCGTGCCCGTGCCGAAGTCGTTGAGCGCGCGACGCAGCGGCTCGGTGTAGGTCATCGGCACCGGCAGGTCGTGGCCGGTGTCGGCCCCGAAGCGCCGCAGCGTGGGCACGTGGTGGTTGCGGTGGATGCCCGGATGCAGCTGCATCACCATGCCGTCCTCCGCCGACATCTCGATCAGGCGGTAGAGGATGTCGCGCCGGTAGGCGGTGCCCTCCTCCGGGGTCGCCTCGCCGCGGAGCCCTGCGGCGTGGATGCGCTCGGCCTCGCCCGCGGGCAGCGGCACGGCCCAGGCATCCGGCACCCCGGTGTCGGTCGCGGTGCCGCCGGCTGCACGGAACCAGGCCCGGCGCGCGCGGAGCGCCTCGAGCAGGCCGGCGTACGTGCCGCAGGAGATCTCGGATGCCACGGCCAGGCGCTCCAGCGCGGGGAGCCAGCCCGGGGCGGACGGGTCCATGGCGCGGTCGGCGCGGAAGGTCGGCAGCACCCGCCCGGTGAAGGTCGGATCGGCGGCGAGCGCCAGGTGGTCGGCGAGATCGGCTGCCGGGTCGTCGGTGGTGGCGAGCACATCGACCCCGAAGCGCTCGAACAGCGCGCGCGGGCGGTACGCGTCGTCGGTCAGCAGCTCGGCGATGCGGTCGTAGACGGCATCCGCGGTGTCGGCCGTCAGCCGCTCGTCGATGCCGAACAGCTCGCTGAGCTGGTACTCGAACCAGTACTGCACCGAACTCGCGCGGAACAGGTGCCAGTTCGCGGCGAGCACCCGCCAGGCCTCCCGCGGGTCGACGGCGGGCTCCCCCGCGGGCGCCTGCACGCCGCCGAGCGAGATCCCCGCCCCGTGCAGCACCCGGGTCACGTAGTGATCGCCGGTGAGCAGCAGCTCGGTGGGCGAGGCGAAGGGCCGGTCCTCGGCGAGCAGCGAAGCCGGCACGTGCCCGTGCGGGGACACGATCGGGGCATCGGCGACCCGCCGGTAGAGCTCACGGGCGACGCCGCGGGTGGAGGGATCGCTGGGAAGCAGGCGGTCGGGGTGCATCTTGGTGCTGAGCATGAGGTCCTTCTGGGTCGTGCACGGCGGCGGCGGGCCGCGCGCCTGGTTGCACGTTACCGGTCATCCTCCGACTTGGCAACCGTTTGCCATTAGGATGGGCATCGGGCGTCTCGAAACGGTTCGAAGCGCGGGGAGGGCGGGTATGACTGAGCGACCGGATCGGCACCGCGGATCGACCATCGTGCACCTCGGCGTCGGCGCCTTCCATCGCGCGCATCAGGCCTGGTACACGCATCGCGCCTCCACCTCCGACGACCCGTGGAGCATCGTCGCGTTCACCGGGCGCTCCCCCGAGCAGGCGCGGCTGCTGCAGGCATCCGGCGGCGTCTACACGCTGATCACCCGCGGCCCCGACGGCGACGAGTTCGAGCGGATCGACAGCATCCGCTCCGCCCACGACGGCGCAGACCGACCCGCCTGGGAGCGCGCCGTCGCCGCGCCGTACACCCGGCTCATCACCCTGACCGTCACCGAGGCGGGGTACCGCTCGGATGCGCACGGGAACCTCGACCTGACGGACGCCGCCGTCGCCGCCGACCTGCGGGTGGCGCACAGCGGAGCGGATGCCGCGCTCACGACGGCCCCCGTGCGTCTGGCCACCGCGCTGGCGGCCAGACGCACGGCGGATGCCGGGTCGCTCACCGTCATCAGCTGCGACAACCTGCCGGGCAACGGCGCGATCACTCGCACGGTCGTACTGCAGGCCGCCGCCGAGCTCGACCCCGCACTGCCCGCCTGGATCGACGCGAACGTGGGCTTTCGCTCCTCCATGGTCGACCGGATCACGCCGCGCACGGTGCCCGCCGACATCGACGCCGTGGAGCGCGCCACCGGCTTCCGCGACGAGGCGGCCGTCGTCACCGAGCCGTTCTCGGAATGGATCATCGAGCGCGGCTTCACCGGCCCCGACTGGGAGCGCGCGGGCGTGCGCCTGACCGACGACCTCGCGCCCTACGAAGAGCGCAAGCTGCGCATCCTCAACGGCGCCCACTCGCTGCTGGCGTACCGCGGCCTGCTCTCCGGGCACGAGCACGTGGCCGGCGCCTTCGCCGATCCGGCAGTGCGCGAGCAGGTCGAGGAGTACTGGGTCGCCGCGGCGGACAGCTGCGCGCTGCCCGGGCACGAGCTCGACGAGGCGATCGACGCGACCCGCCGCAGGTTCGCGAACCCCCGGATCCGGCACGCGCTGGCGCAGATCGCCCTGGATGGCGAGATCAAGCTGCGGCATCGCGTGGTCCCCGTGCTCGCGCATGCCGTGCGCACCGGCGCGAGCGTGTCGGCACCGGCATCCGCCATCGCCGCGTGGATGCGGTGGAGCGGAGCATCCGGGCATCCGCTCGACGCCCTTCTCACCGGGCACGATGCCGATGTCGCCGCCGCGATGCGTGCGGCGATCGAGCGCGAGATCCGTAGGCTGGGGGAGATGTCCGCCGGCGCGGTTCCGCGCGCCGGCGCAGTGAGGAGCTGACGATGGCCGACGACGAGACCGTCGACGCCGCGACGGGCGCGCCCGCGGGCGAGCACGTGCGCCCCGGTGAGAGCGCGACGATCTACGACGTCGCCCGCCTCGCCGGCGTGAACCCCTCCACGGTCTCGCGCGCGCTGAACCGTCCGGGACGCGTCAGCGCCGCCACCGAGCGCCGCATCCGCGCCGCCGCCGAAACCCTGCACTACCAGGTGAATCCGATGGCGCGTGCGCTGCCCACCGGACGCACTTCGATCATCGGCCTGGTGGTCTCCGACATCACGAACCCGGTGTTCTTCGACGTGGTCCGCGGCGCCGAGACCGCTGCCACCCGCGCCGGATACACCCTGGTGCTCACCGAGTCGGAGGAGTCGGACGAGCGCGAGTACGAGCGCGCCGAGCGGATGCTGCGCATGGTCGACGGCCTGCTCCTGGCCACGCCGCGCATGCCCGACGAGCACATCCGCGCCCTCGCCGGGCAGAAGCACGTCGCCGTGGTCAACCGCCAGGTGGAGGACGTGCTCTCGGTCGTCCCAGACGCCCAGCACGGCATCGCCGAGGCCGTGCGTCACCTGCGCGGCCTGGGCCACTCGCGGATCGCGTACCTGCCGGGACCCGCCCTGTCGTGGATGGCGCGGCGACGCGGGGAGCTGCTCGCCCAGCGCTGCGAGTGGGCGCACATCGACCTCATCGCGCTCGACCCCGTGGCCCCCACCGTCGCCGGCGGCCGCAGCGCCGCACGCGCCGCACGCGACAGCGGTGCGACGGCCGTGGTCGCCTACAACGACCTGATCGCGATCGGCCTGATGCAGGAGCTGGTCGAGACCGGCATCCGCATTCCCGCCGACCTCAGCGTGATCGGCTTCGACGACATCTTCGGCGCGGACTTCACCTCGCCCTCGCTCACGACCGTGAAGTCGCCGCTGCGCGAGGCGGGTGACCACGCCCTGTCGGCCCTGCTGGCACGAGTGGCGGGCGACGCAGCCCCGTACGTGGGCTTCGACCTCGAGACCACCCTGGTCGTGCGCGGCTCCACCGGCCCCGCCGCCTGACGCGCCCCGCGGCGACCCGCGCCGCAGCATGTCCCAGCAGTGGCGGGTCGCAGGACGCCGCACCCACCACTACTGCGACACGCACCGCGGCCCGTCCCACAAACGGCGGGACGGATGCCCGCACACCCGCCACTTGTGGGACACGCGGAGCGGTTGCCGCGCGAGACCCGTCCCGTGCGGCAACCGCTTGCCAATTCAGCGCGCGAGGGGGCCGACCTCGGCCGCCACGAGCGGGCTGCGACGCGGTGCCGCCATGCTCAGCTCGTGGGCTCCGACATCTGCCGCCCCGAGGCGCTGACGGCCGTCGATGTCGTCGCGCACCACGGCCCGGTGGTCACGCGTCGCGGCATCCGCCGCCGCACTCCCGGGGCCGATGCGCCACACGTCGTCGGCATCCTTCGCGAGCCTCGGGTCCACACGGGTGAAGCCGGAGGCCGGCATGTCGCCGTCCGGCGCAGCACCCCAGAACAGGTTGCCCGCCCAGGTGAAGCCGATCGAGTTCGCGACCTCGCTCAGCGTGCCCGCGTCGCCTTGGAAGATGTTGTCGACGATCACGCAGTCCATCGGCGTGACGGGCCGGTGCGTCTCGCAGGAGATGCCGCCCGCGTTGCCGTAGACCGTGTTCAGCGCGATGTGCACGCGATCGGCCGCGTCGTTCTTCTTGCGCGAGGCCGCGGGCTCGCCCTCGTAGTGGTCCCGCTCGGTGCCCGCGCCCAGCACGAACGCCGTGTCGGCGGTCTCGCCGATGTAGTTGTTCACGATCACGTGGTCGTTGCCGTAGATGCGGATGCCGCGCAGACCGCGGATGATGTGGTTCGACTCCACGCGGTTGCGGTTGCCGTGCCGCAGCACGATGCCGCCGCCGCTGTCGCGGATGGTGTTGTACCGGATGATGTTGTCGCTGGACTTGACCGAGATAGCCTCGGGGTCGCCGTTGCATCGCTCGAACAGGTTGTGCTCGACGATCGCGTGCGCACTGCTCAGCGCCCGCGGGCTCACGCCCAGGCGGATCGGCTCGCCGCCGTTGTCCCCGGCGAAGGTGTGGTCGCTGAAGTAGTTGTGGTGGATGTGCACGTTCTGCGCCATCTCGGTGCTGCCGGCGCCCTCCACCCCGAGGAGGACGCCGAGCGTGGACTTGCTGTGGAAGTGGTTGTACTCGACGACCGTGTCGTCCGCGCGCACCATCACGCAGAGCAGGCCCTCGATGTCGGCCAGCCGGAAGTCGTTGCGGCTGAGGGTGATCGACTGGCAGTCCGCCGGCAGCTCGAACGTGGTCGACTGGGTGAAGACGAAGCCGCGCAGCACGAGGTCGTGCGTGCCGCCGAAGCGGAAGCTCTCCGCCCCCGTGAACGTGACCCCGCCGATCGACTCCGCGGTGATCATCAGCGGCTTGTTCCACCGTCCTCCGACACCGGTCAGGTCGATCGGCGCCCCGTCCGGCACGGCGTAGGTGCCGTTCGCGACGATGATCGTCCCGCCCTCGGGAGCGGCGGCGATCGCCGCGCGCAGCTCGGCCAGCGAGGACGCGCGTGAGTACGGTCCGACGCCCGGGAGCATCGGCACGACCCCGGATGCGGCCGGGCCGACGCCGAGCACCGAGGCGCCGGCGGCCTGCGCACCGACCACGGCAGTCGCGGCACCGGCCATGGCCGACAGGATGAACGTCCTTCTCTTCATTGTTTCCTCCTCTTCGAGGGGTCGCCGAGGAGACCGCCGGCGGCGGTCTCGGTCAAGGCGACCGGGGTGGTCCTTCGTCTCGCTCCGCTCGCTCAGGAGCCGGGCGAGCACCCGGGCTCAGGCACCCGGACGACGGGTCAGTCAGGTTCGGTCAGGAACAGCTCCACGACGGGGACGGGGGTGTCAGGTCGCTGCACGGGGAGCTGCAGCGTGTACGTGCCCTCGGGCAGGCCGCCCATCAGGGTGTTCTGGGCGGGACGGTTCGGGTCGATGTGCACGGGCACCAGCTCCGAGGCATCCGACATCAGCTGCGCGTACCCGACCTTCCCGGCGAGCCCCGGCAGGTGCAGGTGCTTGAACGGCCAGTCGAACAGATGCACGTACAGCCGGTCGCCGCGCAGCGTGTAGCGCGTACCGGTGGGCGCCTGCCACGGGGCGGGCCCCGCGCCGTGGATCGACCGGGCGTGGTCGTCCATCCAGGCGGCGATCTCGTCGAAGGTGCGCTGCGCGGTGCGGTCGATGCGCCCGCGCCCGTCCGGCCCGACGTTCAGCAGCAGGTTGCCGTTCTTCGAGACGCCGTCGATCAGCAGGCGGATGAGCGACTCCGGGCTCTTCACGTCGAGGTTGTCGCGGTCGTAACCCCAGCTGCCGTTGAGCGTCTGGCACGCCTCCCACGGCACCTCCACGCCGTCGCGGCGCATCGGCTCGAGCGGCTGGTACTGCTCGGGTGTGACGATATCGCCCGGGATGCCCATCCGGTCGTTCACGATCACGTGCGGCTGCAACTCGCGGATCAGCGCCATCAGACCCTCGGCATCCCAGTCATCCGCGCCCTTGCCGCCCCAGTAGTCCGCGCGGTGCGTGTACGAGAAGTCGAAGAACAGGTAGTCGATGCGCCCGTACTCCGTGAGCAGCTCGCGCACCTGGCCGTGCAGATACGGCTGGTAGTCGCGCACGTCGCGATCGGCGGTGGCCGCCTTGAACTCCTCGTCGTCGCGCTGCGGGTGCGTGCCGTCGACCGGGAAGGCCTCGTGGTGCCAGTCGATCAGCGAGTAGTAGATGCCCACGCGCAGCCCTTCGGCGCGGCACGCCACGACGAACTCCGCCACGGCATCGCGCCCGTAGGGCGTGTTCATCACGGTGTAGTCGGTGAGCTTCGAGTCCCACAGGCAGAAGCCGTCGTGGTGCTTCGCGGTGAGCACGACGTAGCCGGCGCCGGCCGCCTTCGCGGTGCGAGCCCAGGCACGCGGGTCGTAGCGGTCGGGATCGAAGTGCTCGCGGTACCGCTCGTAGTCGGCATCCGTCATCCGCTCCCGGTTCTTCACCCATTCGTGCCGCGCGGCGAGCGAGTACAGCCCCCAGTGCACGAACATGCCGAGGCGCGCCTCGGTGAACCAGGCCATCTCTGCGGCGGATGCCGTCATGCGTGAGCTCCTCGGGTGGGGACGGGGTCGGATGCCGGGATGGGCTCGACGAGCGCGGCGCCGAGCGCCGCCAGCTCGTCGTCGGTCAGGCCGTGCGCGCGCAGGTAGGCGGATGCCGATCCCCAGCGCGCATCGAGTTCGGTCAGTGTCTGCGCCATGACCTCGGCGGGGGACTCGGTGGCGAGCATCCAGGCGTGTCGCGACTGCGGGTACGTCCGCGCCAGGCGCTCGGAGGTGGCGCGGCGGTGGCCCTCGGGGATGAGGTCGGCGGTGCGCGCATAGTCGGCGACGACGGCATCCCGCTCCGCGCCGACGGCCGCGAGCGCCAGCGCGATCACGACGCCCGTGCGGTCCTTGCCCGCCGTGCAGTGCACGAGCGTCGGCTCGCCGGCCGCGATGACGCGCACGGCATCCACCAGCTGCGCCGACGACTCGGCGAGCAGGTGCGCGTAGATCTCCCCCAGGCTGAAGTCCTGCTCGAAGAACGACCGGGTGGAGCCGAGGTACAGCGGGAGACGGGTGATCCGGATGCCGGCCACGGCAGTGGCATCCGCCTGCGCCTCCTCGTCCGACCGCAGGTCGACGATGTGCGCGACGGCGTCGCGCAGGAGCGCCGCACCGTCGGCATCCGTCGCCGCGAGATGACCCGACCGGAACAGACGTCCGGTGCGGATCATCCCGCGCTCGGCGGGGATCCCGCCCACGTCGCGGAAGCCGACGACACCCTGCAGCTCGACCACCGCGTCAGCCCTTCAGCGCGCCCGAGGTGAGCCCGCGGGCGAACGAGCGCTGGAACAGCAGGAACACGATCACCGACGGCGCGAGCGCCAGCAGCGACGCGGCCATCACGACGCCGGGGGTGACCTCGGGCTCGATGCGCAGCGTGCGCAGCGCGAGGGGCAGCGTGTACGTGGCACTGGAGGTCGACACCAGCAGCGGCAGCAGGTACTGGTCCCAGATCATGGTGAAGCCGAACACGCCGATCACGCCGAGCGCCGGCTTGCAGAGCGGCACGATGATCTGCGCGAACACGCGCAGCTCGCTGGCGCCGTCGATGCGCGCCGCCTCCTCGAGCTCGAGGGGGACGTCCTTCATGAACTCGGTCATCACCAGGATCGAGAACGCCCAGGCGCCGATCGGCACGATCATGCCGGCGAGAGTGCCCATCAGGTTGATGTGCAGCAGCGGCAGGTCGGCCAGCAGGATCGACAGCGGCAGGGCCAGGATCTCATCGGGGAGCATCATCGTCGCGAGGATCGCGACCAGGGCCAGAGCCGAGAAGCGGAACCTCTTGCGGGCGAGGGCGTACCCGGCGAGCACGGAGACGACCACCTGCATGAGCAGGCCGAAGCCCACCACGAAGAACGAGTTCATCAGGTAGCCGAGCACGCCGAAGTCGAAGGCGACCGAGAAGTTCTCCAGCGTCGGCCGGGTGGGCACGAGGCTGAGCTCGGTGGGGTCGGAGACCTCGCTGAACGCACCGGAGAGCAGGGCCAGCAGGGGACCCGCGAACAGCGCGACGACGAGGGCGTAGAGCACGACCTTCACGCCGATGCCGACGACGGTGCGGCTCTCGGTGAGTCCGAGAGCGGTATCGGTTCCGGCGCTCATGCGTCCTTCTTCTTCCGCATCAGGAGCTGCACCGCGAGGGTCAGCACGAGGGTGGCGAGGAACAGGAGCACCGCGCCCGCCGATCCGACGCCGAGCTTCTGCTGCTCGAGACCGAGCTTGTAGAGCAGCGTCATCACGACCTCGGTGGCGCCGTTCGGCCCGCCGTTGGTCATCAGGTACACCTCGGTGAACACCCGGAAGCCGCGGATGGCGGCCAGGATGAACAGGATGGTGAACACCGGGCGCAGCCCCGGCAGCGTGACGTGCACGATGCGCTGCCAGCGGTTGGCGCCGTCGACGGTGGCGGCCTCGTAGAGACCGCGGTCGATGCCGGCGAGCCCCGCCAGGATGATCATCATGTCGTAGGGACCGCCGCGCCAGACGCCCATCAGGATGATCGACCACATGGCCGAGTCGGGACTGTTGATGTAGTCGCTGGGGCCCAGGCCGATGAACGCGATGATCGAGTTCAGGAACCCGTTCGGCGACGGGTGGTACATGATCCGCCACAGCTCGGCGACCACGGCCATCGGGACGACGACGGGGAGGAAGGCCGCGGAGCGGATGAACGACAGCTTGCGGGTCTGCCCCTCGAGCAGCAGCGCGAGCAGGAAGCCCAGCAGCAGGCATCCGGCGGTCTGACCGACCGCGAGGATGAGCGTGTTGACGGCCGCGTCGCGGAAGTCGGGCGACGCGAGGATCGTCTGGTAGTTCTGCATCCCTACGTACTCGTTGCCGAGGTAGGGGCGCACGTTCTCCACCGACATCCCGATGGCCTGCCCCATGGGGATGTAGCGGAAGATCAGGAACAGCAGGAGCGCGGGGGCGAGGAACGCCCACGGCACCCACCACTGGCCCTGGACTCGATGGCGGCGGCGCCGCCGGGCGGGCGGCAGGGACGCGAGGGCCCCCGCCGCCTGCCGGGAAGCGTCGGCCGCGGTGGCGGCGTCGGCCGTGTCGATGGTCACTGCTTGAGGATCCCCTGCGTCAGGAGCTCGGCGGTCAGCTTGCCGTCGAGCTTGGTGAGCTCGTCCTTCACGTCGAGCGAGCAGTCGGCGAGAAGGGCGTTGATGGTGTCGGCGCTCATCTGGCGCACCGGGGTCCAGCTCGGGATCGTCGGGGCGTAGTGGCCGCTCTTCTGGTAGGCGTCCTGGAAGACCGTCCAGCGTGCGTCGTCGCGGACGTCCGAGACCTTCACCTTCTCGTTCACCGGGAGCTGGATGGCGAAGGCATCCGTGCCCTCCATGCCGAACTTCTGCGACTCGGGGCTCACGTACCAGTCGGCGAAGGCCGTCTGGCCCTTCACGTTCTCGGATCCCGCCATCAGGTAGACCGTGCCGCCCTCGGCGAGCACCGCGGAGTCCTTCGGACCCTTGGGCGCGGGGACGACCTCGTACTTGTCGGCGCCGAGCACCTTGTCGAAGCGCGGCATCATGTACGGCCCCGTGACGTACATGCCGGCGATGCCGGACTCGAACGCCTCATTGGTCGGCGGGGTGTCCATGCTGGGCGCGCCGGGCTGCACCACGCCGGCCTTGCACTGCAGGTCGCGGAACCAGGTGGTGGCCTCGACCGCGGCATCCGAGGTCATCGCCGGCAGCCACTTGTCGCCGGAGCCGGTGATGAAGTCGCCGCCCGCGGCCCACAGGAAGTTCGAGAAGTACCACGACGCGTATCCGCGCTTGGTCGAGCCGGGCACCGCCAGACCGTAGGTGTCGTTCTTGCCGTTGCCGTCGGGGTCGTTCTCGGTGAAGGCCTTGGCGACCTGCTCCATCTCGTCCCAGGTGGTCGGCGCCTTCAGGCCCAGCTTCTGCAGCCAGTCGCTGCGGATGAGGAGGGCGTTGGCCTGGGCGGAGTAGGGGATGCCGTAGGTCTTGCCGTCCACGGCCTTGCCGGCCTTGAGGGCCTGCGGGGTCAGGTCCTTGGAGTTCTTGATCTCCTTGAGGTCGATCTCGCGGAGGATGCCCTGCGACTGCATCGTGCCGAGCTGGCTGACGTCGTTGAGCACGATGTCGGGCAGGTCCTTCTGGCCGGCGCGCTGGGCGAGCTTGATCTCGAAGTCGTCGAAGATCGCGGTGACCTCGGCCTTGTAGCCTGTGGCCTTCTCGAAGGCCTCGACCTGACGCTTGGTGGCGGCCTCGCTGGGGCTGCCGGGGGTGGTGCGGGTCCAGATCTCGAGGGTGGCCTTCTCGTCCTGCTTGACGTTCGTTCCTCCCGTGCCGCCGGGTGCGGCGCTGGAGCAGCCCGCGAGGGCCAGCGTGGCGATGCCGATCAGTGCGGCTGCTTTCATCCTTGTGTGCATGGGACTCTCTCCGGGTTGGCAAACGCTTGCCACTTTGCAAGACGCTGTTCGCGAATCTAACCTAGGGTCGCGGACACTGTCAACAATTGATCCGATGTCTGGCTCCCCACAACTCGATTCCTGGAGGCATCGTGGCCGAAGAAGATCCTCGCATCCGTGCGCGTCTCGTCATGGAGGAACGGCGTCGCGACGACGTCTATCCGGCCGATGCGCTGGCCGCGATCGCCCGCGCCGCACGAGTGGATCTGCCCCCGATCACCGCCGAGCAGCTCTCGCGCGACCCCGATGCTCTGAGGGACGTGGACGTGCTGCTGACCGGGTGGGGCGCGCCGGTCATCGACGCCGAGCTGCTCGCCCGCGCCCCGCGCCTGAAGGCCGTGCTGCACGCCGCCGGTTCGGTCAAGCACATCGTCACCGACGCGTCCTGGGATCGCGGCATCGAGGTCGTCTCGGCCGCCGCGGCCAACGCCGAGCCGGTCGCCGAGCTCACGGCCGCGCAGATCGTGCTCGCCGCACGCGGCGTCGCGGCATCCCGGCGGCTGTACCGCGAGCGCCGTAACCTCTCGGCCGCGCACGCCGCGCACGGCACGACGGGCCGGACCGTCGGGCTGTGGGCGCTGGGCGAGATCGGTCGGCGGGTGGCGGAGCGGCTGCGCGGGAGCGCACTCACCGTTCTCGCGCACGACCCGTTCGCGGATGCCGCCCTGGCGGCGTCGCTCGGTGCGACCCTGGTCACCCTGGAGGAGCTGTTCGAGCGGTCGGACGTGGTGAGCCTGCACGCCCCGCTGCTGCCGGAGACCACCGGGATGATCGGTCGCGAACTGCTGGAGCGGATGCCGCAGGGCGCCGTGCTCATCAACACCGCCCGCGGCGGTCTGATCGACGAGCAGGCCCTGGTGGACGTGCTGCGCCGGCGCCCCGATCTGACGGCGCAGCTGGACGTCACCGTGGCCGAGCCGCCGGCAGCCGATTCGGAGCTCTGGGAGCTGGCGAACATCGAGCTCACGCCGCACGTCGCGGGCTCGATGGGCGACGACCGCGGCGCGATGGGAAGGCTGGTCGCGGACGAGCTCGGACGACTCGCGCAGGGCCTGCCGCTGCAGCACCGGGTGGGGCGCGATCAGCTGGCTCGCATGGCGTAGTATTGGCAACCGATTGCCTTACTGTGATGATCCATGGTTTCATGTCGATGCCAGCACCGACGCGCGCAGCAGCGTGCCCTCAGCATCCGGAGAATCCATGACCATCGACAAGGCCGAGGTGATCGTCACCAGCCCGAACCGCAACTTCGTGACGCTGAAGATCACGACCTCCGACGGCGTGACCGGCCTGGGCGATGCGACCCTCAACGGCCGCGAGCTCGCCGTGGTCTCGTACCTGCGCGACCACGTCGTCCCGCTGCTGATCGGCTCCGACGAGAACCGGATCGAGGACACCTGGCAGTTCCTCTACCGCTCGGCGTACTGGCGCCGCGGACCCGTCACGATGGCCGCGATCGCCTCCGTCGACATGGCGCTGTGGGACATCAAGGCCAAGCAGGCCGGGATGCCGCTGTACCAGCTGCTCGGCGGGGCGTCCCGCACGGGCCTGCTCGCCTACGGCCACGCGTCCGGCACCGACCTGCCCTCGCTGTTCGACTCGGTGCGCGACCACCTCGAGCAGGGCTATCGCGCCATCCGCATCCAGACCGGAGTCCCCGGACTGAACGCGATCTACGGCATCGCGTCGCAGTCCGCCGCAACCGGCGGCGGAGACGAGCGCTACGACCACGAGCCCGCACGCCGCGGCGCGAAGCCGGTGGAGGAGGACTGGGACACCCGCGCCTACCTGCGTCATCTTCCCGGCGTCTTCGAGGCGGTGCGCAACGAGTTCGGCCCCGAGCTCCCGCTGCTGCATGACGGCCACCACCGCATGACGCCGATCCAGGCCGCCAAGCTCGGCAAGGAGCTCGAGCCCTACGACCTGTTCTGGCTGGAGGACTGCACCCCCGCCGAGAACCAGGAGGCGCTGCGCCTCGTGCGCCGGCACACCACCACCCCGCTCGCGATCGGCGAGATCTTCAACACGGTGTGGGATTTCAAGGACATCATCCGCGAGCAGCTGATCGACTACGTGCGCGGCGCGGTCACCCACATGGGCGGCATCAGCCCGCTGAAGAAGACCCTCGAGTATGCGGCGATGTACCAGATCAAGTCGGGCATGCACGGGCCGACCGACATCTCCCCGGTCGGCATGGCCGCCGCGATGCACCTGGGCCTGTCGATCCACAACTTCGGCATCCAGGAGTACATGAAGCACGGCGAGCGCACGAACCAGGTGTTCCAGCAGTCGTTCACCTGGCAGGACGGACTGCTTCATCCCGGCGACGCTCCCGGTCTGGGCGTGGAGCTCGACCTGGACGAGGCGGGGAAGTACCCGTACGAGCAGGCGTACCTGCCCTACAACCGCCTCGCCGACGGCACGGTCCACGACTGGTGACGTCGCGTGCCCAGCGGGGCCCGCAGCCCGGATGCGCCAGGATGGAAGCACCATCCCGACAGGAGCATCCGCGTGACCACTGACCTGACCCGCCTGCGCACCCTGCTCGACGAGGGCACGCCCGTGAACTGGGTGTGCACCGGCGACTCCATCACGCACGGACTCATCCACACCCAGGGCGCGCGCAACTACGTCGACCATCTGCACGAGCTGATCCGCGGCGACATGTCCCGCGTTCAGGACGTCATCATCGACACCGCCATCAGCGGCTGGCGCATCGTGCAGCTGCTCGAGGACTTCGACCGGCGCGTGTCCGCCTGGCATCCGCACGTCGTCACGCTCATGATCGGCACGAACGACTGCTCCACCGCGGGTGTCTTCCCGGTGATCGAGCCTGCCGAGTTCGCAGCATCCGTCACCGAGTTCGTCGCACGGGTGCGCGTCCTCGGCGCCATCCCCGTGCTGCAGACCCAGCCCGCGATCGACGTGCGCAACGCCCCGGAGCGCGCCAGGATCGCCGAGTTCGCCCAAGCCATCAGGGATGTCGCGGCCGCGCAGGACGTGATCCTCATCGATCAGTTCGCGCGCTTCGCCGAGATGGGCCGAGGCCACGTGAACGACATCGCCTGGGGACTTCTGGGCGACCCGTTCCACCCGAACGCGGCCGGGCACGCCGTGCTCGCCCTCGGCGTCGCGTCGGCGCTCGAGCTCGCACCGCTGCCGGAGCGCGACCGCGTGCTGCCGGCCCTGCGGGCCCTGGCGCACGCCGCCCGCTGAGCTCCTGCTAGTCGGCCCCGCCGAGGGGCACCACGAGCAGCTCCTCGATCCGGAGCCGCACAGCCTCGGCCATGTCGACGGACGTCGGATCGAGCAGCCACTGCAGCTGCAGGCCATCCATGAGGGCGGTGAGCTCCGCGGCGGCGCGCTCCTCGTCGACGTGCTCGGCGAGGTAGCCCGCGGCCCTGGCATCCCGCAGGGCCTTCGCCGTGCCGGAGCGGATCCGCGCATAGCGCTGGACGAAGTAGTCGTGCGCGGGGTGAGTCGGGTCGGCCGACTCCGCCGACAGCACGGCGTACAGCGCGATGATGCCGCCGACCTCGCTGTTGTGCCGGGCGAGGTCGACCATGCCGCGCAGGATCCCGATGCCGTCCTGCCCCTGTGACCCGTTGCGGCGGAACCGCTCGCGGTCCTCGCGATCCCGCGTCTCCAGCACCGCCTCCATGAGCGATTCCTTGGTGGGGAAGTGGTGCGCGAGACCGGCCCGCGAGATGTCGCAGATCTTGGAAAGTTCGAGCATGGTCGCACTGTTGTAGCCGACGCGGCCGAAGAGCGCGGTCGCGGCCGCGATGATCTGCTCCCGCCGGGCCCGGCCGGTGGTGTATCCGCGTTCAGTCGTCATCGATGTCCCATCGTAGGCGTCGAATGAAAACCTACACTTGTGCCGGTTTTCATGCTAGCGTGCCATCAATCGGAACCGAGCACCCCGTCCGGCCACCCGAACCCGCCCATACCCGCAAGGACTGACAATGTCGTCGACTTCATCTGACGCCCCCGAACTGCGTCCCCCGATCACCGAGACCACCTTCGTCGCCACCGCCTCCGGCGAGGACGACCCGCCCGCGACCATCAAGGGTCTCCCACGACTGCTCGGCTGGATCATTCCGGCGAACTTCGCGATCTTCGTGATCTGGGGCGCGGTGCCCGGCATCCTGCTGCCGCACCAGATCGAGCTGCTCTACCCCGACCCGAAGCAGAAGGTCGCGACCTTCGCGATCATCGCGACCATCGGCGCCCTGTGCGCGCTCCTGGCGCAGCCCATCGCAGGACAGATCTCCGACCGCACCCGCTCCAAGTACGGGCGTCGCGCCCCGTGGATCCTGATCGGCGCGGTGGCCGGTGGCCTCGCACTCAGCGGACTCGCGTTCGCGAACTCTTTCGTCGGCATCCTGATCGCCTGGTGCCTCGTGCAGATCGGCTACAACATCGCCCAGGGCCCGCTGAGCGCGGTGCTGCCGGACCGGGTTCCCGTCGGCCGCCGAGGCACGTTCGCCGCCCTCTCCGGCATCGGCCTCATGGCGGGTGCGCTGGGCGGCCAGGTCATCGGCTCCCTGCTGTTCAACAGCCTGATCGCCGGGTACGTCATCTTCGCCGGGTTCGCCCTCATCGTGCTCGTGCTGTTCGTCGCCTTCAACCCCGACCACCCGAGCACGAACTTCGCCCGGGAGCCGTTCCGTTTCGGTGATTTCCTCAGCACTTTCTGGGTCAACCCGATCAAGCACCCCGACTTCTTCTGGGCCTTCACCGGACGACTGCTCCTCTACACGGGCTACTTCGGCGTCACCGGCTACCAGCTGTACATCCTCAGCGACTACCTCGGTGTCGCGAAGCCCGAGACCGTCATCCCGCTGCTCGGGATCATCGGACTCGTCGGCACCATCGTCGCGACCATCATCTCGGGTCCGATCTCCGACAAGGTGGGGCGCCGCAAGCCGTTCGTCTTCGGGTCATCGGTGGTCATGGGCGTCGCTCTCGCACTTCCGTGGCTGTGGCCGAACTTCACCTCGTGGCTCATCATGACGGCGATCATCGGATTCGGATTCGGCATGTTCCAGGCGGTGGACACCGCCCTGATGAGTCAGGTGCTGCCCTCTGCGAAGAACTTCGCCAAGGACTTGGGCGTCGTGAACATCGCCGCCACCCTTCCCCAGACATTCGCTCCGGGGATCGCCGGCGCGATCGTGCTGGCCTTCGGCTATGCGGCCCTGTTCCCCATCGGGATCGTCCTGTCCATCGCTGGCGCGGTGTGCGTCTGGTTCATCAAGGCCACCAAGTAAGGAGATCGGATGACCATCAACGAGGTGCGCTTCCCGTACCAGGACGCCGCGCTCGACATCGAGCAGCGGGTCGAGGACCTGCTCAGCCGGATGGATGCCGCCGACAAGGCCGGCATGCTCTTCCACACCATGGTCGGCATCGGCGACCCGTCCGAGGGCAACCCGACGTTCGGGCTGCCCTCGGCCCACTCGATGATCCGCAAGCGCCGGATGAATCACTTCAACCTGCTCGGCTCGGCGCCCAGCGGCCGCGAGTTCGCCGCCTGGAGCAACGCGCTGCAGCGCTTCGCCCGCGAGGACGGCCTCGGGATCCCGATCACGTTCTCCACCGACCCGCGGCACGCGTTCAGCGACAACCCCCTGACCTCGATGTTCGCCGGCCCCTTCTCGCAGTGGCCCGAGACGCTGGGCTTCGCCGCCCTCGCCTCGCCCGAGCGGCTCGAGCGCTTCGGCGACATCGCCCGGCAGGAGTACCTCGCGGTGGGGCTGCGTGTCGCACTGCATCCGCAGATCGACCTCGCCACCGAGCCGCGCTGGTCGCGGATCAACGGCACGTTCGGCGAGAGCGCCGATCTGACCAGCGAGCTCGTGGTCGGCTACATCCGCGGGTTCATGGGCGCCGAACTGGGCGCGGAGTCGGTCTCGACGATGGTCAAGCACTTCCCCGGCGGCGGTCCGCAGCTCGACGGCGAGGACCCGCACTTCGAGTGGGGCAAGGAGCAGGTCTACCCCGGCGGTGAGCAGGAGTACCACCTGCGTCCGTTCATCGCGGCGATCGAGGCCGGCGCCACCCAGATGATGCCGTACTACGGCAAGCCGGTCGGCACCGACTGGGAGGAGGTCGGCTTCGGCTTCAACAAGGACGTGCTGACCACGCTGCTGCGCGACCGCCTCGGCTTCGACGGCATCGTCTGCACCGACTGGGGCCTGCTCACCGACGCCGACATCCTGGGGACGCCGATGCCGGCGCGGGCCTGGGGCGTCGAGCACTTCACGCGACCCGAGCGGATGGTGAAGGCGCTGGACGCCGGCATCGACCAGTTCGGCGGCGAGCTGTGCACCGACGTGCTGCTGGAGCTGCTCGCCTCGGGCGCGGTGACGGAGGACCGTCTCGACGTCTCGGTGCGGCGCCTGCTGCGGGAGAAGTTCCGCCTCGGACTGTTCGACGATCCGTTCGTCGACGAGGAGCACGCCGAGGCCGTCGTCGGCCGTGCGGACTTCGTGCAGGAGGGCCTGGACGCGCAGAGCGACTCGCTGACGCTGCTCACGAACACCGACGGTATCCTGCCGCTGACCCGAGGCGCGAAGGTCTACGCAGAAGGCGTGGCGTCCGAAGCCCTCGCCGGGTACGCGAGCGTCGTCGAGACACCCGAGGAGGCCGAGGTCGCGATCCTGCGCATCAAGGCGCCGTTCGAGGACAGGGACCGCGGCGGCTTCTCGGCGATGTTCCACTCCGGGTCGCTGGAGTTCCCCGCTGAGGAGCATGCGCGTCTGACGGCGATCGCCGAGGCCGTGCCGACCGTGATCGACATCTACCTCGACCGCCCGGCCGTGCTGGGCGGCCTGGAGGAGTCGGCCCGCGCCGTGCTCGCCGATTACGGCGCCTCGGACGAGGCCGTGCTGCGGGTGCTGTTCGGAGAACGGGGCCCGCAGGGCTCGCTGCCCTTCGACCTGCCGCGCTCGGATGCCGCGGTCGTCGCGAGCCGTTCGGATGTCGCATTCGACACCGAGGACCCCACGTTCCGCTTCGGCCACGGGCTGCGGTACTGATCGCACCCATGGATGAGCCCCCTGCCGATCGGCAGGGGGCTCAAACGTTCGGGGGGGGAGCCAAGCAGCTCGGGCGCCGGGGATGCTAGGAGACGGCGCTGCTGCCGGGGATGGCCGCGATGAGCTCGCGGGTGTACTCGTGCGCCGGGACGCCCAGCACGTCGGCGGCGTCGCCGCTCTCGACGACCCGCCCCTTCTGCATCACGACGATGCGGTCGGAGATCTGCCGCACCACGCCCAGGTCGTGCGAGATGAACAGGTAGCTCAGCCCGAACTCGGCCTGCAGATCGACGAGCAGCTGCAGGATCTGCTCCTGCACGGAGACGTCCAGCGCCGACACGGGCTCGTCGAGGATCATCAGCTCCGGGCCGATGGCGAGCGCCCTGGCGATGGCGACGCGCTGCCGCTGACCGCCGGACAGCTCGCCGGGACGCCGATCCGCCAGATCCGCCGACAGGCGCACCCGCTCGAGCAGCTCGCGGACGAGCGCCCGCTGCGAGGCGCGGTCGCCGACGCGGAACGACCGCAGCGGCTCCGCGACGATCCGCTCGACCGTCATCCGCGGATCGAGGGACCCGAACGGGTTCTGGTAGACCACCTGCATCCGCCGACGCAGCTGACGCAGACGCTCGCCGGTCGCACGCGTGATGTCCTCGCCGTCGAGAAGGACGGTGCCGGCATCCGGCTGCACGAGCCGAGCCGCGATCCGCGCGCTCGTGGTCTTGCCCGAGCCCGACTCGCCCACGATCGACAGCGTCCTCCCCCGCGGGACCGCGAAGGAGACGTCGTCGGCGGCGAGGAACGATCCGCCGCGGACGCCGTAGGACTTGCCCAGGCCGCGCACCTCGAGGATGCTGTCGGGCCGCGCCCCGGCGCCGTTCGCGACGCCCTGCGCCGCCACCCGCTCGCGGAAGGTCGCGAACAGCGCGCTCTCCTCGCTCGCCTGCACCTGCGGGACCAGCCGCCCCTCGCGCAGACCGGGAGCCGCCGCGACGAGGCGCCGGGTGTACTCGTGCGTCGGCGCGTTCAGCACATCGGCGGTCGCGCCGCGCTCCACGATCTCGCCCTGGTACATCACGATGATCTCGTCGGCGCGATCGGCGGCCACGGCCAGGTCGTGGGTGATCAGCAGCACGGCGGTGCCGTGCTGCTGCACGAGCTCGTCGAGCTGGTCGAGCACATGCCGCTGCACCGTCACGTCGAGGGCGCTGGTCGGCTCGTCCGCGATCACGAACTGCGGTCCGCACGCCCACGCGATCCCGATCAGGGCGCGCTGGCGCAGGCCTCCGGACAGCTCGTGCGGGTACTGCGAAGCGCGCAGCGCCGGTTCCGGGATGCCGACCTCGTCGAGGATCTCCACGGCGCGCGCGGCCGCGGCGGCACGCGGCATCCGCCGGTGGATGCGCAGCGTCTCCGCGATCTGCTCGCCCACCCGCATGAGCGGGTTCAGCGACGATCCGGGGTCCTGCGGCACGAAGCCGATCTGCGCCCCGCGGATCTTCCGCAGCGCGCGCTCCGGCAGCCGCACGAGGTCGTTGCCGGCGAAGCGGATGGAGCCGCCCGTGATCCGGCCGTTCTCGGGAAGGCGGCGGATCAGGGCCTGCGACACGGTGGACTTGCCCGAGCCGGACTCGCCGACGAGTGCGACCACCTTGCCCGCGGGAACCTCGAAGGAGATGTCGTGGACGACCTCCTTCCAGCGTCCGCGCGTGCTGTAGTCGACGCGCAGGCCGTCCACCTGCAGCAGAGCCCCGCTCATCGCTCGCCTCCGATCGCTCGCGCCACGCGGTTCACGGCCAGCACCACGGCCAGGATCACGAGACCCGGGATGATGCTGAGCCACGGCTGCGCGGCGATGAAGTCCCGTCCGGCCGCCGACAGCGCACCCCACTCGGGTGCGGGCGGCGGTGCGCCGAAGCCGAGGAAGGTGAGCGCCGAGACGCCCAGGATGGCCGTGCCCAGCTCGAGCGCGGCGACGGCGATGACGGGGCGCGCCGCGTTGGGCAGCACGTGCCGGAACACCACGGCGGGCACGCGTGCGCCGAGGGTGCGAGCCGCCTCGACGTACTCCTCGTTGCGCACCCGCAGCACCTGCGAGCGCATCACGCGGGCGAAGCTGCCCGCTGCGCCCAGGCCGACGCCGAGGCCGATCGAGACCGGCCCGAAGCCGAGGGTGGCGACGACGATGAGGGCGAGCAGGATGCCCGGGATCGCGACGAGCACGTCGACCACCCGCATGATCGCGAAGTCGACGGGGCCGCCGAGGAATCCGGACGCCAGCCCCACCAGACCGCCGACGACGACACCGACCGCCACCGCGAGCGCCGCCGAGACGATGGAGAGCGCCGTGCCGTGCACCACACGGGAGTACAGGTCCCGGCCGAGGTTGTCGGTGCCGAAGAGGTACTCGGCGCTGGGCGGCAGCAGCCGGTCCTTGGGGACCGAGAGGTACGGGTCGTGCGTCGACAGCAGCGAGGGCGCGACGATCGCGACGGCGACCAGCAGCAGCACGAGCAGGCTGATCACGAATCCGGGCTGGCGGAGCAGTCTCATGCGTTCACCTCCGGGGTCTCCGCGGCCTGGGCCGCGCGCGCGGCCCGGCCTCCCGATCGCCGCGTGCGGGGGTCGATCACGCCGTACGCCAGATCGACCACGAGGTTCACGGTCGCATAGACCGCGGCGATCATCAGCACGATGCCCTGGATGACGTTGATGTCACGGGCGAGCACGGCGTTCACCGTCATCCGCCCGATGCCGTCGCGCGAGAAGACCGTCTCGACCACGGCGGTGCCCGCCGCGAGGTATCCGATGGTCAGGCCGAGCACCGTGATGGTGGGCAGCAGCGCGTTGCGCAGCAGGTGCGCGGTGAAGATCCGCCACGGCGGCACGCCCTTGGCCACCGCCGTGAACACGTGCTGACTCGCCTGCGCCTCGAGAACGGCCGCCGAGAACACCTGGAACAGGATGGCCCCGACCGGCAGCGCCAGCGTGACCGCGGGGAGGATGGCGCTGCCCGGCTGGCGGCTGCCGGAGGACGGCAGCCAGCCGAGAGTGAAGGAGAAGAAGCTGATCAGCAGCAGACCGGTCAGGAACGCCGGGATCGCGACGCCGAACGGCGGGATCTGCAGCAGCAGGTTGCGCAGCCAGCGCACCGGCGCGATGAAGGCGAGGAAGGTGAAGAGCACTGCGATCACGATCGCGATCACGAGGGCGATCACGGCGATCTCCACGGAGTTCGGCAGCGTCCGCGCGATCATCGTCGCCACCGGCTGGCCGGTGGCGATCGAGATCCCCAGGTCGCCCTGCACCAGCATCCCGAGGCGATGCCAGTACTGCTCCCAGGGCGTGCCGGCCAGACCGTACTGCTGCCGGAGCCGCTCGAGTGCCTCCGGGTCGACGATCGTGTCCCCGCCGCTCTTGCTGGCGAGCGCGGCGAGCAGGGGGTCGCCGGGCAGGAAGGTGATCAGGAGGAACACGACGGTGTACGTCGCGAGCACCACGAAGACGAACTGCGCCAGCTTCGGTGCGATGTAGCGCAGCACGCGCAGCGTCGCGTTCACGGTTCCGCTCCCGTCATCCTGATCACCTTCCCGCCGTGTCCGGCTCAGCCCTTGACGGTGACGTCGTGCAGGATGATCCGCGACGAGGAGTCGAACTCGACGCCGGAGACGCCCTTCTGCGAGGCGTGCACCTGTGCCACCTCGAGCAGGGGCACGAGGTACGCCTTCTCGACGATGCGCTTCTGCACGTCCTCCAGGATGGCGGTGCGCGCCTTCGGGTCGGCGGTCTCGGCCTGCGCGGCCAGCTGCTCGTCGAGCTCGGGGTCGGCGACCACGGCCCAGCGCGCCTTGGAGGCCGACGAGAACATCACCCGCAGCACGTCGGGGTCGGTGCGGGTCAGGCCGGCGCCGAGGAAGTCGAAGTCCTTGGAGGCGACGGCGCCGAAGAAGTCACCGGCGGTGACCATGTTGATCTTCAGGTCGATCCCGGCCTTCGCCAGCTGCGCCTGCGTCGCCTCGAGCACGTCCTGACCGTAGAACGCCGTCACCGAGACGGACAGCTTGGTGCCGTTCTTCTCGCGGATGCCGCCGGCGCCGGCCTTCCAGCCCGCGTCGTCGAGCAGCTTCTCCGCGCCCTTGAGGTCGTGGGCGAGCGCGTCCTTCTGCGCGAGGAAGGACGGGGTGGCCGAGCTGAGCACGCCGGTCGCGGCCGGCACCTTGCTCGAGCCGGTGAGGTCCTTGATCTCGGCACGGTCCGTGGCGAGGATCATCGCCTCGCGCACGGCCGGGTCGGAGACGATCGGGCGGTCGGTGTTCGGGACCAGGGAGTGCGGGACGCCCGGGTTGGCGCGCGCGTAGATCTCGTACTGGTCGGTGCCGAAGCGCTTCTCGTCGGCCGCGGGCAGGTCGAGGATCATGTCGAACTCGCCGGTCTGCAGGCCACCGGTGCGGACTCCGGGCTCGGGGGTCACGGCGAAGGTGATCTTCTTGACCGCGGCGTCGCCCTTGCGGGTGCGCAGCTGGGAGCCCCACTCGTAACCCTTGCGGGCTGTGACGACGACCGAGTCGTTGGAGGTGTAGCTGTCCAGGACGAACGCGCCGGATCCCACCGGATGCTGGCAGCGCTCGTCCGCGGTCATCGCGGCGGACTTGTCGGAGAGCAGGCCGAGGGTGATGGTGCTGGCGCCCTGGAGGAACTGCGCGTTCGGCTCGGCGAACGCCACCTTGACCGTGGAGCCGTCCACGACGGTGGTGCCCTGGTAGCCGGCCAGGTACTGCGAGGCGAGGGCTGCGGTGCTGCCGAGAGCCGCGAGGGCGTCGAAGTTCGCCTTCACGGTCTCGGGGGTCAGCTTCGAGCCGTCGCTGAAGGTGACGTCGTCGCGCAGCGTGAAGGTGAACTCGGTGAGGTTGTCGTTCGCCTCGAAGCTCTTGGCGAGCCAGGGGACGATCTCCCCGGTGTCGGGGTTCTGGTCGACGAGCGAGTCGACCAGCTGCCGGCCGATGTTCAGCGCGGTGGTCAGCGTGACCTGCTGCGGGTCCAGGCACACCGGGTCGTCCTGCACGGCGATGTACAGCTCGTCCTTGGTGGTGCCGCCACCGCCGCCGGTTCCTCCGCCGCCGGCGGAGCAGCCGGCCAGGAGACCGGCGCCGAGTGCGGCGGCGCCGAGGGCCGCAGCCCATCGTGCGGATGCATGTCGTGTCGAGGTGTTCACGATCGTCCTCTCAGGGTGGTGCGGGTCGGGTCCAGCGGGTGATGTGCGGGCCGTCAGGCCGCACCGGGCAGCTCGCCGTGCACGAGGCGGCCTCGTGACACGACGGCGACGATGTTCTCGACCCGGAGGTCGTCGATGTCCTCCCACGGGCGGCCGCGCAGCACGACGAAGTCGGCTCCGTGTCCCGCGGAGAGCGAGCCGATGCGGTCGGACATGCGGACCACGTCGGCGGCGTCGGAGGTGGCGGCGCGCAGCGCCCGCTCGGCGGTCCAGCCGAACATCCGCGCCATCAGGCGCACCTCCTCCATCTGGTCGCCGAACTGCACGAAGACGCCGTTCGCGTCGGTGCCGAGGACGAAGCGGATGCCCGCGCGACCGGCGTCGCCGAACAGGGAGTCGCGGTAGGCGACGACGTCCTTCGCCTTCGCCTGGGCCTCTTCGCCGACCGCGACGCGGCCGTCGGCGATGGCGTCGTTGATGAGCAGGGTCGGCGCGACCGAGATGTTGCGCTCGATGAGGCGATCCCACTGGTCGGGCTCGAGCCCGGTGCCGTGCTCGATCGAGTCGACCCCCGCCGACAGGGCGATCTCGTTGCCCTCGGCGGAGTGGCTGTGCGCGGCGACGGGCATGCTCAGCGCGTGCGCCTCGTCGATGGTGGCGCGGATCTCGTCCAGGGTCTGGTTGCGCCAGCCGACCTTGTCGCCCATCGAGAGCACGCCGCCGGTGGTGAAGATCTTGATGCCGTCGGCGCCCATGCGCGCGTACTCGCGCACGAGCTTGCGGCACTCGTCGGGACTGTCGGCGGTGCGGCCGCGGTGGGGATAGTGCGGCGGGATGAACAGGTCGCCGTGCCCGGCGGTCATGCCGACGGCGCCGTGCACGAGGATGCGGGGGCCCTGCTGGATGCCCTCGTCGAAGGCGCGCTTCACGGCCAGCTGCCGCTCGTCGCCGGACAGGTCGCGCAGTGTGGTCACGCCCGCGCGGGCGGCCTTCTGCGCGTTGTTGGCGATGTGGAAGACCTGCTCCTCCCACGGGGTGATGAGCGGCCACGACGACCAGTCGGCCCGGCCCGAGCCGGAGTAGGCGCCCAGGTGCACGTGCGTGTCGATCAGACCGGGGATGACGCTGTATCCGTCGAGCAGTTCGTCGTGGGATTCGACCGCCTCGATGCGATCGCCCGACCACTCGAGGCTGCTCGCCCCGCGGTAGGCATGGCCGTCCCAGAGAGGGATGCCTCGGATGCTGTCCGTCGTGGTCACTGCTGACTCCTCCGTGTGCGGGTTGACTGACGCTAGCAGATCTCCGGCCACTTGTTGATAGGTTTGGTCGATCATTACGCAACTTGTTGACTAGTTGTGACGATGATGACGACTGACGGCCCCGGGCCGCATATGCTTGCCTGGAGCAGGGGGACGGCGATGACCGACGGCACGATGGGCGCGTGGAGCGAGCGCAGGACGCGCACCCCGCTGACCGACAGCGAGCGCATCCTCAGCGGCGTGCTGAGGCACGTCCGCGAGGCGGTCGCCTCCGACAGCACCCTGCCCGGCGAGCACCGGCTCGCCGAGGCGCTCGGATGCACCCGGCAGCAGATCCGCCATGCGCTGGCCGATCTGGAGAACCAGGGGATCGTCGTCCGTCGCCAGGGGGCGGCGACCACCATCGACCCGCTCACCCTGCGACTGAGCGCCCGCTTCGAGGCGCGCGTGGAGTACGGCGACGTGCTGGCCCGGATGGGGTACACCCCCTCGGTCGAGGTGCTCTCGGCATCCTTCGAGCCCATCCCTGATGAGATCGCCGCCCTGCTGCATCCGCAGATCGAGCCGGTCGGAGCGCACATCCGCCTGCGCTGGTACGCCGACGACATCCCCGCGATGGTCGGCGAGTACATCCTGCCTCTCCCCGCCGGCATGGAGCGTCCGTTCATCGACCCCACCCGCCCCGTCTTCGACATCGCGCAGGACCTCTGGTCCGAGGCCATCGCGTGGGAGGTCGTCTCCGCCGGCGTCACGGCCCTCACGGCCGAGGAGGCCGAGCACCTCGAGCAGCCCGAGGGTGAGGTCGCGAAGATGTGGACGATCGTCGGCGCATCGCTCAGCGGCAAGCGCATCTCGTACTCGCGCGAGGTGCATCACCGCGACCTGGTCACCTACTCGTTCATCCGCTCCGTGAAGGAGCCGTGGAAGATCGGACCGCGCTGACGCGCAGCCCTCACCCGGGCGCGGACCCCGTCGCCTCCTCGGAGGCTCCCGGGAGCACCGAGGCATCCGCACGCCCGTAGCCGCCGAGCTTCTCCACCGCGAAGTCGAGCAGCGCCGACGCACGCGGCGTGAGCTTCATGTCCGCCGGCCAGATCCCGACCACGTGCGACACCGTCACCGGCGGGTCGAACGGGCGGATCACGATGGGCCGCCCCTCCGAGCTCATCGGGAGCGCGTTCGGCCGCGACATGAGCAGCCCGTAGCCGAGGCCGCGCCCCACGAGGGCCTCGACGAGGATGATCTGGGTGACCTTCGCCGCGATCCGCGGCTCCAGACCGCGCGCGGTGAACGCGTCGGTCACGTTGCGGATGCCGGGCGTCGCGTCGTACAGGATGTAGGGCTCGTCGGCCAGCTCCGCGAGATCGACCGTGTCGCGCGCCGCGAGCGGATGCTCGGGATGCAGGTGCGCCTCGAGCTCGGTCGCGTAGATCCGGCGCCGCCGGTACCCCACGGGGAGCGACACGTCGTACACCAGCGCCACGTCCAGCCGGCCGGCCTCGAGTGCGGAGAGCAGCTCCTCGTTGGTGCCGACCATGATCTCGATCGTCACCCCCGGATGCCGCTTCGGGAACCCCTCGAGCAGTTCGGGCACGACGTTCGTGGCGAAGCTCGAATAGCATCCGAGCCGCACCGGCCCCTGCAGCTCCTGCTCCCGCCCCGCGCCGAGGACGAGCTCATGCGTCTCCGCGACGATCTGCCTGGCCCGGCGAGCGAAGTCCTGGCCGGTCGGCGTGAGCGTGAGGCCCCTGGCCTTGCGCCGCACGCACAGCTGCTCGCCCACCGCGCTCTCCAGGCTGGTGATGGCCTGTGACAGCGCCGACTCCGAGATGTGCAGATGCGCGGCGGCCGCGCTGAGCGTGGGGAAATGGGGCAGCGCCGCGAACAGCTCGAGCTGCCTCAGACTCACATCGACCACAGCGACTCCCTCGCCCATTCTTCAGTTGAACCGAACTATATCCCCGAATAACTGTGATTTACACGCAGTCACGTGCGTCGCACGATGGGAGAACCCGCATCCCAGCCCCTCACCCGGAGGGCGATGACAATGACGTCAGGAACCACGATGACCACCTCCTCCTCCGC
Source organism: Microbacterium sp. 22195 (assembly GCF_052056515.1). NCBI lineage: Bacteria > Bacillati > Actinomycetota > Actinomycetes > Micrococcales > Microbacteriaceae > Microbacterium > Microbacterium sp. 22195. The sequence goes on from NZ_JBQEPE010000002.1 coordinate 467,898, forward strand.
AGGAAAGCCCACCTCGCAGCGCCGAATCGCCTTCGCGACGATCATCGGCACGACCATCGAGTGGTACGACTTCTTCATCTACGCCACGAGCGCCGGCCTGGTGTTCGCCCAGCTCTTCTTCGAGCCCGCCGGCAAGGAGATCGCGCTGCTGCTGTCGTTCGCGACGGTCGGCATCTCGTTCCTCTTCCGCCCGCTCGGCGCCTTCCTCGCCGGCCACTTCGGCGACGTCATCGGACGGCGGGCGATGCTGGTCGTCACCCTCGTCCTGATGGGCGCGGCGACGACCCTCATCGGCACCCTCCCCACCTACTCGCAGATCGGCATCACGGCACCCATCCTGCTGCTCCTGCTCCGCATCCTGCAGGGCCTGTCCGCCGGCGGCGAGTGGGGCGGCGCGGTGCTGATGGCCGTGGAGCACGCGCCCGCCGACCGCCGCGGCCGCGCCGGCTCCTGGCCGCAGCTCGGGGTGCCCCTCGGCTTCCTGCTGGCGTCGGGCATGACCGCGCTCATGACGGGCGTGATCTCCCCCGGCGAGGCCTACCTGCAGTGGGGCTGGCGCGTGCCGTTCCTGATCAGCATCGTGCTGATCGTCGTGGGCTTCGTGATCCGCCGTTCGGTGGAGGAGAGCCCGGTGTTCGCCGAGATCGCCGAGCGCGGCAAGCAGGCCGGCCTCCCGATCGTCACGCTCTTCCGTCGCCACTGGCACCTCGTGCTCCTCGCGGCCCTCGTCTTCGTCGGCAACGGCACCCTCGGCTACATGACCACGGGCGGATTCCTGAACAGCTACGCGATCAGCGTCGGCCACCTCGAGACCACCTCGGTGCTGCTCGCCGCGGTCTTCGCCGCGGTCGTGTGGTTCTTCTCCACGCTGCTGGCGGGCTACCTCGCGGATGCCATCGGCCGGCGCAGCACCTTCCTCATCGGCTTCGGCTTGCAGGCCGTCATCGTCTTCCCGGTCTTCTGGCTCGTCGACGCCGGCGGACTCCCCGGCCTCTACGCGGCGCTGCTGCTGATCTCGACGGGCCTCGGCCTCACCTACGGACCGCTGGCCGCCTGGTACGCCGAGATCTTCCCGGCATCCATCCGCTTCTCGGGCGTCTCGATCACCTACGCGATCGGCGCGGTGCTGGGCGGGGCGTTCGCGCCGATGATCGCGCAGATGCTGCTGGGCGCGACCGGCACCACGGCCGCGGTGTCCGCCTATCTGCTGCTCGCCACGCTGCTCGGAGCCGGAGCCACGCTGTGCCTGCGCGACCGCCGCGGTATCGCGCTCGGCCCGGACGACGAGGGCGAGCAGGCCGTCGGAGCCACGGTCTTCGGTCCCGCCGCCCGCACGGGCGAGGTCACCGCTCGGCTCGCGGCGACGCGATGAGGCCCGCCCCGGCACGCATGTCAGTCAAGGAGAAGCAATGGTAGACAGCAGCACCAGGATCGCGATCATCGGCGGGGGGATGGGCGGCCTCACCGCCGCCATCGCCCTGACCAGGATCGCGGGAGTGCACGTGACGGTGTTCGAGCAGGCGAGCCGCCTGGGCGAGGTCGGCGCCGGGGTCACCGTCGCCCCGAACGCCGCGCGGGTGCTCGACAGGCTCGGCGTGCTCGAGCGGGTCCGCCAGGCGGGTGCCGTCCCCGACGGGCACGGCGTCTACCTGGACGCCATGGGTGGCATGGTCACCGACGCCGCCTGGGAGGACTCGGCCGGGCAGTACCGGAACATCGGGATGTACCGGCCCGACCTCATCGACGCGCTCGCGCACGATGTGGACCCCGAGTCGATCCGGCTCGGTCATCGGCTGAAGGCTGTGGAGACGGTCGAGTCGGGCGTGCGGGTCGAGTTCGAGAACGGGACGGAGGAGGTCTTCGACGCGGTCGTCGGCGCCGACGGCATCCACTCCGTCGTCCGGGGCGCGGTGGGTCAGCATCCCGAACCCGTCTACTCGGGCTACCTCGTCTACCGCGGGGTCATGGACGCCTCGCGCCTGCCTGCCGACTGGCCCATGATCAGCCAGGTGTGGATGGGGAACAGCCGTCACTTCATGGCCTATCCGCTGCAGCAGCGCCGGCTGTTCAACTTCGTCGCCGGCATCCCGAGCGACCGTCCGCTCCAGGGCGCCTGGTCGGGACCGGCCGAGGTGAGCGAGCTCGCCGCCGAGTTCTCGGGCGACGGCTGGGACCCGCGGCTGCAGCATTTCATCAGCCTGATCGACAAGACCTTCTGGTGGGGCCTGTTCGATCACGATCCGCTCACCGACTGGTCGCGCGGGGCCATCACGCTGCTCGGCGACGCGGCGCACACGATGCTGCCGCATCAGGGCCAGGGCGTCAGCCAGGCGATCGAGGACAGCATGGCGCTCGCCACCTTCCTCGCCGCGGCCGACACGGTCTCCGACATCCCGGAGGCGTTCCGGCGCTACACCGCGGTTCGCATGCAGCGCACGGCGATCCTGCAGAACGGATCCCGCCGTGCCGGCGCGATGTTCGACGCGCAGTACGAGTTCCAGAACCTGCGCAAGCGCGACGCCGACATCCGCGTCGGTCGCGACTTCCGCCGCAGCGCGGTGTTCGACTACGACGCGCACAAGGTCGCCGAACAGGCACTCGCTCGATTCAGGAGGGTTCAGGTCGCATGACTTCGATCAGCATCATCGGCAGCGGCAAGATGAGCGGGGCGATCGCCGAGGTCGCCTCCCGCGCCGGAGCCGGCATCCAGATCATCAAGCGCAGCCCCACCAGCACCACGGCCGCGCGCCCCGGCCTGGAGTATGGCGTCATGGGCGACGAGCTCACCGGCGACCTCGTGGTGCTCGCCGTCCCGTACGGCGCGTACGAGGGCATCCTGGAGCACTATCGCGACCAGCTCAGCGAGAAGGTCGTGATCGACATCAGCAACCCGATCGACTTCTCCACCTACGACCGGCTGCGCTCCCCCGCCGACTCGTCCACGGCGGCCGAGCTGGCGAAGCTGCTGCCCGAGGGATCGGCGGTGGTGAAGGCGTTCAACGTCAACCTCGGCGACACCCTGGTCAGCGGCACCAACGGCACGACCCGCACCACGGTGCTGTACGCCGGGGACTACGCGGATGCCAAGATGAGCGTCGCCGCGCTGATCGAGGCCGCCGGGATGCGCGCCGTCGACGTGGGCCCGCTGACCCGGGCCCGTGAGCTCGAGGCGATGGGCTTCCTCCAGATCATCATGGCGGCGCTCGGCCGCACGCGCTACGAGTCGGGGTTCACCCTGCTCGAGTGATCGCGCACGCCGGCCCCCTCAGGCGAGGGTGAGGAACAGCTTCTGCAGCTCCTCCATCGTCGGCGCGCCCTCCCGGGCCTCCTCGCCGTCCGCCACGCAGTGGCGCAGTGCGGTGCCGATCACCGCGAAGCCGGCGCGATCGATGGCCTTGCCGACTGCCGCGAGCTGGATGACCACATCGCGGCAGTCGGCGCCGGTCTCCATCGCGTCGATCACGGCGGTGAGCTGGCCGCGCGCCCGCTTGAGGCGGTTCACGACCTTGCGGATCTCGTCGTCGGGCGCGGTGCTCATGCGGACTCCTTCACGCTCAGGCGGGCGCCGACGGGCACAGGGGCGCCGTCCGACATCCGCGTTCCGGCGGACCAGGTGAGATACCCGCCGTCGAGGTTGCGCGCCGACCGGCCGTGCTGGCGCAGCAGGCGCACGGCGATGTGGCCGCGCTGTCCGACCTGGCAATGCACGATCAGCTCGCCTGCGGGCAGGTGGCCGAGGTGCGCGCGCAGATCGTCGACCGGGATGTTTAGCGCCCCGTCGATGGCGCCCGCCGCGTGCTCGGCGGCGGTGCGCACGTCGATCACGGTGGCGCCGGCCGCGACGGCGTCGTCGACCTCGTGCCACTGGATGCTGTCGGTCAGTCCGGTCGCGGCGTTGTCGGCGATGTAGCCGAGCATGTTCACCGGGTCCTTGGCCGAGCCGAACTGCGGCGCGTAGGCGAGCTCGAGCCTGCTCAGCTGCGAGGCGGTGAGCCCCGCGTGCATGGCCGTGGCGATCACGTCGATGCGCTTGTCCGCCCCGCGCCGGCCGATCACCTGGGCGCCGAGGATCAGATCGGTCGCGGGGTCGACGAGCAGCTTCATGGTCAGGCGCTCCGCGCCCGGGTAGTAGCCGGCGTGGTCCGAGGGATGCGCGTGGATCACGCGGTGCGGGCGGCCGGCATCCTTCAGCCGCTTCTCGCTCCAGCCGGTCATCGCGACGGCCAGCCCGAAGACGCCGACGACAGCCGTGCCGAGGGCGGGCACCGCGTCCGCGGGAGCAGCCTCGAGCAGTCCCTCGGCGGCGGCGATCGCGTCGGCCGCGGTGCGGCCGTGCCGGTTGGCGAGTCCTGCCATGGTGACGAGGGTCGGCTCGGCGGAGAGCGCGTCGACCTTCTCGACGCCGTCGCCGACGGCGAGGATCCGCGGATCGTCGGTGCGCTGCAGCGCGTCGACGGCGATGCCGCCCGTGGGCCCGACGGCGAGACCGGCGTCGACGGCGAGGGATGCCGCGGGACGGACGCCCCTGGCGTCGATGACGATGTCGGCGGGGACGACCGTGCCGTCGTCGAGGTGCACGCCCTCGGCGTCCAGCAGCTCGACGGAGCTGTGCGTGCGCAGATCCACGCCGTGGGCGGTCAGCTCGTCCACGACGAGCGACGCCATCTCCGGGTCGAGGGGACTGAGCGGATGCCCGCCGTGCTGCACGAGCGTGACGGCGAGACCGCGGTGCACGAGGTTCTCGACGGCTTCGAGCCCGATGAACCCGCCGCCCGCGACGACGGCTCGGCCTGCTTCCGGCAGATCGGCCAGCGCCAGCGTGATGCGGTCGACGTCGTCGATCGTGCGCAGGGTGGACACGACCGGGCCGCCTTCCGCCGATGCGAGTTCGTCCCGCGGCACGGCGCCGGTGGCGAGCACCACGTGGTCGTAGTGCTCGTCCGTCACGTCTCCGGTCGACAGGTCGCGGATGCTGACGGTCCTGGCATCCCGGTCGATCGCGACCGCGCGGTGGCCGGTGCGCACATCGAGCGCGAAGCGCGAGCGCAGCGACTCGGGCGTCTGCAGGAGCAGGGCGTCGCGGTCGGCGATCACACCACCCACGTAGTAGGGCAGGCCGCAGTTGGCGAAGCTGACGTGGTCGCCCTGCTCGATCACGATGATCTCGGCCGTCTCGTCCAGCCGGCGCAGGCGCGTCGCGGCGGACATGCCGCCGGCGACGCCCCCGATGATGATCACGCGCATGCGCTCAGGACCTCCCGAACAGCTTCGCCAGGAAGCCGGTGCGCGGCTCGTCCTCGTGGCCGCGGCAGCGCTGCGCTGCCGGCACTCCGGCCATGACGCTGTCCACGTGCTGGCCGCATCCGGCCCAGGTGGTCTTGCCGCAGGTGCGGCAGGTGACGGCTCGACACATCGCTTCGGGTCCTCTCGGTCGGTCGATGACACCGTATCAGATACCCCTGGGGGTATCTTGAGCACGGCCGATCGCCCCCGTCCGCGCCCGCCCCGCGCGCCCGGCGCGGGTCAGGCTCCCGGCCGGCCGGCACTCATGGTCACTCGGCGAGCGCGGCGCCCGCGGGGCGGGCCGTGGGTGCCGGCGTCGGCAGCCACCGCGCGCCGCAGCGCGATGAAGAACACGATCAGGCCGGCGGTGATCAGGATGTGCCCGAGGCCCGCGATCCCGGCGATCATCGCGCTGGACTCCTGACCGAGCACCGTGAGGATGCCGTGCCAGGTCATCATGCCCGCGGTCAGGATCACTCCGGCGTTGTACAGCCAGAGGAACCAGGAGAACAGGCGCGGGCTGCGCGAGATCGCGAAGACCTTCTCGAGCACCAGCACGATCAGCAGCATCACGAAGCCGAGGATCAGCAGGTGCGTGTGCACCACCGACAGCTGGGTGAACGTCGCGTCGGTGAAGTCGTTGGCCTTGGTGAACTCGCGGTAGAACAGGCCGGATGCGACCCCGGCGAGCATGTACGCGAACGCGGCGTTGACGAGTCTCTTCATGATGGGTCCTCCAGGATGGGTCAGATCAGCCCGGCTTCGCGGGCGACGTGGATCGCGCGCGACCGGCTGTCGACGTCGAGCTTGGTGAAGATGTGGGCGAGGTGACTCTTGACGGTCGCCTCGGTGACGAACAGCGTGCGGGCGATCTCGCGGTTGGCGGCGCCCGTGGCGAGCAGCCGCAGCACCTCGGTCTCGCGGTCGGTGAGCCGCGGCAGCGGGCTGCGCAGGCCCTCCAGCAGCCGCGCAGCCAGGTCCGGCGCGAGCACCATCCCGCCAGCGGCGGCCCGGCGGATGCCGTCTAGGATCAGTTCCGGCGCCACCTCCTTCAGCAGGTAGCCGGCGGCGCCCGCCTCGATGGCGCCGCGGATCTCGGCATCCCGGTCGAAGGTGGTGAGGATCAGCACGGCGGGTGCGGGATCGAGCGCGCGCAGCGCGGCGGTGGTCCGGATTCCGTCGATGCCGGCGCCCAGTCGCAGGTCGCAGAGCACGACGTCCGGATGCAGGTGGGCCGCCAGTGCGAGCGCCTCCTCGCCGGTCGCCGCCTCTCCGATCACCTGCACGTCGTCGGTGTCGAGCACGGCGCGCAGTCCGCTGCGGACGACCGGATGGTCGTCGACGAGCAGCACGGTGACGGTCATCGCGTCTCCTCCTCGGTGGTCGGGGATGCGGGATCGGATGCCGGCGGTGCCGGCTCCGGGCGGATCGGCAGCTGCACCGAGATCGCCGTCCCCTCGCCCGGGGCGCTCTCGATGTCGAGCCCGCCGCCGAGCTCGCGCAGCCGCGCCCGCATGAATCGCAGGCCGTAGCTGGACGAACCGCTCCCGGCATCCGCCTCCCACGCGGCCAGGTCGAAACCCGCACCGTCGTCGATGATGTCCAGCCGCACGGAGCGCGCGTCATCGATCAGGCTCATCACCACCCGACTGGCGGCGGCGTGCAGGCGCACGTTGGCCAGCGCCGACTGCGCGGTGCGCAGCAGCGCCACCTCCACCTCGGTGGGCAGCACGGGCAGCGACTCGTCGACGTGCAGCTCGGCCTGCAGGCCGGCCTCGTCGTGCGCGCGGTCCAGCATGCGGCGCAGGGCCGCCGCCAGCACGCCGTCCTCCAGCTCGGCGGGAGCGAGCGCGGCGACGATCCTGCGCACGTCGGCCAGGCTGTCGCCCGCGAGCGCCTCGACCTGCGACAGGGCGCGCGCGGCATCGGCATCCGCCGTCCTGTCGGCACCCGCGTGCGCGAGCAGCCGGATCGAGGAGAGGGCTTGAGCGACCGTGTCGTGGATGTCGCGGGAGATGCGGGTGCGCTCGGCGACCGCGCCGGACTCCCGCTGCGCGAGCGCGAGCTCGTCCTGCAGGTCGGCCATCTCATGCTGCGCGCGGGTGAGCGAATCGACCAGCCGCTCGCGCTCCGTCGCGTCGCGCAGCAGCTGCAGATACCCGCGCGAGACGCCGTACGCGAAGACGCCGCCGATCAGCGGCCCGAACACGTTCGCGTAGCTGGTGACGCCGTGATGCAGGATCGGCGCGACGATCACCACTGCGAGCACCAGCGCCGAGAACAGCAGCCCCCACGGCACCGGGAGCAGATGACCGGCGAGCAGCCAGAGCAGGAACGCCACCCAGATGAACTCCGGCGAGACGGCCACGGCCGCCAGCCAGATGACGGCGAATCCGATCAGCCACCCCACCGCGAGACGGCGGGAGCGCAACGGCAGCACGCTGCCCGTGGCATGCGCGACGAGGATCGCGAGCCCGGCGACCACCGCGGCGGGCACGGGCGTGCCGTCGCCGATCGCGCGGATCACGCCGATCACGGTCAGGACCGCGGCCATGACGTGCTGGCCGATCTCCATCGCCCGCACGACCGGGCTCGTGTGCGCGGGACGCTCGACCTGACCGCGTCCCGTACGCTCAGCGCGCGCCAGCGGCGCTTTCACGACGTTCATGTGTCGATTCTCCCTGCGGGTCGAGCAGATCACCGGGTTCGTGCGTGGCGAGTGCACCCGCAGCGGATGCCGCATGCACGGGCGCTCCCTCTCCGCCGGGAGCCTTCGGCGCCCGTCCCGGCCACCAGATCCGGTCGCCCACGAGCGCGAAGATCGCCGGCACGATCACGGTGCGCACCACGAGGGTGTCGACGATCACGCCGACCCCGACGATCAGGCCCAGCTGCCCGAGCGTGACCAGGGGCAGCACCCCGAGCGCCGCGAACACCGCCGCGAGCACGATGCCCGCGCTGGTGATCACGCCGCCGGTGTGCGCGATCGCCTCGACCATCCCCGCCCGCGTGCCACGGGCCGCCGCCTCGCTGCGGGCACGATGCACCAGGAAGATCGTGTAGTCGATGCCGAGCGCCACCAGGAACAGGAAGGACAGCAGCGGCACCTGCAGGTCGAGGGCGTGCTGGCCGAACAGCATCCGGCTCAGCCATGCCCCGGCGCCGATCGCGGCGAGCGCGCTGGCGAGGTTCACGATCAGCAGCAGCACCGGCGCGACGAGCGAGCGCAGCAGCACGATCAGCACCAGCAGGCTCACGCCCATCACGAGCGGTGCGACCAGCAGCAGGTCGCGCTGGTTCCCCGCTCTGGCGTCCAGGTCGGTGGCGACGGCGCCGCCGACCACGGCATCCGCCTCCGGGACGGCGTGCACGGCGTCCCGGAGCGCGGTGATCTGATCCAGGCTCCGCGGCGTGCTGGGCGCGTACTCGCTGGTCACCATGATCTGGGTGAGCTCGCCGTCGTCGGTCCGCCCGATCGGGCTCACCCGGACCACGCCCTCGACGCCTTCGGCCGCGGCGACCACGGCGTCGGATGCCGCGCTGTCGGCGACGATGAGGATCGGCTGCGCCTCCCCGGGCGGGAAGTGCGCGGAGAGCGCCTCGAGGCCTGCGGCCGACTCGGACTGCACGCGGAACTTCTCCAGCTGGTCGAGCCCGACCGAGGTGCCGAGCAGCCCCGCCGCCATCACCGCGAGCAGTGCCGCTCCGGCCAGCAGGCTCGCGAGCGGACGACGCACCACGCCGGAGGCCACCCGCCGCCAGGCACGGCCCTGCCGCGGCGCCTCACCCGGGGACGCCTCGCCCGGACGGGGAACGAACGGCCAGAACACCTTCCGGCCGCACACCGCCAGCAGCGGCGGCAGCAGGAACAGCACGGAGAACAGGGCGATGAGCAGGCCGATCGCCGACGACACGCCCAGGCCGTGCGTGCCGGGGATCACGGCCAGCACCAGGGTGAGCAGCGCCAGCACCACGGTGACGTTCGAGGCGACGATCGCCGGCGCCGTGCTGCGCCAGGCGGCGCTGAGCGCGGCACGGTGGTCCTCCGTCTGCTGCAGCTCCTCGCGGTAGCGCGAGATCAGCAGCAGGGCGTAGTTCGTGCCGGCGCCGAAGACCAGCACGCTGATGATCCCGGCGTCGAACTGCAGGTTCCACAGCGATCCGGCGGCGGCGGTGAGACGCCCGGCCAGACCGTCGGCGAGCGCGACCACCACGAGCGGGATCAGCCACAGCACGGGTGAGCGGTAGGTGACGATCAGCAGCAGCGCGACGATCAGGATCGTCACCAGCAGCAGCGTGAAGTCGGCGCCCTCGAACGACGAGGCGACGTCGGCGCCGAACGCGGGGCCTCCGGTCACCTGCAGCGTGACGCCGTCCGGCGCGTGGCCCGCGATGTCCGCGCGCAGCGCCGTGATCACCTCGGCGGTGCCGGCATTGGTCTCGCCGACCCTGATCGGGGTGATCAGCACGGCGGCCTCGCCGTCCTCGCTGATCAGAGGGCCGGTGGAATCGGCGTCCGCCCTCTCGTCGAGCACAGGCAGCAGGTCCTTCAGCTCGCCGACCTGCGCGTCGGTGAGCTTCGCCCCGTCGTCGCGGGAAGCGACCACGAGCACCGACTGCCGGTGGGCGTCGGGGAAGGTCGCGAGCAGCTCGCTCACGCGGGCGGACTCGGATGCCGCCGGCGCCTGCGCGTTGCCCGCGGGCGCCTTCGCGGAGCCGAACGCCCCGAACAGCAGGACCATCACCAGCAGGACGAGTCCCAGCGACACCCATGCGCCGCGGCGCGAGGTGAGTCGGTCGGAGAGCGGATGCCGAGAGCGGAGTTCTGCCATGACATCCACTCCACCAGCGGCGCCGTCCGCGCACATCGCGAACGGGAGTGAACCCGGTCTCCATCAAAAGGATGAGAAGCCGGGCAAACTCGCGGCGTCAGGGCGACACTGGCTGATTAGGCTGAGGTCATCATGCAAGCGCTCTTGGACTTCGCCCGCGACTTCTGGTGGATGATCTTTCCGATCATGGCCGTGGGCGGAGGGTTCGCCCGCCGTTGGCAGGTCGCGTCCCGCGAGCGGCACGAGCGCCGCCTGGAGACCCTGCGCCTGAAGAGCGAGCTCAAGACGGCGGAGCTGCAGGCCCGCGCGCTCACCGGTCCTGTGCGCACGAAGCGCGGCGCGCAGCCGGCGCCTGAGGCGGCATCCGTTCCTCCGAACGAGCTCCTGGAGCGCCTGTTCAAGGAGCACGACGAGATCACGGCGCGCTGGCTCGACTACGAGCTCGACGTCGCCAAGCTCATCGCCTTCCCCGCCATGAGCGACGGCCGCCAGCCCCTGACCGCCGCGTTCCTGCGCGCCAAGAAGACCGCCGACGCCCTGCGTCCGGCATCCGCCGATGCGAAGGTGAGCGAGCAGCGCGTCACCGAGTACCTCGACGCCGTCGGCAACTACGCCGTGGCCTTCGAGGTCGCCGAGCGCGACGCCCGCCGCCTGCGCGACTCGACCTTCACCGAGGACGAGCGCAAGCGCCTGGATCGCGCGCAGCACATGCTGAAGGTCGCCCTCGACGAGTCGGCGACGCAGGCCGAGCGCCAGGTCGCCTACAAGCGCGTGCGCGATGAGCTCGAGGGCCTCATCCTGCTGTCCGACGAGGCCGTTCAGGTGCTGGAGACCAAGGTCGCCGGCGAGCTGACCCCCGGAAGCGCCGCAGCGCCGCCCGCCGCCCCGGAGCCCGAGCGGATGCCGTTGAAGCGGGACGACCCCCTGGGATGAGAGCCCGGAACGTCACGGGCCCGATCGCCCACCACGCCGAGGGACCGGTCTGGGCGGACGCCTGGGGCGGTCTGCGCTGGGTCGACGGCGACGCCGGCGACATGCTGACCCTGCGCGACGGCGAGGTCCTCCGCACGCACATCGACGACGAGTACCTCGCCTTCGTTCGGCCGCGTGAGAACGGCGGCTTCGTCGCTGTCGGCGCCCGCACGCTGTACCTCGCGGACTCGCCCGATGGGACCGCGATCCCCGTGAGGACGCTCCTCGACGACCCGGTGATCCGCATGAACGACGGCTGCGCCGACCCTCGGGGCCGGCTGCTGACGGGCTCGATGGCCTACGCCTCCGCACCGGGCGCGGCGGATCTGCGGCGCGTGGACACCGACCTCTCGGTGCGTCCGGTGCGCCGTGGGCTGACGGTGTCGAACGGCGTCGACTTCTCGCCGGCCGGCGACCTCATGTTCCACGTCGACACCCCGACCCGGCGCATCGACGTCTATGACGTCGTGGACGGGGAGGTCGTCGAGCCTCGCCCGTTCGCGACGCTCGCCGAGGACCAGGGGCTCCCCGACGGCCTGTGCGTCGCCGCCGACGGGAGCGTCTGGGTCGCGCTGTGGGGCGGCGGAGCCGTGCACGGCTACGCTCCTGACGGCAGCCTGATCGCCCGGATCGAACTCCCGGTGCCGCAGGTCAGCGCGTGCACCTTCGGCGGGGACGAGATGGACGTGCTCTACATCACGACCTCGGCGCAGGGGCTCGGCCCCGACCACGGCACGGCGGCCGGGTCGCTGTTCGCCGTGTCGCCGGGCGTGAAGGGTCTGCCTGCACGCGCCTTCGCCGGCTGACGGCGTCGCCCGACCGCCTGTGAGGCGCAGGCCGCTCTCACTCAGCCGGGATGCGAGCGGCCTGCGCCCGACAGGCGGGCGGGTGCGTCTCAGGCCGGGACGACCCGTTCGGCGCGCTGCCGCTGCACGCCCAGGCCCTCGATCTCGATGCGCATCTCGTCGCCGTCGTCGAGATACGGGAACCGCCCCGACAGGGCGACGCCCTGCGGCGTGCCGGTGTTGATGATGTCCCCGGGCTCGAGCACCATGTACTGGCTCAGCTCGTGGACGATCTCGAGCACGGAGAAGATCATGTCGGCGGTCGAGGAGTCCTGCCGCGGCTCGTCGTTCACGAACGAGCGGAGCCGCAGGGCCTGCGGGTCGACCTCATCGGCGGGCACGAGCGCGGGGCCGAGCGGATTGAACGTCTCGGAGCACTTGCCCTTCGACCACTGCCCGCCCGAGACGTCGAGCTGATACGCCCGCTCGGAGACGTCGTTCGAGATCGTGTACCCCGCGATCACGTCGCGCGCCGCCTCCGGTGACGCCAGGTACCGCGCGGTCCTGCCGATCACGACGGCCAGCTCGACCTCCCAGTCGACCTTCCGCGCTCCGGGCGGGAGCAGCACGACGTCGTCGGGTCCGACGACGGTGTTCGGATGCTTGAAGAACACGACCGGATGCGCAGGCGGCTCGGCGCCGGACTCGGCGGCATGCGCCGCATAGTTCTGCCCGATGCAGATCACCGCGGCAGGGCGGGCGACCGGCGGGCCGACCCGCAGACCCTCGCCGTCGGCGCTGCGCAGCGTTCCTCTCGCGAGCGCCTCGCGCACGCGGGCGATGCCGTCCGCAGCGAGGAACGCGCCGTCGATGTCGGCGGTGAGAGGGCCCAGGTCGCGCAGCACTCCCTCGTCGTCGCGGACGAACGGATGCTCGTGGCCAGCGGCTCCGAGACGCAGAAGTTCCACGGGTGCTCCTCCTCGGCCCTCAGGCTCGCGCCGTCGCGTGGTCCGGGTTGACGATCGCGCCGACCGGTTCGCCGGCCAGGAACCGGACGATGTTCTCGGCCGCGTGCACGGGAAGGTCCTCGAGCGCCTGCGGCGAGTACCAGGCGGCGTGCGGGGTCAGCAGCACGTTCGGCGCCTCCCGCAGGGCCGCGCCGGGCGCCAGCGGTTCCACCTCGTAGACGTCCAGCGCGGCCGCTCCGACGCGTCCGTCGTGCAGCGCGGCGACGAGGGCCGCCTCGTCGATGAGCGGACCGCGGCAGGTGTTGACGATCACGGCGCCCGGCTTCATCGTGGCGATCGAGTCGGCGTCGATGAGATGACGCGTGGCGTCCGTGAGCGGCACGTGCAGGGTGAGCAGGTCGGCCGCGGCGATGGCCTGCTCGATCGAGACCGGCTCGCAGCCGGCAGCGACGACCGCCTCCGACGGCGCGTAGGGGTCCGCCACCAGCACGCGGAAGCCGAGGGCACGGCATCCGCGGGCGACGAACGAGCCGATGCGTCCGAACCCGAGCACCGACACCGTGGTGCGGGAGGGACGCACCGCCATCGGCCGGGCCGCCACCGGCTTCCACTCGCCCGCGCGCAGCGCGGCGTCGTAGGCGGGGAGTCCACGTGCCTGGGTCATGATCATGGCGATCGTGTGCGAGGCGACCTCCTCGATGCAGTAGCTCGGGGTGTTCGCGACGGCGATCCCCCGCTCGGTCGCCGCGGCGACATCGATCATGTCGTACCCGATTCCCAGCCGGCTGATCATCCTGAGGCGGGGCATGCGATCCATGAGGGGTCCGTCGATGCGACGCCACTGCACGATGAGGGCTTCGGCCTCGGCGCCCAGGGCGGCGAGGGTGTCGGCATCGGTGTCCGGTGCCCGATCGGCGCGCAGGCCCGCAGCTCGAAGCGTCTGCTCGGCGGCCTCGCCGGGCAGGTCGCAGTCGGTGATGAGGACGTGGGAGTCAGCCATGGTCATGAATGCTATAGCATCTAGCAACTACCTGTCGAGAGGTTCCTCTTTGCTCGAATCTGCTATAGCGTTTTGACATGACTGTTCGCCGCGCTCTCATCACCGGGGCCAGTTCCGGCATCGGAACGGCCACCGCCCTGGAACTCGCCCGCACCGGCGCCGCCGTGTGGATCACGTACACCGGGCGCGAGACGGAGGCCGCCCGGGTGGCGGAGGAGTGCCGTGCCGCCGGCGCCCCCGAGGCGCGCGTGTCCCGGCTCGACCTGCGCGACCGCGAGTCCGTCGACGCCCTGATCGCGGAGATCACGGCGGCCTGGGGCTCCCTGCACGTGCTCGTCAACAACGGCGGGGTCTGCCCCTACACGCCCTACGACGAGATCGACATCGACGAGTGGGACCTGGTGCTCGAGACCAACGCCCGCGGCACCTTCCTGCTCACCCGGGCCGCGCTGCCGCTGCTGCGCGCCGCCGAGGGCGACAGGTCGGTGATCAACCTGTCGTCGATCGCCGGCCAGGTCGGCGCCCTGCAGACCGGCATCCACTACGCCGCGAGCAAGGGAGCGCTGCTGGCCATCACCCGCAGCTTCGCCCGCCATCTCGCGGCGGAGGGGATCCGCGTCAACGCCGTGACGCCGGGACCGGTCGCGAGCGCCATCACCGACGAACTGTCCGCCGAGGGGCGGGAGAAGCTGGAGTCGGGCATCCCGCTCGGCGCCTTCGGCCGCCCCGCCGACGTCGCGTGGATCATCGCCTCACTGGCATCCGAGCGCGCCGGGTTCATCACGGGCGCCACCTATGACGTCAACGGAGGAGTACGAATTGACTGACCAGACCCGCAGCGCGCAGGACACCGTCCAGGCGCAGCTCGACGCCTTCAACGCCCACGACCTCGACGCGTTCGTCGCGACCTACGCGGAGGACGCGGTGATCACCGGCGTCGCGACCGAGCCGATCGTCGGAGCCGCAGCGATCCGCGCGTTCTACGAACCCCGGCTGCAGAACCCCGAGCTCTCCTGCGTGATCGACACCAGCGTGCTCTTCGGAACCCGATGGGTCGTCGCGCAGGAGCAGGTGATCAACGCCGGCATCGCCACGGAGACGATCGCGACCTTCGACGTGGTCGACGGACGCATCGCCCGCGCCTCGATGCTGAAGGCCTGACGCGCCCGCGGCGCCCGGTGGCCTGAGCCGACGGTGTCGCCACCCCGGGTGAGCCGGTCAGCGGGCGAAGCGCTTCCTCAAAGCGGCGGGCACCGACACGTCTCCGAACGACGCGGTCCATCCGCCGTCGACCGCGATCGACTGCCCGGTGAGGTACGGCGCCTCGTCGGAGAGCAGAAACGCCGCCACCGCGGCGACCTCCTCGGACCGGGCGATGCGGCCCATCGGCGGTCCCTCCGCGAGTGCGCGCTCCTCCGCCGCGGGGTCGGCCGCCGCGGCGATCTGCGCCTCCAGATGCGGAGTCCGCACCCCGCCGGGCGCCACCGTGTTCGCCCGGATGCCGAGTCCGCCGTAGCTCACGGCGACGCTGCGCGTGAGCGCGTCGATGCCGCCCTTCGTGAACTCGTAGGCCGCATGGTCCGGGTGGCTGGCGCGGCCGTGGATCGAGCCGATGTTGACGATCGCGCCGGGTGCGCCCTGATCGATGAAGGCCGTGACGGCGACCGAGCATCCCCAGACGTAGCCGAAGCCGTTGATGCCGACGATCTCGCGGACCACGTCCTCGTCGAGCTCGTGGAGCGGCGTGCGCTTGGTGATGCCCGCGTTGTTCACCCATCCGGTCAGCGGCGCCCTGGCCATCGCCGCCTCGGCCGCGCGCCGGTGCGTCTCGCGCGCCGAGGCGTCGCCGTGCACCACCTCCGCGCAGATGCGCTCCTCGACTGTCCCCGATCCCGGCGACCGCTCCAGCCCGACGACGATCCAGCCGTCGGCGGTCAGCCGCTCCGCGATCGCCCGCCCGATGCCCTTGCCGCTTCCCGTCACGACGACGCTCCGCGGCGTCGAGCTCGCAGATCCGCTCACGCCGGTCTCCCCTCGAAATCGAACACCGACGGATCGAGCCCGAATCCGAGCCCCACGGCATCCGCCGGCCGCACCCCGCCCTCGAACCGAGGGCCGCCGACGATGAACGACGGCGCCGGATCGTACGGGTTCCCGCCGCGCGCGAACGTCTCCACCCCGATGCCGAGATGCGCGGTGACCTCGGAGTACACGTGACCCGAGACCGGCACCCCGCGCTCCGCCGCCCAGGCGATCATCTCCCGCGCGGGGGTGACGCCGCCGATCGCGACGACGTCGAGACGCAGCACGTCGACCGCCTCCGCCTCGACCAGCGCGCGCAGCACGGCGGGGTCGGTGACCTCATCGCCGACCGACAGCGGCAGGCCGCTCTCGCGACGGATGCGGGCGCAGCCGGCGGCATCCTCCGGCAGCAGCGGGTCCTCCAGCCAGGCGAGCCTGGGATCGCCCCACTGGCCGATCTCGGCGAGCGCCTCGTCGGCGTCGCGCCAGCCGAAGCCCACGTCGACGACCAGACCGGTGTCGCGGGGCAGCTCCCGGTTCAGGATGCCGATCAGCTCGCGCATGTACGCCGGATCGGGCAGGCGCGAGACCTTCACGTTCGTCCAGCCGTCGGCCTGCGCGAGCACCTCGTCGGCGACCGCGCGGGGCGTGCGGTCGGGAGTCGGGTACGCGGCCACGAGCATCGAGGGGCGGGACTCGTCGCCTGCGCACAGCATCCGCCACAGCGGCTGATCCGCGCGCCGCGCGGCGATGTCCCAGAGCGCGATGTCCACCAGGCCGATCGCCCGGCGGACCAGGCCGACGCGGCCCACGATGGCGCTGCCGCGCAGCATCCGCTCCCAGGTCGCGGGGGGATCGTCGGCGTCGGCCCCGACGGCGTGCCCGGCGACCAGTCGCTCGACGAGCTCCGCCATGGGCGCCTCCCGGGACAGGCAATAGGCCACGCCGGTGGTGCCGTCGGCGTCCGTCGCGCGCACGGCGCTGTACTCGCGGCGCGTCACCGTCATCGCGCCCAGCTGCAGCGGTGCGGGCAGCGGCAGCACGGCGGTCGCCGTGTCGATGCGTGAGATGAGGGTCATTCGGGCTTCTTCGCGAGGGGCACGCCGTAGTCCACCATGAAGCCGCCGTCCACGTACAGCGTCTGGCCGTTCATGTAGCGCGCCTGGTCGGAGACCAGGAAGCTCACCGCGTCGCCGATCTCGCTGGCGTCGGCGAGGCGCCCGGCGGGGATGCGCGACAGGATCGTGTCGAGGCTGAGCGTGCCCGCCTCCACGCCCTGGCGGAACACCCCGGTGTCGACGTAGCCGGGTGCGACGGCGTTCACCCGCACGCCCCGGGCGGCCCACTCGGCGCCCGCCGTCGCGGTCAGGCCGATCACGGCCGCCTTGGTGGTGGCGTACGGCGCACGGCCTGCCGAGCCGCGCGAGGAGATCGACGAGATGTTCACGATGCGACCCTCGCCCCGCGCCAGCATCCGCCTTCCCGCCGCCTGCAGGCAGGCGAAGACGCCGTGCAGGTTCACGTCGACGACGGCCGTCCATTCGTCCCAGGACAGGTCCTCGATGGCGCGGTGGCGCTGGATGCCTGCGTTGTTGACCAGCACCGCGATCGGGCCGAGCTCGTCCTCGATCTCGGCGAAGACTCGGTCGACGGCCACCGGGTCGGTGACGTCGAGCTCGCGCCACAGGATGCCCGCGGGGTTCTCGCCCGCGGTCAGAGCGGGCACCCGGTCGGCGGCGACGACGGTGAAGCCGTCCGCGGCGAGGCGCCGGCCGATCTCCCAGCCGATGCCGGCTGCTCCTCCGGTGACGACGGCGACGGGCGACTGAGGGGACATGGTTCTCCTTCGGGTGGGTGTCAGGATGCCGGAGCGTCGAGCAGACCGGCGACGAGGCGGCAGGCGTGCTGCTCGAGCAGTTCGAGGGCCCCCGCGGCGAGCGGCGTCTGCCAGGACTGGTAGGCGCCGCGTTCGTAGGCCTCGCGGGTGGGGAGGTAGACGAAGCCCGGTCCGTTGGTGAGGTTCATCACCACGATCGGGGTGCCGGGGAAGCGTGCGCGCAGGGTGCGCTGCAGGCGCGAGTAGGCCTCGCCCGGATGCCCCAGCAGCACGGCATCGCCGACTCTCCAGGCCCACACCGGATGCGGGACGGTGGCTCCGTCGATGTACCCCTCGCGCAGGTTGCGTGCCCGGCCGAGGCGCTCCTCACGCGAGCGCGGATCGATGTCCTTCCACTCCTCGGCGAGCTCGTCCAGCGTGGGCAGATCACGCAGCGGCAGATCCACCGCACCGAAGACGCCTGCGGCGGAGTGGTCGGCGGTGACGGGGCGGCCGGTCCAGATCGCGAGCGGGGCGCCGGACTCCACCACGTGGTCGAGCGTGAGCTCCTGACCCGGCACGGGCAGCGCGTCCAGGGCTGCGAGGACGGCGTGCCCGAGGGAGCGGCCGTGCCGGTCGGCCACGCCGACATCACCGGTGTACTGCTCACGAGGGGCGAGCTCGCCGGAGGCCCCCTGCACGAACAGGCAGGCGGCACCGGTCGCGGCCTCGACGGTCTCGCGCATCGCACCGACGTAGTCGGGTGAGACCTCGCGGTTCTGCCAGGCGAGCGTGGTCGGGTGGCAGGCGTAGTTCACCAGGACGGCGCGCACGGCGCCGTCGACGCTGACCCGCCCGACCACGACGGTGTCGTCGGACTCGCCCTCCGGGTTGCAGCCGACCAGGGCCCTGCCGTCGAGGTCGAGCTCACGATCGGCGGCGAGCGTGCAGCGCCCGTGCGTCCATTCGATGAGCCCCTCGCCCGCGGCGTCCAGCGCCTCGCGTCCGGCGGCGACGCCCGCGGCCGCGATCGCCTCGAGGTAACCGGGGATCAGCTCGCCGCCGGGCAGATGCGCGTCAGCGGCGCAGAGCACGGCCCCGGCATGGGTGTGCGAGAGCGAGAGCATCAGCTGGTCCGGCGCGAGCCCCAGCCCGCCGAGGATCGCCTCGCGCACGCCGCGCTCGTCGGCGACGCGGCGCCACCACGTGCCGTCGACCGCGAGCAGCACCCGCGGTCGCTCGTCGGCCCCGGTCAGCGCGAGCGCGGTGAGGGTGAACGGCCGATGCGCGCCCTCGGAGCGCTCCCAGTCGGCCGGCCCCCAGTTCTTGGCGCGGATGCCGACGGGCGGGGTGATGTCCCGTCGGGCGACGCCCGCCCGCACGGCGCTGCGCGGCACGCGGATGCGGTCGCCGAGGGCGGTGCCCTGACGTGCCGCCGACCTGGGCGATTGCTGCGTGCTCTGCATGAGTGCCGTTCCGGTGGTGGGTCAGACGGTGAGGATCGAGTCGTCGATGAGGATGCGGTCGCCTGCCGCGGGCAGGCTGCGCTTCACGCCGCTCTCGACGGATGCGCTGTACAGCAGCGTCGAGTCGCCCGCGAAGCCCTCGGCCAGGTCGAGTCGTCCGCCGCTGAATCGTGCGTCCTGGATGCGCACGTGGTTCACGCCGGAGCCGATGGCGAGATGTGCTGCGTCGCCGGATGCCGTGGAGTCGACCCCGCTCAGGCGCCAGGAGACGGTGCCGCCGCCTGCGCCCCTGCCGACCATCGCGCCCTGGGTGCGGGTGGTGCTCAGCTCGACGCCGTCGAGCACGACGAGCTGGTCGCGCGTCGCTGTCATCACCAGGGCGGCATCGCGGACGGTGCCGCCGCGGATCGTGACCCGCGAGGAGCCGAACTCGACCGGCCCGCCCGAGGCGGGACCGCTGAGGTCGCAGTCGAGGAACCTCACTGCCCCGGAGCCGCGCACCTTGGCAGTGTCGAGCCCGCCGATCGTGCAGCGCGAGAACGTGACGGTGTTCGCCACCGGGGTCTGCACGAGCACCTGCTCCTTGGGCAGGGTGAACGTGCAGTCCTCGATCGTCGTGGGACGCGTGGATCGCGAGCTGCGCTGCCCGATGGCGAGCAGCCCTGCCGTGCATCCGCGCAGCTGCGCGCCGTCGGCGTTGATCGTCATGGTCGCCTGCGGATCGAACGTCGACCGCGGGATCACGCGGACGTTCTCCAGGGTGAGGTCGGTGATCTTCGTGCCCGCGACGAACCACGAGCAGACGTGGTCGCGGACCGTGATGCGCTTCGCGGAGGTGCCCCACTGGGCGCCCGAGTTCGCGATGTCCATCAGTCCGGAGCATCCCAGGAAGGTGAGGTCGTGCTCGTACTGCCCGTGCGTGGTGAACGGGTTGCCGCCCTGGTCGTCGCCGTCGCCGTGGCAGTTCTCGACCAGGCAGTACGCGCTGGCGGTGAGGTCGTTCAGGTGCCGCGCGTTCGAGGAGGTGCAGTCGCTGACCCGGCCGTACAGGCAGTAGATCTGCTGGGTGAGGTAGCCCGCGCCGCCGTAGAACACCGTGGGCGGGTTCTCGATCGAGCAGCGCTCCGTGACGAAGTGCGTGTTCCAGCGCCGCATCACGACCGGCCACCACGTCTGCGAGGCGTGCACGTCGGCGACGTCGCAGCGGATGGCGTACTCGAAGGCGACCGGATGCGATCCAGTCATCTCGCGCGGGTCGGGAAGGCCGCCGTCGGTGGGGCCATCGAAAGGCCCGGCGCCGAGGAAGCGCATGTTCGAGATGCGCACGCCGGCGACCGGGTCGAATCGGCGCCAGGTCAGGCGGCGCCCCTTCTCGAGCGGCCAGCCGTTGAGGTAGTCGATCCGGATGTGGGTGTCGTCGATGCGCTGGGTGACCTCGACGAACCGCTGCAGTTCGCGCTCGTCTCCTCCTCCGCCGGCGACGGGGGCGCACTGCACCGCCCACCAGGAGCCGAGCGGGAACCGGCCGGCGTCGGGCACCGCGACGGCGTCGGTCAGCTCGGGCCAGGCCTCGGCGAGCGCGTGCTCGACCGTGTCGTCCTTCGCCACGCCGGTGAAGAACATCACGGCGCCGAACGGGTTGTCGTGGGTGTTCTTCTCGATGCCCTCGGTGGTGATCGTGTGCCCGCCGAAGTCGATCTCGAGAAGGGAGCGGGTGAAGCGGTGCCGTCGCTGGAAGAGCAGGTCGGTGTGCGCCTCGATCCGGCGGATGCTCTCGTCGACGACCATCGCGTCGAGGGCGTCGTCGGCCGCCGTCTTCCCGTCGAGGATGCCGAAGGCGCGGAAGTCGACGGTGCCGTCGTGCTGCAGCAGCCACACGGTGCCCTTCTGCGCGGCGATCACCGTTCCGCCGTTCGCCGTGACGCCGTCGGCATCGGCACCCGTGTAGACGAGCGCACCGGCGTCGCCCGCGGTGCGGTAGCCGGCGGCGATCGCGACATCCCCGTCACGTGCGCGGATGCCCGCCAGCTCGGCGACGTTCTGCACGCGCCGCACGTTCTGCGGACCTTCGGCGGCCTGAGCCGGGGCCGTGCCGACGACGACGGCCGCGCCGCCGAGTGCGGCGGCCCCGAGGCCGGTGATGAGTGCCCGGCGACCGCCGGACCGGACTTCTCCCGCTGACGTCGTCGTCATGAGTCTCTTCCCGTCCACGTAGGTTTGCTATAGTAAATAGTATCCAGCTGTCGAGACGAGATCAACAGCCTTCCCGAGCGGATGCCATAGCATCGTGGGGTCAGCACGCCGAGACCACGGGAGGGGGAGCCATGCGCACGGTGTCCGACCAGAACATCGCGGAGCAGGTCGCCGATCAGCTGCGCGCGGCGATCCAGTCCGGAGAGCTGCTCCCGGGCGAGCGCCTGGTCGAGCGCAGGCTCGCCGAGCGACTCGGAGTGAGCCACATCCCCGTGCGCGAAGCCCTCACACGTCTCGCCGAGGAGCGCCTCATCGTGCGCGAACCACGACGCGGCGCTCGCGTCGCCGAGCTCACCGCGCAGGACCTCGAGGAGATCTCCAGCCTGCGGATCGTGCTGGAGCAGTTCATGGCGATCCGGGTGCAGGAGCGCTGGAGCGACGACTCCGCGAAGCGCCTGCAGGACATCCTGGATGCCATGGAGGCGGCGCCGATCGGGGACATGGACGAGGTCCTGCGGCAGGATCGCGCGTTCCACGAGGCGCTCGCCGACCTCTCCGAGCACCGCTTCGTCACGGAGCTGAACTCCCAGCTGCGCGGCCGCATCGCCGGGTTCATCCAGGCCGCCAACGCCGCCCTGCCCCCGGCCGAGCAGGCCGAGCATGTGCGCAGCCACCGCCTCATCTACGAGGCCATCGCGGGCGGGGACCCCGAGGCTGTGCGCGCGGTGATCGCCGCGCACGTCACCCGTGCCGTGGAGCGCATCGCACCCCTGGCGGGGACGGCGGCAGCCGCGGAGTGAACTCCGCGTGCGGCGAGCCGCGCCGAGCCAGTGCGTCGTCATGTCCGTCTCCGTCGTCCCTCAGAAGTAGTCCGCTGCGCCGAAGTGCCGGATGCCGGTGATCCGGGGCGACCTGCGCCCCGGGCGCGTCATCCCCGTGCCGTCCTGCACCGGCTGCGCCGACGGCGCGAACCCCCGCACGGCGACGACGTCCTCGGCGCGATCGGGCACGGCGATGTCGACGCGCACGGCACCGCCCGCCCGCCAGTCCGCGGCGACCGCCTCGAGCAGCACGGCGCGTGCCCGAGGATCGACGACCGCGAGCTCGGCCAGCACGCCGAGCCCGTCCCGCACCTCCGCCACGGCGTAACCGCCATCTGTGCGATACAGCGTCATGCCGTCCAGCCGCACTGCGGCCATCGCCCAGTCCTGCACCGAGCGCACGGGAGCGAGCACGACGTCCGCTCGTGAGGCCTCATAGGCCTCGGCACCCGTCAGCAGCGCGTCGAGGCTCACCGGGTCGCGCCGCACGGCCGCATCCGGCGAACCGGCCTCCGAAGCCCCGGCGCCCGGGGCGCCGAGCGCGGCACCCCACGGTCCGGTGAGCGACCGACGCATGGTGAAGGTCTCGAAGCCGCTCGAGCCGTACACCTCGGGCGTGCCGGTGAAGAGCAGCGCCCAGTCGGCGCCCGCGCGCCCGGCCGACTCGAGCGTGGCCGCCACCAGCCGCCGGGCGATGCCGCGCCCTCGTGCCCGGTCGGCGACCGCGACGCTGCCGATGCAGTGCACCGACGCCACCGCGCCGTCGTCCTCGCGCAGGCGCTTCGGCAGCCCGTAGATCGACCCGACCACGCCCTCCTCGTCGGCGGCGACGATCGTGTGCGCGAGCCGGTCGGCATCGACGAGCCACTGATCCGGCAGCAGCGGCGGAGAGAAGGCGATCGCCCACAGCGCGGCCAGCGGCGCGGCATCCGCCGCGACCGCCGGCCGCAGGATCGGGTCAGCGGCCATCCGGTGGCGCGCCCTTCACGATCCGTCCGCTCACACGATCACGTTCCCGGTGGTCAGGACGTTGTCCGCCGCGTCGGGGACGACGCGCTTCACCGCCGTCTCGACGTTCGCGGAGTGCAGCAGCGTGCTGCCCGCGCCGAACGCCGCTGCGGCGAGCTCCAGGGTGCCGCCGTCGAATCGGCATCCGGTGGCCCGGTAGTGATTCGCGCCCGAGGTGAGCGAGACATGCGTGCCCCTGCCCGAGAACGTGCTGTCGCCGAGCACGACGGTCAGCTCCCCGCCGCCGCTGTGCGACACCGCCGCGCCCGCCGCCGTGCGAACCGCGGAACCGCCGAGGATCTCGACCGCCTGCGCCTTTCCGCTCGCCGCGTCGATGCGGATGCCTTCCGCCTCGACGCCGGTGAGCCGAAGCCGTGACGACGACGTGCTGAAGGCCGCATCGCGGTCGCCGCCGATCAGTTGCCCACCGCGGAACTCCACGGCGGCGGCGCCGGCGAGCTTCAGCCCGTTCACGCCGTTCAGCCGGGTGTCGACGAACGTCACCGGCTTCGTCACGGTGGCGTTGGTGAGATCGCCCGCCGCCACGAACGTGAACTCGGACGCCTCGATCACGGTCGGCCGCTTCGACGCATCCGATGCCTGCGTGATGATCAGCGTGTCGGTGGCGGAGCAGCCGCGCAGCTGGGCGCCGTCGGCGTTGATCCAGAGCATGCCGGAGCCGGCGAGGTCGGGCTTGCCGATCACCCGCATGTCCTCGAGGGTCAGGTCGGTGACCTTCACCCTCGCGACGAACCAGGAGCAGACGTGCTTGCGCACCGTGATGCGCTTCGCCGCGCCGCCCCATGCCGCCCCGGAGTTGGCGAACGTCATCAGGCCGGAGTTCCCCACGTAGGTCAGGTCGTGCTCGTACTGCCCGTGCGTCACGAACGGACCCTGGTCGTCGCCGTCGCCGTGGCAGTTCTCGACCAGGCCGTAGGCACTGGCGGTCCAGTCATTCAGGTGCCTGGCGTTCGAGGTGTGGCAGTTCGCCACGTAGCCGTACAGGCAGTAGATCTGCTGCGTCATGTACCCCGCCCCGCCCCAGGTGACCGAGGTCGGGTTCTTCAGCGTGCAGCTCTCGGTGGTGAAGTAGGTGTTCCACCGGCGCATGATCAGGGGCCAGAACGTGGCCGTGCCGTCGATGTGATCCACGTCGCAGCGCACCGCGTACTCGAAGGCCAGGGGGTGCGAACCGGTGTACTCGTCGGTGCCCTTGCCGCGGAAGCGCAGGTTGGACACCACCACGTTCTGCACGGGCTTCACGTGCCGCCACGTGATCGAACGATCCTTGCCGAGGGGCCAGCCGTTCTGATAGTTCACGCGGATGCGGGAGCCGTCGACGATCTGCGTCACCTGCACGAGCCGCTGCAGCTCGCGCTCCCAGCGGCCGGCGAGGGCGTTCACCTCCGCGGCGTACCACTCGCCGACCTGGAAGAACGACGAGTCGCCCACGGGGTAGACGTCGGCCAGATCCGCGACCGGTGCGCCGAGCACAGCCGTGCGCTCCTCGCCGGTCAGCTCGCCCTGGAAGAACATCACGGCGGCGAACGGGTCGTCCTTGCCCGCGTTCTCGATCCCCTCGGTCGTCATCAGGTGATTGCCGAAGTCGAACACGATGTTCGACCGCGAGAACCTGTGCCGCTTCACGAAGTTCAGGTCCGTGTGGGCCTCGATGCGATGGATGCCCGCATCCGCCACCATCGCGTCCAGGGCGTCGTCCGCGGGCGCATCCGGCCCGAAGATGCCGAACGCGCGGAAGTCCATCGTCCCGGAGTGCACGCGCACCCAGACGGCGCCGCCCTTGCCCGCGACGACCGTTCCGCCGTCGACCTTCGGCTGATCGGCGGTCACGCAGCGGAACAGGCCGCCACCGCCGTCACCGGGCTCGGCGTAGCCCGCGACCGCGACGATGTCGTCGGCCTTGGCCTCGACCTTCTGCAGCGACGCGACCGTCGACGCCGACACGGCGTCCCTCGCCATCGGCAGCGGAGTCGCGGCGTTCGCGGGTGCGGCCGCGCCGACCGCGGCCAGACCGCCGATTGCCGCCGCTCCGAATCCGGCGAGCACCATCCGGCGCGAGCGCCCTTCGGCGGCCTGCGCCGTCTCCTTCTGGACCGTCTCCATCATCTTCTCCTCGTTTCCGGCATCATCGCCATCACGTGCGGACGCCCGCACTCCAGGGCGCATCGGCGCGCCCAGTCCCGGTCCCCGTCATCCCCATCCCCTCGCCGTCTCCGCCGCCACGACGGCGTTGCGGTACACCGCGGCCGTCCGCGCGGCCGGCACGGGGATCTCGCCGGCCGCCAGCCTCAGCACTGCGTCGGCCGTGCCGGCGTATCCCAGCCCGTCCTGGTCCTCGGGCAGCACCAGCTCCCGCATCCCCTCGTCGTGCCAGGTGCGCACCGCGTATCTGTCGGCGCCGGCGACCCCCGAGATGGTCACCGTCACCGAGGTCTCGCCGGCACGCGCGTGCACGGTCGCGAGCAGTTCCGACGCGGTCGGACCCGCGCCGCCGGTCCGCACCGCGGAGAGGACCTCCACCGCCGCACCGGGAAGGACGACGTCGAGCATCTCCCAGGCGTGCACTCCGATGTTGAGCATCGTGCCGCCGGCGCCGGAGGGCGAGTCCTGCCAGCGCCGTGCGTCGTCGAGGAAGCCGGCGATGTCGTGCTGGGCGTGCACCTCGATCGCACGCGGGCGGGAGGGCAGCACGGTTGCGAACGCCACGAGCTCGGGCGCGAAGCGCAGCACGGACGAGGTGAACCGCGGCGCCTCCGGCAGCGCCTCCCAGCGGGCCAGTCCCGTGGCATCCGCGGCGATCGTCTTGTTGAAGAACACCGGGATGCCCGCCCGCGCACACGCCAGGGCGACCTCGACGGCACGCGGCGTGCGAGGTGTGGCCACCACGACGTCAGGGCGGGTGGCCAGCAGCTCGGTCAGCTCGGCGAAGACCGGGGCGCCGAACCGCGCCGCGAAGTCCTCGCGTCGGTCCGGGTCGTCGACGTCCCAGACGCCCGCCGGGTGCGCACCGCGCGCAGCCAGGTTCACGGCATCGGCGAAGGGATGCGAGTGCGCGACCCCCGCGAACGCGACCCTCATGGTCAGGCCATCACCGCGAGCTGTTCACGCGTGATGGCCTGTCGCAGCGGTCGGCCGGCGGCGAAGGCCTCCACCTCGTCGGCGACGATGCGGCCCTGTTCCCGTCGTCCCTCCACTGTTCCGGCGGCACGGTGCGGCGTGAGCAGCACGTTGGCGAGCGTCCGGAGCGGGCTGTCCTGCGGCATCGGCTCCTCGTCGAACACGTCGAGCGCGGCCGAGATGCGACCGGTGAGCAGCTCCGCCTCGAGGGCGGCGCCGTCGACCAGCCATGAGCGTGCGGTGTTCACCAGCCCGGCCCCGTCAGGCATCAGCGCCAGCTCGCGCGCGCCGATCATGTGGTGCGTCACCGGCAGGGTCGGGGCGTGCAGTGCGACGATCCGCGCGCGGCGCAGTGCATCGTCGAGCTCGACCTTCTCGGCGCCGAGCGCCGCGGCCTCGGCCGCGTCGACCGTGGGGTCGACGAGCAACGGGCGTGCGCCGAGGGCACGGATCAGCTCCAGGTACGACCGTCCGGTGCGCGATGCCCCGATCACGGCGATCGGCGCGCCCAGGATCTGATGCTGCACGCCGACGGCCGGGTCGTACCAGCCGCCGGGAGTGCGCAGCGCGACGCTCATCTCGCCGATCCGGTGCAGCAGCAGGAGCGTGAACGCCAGCGAGACCTCCGCCACGGGGCGCGCCATCGCGGCTCCCGCCTGCGTGACCTGCACGCCGCGATCGAAAAGCTCGTCGGTGACGAACGCCTTCACGGTCGCACCGGTGTGCGCCACGAGTTCGAGCCGGGGCATCCGCGCCAGCAGTCCGGCGTCGAAGGGCACGGCGCCCCAGCTGGTGACGACGACCCGCGCCGC
Organism: Microbacterium sp. 22195; assembly: GCF_052056515.1. Taxonomy (NCBI): domain Bacteria; kingdom Bacillati; phylum Actinomycetota; class Actinomycetes; order Micrococcales; family Microbacteriaceae; genus Microbacterium; species Microbacterium sp. 22195. The sequence continues at coordinate 495,014 of NZ_JBQEPE010000002.1, forward strand.
GCCCGGATCGGGCACGTCCGCCAGGCGGTCCACCCGTACGTAGTCCCCGCCCAGAGCGGATGCCGCGGCACGGAGGCGCTCGACGTCGGCATCCGCGAAGAACTCCGCCATCAGCTCCGCGCTGACCACGGCGACGAGGACGGGGGCGGTCATCTCAGCCACTCCTCGACGTGCTCGGCGATGAAGGCGTCGTCGTTGAGCTCGGGATAGGCGCCGCGCACGCGGGCGATCTCCTCCGCCTGCCCGGGCGAGAGGCTCTCGTTCGGGTCGAGGCACCAGATGCCCTCCAGCAGGCCCTGCTGGCGCAGCATCTCGTGCACGCCCGCGATGACCCCGTGGAAGTCGTTGCCGGGATCGAACACCGCCTGATTGAGGTCGACCAGATCGGATCCGATGCGCCCGAGCCGGTGATAGGCCTCGAGATCGCCCGCCGCAGCGCGGTGCGCGGTGTCGAGGACCTCGACCGCGGCCCGCGTTCCGACCGCCCACTGGCCGAGCAGCCCTCCGACGAACCGCAGCGTGCGCGGCCCGTCCGGCAACTCCACGTGGAACTCCGAGAGCAGGTCGGTGGCGATCGAGTCGTCGTTGCCCGTGTACAGGGCGATCTCGTCTGCGCGACCGGATGCGGCGACGCCGCGCACCAGCTCGAGAGTCCGGTAGCGGTCGAAGGGCGCAGCCTTGACGGCGACGACCGAGGGGATGGACGCGAACTCGCACCAGAAGTCGCGGTCGAGCACCGGCCCGCCGATCGCCGTCTGCAGATAGAAGCCCACGAGCGGGAGCACCTCGCCGACCGCGCGGGCACGGTCGAGCAGCGCCGCATTGTCGGCACCGGCGACGCGGGGGCTCACCAGCACCGCGTCGTACCCCAGGTCGCGCGCGACCTCGGCCTCGGCGACCGCCTGAGCCGTGTCGCCGGCGACACCGGCGATGCGCACGATGCCGGCATCGGCGGCCTGCAGCTCCTCGGCGGCGAGCGCGAGCACGGGTTCGTACAGACCGTGCTCGGGATCGCGGATCTCGAACTGGGTCGTGTGCACCCCGACGGCCAGTCCGCCGGCACCGGCGGCGAGGTAGTAGCGGCTCAGCGCGCGCTGGCGGCGCTCATCGAGCCGGCGGTCGGCGGTCAGGGCGAGCGGATGCGCGGGGATGACCGCTCCGCGGGCGAGGGTCTGCGCAGCCTCGGCGCGCAGGACGGGAACGGCGGTCATCAGAACTTCCCGTCTCGCACGGCCCACTTGGTCGGCTTGGCCGTCATCGGCAGCTCGTCCCTGATCCAGGCGGCCTGCAGTTCGATCAGCGTCTCCGCGGGCACCGCCGGATATCCGAACAGCCCCATGCAGCGCCGCGCATCGCTGAGCAGGGCGGTCGGCTGCGGCTCGTCGACGAGACGCACCTCGGTCTCGAACAGGGCGCCGAACCGGCGGGCGATCGACTCGACGCTCAGCAGCTCCGGTCCGGTCAGATTGATGGTGAACACGTCGGATGTCGCATGCAGCAGGCTGCGCAGCACGACCTCGTTCGCGTAGCCCTGCCAGATCACGTTGACGTTCGCAGTGGCCAGCGAGACCGGCTCTCCGGCGTGCACGGCGCTGCCGATGTCGGCGAGCACCCCGTACCTGAGGTCCACCGCGTAGTTCAGCCGGATAAGCGCGACCTTCGTGCCGCGCTGCTGCGCGCCGAACTCGAACACCCGCTCGCGGCCGAGGCAGGACTGCGCGTACTCGCCGATCGGCGCGGGCGTCACCTCTTCGGACGCACCGCCCGAGGAGGCCGGGAGGAAGGGGTAGACGTTGCCCGTGGACAGCACGGAGATCGCGCTGTCGCGGTAGCGTCGCGCGACGCGGTCCGGCAGCGCCGCGTTGACCTCCCAGGCCCACGACGGGCTGGTGGCCGCACCGAACTTCGCGCCGACCATGAACACGACGTTCGGGGCGTCGGGGAGCGCCGAGAAGTCGTCGTTCTCGATCAGGTCGAACGGGACGACCTCCACGTTCGCACTCCGCAGCCGCTCGGTGACCACCGGGTCGCCGAACCTCGACACGGCGTACACGGTGTCGGCACTCCGGCCCGCGGCATCCATCGCCCGCCGGGCGAGCACCGCGAGGGTCGGGCCCATCTTGCCGCCCGCACCGAGGATGACCAGATCCCCTGAGGTCCTCGAGAAGTCCTCGATCAGCGCGTCGCTGGGCGCCGTCAGCGCCTGCTCCAGCTCAGCCTCCGAGGTGAAGCTCTTCGTTGTCACGTCACTCATTCCTTTCAGCCCTTGATTCCCGAGCCGGTCACGCCTTCTTGCACGTATCGCTGCGCGATGAGGTACGCCATGAAGATCGGCAGCAGCGCGACGACCGAACCGGCGAGCATCACGCTCAGCGGGACGTTCTGCTGCTGCAGTGAGGAGATGCCCACGGTCAGCGTGAACATCTCGTTGGACTTCGCGATGATCAGCGGCCACAGGAAGTCGTTCCAGTGCCACAGGAAGACGAAGATCCCGAGGGTCGCCAGCACCGGCTTGCACAGCGGCAGCACGATCCGGAGGAAGATGCGCAGCTCGCTGGCGCCGTCGATGCGCGCGGCCTCGAACAGCTCATCGGGCAGACCCTCGATGAACTGGCGCATGAGGAACACCGCCTGCGCGTTCGCCAGGGTCGGCAGGATCAGGCCCCAGTACTCGTTCACGCCGCCCAGGTTGGCGATCAGCAGGAACGTGGGGATCAGGGTCACGTGGAACGGGACCATGACCATCGAGAGGAATGACCAGAACATGACCTCCTTCCCGGCGAAGCGCTTCTTGGCGAAGGCGTAGCCTGCCAGCGCCGAGAGGAACAGCACCGCGACGACCGAGACGAGGGCGTAGACCAGGGTGTTGAACAGCCAGAGCAGGATGTTCTGGCCGCTGAGCACCTGCTCGTACGCGGAGAGGGACAGGTCGCCCCACGGCAGCAGCGACTGCGGGAAGTTCACGACCGCGCCGGGCTTGAGGCTCAGCACCACCATCGCGTAGAAGGGGAAGAAGCTGAACACGGCCGCGATGCTGAGCCAGACCCACCGCAGCACCAGGCCGCCGCGCGTCGGCTCGAGCGCCTTGTAGGAGCGCTGCCTGAGCTGCGCGTTCGACGTCACCGCGGTCATTTCTGCTTTCCGATCACGAGGCGCTGGATGAGGGCGACCGCGAGGGTCATGATGAACAGGGCGACACCGGCCGCCGCCGCGTATCCGTACTCGAAGTACTTGAAGCCCTGGTCGTAGATCAGGTAGACGAGCGAGTAGCTGGCATTGGCGGGTCCGCCCTGGGTCATGACGTAGATCACGTCGAACACCTGGAACGCGGCGGTCGTCTCGATGACCGCGAGGAAGAACACGGTGGGGCGCAGGAACGGCAGGATGACCCAGCGGAACCGCTGCCAGGCGTTGGCGCCGTCCATCAGCGCCGCCTCCTCGAGCTCGCGGGGGATGTCCTGCATGGCGGCGATCATGATCATCATCCCGTAGCCGAAACGCGACCAGACGCCGACGATGATGATCGCGGGGACCACCAGTACGGTGCTCGCCAGCCAGGAGCCGCCGAGACCCAGCGGCGACATGAGCGTCGACCACGGTCCGTTGCGGGAGAAGATCCAGATGAAGATCGCACCGGCGAGCACCAGCGAGGTGATGACCGGCAGGAAGAAGATCGAGCGGAAGAACCGCGAGCCGCGGAACGAGCGCCGCACCCCCAGCGCCATCACGGTGGAGAGCGCGAGCGAGATCGGCACCGCGAACACCGTGTAGAGCAGCGTGGTGCCCAGGGCCCGCCAGAACAGCGCGTCCTCGAAGAGGCGCACGAAGTTGTCGAGCCCCCGCCAGTCGATCTCGCCGGAGATGTCGTAGTCGAAGAAGCTCAGCGCGACGCCGGCGATGGCCGGGCCGAAGCGGAAGGCGATGAAGAGCAGGAACGCCGGCAGCACGAAGAGGAACGCGATGCGTGCTTCGCGTCGCGCGAGCAGGCGCGTCGTGGTGCGACGCCGCTTCGCGGGCGCTGACTGCGTGGGAGACGCTGTCGCAGGTGGGGCTGTAGTCATTGCCTTGACCTCACGTCGTGGGGAGGGGCGGCGGAGTGCCCGCCGCCCCTCCGGATCGTCACTTCAGGAGCGGGGCCGCGGCCTTGGCCGCGTCACTGAGCGCCTGCTTCGGCGACTTCTGCCCCAGCAGGGCCGCCTGGATCTCGGGCGACACCACGCCCATCAGGGCGCGCGAGCTCGGCGCGAGCTCGCCGACCGTGGTCGTGGACACGTACTTCTCGACCTGTCCCTGCAGGGAGTCGGCGGAGTAGAGCGGTGCGGTGTCGAGCGCGGAGAAGAATCCCGCCTCGGTCAGGTAGGGCTTGAGCACCTCGGCGCTGGTGGCGAAGTCCGCGAACTTGCCCGCGGCATCCTTGACCTTCGATCCCTTGAGCATCGACAGCGATCCGACCGTGCCGTACGTGATGCTCTTCTTGTCCTTCAGCGGAGCGAGCACCTTGACGTTCTCCTCACCCCAGAACGGGGCGAGCTCGGTGACGCTGTTGACCCACGAGCACGCGGTCTTCCCGGTCGCGATGCCGCTCTGCTCGGTGGCGGGGAGCGAGGTCAGCGCATCCGGGTCGAGCGCGCCCATCTTGGCGAGGTCGGAGAGGAACGTGAGCGCCTCGGTGCCGGCCTTGCCGTCGAACGCGACGGATCCGTCCTTGCCGTACACGGCGCCGCCCGCCTGCCAGAGCAGCGGGTAGAAGGTCATGTTGAGGGTGGCCTCGGCGGATGCCGTGTAGTTGAAGAGGTGCAGCCCCTTCTCGGTGAACTTCGGCGCGATGCGGAGCGCGTCCTCCCACGTCTCGGGGTACTCCGTGACGCCGGCCTCCTTGAAGACCGCCGCGTTGCAGAGGAGGGGGGTCGCGCTGGTCAGCAGCGGGGCGCCCATCATGTGGCCGTCGATCGTGACCGACTTCGTCACGTTCGGGAGGATCTCGGACTTGCGGTCCTTGCTGAGGTACTTGTCCATCGGTTCGATCGACTTCTGGTAGGCCATCAGCTGGTCGGGGATCAGGTAGACGAGGTCAGGACCCTTGTTGGCGGCGATCGCGGTCTGCAGGCTCTCGTCGCGGTTCGCCCAGGGGAAGATCTCGTACTTGACCTTGATGTCGGTGTTCTCCTTCTCGAACGCCGCGACGGTCTCGTCCCAGAAGGCCTTGTGCTTGGCCTCGTCGGCGATGACGGGGTAGACCCAGAGCGTGACGGTCTCGTCACCGCTCGCGGCGTCGCCCCCTCCCGCCGCGCAGCCGGCGATGAGGCCGGCGGTGGCAAGCCCGGCGATGACGCCGGCGAATCTCTTTGCGCGCATGATGCTCCTTTGCTGAACCGTGCGGGTGATGTCATTATGACAGTCAAGTGGGATAATTAGTCAAGCACGATCTTCAAGTTCTCGCCAGATGCTGATTTTCTGGCGGCCGATCCCGAAGAAGATCCCCCTGTTATTCCGAGAATGCAGTGTGCTAATTTGAGTCGCACGCCATCGATGACGAGAGGAGCAGCCCGTGTCCCGACACAGCAGCCTGCCCATCGCCGTGCGGGCCGCCCTCCACATCCGTGACCGGGGCACCGCCACCGTCACCGAGATCGCACAGACCCTCGAGCTCTCCCGCACCTCGGTGGAGAACGCGATGGGCGTTCTCGCCGATATCGACCTGATCGCCGACGCACCCGTCGCGACGGGCCGTGGTGCGGGCCGCCCGGCCCGCCGCTTCGCCTTCCAGAACCGCACCGGTCACGTGGTCGGCGTCGACATCGGCATCGCCTCGGTGCGAGTCGTCATCGCCGACCTCAGCGGCCAGGTCGTGCTGCACCGCGGCTTCGACGGCGTCACCCGCTCGCGCGACGCCGTCGACAAGCTCGCCACCGTGATCGACGACATCCGCACCACCCTGCACGAGGCAGGCATCCCGCGCTCGCGAGTGCGCGCCATCGGTGTCTCGCTCCCCGGCATCGTCGACGACAACGGCCGGGTGACGACCTCGGTGGTCATCCCGGAGTGGTCGGGCGTCGACATCGGCTCCCAGCTCTCGGATGCGTTCGGATGCCCGGTCTCCGTCGACAACGGCGTCCGGCTCGCCGCCGTCGCCGAGCACCACCTCGGCGTCGCGCAGCTGGTCGACGACGTGCTGTACCTCTCCGTCGGCAACCGCATCGCCATGGGACTGATCCTCGGCGGGAGGCCACGGCGAGGAATCCACAACGCCGCCGGAGACATCGGCCGGCTCGCCTTCCCCGGCCTGGTCACCGAGACCGGTCAGCTGACCTGGCGCACCGGCGAGAACGCGGAGGACGTCTTCCTCCGGGCCCGCAACGGCGACGTCGACTCCCAGCAGGAGCTCACCGGGTTCATCGACCAGATCGCCCGGGGCATCGCCACCCTGGCGCTGACCGTCGACCCGGCCATGATCGTCATCGGCGGCGGCCTGTCGGCCGCGCACGAGCAGTTCCTCGACCCGCTGCGCCCCGCGCTGTCCGCCCACATCGGACTCCCGTTCGCCGTCCCCGTGGTCGGGGCGCGTCTGGGGGCGGAAGCCGCCTCGCACGGTGCGGTCGTGTTCGCGTTCCGCCGGCACGCCGCCGCCATCTACGGGATCGAGGGCATGCCCGTCCCGCCCATCACACCGCTTCCTGCGGGAGTCGCCGCAGTCGCAGAGCTTCAGGAGGAGACAGCGTGAGCACACCGAGAGTCGGACTCATCGGCGCGGGAGGGATCTCCCGCGTGCACGCCGATGCCTGGCGCGCACTGGGCGCTGAAGGCTACGTGACCTCCCTCCAGGGCGCCGAGGAGATCGCCGCGGAGTACGGCTTCACGTTCGTCGAGGACGTCGACGCCCTCATCGAGGCGGTCGACATCGTCGACATCCTCACCCCCAGCAGCACCCACGCCGACCTCGCACTCCGCGCGATCGCGCGCGGAAGGGACGTGATCTGCGAGAAGCCTCTCGCCGACACCGCCGAGAACGCCGCCCGCGTCGTGCGGGCCGCGGAGGAGGCGGGCGTGCGGCTCTTCCCCGCGCACGTCGTGCGCTACATGGGCGAGTACGAGCGCATCAAGGCGGGCATCGATTCGGGCCGCATCGGCGAGGTCGCCGTGCAGCGCTTCGCCCGCGCCGGAGCCGCGCCGCAGTCGCCCTGGTTCTTCACGGAGAGCACCGGCGGCGGCGTCATCCGCGATCTGATGATCCACGACATCGACCAGGCCATCTGGTTCGCCGGACCCGTGGCATCCGTCTACGCGGTGCAGAACCCTCCGACCGTCGACGACGTCGTGCCCGCCCCCGTCAGCTCCCACGTCGTGCTCACGCACGAGAACGGCGTCATCAGCCACCTGCATGCCAGCTGGGTCGCGGCCGGCATGCCGTTCCGCACCAGCGTCGAGGTCTCCGGATCCTCCGGACGACTGCGATACGACAGCGCCGAGGACCGCGTCAGCCGCACCGACACCGTCATCACCGCCGCCTCCACCGACTACCTGCCGCCGATGTCGCCGCAGGAGAGCCCCTACTACGCCGAGATCGCGGACTTCATGACGGCTCTCGACGGTGCACGCGAGGCGAGGATCACGCCGGCGGAGGGTGTGGCGGCCGTGGCCGTGGCCGAGGCGGCCTATGCCTCGATCGCCACGGGCGCCCCGATCGCCCTCGAGACGCTGGAGGTCGTCCGATGACCGCCGTCCGCCCGCTCCGCGTCGCAGTGCTCTCGTTCGCGCACACCCACGCCCTCAGCTATGTGCAGGCGCTGCGCGCCATGCCCGGCATCGAGCTGATCGCGACCGACCCCGACGGTGCGACCGCACCCGATGACGCTCCGCGCGGGGCGGAGCTCGCCGCCGAGCTCGGCGTCGAGTACGTGGAGAGCTACGAGCAGGCATTCGCGTGGAAGCCGGATGCCGTGGTGATCGCCGCGGAGAACTCCCGCCACCGTGCGCTGGTCGAGCCGGCCGCGGCAGCCGGCGCGCACGTGCTGTGCGAGAAGCCGCTGGCGACATCGGTCGAGGATGCCGTGGCGATGCGCGAGGCCTGTGAGCGCGCCGGCGTGATCCTGATGGTCGCCTATCCGGTTCGTTTCGCACCATCGTTCCGCGACGCGCTCGCACAGATCCGCAGCGGCGGCCTGGGCAGGGTGCTCAGCGTCACCGGCGTGAACAACGGCAAGCTGCCGCAGGACCGCGCCTGGTTCACCGATCCTCAGCTCGCCGGGGGCGGCGCTCTGGTCGACCACGTCGTGCACTGCGCCGATCTGCTCGACGAGCTCCTCGGCGAGCGCGTCCGCACGGTGCGGGCGGTGTCGAACGGCACGCTGTACGCCGACCGCGACCTTGCCGTGGAGACCGGCGGGATGGTCACCCTGCAGTATCCGAGCGGCGTCATCGCGAGCATCGACTGCTCCTGGAGCTGGCCGGTGTCCTCCCCCACCTGGGGCGGACTCACCCTGCAGGTGGTGGCCGAGCACGGCACGGTCACGGTCAGCCCGTTCACGCAGGGCGTGGCAGGGCATGACGCGCACGGCGAGACCTGGGACCCGGTGGGCCTGGACCTCGACGCCCTGCTGCTCGCGGAGTTCGTGGCGGCGGTCCGGGACGGCCGGCAGCCACAGCCTGATGCCGGCGTCGGCGTGCGCACGGTGGAGATCGTGAAGGCCGCGCAGGCCTCCGCGGCACGCGGCGGCGAGGTCGTCACCCTGGTCTGACCTGCACAGACGCAGCATCCCGAAGGAGAGATGAGGAGATGGACATGGCGGCGAGGTGGCGGGACCGCGCGCTCGCAGTCATGCCGGTGGGCTCCAGCACGAACTCCAAGGCGCCGACGCTGCTGCCCGATGAGCCCGAGGTGATCGTCCGCGGTTCGGGATGCCGCGTCTGGGATGACCGCGGGCGCGAGTTCATCGACTACCGGTGTGCTCTCGGCCCGGTCACGCTGGGATACGCCGACGATCGTGTGGACGCGGCGATTCGCGCGCAGCTCGCCGACGGCATCCTCTTCGGGCATCCGCACCCACTCGAGACGACGACGGCTGAGCTGTTCTGCGACATCGTTCCCGGCGCGGAGGCGGCACGGTTCCTGAAGACCGGCGGCGAGGCGCTGGCGGCGCTGATCCGCATCGCCCGCGCGCACACGGGACGGGACCGGATCGTGCAGATCGGCTACAACGGCTGGCTGAACTCGCTGGCATCCGGAGGCCGCGTGCTCCCGGGCAGCACCTCGAGCACCGTCCAGGGAGTCCCGGGGGCGCTTTCGGCTCTGCACCACGCCGTGGAATGGGATGATCGCGCCGCGCTGGACGGACTGTTCGCCGCGCACGGCTCGGAGATCGCGCTGATCCTCGTCGCCGCCGACTACCCGTCCATCCCGGAGGCGGGCGACTTCTACCGGTATCTGCGAGACCTCACCGACGCGCATGGCGCGCTGCTCGGGTACGACGAGATGGTCACCGGATTCCGGGTCGCCCTGGGCGGGATGGCGGAGTTCACGGGCGTGCTGCCCGATCTGTCCGTGTTCGGCAAGGGCATCGCCAACGGCATGCCGCTGTCGGTCTACTGCGGGCGCCGAGACGTGCTCTCGGTCCTGGATCGAGGCGAGGTCGTGGTCTCGTCGACGTACGGGGGCGAGACGCTCTCGCTCGCGGCCGCGACCGCGACCATGACGGCGCTGCGCGACGAGGACGTGCTCTCCCGGCTCCGCGCTTCCGGCCGGCGTCTGCAGGACGGCGTCAATGCGGCGTTCGCCGCGGCAGGAGTCGGCATCCGCCTGGCGGGGCATCCGACCTGCCCTCAGTTCGTCGCCGATGACGACGCCGTCCTGCAGGCGTTCATGCGGCTGGCTTTCCGGCACGGGGTCTCCCTGTACCGCGTGGCGTACGTGAACGCGGCGCACACCGAGGCCGACATCGACCTGACCGTGGCGCGCATCCGCGCGGCCCTCGAGGATCTCGCAGGGGAGATGCCGTGATCGGCATCGATGCGCACACCCACCTGCACGACGGCGGATTCGACGACAGGATCGTCGAGGCGGGACGACTCCTCGGCATCGATCTCTTCCTCTGCAGCAACATCGGCGACTTCGTCGCGCATCCCTCGATCGACGAGGTGCGCGAGATGAACCGCGTCCTGGTGCGCGAGCTGGTGCGACTGCCCGATCATCTGCGCGGGTACTGCTACGTGAACCCCCGCTACGGCCGCGACACCATGGAGGACCTGCGACGGAACGTCGAGGAGCACGGGATGGTGGGCGTCAAGCTCTGGATCGCCACGCTCGCCGACGACCCGCTGGCCGATCCGATCCTCGAGTACGCCGCCGAGCACCGGCTGATCGTCCTCACGCACGCCTGGCGCAAGACGGTGGGCGGTTTCCCGTACGAATCAACGGCCGAGCACGTGGCGCGGGCGGCGCGCCGCCACCCCGGCACCCGATTCCTGATGGCGCATCTGGGCGGACAGGCCGAATCGGCCGTCAACATCGTCCGCGAGCTGCCCAATGTCGCCGTCGACACCTCCGGCACGATCATCGGCGGCGGCGAGGTCGCGCTCGCCGCCGAGCGGCTCGGCGTCGATCGCGTCGTGTTCGGATCGGATCTGCCGCACGTGGACCTGTCGGTGAACGTGGGGAAGGTGCTCGGCGCGGGTCTGGAACAGGATGCCGCGGATCGCGTCTTCGGAGGCACGGTCGCCGGCTGGCTCGAGGAGGTGCGGAGATGACGGCGGCGTCACGGATGCTGCTGAGCAGCTTCTCCGAACTGGACGCGACCGACACCATGTGCCATCTGGGCCAGTGGCCGTACCGGCTGTCGGCCGCCGCCGACGCCGGCGCGCTGCGGACGTACGGGAAGCGCCACGGCCTGCACGCGATCTGGGTCTCGCACCTGGCCGCGCTCTTCGGCTTCGACACGCGGACCGGGAACGAGGCCGCCCTGGCGGCCTGCGCCGGCGAGACACTGCTGCGACCCTTCGCCGTGATCGACCCGAGCGAGCCCGGCTGGCGCCAGGAGCTCGAGTGGGCGGCGGATGCGGGTGCAGAGGGCGTGCGCGTGGCCCCCGGGATCCATCACTACGACGTGGCACTGGTCACTGAGGTGATCGATGCCTGCGCGCGACACGACCTGCTCGTGCAGGTCATCGTCCGACTGGATGACGCACGCGTGCGTCATCCCTCCTCCCCCGCGCGCGACCTGGAGGTCCGCGATCTCGCCGAGCTCGTCCGATCCCTGCCGTCGAGTCCGCTCCACCTCAGCGGGCTGAACCTCGCGGAGGCCACCGAGCTCTCCCGTCACCTCGGCGATGACATCCCGCCCGGGCTGCGGCTGGACATGTGGCACCTCAACGGGCCGACCGGTGTCGTGTCGGATCCGAGCGCTCCGCTCGGCGATCGACGGGTCTTCGGCAGCGGCTTCCCGGTGCAGACGCCCGAGGCGACCATGCTGCAGATCGCATCGGCCGGGCTCCCCGCCGACCGGCTGCGCGCCATCGTGACGCCCTAGGCCACCGCGGGAGGCGGGAGGCGGATAGCACGCTCACGCGGATCCCCGAGCAGCCGCCTCCCCCGCGACGTAGGCTCGGCCGTATGGATGACACTCCGCGGATCGGGATCGTCGGCGCCGGAGGCATCGCTCCGCCGCACATCGAGGGCTGGCTCGCGCTCGGTGCCGAGGTGGACATCCTGCGCCGCACCGGAGCGGATGCCCTCGCCGAGCGCTACGGCATCCGCATCGTCGACACCCTCGACGAACTGATCGACGCCTGCGGGATCATCGACATCGTCAGTCCCACCGCGACGCACCTCGGCATCGCGAGGGCCGCCTTCGGCCGCGGCAGGCACGTGGTGTGCGAGAAGCCCCTGGCCGTCACCGTCGCCGACGCGCAGGCCATCGCGGATGCCGCGGACGAGGCGGGCGTTCGCGTGTTCCCCGCGCACGTGGTGCGCTACTTCTCCGGCTACCGGCAGGTTCACGAGGCGATCGGCGGGGTCGGCACCCTTCTCGAGCTGACGTTCCGCCGGACGGTCGCCGCTCCGGCATCCGCCTGGTTCTACTCGCAGGACGCCGGCGGAGGGCTCATCCGCGACCTCATGATCCACGACCTCGACCAGGCCCTGTGGCTGGCGGGTCCGGTGGTGGAGGCGTCCGCGACGCAGGATCCGCCGGCGATCGACGGAGTCGTGCAGCCACCCGTGTCGGCGCACGTCACGCTCACGCACGCGAACGGGGCCATCAGTCACGTGCGCGCGGACTGGTTCGGGCCGGAGACCCGGTTCCGTTCGAGCGCGTCCGTGGTCGGCTCAGCCGGCGAGCTGTCGGTGGACACCGACGAGCTGTCCGGCGCACGGGAGGGGCACCTGCCGCCGGCATCCGCCCTGGATCCGTACCGCGCGCAGCTCGCCGACTTCCTCGACGCCATCCGCACCGGTCGCGACGCGCGGGTCACGCCCGCCGACGGCGTCGCCGCCGTCGCACTGGTGGAGGCCGCGTACGCGTCGCTCGCGACCGGTCATCCGGTCCTGCTCTGAGGTCACGCCGGCCCGACCGGGTGCACCTGCACGACGCGGGCACGGATGCACGGCCGAATGCTCGATCCGGTCGTGCATCCGTGCCCCGGTCGTGCGCCTGTGCCGGCGAGCGAGTGGTCACCCGCCGAGCGGGCGCACCACCAGCCCCTGCCGCTCGCGCACCCAGACATCGCCGGATGCCCGGTGCTCGGCGCGCGTGCTGAACCGGTAGCGGTACGCCACCACGCGCACCCAGCGGGGGCGCTCGCCCGCGAAGGGGTCGCGACGGAGCATCCGCAGCGTCGGGGCATCCGCCTCCAGCAGCCGGACGAGGAACATCGCGAACCAGTCCTCCAGAGGGCGTCCGAGCGGCAGGAACCACATCAGCCAGTCCAGCCGCAGGTGATACGGGGCGAACTGCCGCGGGATCCGGCGCAGGTCTCCTGGCTTGCCCTTGAACTCGTACTCGCGCCAGCGGGCGGCATCCGGATCGGCGTCTGTCGTGCCCTCCACGACGAACTCGATGCGCTGCTTCGTGACGGTGCCGAAGGCGCCGTAGGCGTTGGCGAGCTGCCAGCGGTTGAAGCTCGCGTTCATCAGCTGACGGTGCGCGAACAGGTTGCGCAGCGCGGGCCAGCTGATCGCGAGGTACAGGATGCCGACCGCCGACGTGATCACGAGCCAGTACAGATCCAACTCCCCGGTTCCTGAGCGAGCGAAGCGAGACGAAGGGCGCTGCGCTCGCTCGACGACCGGGTTTCGCAGGCCGGGCCACGACACCGCCGAGAACGCGATCACGACCGTCGCCCAGTTCAGCCAGGCGAAGTTGCCGGTCACGATCAACCACAGCTGCGTGAGGATCACGATCACCGCCGCGATCGTGCCGACGATCTGCGGCACCACCGCGAGCTCGGGGACCAAGCCCCGGAACAGCCCCAGGACCGGCGCGAACAGGAAGAACGGCACCACCAGCTGCGCGAAGTGATTGCCCAGCACCTCCCCCTTGTGGAACCACCGTGGCAGCAGGTGCGCCTGGCGGCTGAGCGGCCCCGGCATCGGCTGCGTCTCATGGTGATAGGTCAGCGCGGTCAGATCGCGCCACTCCCGTCCGCCGCGGATCTTGATCATCCCCGCACCGAACTCCAGCCGGAACACCAGCCACCACAGCAGCACCATCACGACGGTCGTCGGCGGCTGGTCCCGGGATCCGAGGAAGGCGGCGAGGAACCCCGCCTCGAGCAGCAGCATCTCCCAGCCGAAGCCGTAGAAGGTCTGGCCGATGTTCACCACCGACATGTACCCGCCCCACAGCAACAGGAAGGCGATCATCGGCACCCAGGGCGGCCCGAGCTGCGGGATGCCGACGACCAGCAGCGCCGAGATCGCCATGCCCGTCCAGCACAGCGCCGCCAGGCGCCGGTCCGTGTACCTGATCCGCGTGAACAGGGTGGGGCGCAGCATCCGCCTCCTCGCCTTCGACGAGGTCGCCCAGTTCAGCAGTTCAGGGGCGGGGAGCAGCCCGCGCTCGCCCAGCAGCGGCCGGAACTGGTTCAGGCTCGACAGGAACGCGACGAGGTACAGCGCCGCGACGCCGCGCTGCACGACCTCGCGCGCGAATCCGTAGTCGATGGCCGCGAACCCGTCCATGTGCCCAGGCTAGGCCGAGGCGGTCCGGTGCGGCAGAGGCCTTGACAGCCCGCATCGCCCGGTCTCATCCGCGTCGAGGCTCCCCTCACGTCGAGGCCCCCTCCGGGCGTGGGCGGGTTCCAACGGTCGTCGCAACACCCCGAGTTTGGGAGGTTGCGACGACCGTGTCGTTTTCGGAGGAGAGGGTGCAGCTGCGGGCTGAGTTCGTGGTGTT
>NZ_JBQEPE010000003.1:0-424881 GCF_052056515.1 Microbacterium sp. 22195
CCTGCTAGAACTTGCCTAGTTCGTTTCGGTGTTGCGACGACCCCTTGAAACCGCCTCATCTGTACGTAGGGGTCTCGGCGCGAACTGGGGGTCTCGGCGACGGGGTGGGAGGTGCGTGGCGGACTCAGGATGCGAGGGCAGGCGCGATGTTCTCGTTCCAGACGTCCACGCCCAGCTTGCCGATCAGCAGCACGACGACGGCCAGGAACACGACGCGGATGAATGTAGAGCCGCGCGCGATCGCCATCCGCGAGCCGAGGTAGCTTCCGCCGACGTTCGCCGCCGCGAGGATCGCGCCGAACAGCCACAGCACGGCGCCGTGCGGGATGAACAGCAGCAGCGCACCGAGGTTGGTGGCGAAGTTCACGATCTTCGCCTTGGCACTGGACTGCAGGAAGTCGTAGCCCATCAGCGCCACGAGCGTGATCACCAGGAACGTGCCGGTGCCCGGCCCGATCAGCCCGTCGTAGAACCCGATCAGGAGTCCCGTTGCGCCGGCGGCGATGTGATGCCGATGCCCCGGGAAGCGCAGACTCGTCGCCGCGCCCATCTCGGGCCGGAATGCCGTGAAGATCGCCACCGCCAGCAGGGCGACGACGATGATCGGCTTGAAGGCGGATGCCGGGAGCACGATCGCCACGGCTGCTCCGCCGAACGATCCGGCGAGCGCGATCAGCGCCATCGGCACCGCCGTGCGCAGGTCGGGTTTCGCCCGGCGGTAGTAGGTGACAGCGCTGGTGGTGGTGCCCGCGAGGCTCGCGAGCTTGTTGGTCGCCAGCGCCTGCACCGGCAGGATGCCCGGGATCAGCAGCAGTGCCGGCAGCTGCAGCAGACCGCCGCCGCCGACCACCGCGTCGATCCATCCGGCACCGAACGCCGCGATGACGACGAGCACGAGCATGCCCCAGGTCAGCTGTTCGAGTCCGAGGAGCGCTCCGATGTCCATCAGGATTCAGGATGCCAGATGCCGCACGCGTCCGAGGCGCGGCACGACCGCGCTGCGGGGTGAGCGGCTTCGACCTCACCCCACAGCGCTGTTCCTCAGGCGCAGTCGCAGACCATCGCGAGCGACTGCATGTGGTTCGCGCCGGTGGGCGTCGTGCAGGTGGCACTCGCCGACGACAGCACCTTCAGGCAGTTGCTGGGCGCGGTCGCCGTGTCGTTCCAGGAACCCGCCGCCAGGTAGTTGAAGAGCGCCTTGGCCGCGAGGTACCTGGGGCTCGGCGGCATCCCGACGGCCACCGTGTCGTAGTAGTCCGCGAAGGGCCAGTTGTCCGCGATGTAGGTGAGGTCGGTGTAGCTCCAGATGGCGTACTGCGTGGCCTCGATGACGTCGTTCAACGTCAGCCCCTGGCCGGTCTGGCCAGCCGCTGCCACGACCGCTTCCATCGAGATGCTCGGGTAGCTGTGCCGCATGACCCATTCCACCTTGGCTTGCACCTGTGCGGCGGTGAGAGTGGCGCTGGTGCCGTTGTACGACGTCGTGACCCCGTTGCTGAAGTTGTTGCTTCCGAGGAAGGATCCCACCGCGCCGATGTACCCGACCTTGCCGTTGGGTCCCTTGACGTTGTGCTCGATGCAGTACGCGAAGCAGGTGGCGGTCCCGAGGTTTCCAGTGTCGGTCGGGTTCGTGTAGACGGCATGCAGCGGAGCGCCGGTGGTGCCGGGGCCCGTCACGATCCAGGTGCCCTGCACGAACACCGGAATGGTGGTGCTCACCAGCGTCGCTCCGGACCCGACGGACGCCACGACCACGTAGGTCCCGGGCTTGGACGGACCGACCACGCCGGTGATGGTCGCCGCGCCGCTGGCGTCGGTGATGAAGGTCTTCGGGTTGCTCGCCCCGCCTGCCCACGAGAGCCCGCTCGGCAGCGTCACCGACACGAGTGCTCCTGCTGTGGCGGATCCGTTGGTCGTCACGGAGACCGTGAAGTCGCCGACCGCCGAGCACACGCCCGACGGGACCGGCGACGTTCCGGAGATCCCCTCTCCGGATGCGGATGCCATCGGCACCGCCATCGCCGCCGCGATGACCGGCACCGACCAAGCAGCACCCTTGACGATGGTGCGCCGCGGCACGCCGCCCTTCGCCCCAACCCCAGTGTTCAACTGTTCCATCTTCGAAATCTCCCCAGTGATCGAGCAGAGCGCATTCGCGGCCCTCCCCAGATGAGTGTCGTCACCATGCGAGAAGTGACGCGACAGCGCAAAAGTCCCCAGCGCTGACAAAGCTACGCACGGCTGCAACTTCGCCCCAAGGGGCCCGCCCCCATCGTGGGTCACGCGTTCCGCCGCATGATTCAGCGGATTCGCCGACGAACCCGCTGAGACGCAGCCGCCTCTCGCGCTGCTGCCGCTGACCCCCGTCGCAGGTCGGATTCGCTCACCCGCATAACCATCGGCGCTGTCGACGATCGCGACGGACTCCGCGACGGGAAGGCCCCGATGACAGACTGATCCCATGCTCGACGCCCTCGCCCTGCCGCATCCACTGTCCTTCCGCACCGGCGACGCCGTGCTGCGCCGTGCGACCGAGGCGGATGCCGACGCGATCATCGCCCTGCTCGCGGATGATCCGGTCAGCGCGGCACGAGGCGATCAGGCCAAGCCGGAGGATCGCGGGCTCTACACCGACGGGCTGCGCGCGATCCTGGCCAGCCCCGAGAACGACCTCCTGGTCGCGGAGATCGACGGCAGCATCGTCGGCACGTTCCAGCTCACCCTCATCCCCGGCATGGCACGACGGGGTGCGCTGCGTCTGCTGGTGGAGGCGGTGCGGGTGCGCAGCGATCTGCGCTCTGCGGGACTGGGCTCGGCCCTGATGCGCTGGGTGACGGATGCTGCGGCGCCGGCGCTTGATGCGGCCCTCGTGCAGCTGACCTCGGATGCCGCCCGAGTCAACGCGCATCGCTTCTACGAGCGCCTCGGCTTCGTCGGCTCGCACCGGGGCTTCAAATACGCAGTCGCGTCACCGTCGACACCGGGTGCCACCTCCCGATAACCTCCCGTTAACCGGCGTCCCCCTGCGGGGTAACCGGGGACGCGTAGCGTCCAGCCGTCCCGAACCGGCTTCGCCGGAACTCCGAGAGGAAAACATGGCAATCATCACCCGCCGCACGCGCCTGGGCGCCGGCATCGCACTGGCCGCCACCGCGGCACTGCTGCTCACCTCCTGCTCCGGCGGCAGCACGCCGGGCGGCTCCGACGGCGGCGACGCCCCCAAGTCCGCGACCGCGACGTCCGTGAAGGACTTCGGCTCGTTCGCAGACCTCGAGGCCGCCGCCAAGAAGGAGGGTCAGCTGAACGTCATCGCGCTCCCGCACGACTGGGCGAACTACGGCGCGATCCTGGACGCCTTCAAGAAGAAGTACCCTGAGATCACCATCAACGAGCAGTCGCCCGATGTGTCCAGCGCCGACGAGATCACCGCGGCGAAGACCAACAAGGGCCTCGACACCGCGCCCGACGTCTTCGACCTGGGCCTCGCGGTCGCACTGTCCAGCACCGACGTGTTCGCGCCCTACAAGGTGCAGACCTGGGACGACATCCCCGCAGAGCTGAAGGAGCCCACTGGTCTGTTCGTCGGCGACTACGGCGGGTACATGTCGATCGGCTACGACTCCTCGAAGTTCCCCGAGCCCAAGAGCCTCGATGATCTGAAGGGCGCCGACTTCAAGGGCTCCGTCGCGATCAACGGAGACCCGACCCAGGCCGGTGCCGCCTTCGCGGCGATCGGCCTCGCCACGGTGCAGTCCGACGGCACGCTGGACGACTTCCAGCCCGGCATCGACTACTTCGCCGAGCTGCAGAAGGCCGGCAACTTCCTCAAGGTCGACCCGACGCCCGCGACGGTCGCCAGCGGGGAGACCCCGGTCGTGTTCGACTGGGACTACCTGAACACCGCCTACTCCAAGGACGTCAAGGGCTGGAAGGTGACGGTGCTTCCCGGCACCGGCTACGCCGGCTACTACAACCAGGCCATCAACAAGGACGCCACGCACCCGGCTGCCGCACGCCTGTGGCAGGAGTTCCTGTACAGCGACGAGGGCCAGAACCTGTACCTCGCCGGTGGTGCCCGTCCCGCACGCATGGAGGCCATGACCAAGGCCGGCACCATCGACGAGAAGCTCGCCTCCGCGCTGCCGAAGGCACCCGAGAAGACCGTCGTCCCGACCGAGAAGCAGAGCACCGACGCGGGCACGCTGCTCGGCGAGAAGTGGGCGGCGGCGATCCAGTGACGACCGCCGTCACCCCGGGGGGGGATGCCACGGCATCCGCCCCCGTCCCCGTCGGGACCGCGCGCGGTGCGGGGTCCCGACGCTCCACGTCATGGGCATGGCTCGGCCTGACCCCGTTCGCGGCCTATGTGCTGCTGTTCCTGGCCCTGCCGACCGTGCTCGCGCTCGCCTCGGGGCTGTTCACGAAGACCGGCGCCTTCACCTGGAACAACCTCTCCGCGCTCGGCGACCCGGCCGTGCTCAGCACCTTCGCGAGCTCGACCTGGGTGTCGCTGCTCACCGCGATCGTGGGCGCGGTCGTGGGGGCACTGGTCTGCTACGCGCTGCTGGGCATGAACCCCGAGGGCGCGGTGCGCCAGTCGGTGGATGCCGCCGCGGGCGTTCTCGCGCAGTTCGGAGGCGTCATGCTCGCCTTCGCGTTCATCGCGACCATCGGCGTGCAGGGGATCATCACCACGCTGCTGAAGGACTCCTTCGGGGTGAACATCTTCGCCGGCGGAACCTGGATCTACGAGGTGCCCGGCCTGCTGCTGCCCTACATCTACTTCCAGGTCCCGCTGATGGTGATCACGTTCATGCCCGCCCTCGCCGCGCTGAAGCCGCAGTGGGCCGAGGCCAACGCCACCCTCGGCGGCACGCGCGGCAGCTTCTGGCTGCACATCGGCTTCCCGGTGCTCGCGCCGTCCTTCTTGGCCAGCCTGCTGCTGCTGTTCGCCAACGCCTTCTCGTCGTACGCCACGGCGGCCGCGCTGATCAGCCAGGGCTCGCAGATCGTGCCACTGCAGATCCGCGCGGCACTGACCAGCGAGACCGTGCTCGGCCGCGAGAACCTGGCCGGCGCCCTTGCGCTCGGCATGATCATCGTCGTCGGAGTCGTGATGGCCCTGTACTCCCTCATCCAGCGCCGGGCTGCGAGGTGGCAGGCATGAACTCGCTCGCCCCGTCCCGTCTGACCCGCTGGATCATCGGCATCCTGGTCGGCGCCTTCTTCGCCATCCCGCTGATCTCGACGTTCCTCTACACCCTGCACGATCCCAAGGGCGGGATGTCACTGGTCAACTGGCACAAGCTGATCGACCCCGCGTTCGCGAGCGCCCTGCAGCCGATCTGGACGGGCCTGGGGAACTCGCTCGTGCTGGCCGTCGTCACGGTGCTCATCGTGCTGGTGCTGGTGGCTCCGACCATGATCCTGGTGCACCTGCGGTTCCCGAGGCTGCGCCCGGTGTTCGAGTTCCTCGCCCTGCTGCCCATCTCGATCCCGGCGATCGTGCTGGTCGTCGGCCTGTCGCCGATCTACCTGCAGATCGCCCGGACGCTGGGCACCGGCACCTGGACGCTGGCCTTCGCGTACGGCATCACGGTGCTGCCCTTCGCATACCGCGCGATCCAGGCGTCCATCGACGCGGCCGATCTGCGCACGCTCTCCGAGGCCGCCCGCACGCTCGGCGCCGGCTGGCCCACGGTCGTGATCAAGGTGCTCGCCCCCAACCTGCGTCAGGGTCTGCTCGCCGCATCACTGATCTCAGTGGCCGTTGTGCTGGGCGAGTTCACCATCGCCTCGCTGCTGAACCGTCAGGTCTTCCAGACCGCGATGGTCGTCGTCCGCAACCAGGACCCCTACCTGCCCGCCATCTTCACGCTGCTGGCGCTGCTGCTCGTCTTCGTCCTGCTGCTCATCATCGGCCGCGCCGCGCGCGGCCACCGAAAGGCCCGCTCATGACCGCTCCGCTCCCCCGCACCCAGGACAACGCGCTGCTCGCCGACGCCGGCGAGGGCACCGCCGTGCAGCTGCAGGGCATCGTCAAGAGTTACAGCGGCAACACGGTGCTGCACGGCGTGGACCTCGACATCGCCCCCGGCGAGTTCGTCTCGCTGCTCGGTCCCTCCGGCTGCGGCAAGACCACGCTGCTGCGGGTGCTCGCCGGTCTCGAGGGCTCGGACTCCGGCGCCGTGATGCTGGGCGGCAAGGACGTCTCGCGGATTCCCACCAACAAGCGCGACATCGGCATGGTGTTCCAGTCGTACTCCCTGTTCCCGCACCTGCGGGTCGTCGAGAACACCGCCTTCGGGCTGCGTCGTCGCGGGGTCGGCAAGGCGGATGCCGCCAAGCGCGCCCTCGACGCGCTGGCGCTGGTCGGGCTCGAGGAGCACGCCGACAAGTTCCCGCACCAGCTCTCCGGCGGCCAGCAGCAGCGCGTGGCGCTCGCCCGCGCCCTGGTCACCGAGCCGAAGGTGCTGCTGCTGGACGAGCCGCTGTCGGCGCTGGACGCCAAGGTGCGCGTGCAGCTGCGCGACGAGATCCGCCGCATCCAGCTGCGCCTCGGCATCACCACGGTCTTCGTCACGCACGATCAGGAGGAGGCACTTGCCGTCTCCGACCGCATCGCGGTGATGAGCGCCGGACGGATCGAGCAGATCGGCTCGCCCGAGGAGCTCTACGGCGCTCCCGCCACGGCATCCGTCGCCGCCTTCGTGGGGCTCTCCAGCGTGGTCGGCGGCACCGCCGACGGGGCGAACGTCGAGGTCTGGGGACAGACGCTCCCGTTGCAGACCCCGGCCACGGGGCCGGTCGACGTGTACCTCCGTCCGGAGAACGTCGTGTTCGCCGAGGGAGCGGATGCCTCGGTGCGCGGCACCGTGGAGGAGTCGACGTTCCTGGGCAGCATGCGCCGCACGGTGGTGCGCACCGAGGCCGGCGAGCGGGTCACCGTGCAGCACTCCCCCGGGATCCGTCCGTCCTTCGGCGACGCGGTGGGCATCGCGCTGCTGGCCGAGCCGGTCGCCGCGCGTCCACGGGCCTGACCCGCACCGCGAGCCACCACGCTGATCGCAGTGCTCCCCGTGGTGGCTCGGCGCTTGCGTGGTGGCTCGCTCAGCCGACCTGCGCCTACGCGCGCAGCGTTCTGGCGAGGGCGACGTACTCCGCCGTGGTGACGTGCGGCAGGTACGCCCGGCCCAGCGCCATCCCGATCGCGGGCAGCTGAGCAGGATCCGGATAGGCCATGTGCAGCGCATGGCGATCGGGGTGGAACTTGGCCTTGAAGCTCAGCAGCGACCGGAACCCGTACGCGGGCTCCAGCACGCCACCCAGCCAGGTCAGCAGCCCGAGCATGGCCTGCGACTCCCCCTCTGCGGCATCCGGGTCCGCCGTCTGCGCGAGCGGCGCACCGGACAGGCTCATGAACGCCAGCCCGTCTGCCTTCATCCGCAGGGCGGCGGAGGCCAGCAGGAACTCCATGACGCCGGGCATGGAGCCGTCGGCACGTCTCATGAAGTCCAGCGTCCAGCCGATCAGCTCGCCGCCGTCGTGGACCGGAAGCCAGCTCGTCACGGCCTGCAGCTCGCCCTGCGGGCCGATGGCGATCATGAGCGAGGTCTCGGGGTCCTTCAGCTCGTCGATCCCGCCGAGCGTGAAACCCATCTCGGGCAGCGCCTTCTCCGCGATCCACTGCTCGCTCAGGGCATCCAGCTGCGCCGACATCCCCGGTGTCAGGTCGACCCATCGGGTCCATTCCGCATGCAGGCCGTCGCGGTCCGCCCGCCGGTACGGCTGGCGCACCTTCGCCCAGGCCTTGCCGTCGAGCGAGAAGCGGTCCAGCGGGACGACGGTCTCCTCCGCGACGGGCATATGCCGCCAGCCCAGCGACCGTGCGGTCTGCAGGGTGCGGTCGTGCACGCTGTACAGCACGGGCGACCAGCCCTGCCTGTCGCAGAAGTCCGCGAAGCCGCGCACCACGGCATCCGGATCCGCCCCGACCGGGTCGCCGACGCTGATGGCGAACCCCGACACCAGCCGGTACGCGATCCCGCCGCGTCCGTCCGGAGTGATCCAGTGCCCGTTGCCGTCCCAGGTGCCGAGGAACCCCAGGGTGCCGCTGTGCACACGCAGCAGCGCCCGGTAGTTCTCGTCGTCGACGTTCCCCGCACCGGCGGCCGGCGCACGCAGCAGGCGCAGCATCGCCGCCGTGAACACGCCCCAGAACAACGGGCCGATCACCTGCCGAGCGACGTTGCCGACCCCGCCGATCCGCTCCGCGATGTGCGCGTGGGTGAAGCCTGCCGGCAGGAACCGGCGCAGTGCGTCGAGGGCGGCGACGCCCAGATCGACATCGGACGAGACGAGCAGCACGATGTCGGCGATGCCGAGCACACCGGCGGCCAGCAGCGCGACCACGGCGAGCCGGATGCCGGCCCCGTGCTCTGCGCGCACGGCGAAGCGCCGGCGCGTGACGATCAGCAGCGCGCAGACGGCCAGGGGGACGAGGATCGCGACGACGGCGAAGCCGGGGAACGCGCGGTCGATCGCTGTGAGCTCGGCGGGATGCCGCAGATCGTCGCTGCCGATGCTGACCGCGGTCAGCGCTGCGAGCACGAGGTTCACCGCCAAGGCGAGCAGCAGCGCGGCTCGGCGCCCGGCGCGCAGTCCGACCGCGGCCACGACGGTCAGGACCAGGGGGATCAGGCTCATCAGCAGCGGGCCGAAGCCCCCGACCAGTCCCACCGTGCAGCGGTCGGTGAGATCGTCGCCGCAGCGAGCCAGCAGCGCGTCGACTCCGGCGCCGCGCAGGCCCTGCACGAGCGGGGACAGCGGACCGATCCCGCGCCCGGTGAGCAGCACGACGAGCGGTCCTATGCCGGTGACCGCGACGATCGCCGCGACCAGGGTGCGCACCTCGCCGTACGAGCTGCGGTGCCACGGCGTGCGCGTCCGCCCGCGCGCGAGTGCGGCGCCGAGCACGAGTCCGACGGTCGCCGCGCACAGTCGGTACACGCTGTCCACATCGCCGCTGTACAGCGTGAACATGATCAGCGCCGAGAAGCCGAGAAGCCGGATGCGGCGCCGCCACAACACCGGAGCGAGTGCACTCGCCACCATGGTCGCGCCCACGACGCCGACCGCGGGGTCGAGCACCGGCCCGGATATGCGAGCCCAGGCCGCGCCCTCCGCGGTGGAGAGCGCCTGCACGCCGGCACCCGCCAGCATCCCGAGCACGCCGGTCACGACGAACGCGACTGCGCTGCGCAGCGAGCCCAGAAGCCGCTCCGCATATCCCAGGCCGATGATCGCGAGCGCCAGCGTCAGCACCAGCTCGATCACCGAGTCCGGCACGAGCAGGGCGGTCAGGGGCGTCCACCATCGTCCTTCCGCGAGTCCCGCAGGGCTCACCGAGAGACGGAACGGGTGAGCGCCCCGCAGCGTGCCGAATGCCAGCCCCGTCAGCACGATGAGCACGGAGAATCCAGCCGTCACGGGATGAGCGCGCAGCGCGTTGAACGCTCTGCCCCTCATGTGCGTCGCGCTGGGTGCATCACCCTGAGCGCTCCATCGCCCG
This sequence comes from Microbacterium sp. 22195, assembly GCF_052056515.1. NCBI lineage: Bacteria > Bacillati > Actinomycetota > Actinomycetes > Micrococcales > Microbacteriaceae > Microbacterium > Microbacterium sp. 22195. Next base: position 9,572 of record NZ_JBQEPE010000003.1, read on the forward strand.
CTCACGGTGCGAGTCCCCAGACCGGCGCCAGCACCCGCAGCGTCTCGTCCAGGCCGACCGACAGCGCCGGCCCCACGTGACCTGCACCCGCGATGGAGGAGAACGTCGTGGTGAAGCCGGCGGCCCGGGCCAGGTCGGCGGCATGCCGCGCGGGCGGGCCGTAGATATGGTCGACCGCGCCGGCCGTGAACACCGCCACCCGCCCCTGATACGCGCCGGGATGCGCCGCCAGCACGTTCTCGGGCTTGTTGGCGTCGAAGGCGGCCCTGCTGCCGCCGAAGACCTTGCTCAGCACCGGCGCGGGTCGCTCCCAGCCGGGCCACTCCTCGCCGGACTGGCTCGCGAGCGATCCCCAGATCTCCGGATGCTGCGCGCCGTACAGGAACGAGCACGCGCCGCCGTTGGAGTACCCGCTGATCGTCCAGTCAGCCGGGGCTGCGGGGACGCGCAGGTGGGTGCGGATCCACTCCGGGATGTCGACGTTGAAGTACGTGTTCACACCGCCGAAGGCCTTCGAGTCCGCGCATCCGGGGTTCTGCCGGGACGAGCCGAGCTGATCGGCGACGATCACGATCGGGCCGAGGCCGTCGTGCTTCGCGGCGAACGCATCGACCGCGGTCTGGATCGCGGTCGGGGTGGGGCTGCCCGGCAGGCCCATCATCTGCACCATGACCGGAAGAACAGGAGGGTCGGAGACCAGCGCCGCCGGCGGAAGGTAGATCGCGGCGTCGCGCGGCACGAAACCGGCGGTCGACGGGATGCGCGAGGCACCGGAGAGCTGCCGCACCTCGCCGTGCGCGGGCATGCCTGCCGGTGCGTGCCAGGTGGTGTACAGCGGCGCGTCAGCGGCGGTGTGCACGGGCTTCGGGAGCTCGCCCACGGGCTGGAGCGTGGAGATCTCCAGCAGGTCGCCCAGGTTGCGGTCCAGCCCGAATGCGGCGTTGATGCCGATCGTGCCCGAGAGCAGCGAGGCGACGATTGTCAGGACCGCGACGATCTTGCGCGGCGCCCTGGAGTCCCAGAGGCTGACGATGCCGAGGCCGACGGACGCGAAGCATCCGGCGGCCCACCACTTGACCGGGTCCGGCAGCGGAGTGCCGAAGGCGTCGATCGCATCGAGCGTCCAGCTGAGCGCGAGTCCGAGAAGACCGCCGATGACCGCGGCCAGCAGCGCCCGCAGCGCCCGTCGTCCTGTGTAACGGCGCACGAGCAGCACGACGATGAGCGCCGCGGTGATCCCCCACAGCACCCACGGGGCGGGGCCGGCGATGATGTCCAGACCGAGCAGCCAGGCGAGCATCCGCCTCCCCCGTTCCGCACGGTCGGATGCCGTGCTCGCCAATGCTAGATCCGAGCGGCTTCGCGTCGCCCTTGAGACGTCTATGCGCGAGCCGTGGATCCGATCGCGCGGCGGATTCCCTCTTCCCGGCCGTGTCCAGATCGGGCTAGCTTTGTGCCGGGGCGACGACGCCCTTACCCGTAGGGAGAGGAAATCTCATGGCAGGCAAGTTCGAGCTCTACCAGGACAAGGGCGGCGACTGGCGGTTCCGCCTGAAGGCCGGCAACGGCGAGGTCATCGCGACCGGGCAGGGCTACGCGTCGAAGTCCGGCGCCCTCAACGGCATCGACTCGGTGCGCCGCAACGCCGACTCCGAGGTCGTCGAAGTCGAGAACTGACGCCCACAGACGCGAAGAGGCCCCCGACCGCGACCGGTCGGGGGCCTCTTCCGTTCAGCCGATGAGACCGTCCTCGGACGCGAGGCGCGCCAGGTCGAGTTTCGTGCTCGCAGGCCGCCCGAGGGACGCATACTTCTGCTTGATCCGTGCCAGGTACTTCCTCGCCGTGTCTGGACGGACCCCGATCTGCTCGGCGACCGCCGCGATGGGGCTGCCGTCGGCGTACAGCGCCAGGACCTTCGCCTCCTGCGGGGACAGCACGGGAGCATCCTCGGATCGGGAGATCGCCGCTCTCGCGGTGGCGCTCACGGCCGGTTCGCCGACGAGCGCCGCCGCGACGCACTCCAGGAATGCCTGCTCGGTGTCGGTCTTGGAGACGATGCCGTCCACTCCGGCATCCGCCACTCGCTGAGCCGCTCGGCGCGGCGACAGGCCCGATAAGAGCAGCACACGCATGCCGGCTTCCCGAAGCGCCCCGACAGCCGCGACGTCGCGGTCACCAGGCTGCACGGGAAGCAGGTCCACCACGAGCAGATGGGGCCAGTTCGACCTGTCCTGCCCGCGCATCCAAGTCATCAGGGCTGTGATCGAGTCGCTCGCGTGGACGACCTCAAGCCCACCCTGCCGTTCCAGCACCTCGACGGTGCGAGTTCTCTGCATCACGTGCGGTTCGACCACAGCGGCGCGCCGCAGCTTCCGAGAATGCGGTCTCGCATGCATCCCAGATCCCCTTCTTCTCTGATCCATCGGATCGATGTCCCCTCGCAGTCATCGATCCCCGGAGATGAGTGTCGAGATGCGCGGCTAAGTGACGCGGACGAGCGGAGATTCGTCATTACCTCGCCACTGACCCCTGAGAGAGGTCACCTGCCCACGCGGACGTCACTTCGCCGGAAACAGCCGCGCTGAGTTCGTATATCCTGCTCAGTGCGGCAGGCGATCTCCCCCGACGCCCCGTCATTCTCACCGACGGTGCTGCCGTCCGTGCATGGAAAGAGCCATCGTGGATGCTTCTTCTCACGACGATGCGCGCTTGATCGCGCCCATCCCGCAGGCCGACCTGACCGACGGCCAGTTGCTCGATCGGCTCCGCGCCGGTGACTCGAACGCCTACGAGGAGCTCTGGTTGCGCCACGTCGGCGCGGCGCGGCGCGCGGCCTCGCGGATCGCGCCGGCCGAACAGGACGACCTCGTCTCGGAGGCCTTTCTCGCCGTTTATCGACAGGTTCTCGTCGACGGGAAAGGTCCGCAAACGTCGTTCCGCGCCTACCTGTTCACCGTCATGCGCAATATCGCAGCACGCTGGTACCGCGAAGGACGACCGTTCCTGTCCGATCCCGAGGTCGACGCCACTGTCGAAGAGAACGGCTACGACCGGGTCGAGCGCGAGCACGACGACGCCCAGCTGCTCGACGCGTTCCGGGCGCTTCCGGCGCGCTGGCAGCGCGTGCTCTGGCTGTCCGAGGTCGAGGAGGCTGCCCGTCCCACGATCGCCGCCGAGTTCGGCATCGGCGCGAACGCGGTTTCGGCCCTTCAGCGACGAGCGCGCGGCGGGTTGCGCGAGCAGTGGCTGGCGCAGCAGCTTCCGAAGGCGCTGCGCGAGGATGCGCAGCATGTCGCGGCAGCGCTGCCGGCCAGGGTGGTGACGGGAAAGAGCCGCGATCCGCTGGTCGACAAGCATCTCGCCGTATGCGATCAGTGCCGCCGCGCGGAGACCGACCTCAGACTTGCCTACGGCAACGGACGCGGTGCAGCCGCATCGATCAGCGGTCTCGCGGCCCTGGGCGTGATCCTTCCGAGCGCGACAGCAGTCTGGGCCGCGCCGGCCAGCGTCAGCGTGGCGGCCGGAGTCGGTCTGACCGTGCTCGGCTCGGCCGCAGCCGCCGTCGGCGCGCTGATGATCGGCCTCGGCACGGGATTCATCCCGCTCCCCTTTTCGTTCCCGGGTGGCGCGCAGGCCATCGAGGCAGTGCTCCCCTCGCCGGTGGCGGCGGCACCGATCCAGATCCCGGTCCTCCCCTCGGCAGTGCCTGCACCGGGCCCCGTGCAGCCGACCCTGCCCGGGGTCTCCTTACCTGAAGAACCCGCTCCGATCGACTTCTGGGTGCCGAGCGGCCCCATCACCGGCCTGCCGACCCGGCCAGCCCCGACCCCCGCCGCACCCGGCAGCGTCCTCCCGCCCGCGGGAGGCGGAACCACCCCCGGAACCGGCACACCCCCGTCGGCTCCCGTAGTCACCACTTCAGCGCCGGCGTCGACGTACATGGCGCCGATCATGTCCGGCACCGCCCCGGCGGACTCGACCGTGGCCGTCCGCGTCGACGACGCGGTGTACACCGTGGCACCCGCGCCGGACGGGTCGTGGGCCTTCGACGCGCGGGCGCTATCCCTCCCGGCTGGCGACTACACGGCCGAGGTGTGGACGGTGCGGGCTGGCACATCCTCCCCTGCGGCGAGCCTGCCGTTCACCATCACGAGCGTCACCGTGTCCGGCTTCGAAGGCGATGTCCTGATGGATCTCGACTCGGCCAGCACCACCGGGCTGGTGTTCACGCTCACCGGTCCCGCTTCGGGCACTGCCTGCGTCTCATCCGATGTCGGGCAGACGGCCACACTGCCGTTGAGCGCCGACGGAACGGTCACGCGACGTATCCGATTCCTGACCACCGGTTTCTATGCCCTGAGCTTCTCAACCTGCGACGACGGATACACCGGACCCAGCACGGACGAGAGCAAGTGGGTCTCCACCGGGATCTTTGATCCCTGGGACGATGTCCCCTACTTCGAGCTCGACGAAGTCACCGACCCGGCGACAGGCTCCGAGCCGGCGCCGGTGACGGGAACGACGTCGGGGTCGACCCCGTCACCGGAGCCGACCCCGACGCCGTAGCATCGCGGATCTTCAGAGCACGCGCGACAGGAAGTCCTGCGTGCGAGGATGCTGCGGGTTGGCCAGCACCTCACGCGGGTCTCCCTGCTCGAGAATGTGCCCGCCGTCCATGAAGATCAGCCGGGAGCCGACCTCACGGGCGAAGCCCATCTCGTGCGTGACGACCATCATCGTCATGCCCTCGTCGGCGAGGCTGCGCATCACCTGGAGCACCTCGCCCACGAGCTCGGGGTCGAGCGCCGAGGTGGGCTCGTCGAAGAGCATCATGTCGGGGTTCATGCAGAGCGCACGGGCGATCGCCACGCGCTGCTGCTGACCGCCGGAGAGGTGGCTCGGGTAGGCATCCGCCTTCTCGGCGAGACCGACCCGCCCCAGCATCTCCCGCGCGATGCGCTCGGCCTCGGCCTTGCCGCGCTTCTTCACGCGTCGCTGGGCGATCGTGAGGTTGCCCAGCACCGTCATGTGCGGGAAGAGGTTGAAGCTCTGGAACACCATGCCGATGCGCTGACGCACCCGGTCGAGGTCGGTGTCCTCGTCGGTGACGTCGATCCCCTCGATGAGGATGTGGCCGCCGGTGGGCTGCTCGAGCAGGTTCACCGAGCGCAGCAGCGTCGACTTGCCCGATCCCGAGGGGCCGATGATGCAGACGACCTCGCCGGCGAGAACCGTCAGGTCGATGCCCTTGAGCACCTCGTTGTCGCCGTAGCTCTTGACCAGTCCCTGGATGTCGATCGCCGGGGCGTGGACATCGATCAGATCCGTGCTCATCTCTCCCTCGCCATCCGCCGCTCCAGCCACGCGGTGAAGCGCGTGAGCGGAATCGTCACGATCAGGTACAGCAGTGCCGCCATGATCAGGGGCGTGCCGTTCGCGTTCTGCGTGCTGGCGTCGCGTGCGAACGTCGTCAGCTCCTTCGACCAGATGAACGTGCCCGCCACGAACAGCAGCGAAGTGTCCTTCAGCAGCAGCACGAACTCGTTGGTCAGCGGCGGGATGATGATCCGGAAGCCCTGCGGGATCACGATCCAGAACGTCGTCGCCATGGGCGACATGCCCAGCGAGCGCGCCGCCTCGGTCTGCCCCTTCGGCACCGCCTGCAGGCCGGCGCGGATGGTCTCGGCCATGTAGGCCGCGGCGACCAGGATCAGACCGATCAGACCGAGCACCACGGGACCGCCCAGGTCCTTGCCCGGCACTCCGGCCGCGATCGGCAGGATGAACGCGATCGTGAAGATCGTGAGGATGGCCGGCAGTCCGCGGAACAGCTCCACGTACACCGTCGCGATCCACCGGAACGGGCCGATCACCGACATCTTCATCAGCGCCAGGATGACGCCGAGGATGAGGCCGGCGATGAACGCCACGGCGGTGAACCACAGGGTGTTCACCAGGCCGACCGTGATGATGCTGGGGAGCATCTTCAGCGCGACCTCGGGGTTGAGGAAGAGCGGCACCAGCCGCGCCCAGTTCGCGGTGAGGGCGACCCAGACCACGAGTGCGATCAGCACGGCGTAGACGATGTAGCGGTACAGCTTCTGCTTCTGCGAGCGCCTCAGCGCCATAGTCGGATTCCTTCCGATTCGGTCGGTCCGAGGGTCACTTCGCCGTGAAGTACTCGTCGTAGATCTTCTGGTAGTCGCCGCTGTCCTTCAGCTCCTTCAGAGCCTTGTTGACGGCCTCGAGGAGCGCGGTCTTCTTGCCCTTCTCGAAGGCGAAGCCGTACTGCTCGTCCGTGTTGTACGTCTCGACGATCTTGTAGCTCTTGTCGGCCTTCTCGTGCTCGAGGTTCACCGGCTGGTCCTGCAGGATGGCGTCCAGCTGTCCGGCCTGCATGGCCGGCCACAGGTCGCCGTCCGAGCCCATCTGCAGCAGCTCGGCGCCCTTCGCGTGCTCCTTGGCGTAGTTCTCGCCGGTGGTGCCCTGCTGCACGCCGACCGTCTTGCCCTTCAGGTCGTCGATGCTCTTGATGCCGGAGTCGGTCTTGACCAGCAGCGACTGCAGCGAGTCGTAGTACGGGTCGGAGAAGTCGAGGTTCTTCTTGCGGGCGTCGGTGATCGTCATCGCCGAGGCGCCGACGTCGCAGGTGCCGGCGGCCAGCGTGGTGCCGGACTGCAGGGCGTCGAAGCCGACGTCCTGGACGTTGAGCTTGAGGTCCAGCTTCTTGGCGACCGCGCCGAGCAGGTCGATGTCGAACCCGGTGTACCCGGTGCCGTTGTCACCGCCCTCGAACTCGAACGGCGGGTAGGGGATGTCCGAGCAGACCGACAGCGTGCCGGCCGTGACCAGTCCGTAGTCGGGGCCCGACGGCGCCTTGTCGCCTGCACCGCCACCGCCGGATCCCGGGTTGCTGGCGCAGCCGCTCAGCGCGATGACGGCGGCAGCCGCGATCGCGATGCCGGTGATGAGGGGACGACGGTTCATGGTCACTCCTGTGTGACGGGGCTTGCGCCCGAGGACGGGTATGGCATTCATCTTGACACGACCCCTACCGCATCGTGGAATGTTCGAACGCCACGGGGATCACGGTTGGGTTGCGACCGTGCGCATTTCTGCAAGGCAGTATGGTCAGATGTCGTCAACTCTGATGAGTTCTGCTGATCAGAACTCGAAGTCGACGGCGACCCGAGACGCGACGACGGACTTGATGTACGCACCGGCCTCCTTGTGCGCCGGATGCACCTGGTAGGCCTCCAGCGCGTCGAGCGATTCGACGTCGGCGACCAGGGTCACGTCCCAGTTGACATCCGGATGCGCGACGTTCGCGCCCGCGCTCACCGCGCGCAGCTCGGGGACGACTCCCATCAGCGCGTTCAGCCGCCGGGCGACCTCGGCCGCCTGCTCGCCGCGCAGCGCGGCATCCGGCTCGGCCAGCTTCCAGCTCACCACGTGACGGATCATCCGATCGCCTCCTCGAGTGCGTCCTTGAGGCGCTCCGGCGAGACGCGCCAGTGCGCGTGCAGCTCACCGTCGATCAGCACCACCGGGATCTTCTCCCACCAGCGCTCGTACAGCGCCGGGTCGTCGTTGATGGACCGCTCCACGATCTCGATCTGCTCGGCCGCAGCATCCGGAAGCTCCGCGACGACCGCGTCGACGACTTCGCTCGCGACCTCGCAGAGATGGCAGTCCGGCTTGCCGATCAGCGTGAGGGTCGTCACTGCTCGACCGGTCGCCCTTCGGCGATCCACGCCCCCGTGCCGCCTTCCACGTTGGTGGCGTCGTAGCCGCGGGCCTCGAGGGCCTGCACGGCCCGGGCCGAGCGGCCGCCGGCCTGGCAGATCACGTCGAACGCCTCGCCGGGAAGCTCCTCGAGGCGCTCTCCGAGCTCGGACAGAGGCAGGTTGACGGCGCCGGGCACGTGGCCGGCCGCGTACTCGTCGCGCTCCCGCACATCGATGAGGGGCACTCCCTCACGGGCGGCGAGCTGTGCGATGTCGATCGACTTCATGGCATCCATTATCGCCCGGAAAACACGAAGCGCCCGTCCGGAGACAGGCGCTCGGTGTCGTGCCGCTTACTTCTTGTTGCGGCGCTGGTGGCGAGTCTTGCGAAGCAGCTTGCGGTGCTTCTTCTTCGCCATGCGCTTGCGGCGCTTCTTGATGACTGAACCCACGGAAACCTCACTAAGTCAGGGGCTGGATGCCACGAAGGCGGGCACCCGGGTACGGGCACGGAAAATGCCTCGGACGATTCTAGCAAACGGTCGGCGTCAGCCCGAATCGCGCTCTGATCATCCTACGTCGGCGATGGGCCCGTCGTCGGCGATCGGCCGCTGCAGGGCCTCGGCGACAGCGGACTCCGGCACCCGGTAGCTGCGGCCGAAGCGGATCGCGGGCAGTTCGCCCGAGTGGACGAGCCGGTACACGGTCATCTTGGACACGCGCATGAGCCCGGCGACCTCGGCCACCGTCAGGAATCGAACGTCTTGGACATCGGGCATCCCCCGTACCCCTTTCTGCTGAAGCACAGCATATGGGGTACGTGCGACGGCTGTAAACAGCTGTGGCGGGTGTGATCAGTGGGACGACGACGGCGCGCCGTCACCGTTCCGTGCGCGCCGCGATCCTGGCAGCCGCATCGCGCCGGATCTGGCGCTCTTCCTTCCGTGCGACGCGCAGCGCCTTCTCCGCCTCCCGGACGCTCTTGGCCGCCGCACGGACGCGCTTGTCCGCGAGCAGTTCCGCACTGTCATCACGCAGCCACGGAGCGGCATCCGCATGCCGATCGCCGCGGTCGAGGCCGGCGATGTACCCCTCCACTCCCTCGAGGTAGCGTTCGAACGAGAACCGGAACGGATCGCCGTCCTCCAGGAACACTCCGGATTCGATGGCCACACGGAGGGCGGGGAACTCGGCTTCGGTGATCACGCGGTCGAAGAGCGCGGCCTCGCGAGCCGTGATCTCATCGGCCGACAGCCCGCTCGTGCGAGCCTGCTCGGTGTAGCCGGCGAGCACCGTGCCGTACCAGCGCGCCTGCCCTGTGCATGCGAGCGCGACGGCCAGACGCTCCGACGGACTCAGCGGCGTCTCACCGAGGGCGTCCAGCGCGGAGTCCAGCCACGCCGAGCTGTTGGGAGTGATCGGCGATCCCGTGATCGGCAGCGACAGCACCCACGGATGCCGCAGATAGATATGCACCTGGGCCTCGAAGTACGCGCGCAGCCGCGCCCGCCAGCCGTCCTGCTCGCGGACCTCCTCGGGCGGGAGGCCGATCGCCTGCTCCTCCATGAGCAGCAGCAGGTCGTCCTTCGCGCTGACGTAGCGGTACAGCGACATCGGCGTGAACCCGAGCTTCGCCGCCACCGCCGCCATCGACACCGCGCCGATGCCGTCCGCGTCGGCGAGCTCGACCGCGGCATCGACGATGCGCTCCACGCTCATCTCGCGCTTGGGTCCCCGCTGCGGATTCGCGGCGACCCCCCAGGCGAGGGCGATGCCGCGCGGCAGCTCTTCAGGTTCGAGGTCGGCCATACCCGCAATCCTATGGTTGTGTACGTCGTAAACGGTATGTTACGGTCATACACAGTTTCAGCCATACACAGAAAGGAAGCCGAGATGAACCCCGCCATCGACGTCCGCGGCCTGCGCGTCTCGTACGGCACGCACACCGTGCTCGACGGCCTCGATCTCGAGGTCGCCCCGGGCGAGGTGTTCGCCCTGCTCGGCCCCAATGGGGCCGGCAAGACCACGGCGATCTCCGTGCTCACCACGCTGCTCGCCGCGACGGCGGGCACCGTCCGCGTGGCCGGCCAAGACGTGGCATCCGCTGCCGTCGAGGTGCGCCGGCGCATCGCGCTCACCGGTCAGAGCGCGGCTGTCGACGACATGCTCACCGCGCAGGAGAACCTCGTCATGCTCGGACGGCTCTCCGGCCTGTCACCGCGCTCCGCGCGGATCAGGGCCGACGAGCTTCTCGCGCGCTTCTCACTGACTGACGCCGCGTCGAAGCGGGTGAAGACCTTCTCCGGCGGCATGCGCCGCCGCCTCGACCTGGCACTGAGCTTCGTCGTCGTCCCCCAGGTGCTCTTCCTGGACGAGCCCACCACCGGCGTCGATCCGCGCAGCCGGCTCGACCTCTGGGAGGTGATCCGCACCCTCGCGGACGCCGGCACCACCGTGTTCCTCACCACGCAATACCTCGAGGAGGCCGATCTGCTCGCCGACCGCATCGCCATCCTCGACGGCGGCCGGATCGTCGAGACCGGCACCCCGGCGGAGTTGAAGGCGCTCGTCGGCACCGACACCGTCGTGCTCCACGACCGCGACGGTGCGCAGCTCGGCGAGTTCCCGACCGACGGCAGTGTCGACGGACTCCGGAGAGTCCTCGATCAGCTCGGCGGCCCGGATGCCGCGGCCTCCGTCACGCTGCGCCGGCCGACTCTGGACGACGTGTTCCTCAGCCTCACCGGCGCGTCCCGCGACGACGCCCGCATCACCCAGGAGATCGCATGACCACCATGACCCCCTCCCCCGCCCTCTCCGCTCCGCGCCCCCGCATCCGCGGGTTCGCAGCCGAACGGGTCTTCGTGCGCCGCAGCCTGACGCAGTCCTTGCGCGACGGCGAGACGCTGAGCATGTCGATCATGCTGCCGGTCACCCTCATGCTGCTCTTCACCTTCGTGTTCGGCGGCGCGATGCAGACCGAAGGCGACTACGTCGACTACGTCGTCCCCGGCATCATCCTGCTCTGCGCCGGATTCGGAGCCGGGACGACGGCGACCTACGTCTCGCGCGACATGACGACCGGCATCATCGATCGCTTCCGTACCATGCCGCTGCGAGCCGGAGCCGTGCTGACCGGCCACGTGATCGCGAGTCTGGTGCGCAACCTCGTCGCCACCGCCGTCGTGATCGGCGTCGCACTGCTGCTGGGCTTCCACCCCACCGCGAATCTCGCGGAGTGGGCAGCGGCCGGGGCCGTGATCGCGCTGTACATCCTCGCGATCACCTATCTCTACGCGGCGATCGGCCTCGCCGCCGGCAGCCCGGAGGCGGCGAGCGGCTACGGCTTCATCCTCATGTTCCTGCCGTACCTCTCCAGTGCCTTCGTCCCGATCGACACGATGCCGTCCTGGCTGCAGTGGATCGCCACGTACCAGCCCGTCACGCCCGTCATCGAGACGATCCGCGGCCTGCTGATGGGCACCGACCTCGGCGCGCAGCCCCTGTGGGCGACCGGGTGGTGCGCGCTCATCATCGCGGCCGCGGCGCTCTGGGGCGCGTGGCTCTTCGGGCGGCGGCGGGCGCGCTAGCCGATCAGCTGCCGAGTCGCTTGAACGCGGACGCCACGACGTGCTTCGCCGACGCCGCGGCGCGACCCACCACCTCGGCTGCGTGCGCCGCGCCGTCCGGCAGTGGCGCGATCGGGAAGTCGATGTCGGGCGCCTGATCGCCGTAGGCGTCGACGAGGAACGGCACCAGCCAGTCGTCGACGGCCTCGAGAGGGGCGACGGACAGGCTGTAGAAGCGGCGCTGTCCATCCTCCCGGACCGTGACCAGGTCGGACTCGCGCAGCACCTTGAGGTGCTTGCTGACGGTGGGCTGGCTGACGCCGAGCTCGCTGACGATCTCGGTGACGCTCGTGCCGGCATCGCTGTCCGTGGAGCGGCTCAGCAGGAGCTGGAGGATGTCACGCCTCGTGCCGTCCGCGATCACGTCGAAGATGTCCGTCATGCCATCAGGGTAGTCGGCGCGGGCACGGAGTACCATGCGAGCCCACGGAGTACCATGTCGGAAGCCCGGCGAACGGCGTCGTGCGCGCAGCAGGAGGGGGCTCGATGTCGGGCATGATGACGGCATCCTCTCCGCGACGGTCCGTGGGGGATGCCGCGCGGATGGTGAAGCACCTCATCACCTCGTCGCCCTCGCGCTTCGCCATCGTGATCTTCGCGGCGCTGATCCTGCTGTTCACCGGTCTCCTCTCCCTGCCGATCTCCTCCGCCGACGGGCACGTCACTCCGCTCAGCGACGCGCTGTTCACCGCGGTCTCGACGATCTGCGTGACCGGCCTGACCACGGTCGACATGAGCACCTACTGGTCTCCCTTCGGCCAGGTCGTCATCTTCATCGGCGTGAACATCGGCGGCCTGGGCGTGCTGACCCTGGCGTCGCTGATGGGCATGGTGATCTCCAAGAGGCTGGGCCTGAGCGCCAAGCTCATGGCCGCCGGTGACACCAACCCGCTGCGAGCGCACGGAGGCCCGGTCAACGAGAGCCAGACCGTGCGCCTCGGCGAGGTCGGCCAACTGCTGACCACCGTCGCGCTCTCCGCCCTGATCATCGAAGTGGGCTTGGCGGTCCTGCTCTACCCGGCGATCGTGATGGCGGGCGTCGACCCCGTCTCCGCGCTGTGGGAGGCTCCCTACTTCGCCGCCATGTCGTTCACCAACACCGGCTTCGCACCGAACGCCGGCGGCGTGCTGGCGTTCAACGACGACTACCTGGTGCTGGTGCTGCTGATGGCGGGCGTGTTCCTGGGCAGCATCGGGTTCCCGGTCATCTACACGCTCGCCAAGCACACCTGGCACTTCAAGCGCTGGTCGCTGCACTCCAAGCTCACGCTCGTCACCACCGTGCTGCTGTTCTTCGCGGGGGCGGCGGTCTTCCTGCTTCTGGAGTACGACAACCCGCGCACCTTCGGATCGATGGATGCGGCCGACACCACCGTGCATGCGTTCTTCCTGTCCGCCATGACCCGCTCGGGCGGCTTCAACGCGATCGACATGTCGGATCTGAACGGCTCGTCGATGCTCGTGGCCTGCATGCTGATGTTCGTCGGCGGCGGATCGGCGTCGACGGCCGGCGGCATCAAGGTGACCACGCTCGCGGTGCTCGCGATCGCCGTGTGGTCGGAGGCGAAGGGCCGGCAGTCCGTCGAGGCCTTCGGACGGCGCATCCCCTCCGACGTGCAGCGGGTCGGTCTGTCGGTCGTGGCCTGGGGGGCGACGATCGTGGCGATCTCGACCGTCGCGATCACGCAGCTCACCAAGCTGCCGGTGATCGACGTGCTCTTCGACGTGATCTCCGCGTTCGGCACGGTCGGCCTCTCCTCCGGCGTCACCGAGGCTCTTCCGGACGCCGGCTCCTACATCCTCGCGGCGACCATCTTCATGGGGCGTGTTGGTACAGTGACTCTCGCCGCGGCGGTCGCCGCGACGTCCCGTTCGCAGCTCTACTCGCTGCCCGTGGAAAGGCCGATCGTTGGTTGAGATGGTTCGCGGCGACGCGCCGGTGCTCGTGATCGGACTCGGGCGCTTCGGCGCCGCCTGCGCCGGGGAGCTCGATCGCCTCGACCGCGAGGTGATGGCGATCGACGAGGACCTCGGCCTGGTGCAGAAGTGGTCCGAGCGCGTCACCCACACGGTGCAGGCGGATGCCCGCAACATCGACGCGCTCCGGCAGATCGGCGCGCAGGACTTCCAGGTCGCGGTCGTGGCCGTCGGCTCGCTGATCGAGGCATCCGTGCTGATCACCGCCAACCTCGTCGACCTGAAGGTGCCGCAGATCTGGGCGAAGGCCGTCTCCCAGTCGCACGGCAAGATCCTCGCGCGCGTCGGCGCCAACCACGTCATCTACCCCGAGCGCGAGGCCGGCGAGCGCGTCGCGCACCTGGTGAGCGGCCGGATGCTGGACTTCATCCGCTTCGACGACGACTTCGTGCTGGCCAAGATGTACCCGCCCAAGTTCATCCGCGGCGTCGGCCTGAACGAGTCCGGCGTGCGCACGAAGTACAAGGTGACCGTGGTCGGCGTGAAGAGCCCGGGCAAGCCGTTCCGGTACGCCGAGGCGAACACCGTGGTGACCAACCACGACCTCATCATCGTCTCGGGCACGAACAGCGACATCGAGCGGTTCGCCAGCCTCGACCGCTGAAACCTGAAAGGCTGTTCACATTCTGATCCGCACGGGTTAGAGTCATGCCAGCACGCGGCGCAGATGCCGCGTCACGGCACGAAGGAGCGGCGATGAGCGCCTCCGACAGCACCCTCTTCGACGGCATCGCCGCCCGCGTCGTCAGCACGCCGCGCCTCGCCACCCAGATCCTCGAGCGCGTCGGCGACGATGACTCCGCTCCCCCGCGTCGCACCGTGGTGCTCGTGCACGGCAACGTGTCCTCGGCTCTCTTCTGGCAGGAGATCATGCTGATGCTCCCCGCCGATCTGCGCGTGATCGCGGTCGACCTGCGCGGATTCGGCGGCAGCGGTTCGCAGCCCGTGGACGCCACCCGCGGCCTGCGCGACTACAGCGACGACATCGCCGAGCTGCTGTCCGAGCTCGGCATCGTCTCGGCGCACCTGGTGGGCTGGTCGATGGGCGGCGGCGTCGTCATGCAGTACGCGCTCGACCACCGCGTGGAGAGCCTCACGCTGCAGGCGCCGGTTTCGCCCTACGGCTTCGGCGGCACCCGCCGCGACGGCTCACGGCTGACCGACGACGACGCCGGATGCGGTGGCGGGGGCGCCAACCCCGACTTCGTGCAGCGCCTGCAGGACGACGACACCACCGCCGACGCGCAGACGTCGCCGCGCAGTGTGTTCCGTTCCAGCTACGTGTCGGCAGGGTACTCGTCACCGCATGAGGACATCTGGGTGGCATCCATGCTCAGTACCTCGACGGCGACGGGCAACTACCCCGGCGACGCGGTCGCGAGCGAGAACTGGCCCGGCTTCGCGGCGGGCGCGCATGGCGTGCTGAACACGATGGCTCCCCAGTACTTCAACACCTCCGGAATCGTCGACCTCGATGAGAAGCCGCCGGTGCTGTGGGTGCACGGCACGGCGGATGCCATCGTCTCCGACGCCTCGTTCTTCGACCTGAACCATCTCGGCGCGCTGGGGATCATCCCCGGGTGGCCCGGCGCCGACATCGCGCCGGCGCAGGAGATGGTCTCGCAGACCCGCGACGTGCTCGACGCATACGCGGCGGACGGCGGGCGGGTCACAGAGCTGAACTGGGAGGGCGTCGGCCACTCCCCCCACCTGGAGCGCCCGCAGGAGTTCTGCGCCGCTCTGGTGGCGCACATCGAGAGCGTCTGAGCGCAGCATCCGCTCGGCCTCGCCGTCGCGCAACTCCGCAGATCTGCACAACTCCGCACGCGGGGCGCTGATCTCTGCGGAGTTGCGCAGAACTGCGCGGCTGCGGCCGGATGCTCAGGCCCCGGCGGCGAGCTCCTTGGCGCGGGCGAGCGCGGCGGCGGTCGCCCGAGCGAACATGTCGTCGAGGTGCGCGTCCTGCATGACCGCGACGGCGCGCTCGGTGGTCCCCTTGGGGCTGGTCACGCGACGGCGCAGCTCGGCGGGGTCCTCTCCGGACGCCTCCAGCAGGGCCGCCGCGCCGATGAAGGTCTGCTCGGCCATGAGGCGGGCATCCGCCTCCGAGAACCCCATCCCGGATGCCGCCTTCGTCAGCTCCTCGATCAGGAGGAACACGTAGGCGGGCCCGGATCCCGAGACCGTCGAGAGCGGGTCGATCTGCGACTCGGGCACCTCGATCACCGCGCCGACCGTCTCGAACAGCGCCCGCACGAGGGCCATGTCCTCCGCGGTCGCGGAGGCTCCGGCGGCGATGCCGGTCACGGCACGACCGACCGTCGCCGGCGTGTTCGGCATCGAGCGGATGCTGTGCGCTCCTGCACCCAGGGCATCCGCGAACGTGTCCAGCGTCACGCCGGCCGCCAGGCTCACGACGATCGCGTCCTCGCGCAGCACCGGGGCGATCTCGCGCAGCAGGTCGGGCACCATCACCGGCTTCACGCCGATCAGCACGATGCGCGCGGCTGCAGCGGCCTCCCGGTTGCCGGCGGGGTTCTCAGCCAGCGAGATGCTCCTCACCCCGGAGAGTCCGGCCAGGGCATCCGCCTTCTCGCGGGTGCGGTTCGTCGCGACGATGCCGCCGTCGACCGGGACTCCCGAGGCCACGACCCCCTGCAGGATCGCACCTCCCATCGAGCCGGCACCGAGGAACGCGAGGGAGGGGAGCGAATCGACCATGCCGCCATCCTACGAGCCGGCGTCCTGCCGCCGGGCGTGTGCCCGGAACCGTCCTGCGCTCACGTCTTAGACTCGTGGCATGAGCGCATCCGGTGGCAGCAAGGCGATCATCGCGGCATTCCTGGCGAACATGGGCATCGCCCTCGCCAAGTTCATCGCCTGGGCGCTCTCCGGCTCGGCCTCGATGCTCGCCGAGGCGATCCACTCCGTCGCCGACTCCGGCAACCAGCTGCTGCTGATGCTCGGCGGACGCAAGGCGAAGAAGGACGCGGATCGCGATCACCCCTTCGGGTACGGCCGCGAGCGCTACGTCTCGGCGTTCGTCGTGTCGATCGTGCTCTTCTCGCTCGGCGGTCTGTTCGCCGTGTACGAGGGCGTGCAGAAGATCGTCCACCCGCACGAGCTCGACAAGGCCTGGTGGTGGCTGCCTCTCGCCGTGCTCGTGATCTCGATCGCGCTGGAGTCGTACTCGCTGCGCACCGCGATCAAGGAGAGCAACCAGGTGCGTGAGAAGGGCCAGTCCTGGATCTCCTTCGTGCGCCGCTCCAAGGCTCCGGAGCTGCCCGTCGTGCTGCTCGAGGACACCGGCGCGCTCACGGGTCTCACCTTCGCCCTGCTGGGCGTGGGGCTGACGCTGATCACCGGAAATCCCCTCTTCGACGCGCTCGGCACGCTGATGATCGGTCTGCTGCTGGTCGCAATCGCGCTGATCCTGGGCGTGGAGACCAAGAGCCTGCTGGTCGGCGAGGGTGCGAACCGTGCGGACTACGACCGCATCGTGGATGCCATCTCGCGCGGTCCTGAGGTGGAGAAGCTCATCCACATCAAGACGCTCTACCTGGGGCCCGACGAGCTGATGGTCGCGGCCAAGATCGCGCTGACCGCGGACAAGTCGGTCCGCGACGCGGCATCCGACATCGATGAGATCGAGCGGCGGATCCGTTCCGCAGTTCCTGCGGCGCGGGTGATCTACCTGGAGCCGGACGTCTACCGTCCCGCCCTCGACCCGGAGCCGCCGACGGACACGTTCGTGCTGAAGTCCTCCGACTGACGCGCGCGTGACGGGCGCCGCTGTGATCGACGAACTCCGCGCCGAGCTGGCGCGCACCGACCTGCCCCCGGTGACGGAGCAGAAGCTGCGCAAACTGCTGGCCGTGCTGGAGAAGGACTCGCAGGCGCGGCTGGAATCCCTCGCGATGGTCGACCCCGGCCCGCACGCGGTCGTCTCGTTCGGCGACATTGAGGCGGCCGATCTGGTGATCTTCGTGCTGCACGGAATCGACACCGATCTGGCCCATTTCCCGGAGTGGGCGGACGCCGCGCAGCGGCTGTGCGTCGATGTCATCCGCTCCTGCGTGGCGCGCGGCGAGCCGAGGAACGTGGCCGTCATCGCCTGGTTCGCCTGGGATTCCGGCACGCACGTCTCGGCGCTGGCGACCAAGCACGCCACGGTGGGCGCGGCGCGACTGGCGGTGGACATCGACCGCCTGGAGCACAGGAATCCCCACGCCCGGATCGCGCTGGCGACCTACTCGTACTCGTCGACGCTGCTGGGCGAGCTGTTCGCCATGAACATCGGCGAGGACGTGCACACCGCGTTCTCCATCGCCTCGGCCGGCGTGACGCACGCCGCCGGCGTCGCACTCGCGGAGGCCATCGCGCGAGGGGATCTGGTGCTCTACGCCACCGAGGGAGCGAACGACAGCATCGCCCCGCTGGGGCGTCTCGGACAGCATCCGGTCGATCCTCGCGACATCCCGGGGGCGATCGTCTACGAATGCGACGGAGGCGAGGCGCCGGCGATCGGCGGAGGCTTCACCGTCGGGACCGCCGTCGAGGGCCACGCGTCGCAGACCACGACCGACGAGCACGGCCGCCACATCGGGTACTACGACGAGCACGCGCAGGGGTATCTCACGATGGTCGCGCGGCTCGCGGATGCTGCGATCGGGGTCGGTGTCCGCTGACGACGTGAGCTTCGCGCGGGGCCCCGGCGTACGCTTCGCGCGGAGATGTGCGCCTCGCGCGGATGGATTCCCCGCATCCGTCCGCGGGAAGCGCACATTCCCGCTGGAACTGCCCGGAGGTCAGCGCCGGGACTCGAAGAAGTCGCGCAACTGGGCGGTCGCCTCCTCGGCGCGGATGCCGCCGATCACCTCGGCCCGATAGGGCAGGCGCCGATCGCGCAGCAGGTCGTACATGGAGCCCGCGGCACCGGCCTTGTCGTCCCAGGCTCCGAAGACCACCCGGCCGATGCGGGCCTGCAGGATCGCGCCCGCGCACATCACGCAGGGCTCGAGGGTGACGACGAGGGTGTGATCCTCGAGGTTCCATCCGCCATGCGCTTCGGCGGCGGCCCGTAGCGCGACGACCTCGGCATGCCCGGTGGGGTCGTGCGTGATCTCGCGGATGTTGCGGCCCTCGCCGATGATCGCCCCCGCGGGGTCGAGCACGACCGCACCCACCGGCACATCGCCGCCGACGCCGGCCTCGGCGGCCAGCGCGAGCGCGCGCGCCATCGGCTCGTCGTAGGCAGCGGTCATGGGGTCGAGCCTAGTGGGGATCCCGAAGCCCGTTCCGCGCCGAAGGCGGCGGCCCAGTAACCTGTAACCATGCGCGTTCATGTGGCCGATCACCCGCTCATCACCCACAAGCTCACGGTGCTGCGGGATGAGAGCACCCCCTCGCCGGTGTTCCGTCAGCTCACCGAGGAGCTGGTGACCCTGCTGGCGTACGAGGCCACCCGCGACGTGAAGGTCGCGCCGGTCGAGGTGAAGACCCCGGTGACGACCACCATGGGCGTCAAGATCGCCGAGCCGCGCCCGATCGTCGTGCCGATCCTGCGCGCGGGCCTCGGGATGCTCGAGGGCCTCGTCAAGCTCATCCCCACGGCCGAGGTCGGATTCCTCGGCATGGTGCGCGATGAGACCACCTTCGAGCCCACGACCTACGCCGAGCGGCTGCCCGCCGACCTCAGCGACCGGCAGTGCTTCGCCATCGACCCGATGCTCGCCACCGGCGGCTCCCTGGGCGCGGCGATCCAGTTCCTGTTCGACCGCGGGGCGAAGGACGTCACCGCGATCTGCCTGCTCGGCACCCCGGAGGGTGTCGCCGCGATCGAGAAGCTCGTGGGCGACCGCGACGTGACCCTCGTGCTGGGTGCCCTGGACGAGCGCCTCAACGAGAAGGGCTACATCGTGCCCGGCCTCGGCGACGCGGGCGACCGCCTGTACGGCACCGTCTGAGCCCGTCGCGCGCACTCGCCGATGACGCGGGTCAGACGTTCAGCACATAGGCGCGTTCGTCGCCGTAGTGCGTGAAGCCGGCCCGGGCCAGGATCGGCGCCGACGTCGATACGCGGCCCTTCACGATCGCCGTGGTCGCACCGAGTTCGGCACCGACCCGCAGTCGCTCCGCCAGCACAGCCCGGTAGGCGCCTCGTCCGCGCGCCTCCTGGAGCGTCGCAGCGCCCCACAGCCGCAGGAAGCCGTCGACGACGGTGCAGCCGCCGGTGCTGACCGCGGCTCCGCCCAGGCGGGCCAGCACCCGCACGCCCGTTCCGGACTCCAATCCCGCGGTGACCTCGGCGAGCTCGTCCTGCAGACCCGTCTCGTCGAGCGGATGCTGATCCCACACCGGCACGTTCACGGCATCCACCTCGCGCACCTGCTCGAGCGTCCGCACGACCTCCGCGGTGACGTCCGCCGGCACCTCGACTGTGAGACCGTCGATGGGCCTCGCGAACACCGCGACCGTGTCGACGTGCTCGGCTTCCCTGCGCTGCAGCTCCGCCTCGAGGTCCGGGCTGTCGGAGGCGTTGGTCCAGAACGTCAGCCTCGGCTCTCCCCAGGCCCGGGTGCGCTCGACGGCGTGCTCGAGCACACCAGCAGCATCCAGTTCCGACTGCACCATCGAGGCCTTCACGCCTCCGCCGAACCGCGCCGGGTAGCGGACCAGTTGCAGTTCGGACCTCTCGTGAGCGCCGTCGCGGGGGATCCAGACCCAGGCGGCCGAGGCCCGCATGATGTCGTCGAGGCTGTGCATGCTAGCAATCTAACATCTGGCGTCCGAGCGCTCAGTCGCGGTCGGCCCCGACCAGATGCGCGAAGGCGCTGAGTCGCGCGACGCCCTCGGGGGTCCAGGGCAGGTCGTCGAGCAGAGCCGGCGAGTGCACCAGGTAGGCGACGCTCTTGGCGCGGGAGATCGCGACGTTCAGGCGGTTCTGCAGCAGCAGGAACTCCGGCCCGCGCGGCGCGTCCCTGCCGCTGGACGCCGCCAGTGAGGTGATCGAGACGACCGCCTCCTTGCCCTGGAAGTTGTCCACCGTGCCGACGGCCACTCCCCCGAAGCCTGCGGCGGCGAGCTCGTCGTGGATGAGTTGCTTCTGCGCGTTGTAGGGCGCCACCACGATGATGTCCGACTGGTCGAGGGGCCGCTGCGCGGCATCCTCCATCCCGTCCACGTATCCGCGGCCGATGAGGTCGCGCACGATGCGGACCACCTCGGCCGCCTCCTCGGGCGACTGCGTCGCATTGCCGCGGTGCCGCACGGGGACGACGTGCAGTCCCGGCTCGACGCCCTCGACGATGCGCCCCTCGGCACCGGGAGCCGAAGCGAGGCGTCCCGCGTAGGACAGCGTCGAGACGGGGGCTGCGACCTCCGGATGCATGCGCCAGGACTCGGCGAGGAAGTACCCGTATGCCGGATCGATGACCGAATCGCCGTCCATCACCCAGCCCAGTGCCGACGTGTTCACCGGCTCGGGGTGCGTGCCCTGGCTCACCTGCGGCAGCTGCTGCGGATCTCCGAGCAGCAGCAGGCGCTTCGCGCCTGCGGCGACCGCGATCGTGGAGGCCAGCGAGAACTGTCCGGCCTCGTCGATCACCAGCAGGTCGAGCCCCTTGCGGTCGACGCGCCGCGTGTTGCTGAAGTCCCAGGCGGTGCCGCCGACCACGGCCCCGCCCTGGGCGTGCTCGGCGAGGAACGCGGCCATGCCGTCCTTGCGGATGACGGTGTAGGCCGCCGGGGCCTCCTCGTCCTTGGGCTTCTTCGCGACCTTCGACGCCGGAACCCCGTCCGCCACGACCCGCTCCAGCAGGTTCTCGACGATCGAGTGCGACTGCGCGACGACGCCGACGCGGTAGCCGTGCTCGTTCACCAGCCGGGCGATGACCTGAGAGCCGGTGTAGGTCTTGCCGGTGCCCGGCGGGCCCTGCACGGCGAGGTAGCTGTCATCCAGGTCGAGGACACCGCGCACGATCGCGTCGATGCGGTCGTCGCCGGCATCCGGCAGTCCCGCGCCCGACACGGTGCGCGGCGCGATCCTGCGCAGGATGTCGGTGGCCGCATCGGCGGGGAAGCCGGGTGCCGCGTGATGCACGCTCGCCGCCCAGTCCTCGATCGCACCCTGCTGGGTCGCCGCGTTCGGCGGAGCGGCAGGCGCGAGCGCGAGCGGCAGCTCGTCCCAGACTTGTCCGCCGACCGTGCGCTCGCGAACGACATAGCCGTCGTCGAGTACCTCGACGACCTCGACCTCGTGCGGCACGTGGATCACGCGCGACGGCGCCTGCGCCGAGAACGGCGTCGGCACGGCGTACAGCGCGAACGGACGCCCGCCGACGCCGATCGTGCTGCCGGGTGCTACCTCGCCGCGCAGTCTCAGCAGGCGCGTCTGCACACGCTGCCCCTCGGCGACGCCCCAGTCCTCGTCGACGCCGCTGGAGGATGCGTCGATGCGCAGCACGTCGCGGGTGGACTCCCAGATCGAGACGGGCTCGCGCAGCCGCTGGAAGTGCCCCTGCCAGAAGCTCTTGGCCTCGCGGGGGTGGTAGTCGATCGCCGCGGCGGCGACACGGAGCTCCGCCCCGCTGCGCCCCTCCCGCTCGGCGCGCATCGCCTCGGCCTGCAGAGCCAGGGACAGCGGCGCAGGCTCGTAGGCGCGGGTCTCCGGGTCGTCGGGCGGCGCGGGCAGCACGCCCTCCTGACGTGCGAGGCCGATCAGCCAGTCCCGCAGCCTTCTGGTCGACACGCAGTCGTAGCGGTTGTAGTCGGCGAGGTCGTCGAGGATGCCCTGCGCCTCGGCATCCTGTCCCGCCGCCGCCAGTGCCCGCGCCTGCACGTACTGGACGATCGAGTCGTCGCCCTTCTGCACGTCGCTGGTGCGCACCTCGGCGCCCATGTACAGCGGCTCGAGCTTCTTGATCGAGTAGGAGCGCGAGCCGATGCGCACCGAGCGGAGCACGATCGGGTACAGATCGACGAACACGCCTTCGCGCAGCAGCCGATCCACGTCCGCCTCGCCCACGCCGTGGCGCGCCGCCATGGCCGCGAGATGCGAGGTCTCGTAGGGCGCGTAGTGGTAGATGTGCAGGTCGGGGTGGGTCTGGCGACGCAGCTTCACGAACTCCAGGAAGTCGAGCAGCGCCTGCTTCTCGTCTGCGAAGGTGTGCGCCCACAGGGCCGAGTACTGCTCGTCGTTGTCGGTCCAGCCGAACAGGTAGTCGATGCCCCAGTGCGGCTTGTCGGCCGGCGAGGCGACCGGCTCGGTGTACAGCGGGTCGCCCTCGAAGTCGAAGAACAGGTCGCCGCGGCTCGGGCGCGGCATCATGCCGATCGCATTCGCCGAGACGAGCTCGAACGGCGGTGCCTCGCCGGGCTCGAGGGCGAGGCCGGCCTGCAGCCGGGCCTGGGCCCGCAGTGCGGTGAACGTGTCGGTGTTCATCCCGTCGGGAGCAGCGGATGCCGCGGCCAGGTCGTCGATGGTGAGGATGCTCGCCGCGCGGAAGCGCTGACGCTGCACGGGACGCATGCGGGCGACCATGAGCAGGTCGCGGTGCGCGATCACCTGCTCCTCGCAGGTCGCGCAGCGCCCGCAGGCGGTGAGCTGCAGGTCGCCGCGGTCGTCGCCCCAGGCGAGCGGAGCGCCGGTCGCCCCCGTGTCGATCGCGCGGTCGGCGATGATCGCCCTCAGCCGCGCGCGGCGCACGTGGAACAGGGGCAGCACGTCCTGGACGCGGTGGGTGCTCGTGGTCCCGTCGCCGAGGATCAGATCGACCTCATCGGAGCGCGGGATGCCGAGACGATCGAGCTGGTCGACATATGCCGCCAGCTGCATGAGCGCGGTGGCGCGAGCCGTGCGCGCGAGCTTGGAGTCCTGCACGCGCCAGCGCCCGTCGATCTCGTCGCGCTTGATGAAGTCGGCGAAGCCGACGAACTCGGGTGTCGAGAACGCGGCCTGGTAGACCACGGAAGCCTCGGAGCGCAGCGCGCGGACGGTGTCGGAGATCACGGCATCCATCGCCTCGACATCCGTCGATGACACCTTCGGCAGGGTGACCACTCCGGGACCGCCGTCGACCGACTCGCCGAGTCGATCGATGTACCGGCCGAGCACCTGCTCCTCGTGACGGTCGCCGAGCCTCGCGGCACGCTCGAGAGTGGCGTCCTCGGGCTCCCCCACCGCGGGAACGCGGCCGAGCTTGGCGTCGACGGCGCGCGCCCAGGCGAACTCGCATTCCGCCGCGAGCTTCAGGTCGCTCGCACTCCAGACGACGCGATTCTCCGCCGTGATGACCCGCACGATGTCCCTCTCCGTTGCCCCTCTTCGAGGTTATCGGCAGGGTCGGACATCGACCGACGGCCGGCCGCGCGGGCCTCTCGGGTTCGCCGGATCAGATGGTCACGCGGTCGACGTCACCGCCACCAGTCATCGCCCGGCGTCACCGGCAGGTGCCGCTTGTGCCGGGTGGCGAGGTACTTCGCCTCGATGAGCGACGACACCTCGGCGGGCACCTCTCGCCCCTCGAGGTAGTCGTCGATCTGCTCGTAGGTGAGGCCGAGCTCGTCCTCGTCCGGACGCCCGGGGACGCCGTCGAGCAGGTCGGCGGTGGGCACCTTCAGGTACAGCCGCTCCGGCGCCCCGAGGTGCTGCAGGATCGAGCGCCCCTGCCGCTTGCTCAGCCCCGAGAGCGGCAGGATGTCGGCCGCCCCGTCGCCGAACTTCGTGTAGAAGCCGGTCACCGCCTCGGCCGCGTGATCGGTGCCGATCACCAGCAGCCCGTCATGTCCGCCGAGCGCGTACTGCGTGACCATGCGCAGGCGGGCCTTGATGTTGCCGCGGTTGAAGTCGCTGATGCTCTCGCCGACGCCCTCCTCGAGGTCGCGCTCCAGTCCGTCCACGCCGTGCTCGATGTTGATCGTCAGCGAACGGTCGGCGGCGATGAAGTCGATCGCGGCCTCGGCATCCGCAGCATCCGCCTGCACCCGGTACGGAAGCCGCACGGCGACGAACGTCGCCTCGCCGCCGCCCGCCCGCACCCGTTCGACGGCGAGCTGCGCGAGCCGCCCGGCGAGCGTGGAGTCCTGGCCACCGGAGATGCCGAGCACGAAGCCCTTGGCTCTGGAGGCATGGAGGTAGTCCACGAGGAATGCGATCCTCGTCTCCGCCTCGGCGGCGGGGTCGATCTCGGGCTTCACGCCCAGGTCTTCGGCGATCTGCTGCTGCAGGGTCACGGGGCCTCCTTCGTCGGATTCCAGTCTCCCCCACTGCGAGAATGTATGCGTGAAACTTCTCGTCGCCGCCCTCGCCTCCGAACTGCAGGCCTTCCCTGCCGAGCTTCCCGGCTTCGACCGGCTCGTGACCGGGCCGGGCAAGCTGATGGCCGCCGTCGGACTGACCAGGGCGCTGGATGCGCACCTCACGGACCAGTACGAGGAGATCGTCGTGGTCGGCACGGCGGGCGCCGTGAGCGATGACGTCGAGTCCGGCATCTACGACGTCGCGGCCGCCATCCAGCACGACGTCCAGGACCTGGACGGCGTGCTCGGCCAGCACGTCTCCCTGCCGACGAGGGTGGAGACGGGGCGCGTGGGCGTGACCATCGCGACCGGCGACATCTTCGTCGACGACGCGGATGCCACAGCGCGCATCCGCTCGCTCGGCGGCGTGCTCGTCGACATGGAGACCTTCGCCCTCGTGTGGGTGGCGCAGCAGTTCGGCGTGCCCATCCGCGTGCTGCGGGTGGTCTCGGACCGCGCGCAGGACGGCGCGACGCAGGTGTGGGACGAGGTCGTGGCGGCCTGCAGCGCGCAGCTGTGGGCGCACGTGCAGCGCGAGTACGACGTCTGACGCCGGAGCGTCAGGCCCGAGGAGCGTCGATCACGCTCGGACCGTCGGGAAGCGCCCGGACGGTCAGCTGGGCGGGGATCTGCTCCTGCATGGCCTCGACATGACTGATCACGCCGACGGTGCGTCCGCCCTGACGCAGTTCGTCGAGGGTGCGCATCGCGGTCTCGAGGGTGTCGGAGTCGAGTGACCCGAAGCCCTCGTCGATGAACAGCGTGTCCAGGCGGATGCCGCCGGCGCGAGCCGTGACGACCTCGGCGAGTCCCAGCGCGAGGGCGAGCGAGGACAGGAACGTCTCACCGCCGGAGAGCGACTTGGCCGGCCGTGTCTGGCCGGTGAACGCGTCGAAGACGACGATGCCCAGACCGGATGCCGCGCCGCGCGCAGCCACGGCGTCGGAGTGCCGCAGCTCGTAACGACCGTCGGACATGTCCAGCAGCCGCAGATTGGCCGCGGCGACGATCTCCTCGAGCTCGGCCGCGAGCACGAACGTCTCGAGGTTCATCCTGCGCGTGTTGCCGGAGCGGCCGGCGAGTGTGTCGGCGAGGCCGCGGAGGATCTCGAAGTCGCGGGCATCCGCCGCACTGGCCGCATGCTCGGATGCCGCGGCGTCGACCGTCGCGGTGAGGCCGGCCTGCACACCGCGGGCACGGCTGTCCGCGTCGACCGCGCTCGTCCAGGACGTGCGCGCGGCGGCGGCCGCGTCCTGCGCGGGCTCGAGGTCGATGAGTTCCTCGGGCAGCATCCGCATCTCGAGATCGAGCAGCAGGGCGCGCTCCTTCTTCACCGCGACGGCGTGCTCGGTGACCCGGTCGTCGAGGGCGGCGATCTCCGCCGCGCCGAGCAGGGCCTGCTCCGCCTCGGTCGCATCGGCGAACATCGACGCCTCGAGTGCCTGATCTCTCTCGTGCCGGGCGAGATCCGCTCGCTCCGCGGCGTCGACATGCGCGTCGATCGCATCGGCCGCCGCGGTCGCTGCGGCGATCTGCCGTCGTGCCTCACCGATGCGCTCGGCGACGGTGGAGTGGTCACCGCGCGCGTCCGCGACGATGCGGTCGGCGTCTTCGATGCGCTGCTCGATCAGAGAGATCGCGGTCCGCGCGGTGTTGAGGTGCTCGGATGCCGCGGCGCGGCGCTCCTCGACGTCGGCGGCGTCCTGCTGCAGGGCGTCGAGCTGTGCGGTCAGCGTCTCTGCGAGCTCCGCCGCCGCGACCGCCGCCTGGTGCGCCGTGCGGGCGTGCTCGAGTTCTGCGGCCGCCTGCTCGGCGGTGCGTCCGCCCGCCCTCTCGGCGGCCGCGGCTCGCGCCGCCGTGACCTCCGAGAGCGCACGGGATGCCTCGCGCTCCGCCCCTGCCGCGACGTCGCGGAGGCGCTCGGCCGCCGCGACGTCCTCGGCCGTCACCGGGTCGGCGTGCTGTGCCGGCGCGGGATGCTCGACGGAACCGCACACGGCGCACGGTTCGCCCGGGACCAGCGCCTCGGCGAGCTCGCCGGCGTAGCCGTCCAGCCGTCGCCTGCGCAGCGCGGAGAGCTCCTGCTGGGCTCGGGCGTGCGCGTCGCTCGCCTCCGACTCCGCCCGAGCGGCCTCGGCGACATCGGCTGTGAGCCGCTCGAGCTCCAGGACGCCCATCGCCCGGGCCTCCGCTGCCGCAACCGTCTGCGCGGCGGATTCGACGAGGGCGCCCTGCGTGCGCGCCGCGTCCCGCTCGGTGGTCACCTTCGCGATGCGGTCGGGGAGGTTCTCGCGCTCGGCATCGATCGAGGTCAGGCCGGCGGAGAGCGCGCTCTCGGTCTCACGCGCCGCGCCGAGCTCCTTCGAGCGCGTGGGAGCCGATTGCTCGAGTTCAGCGGCATGCTGCCAGCCGCCGCTCTCGCGCGTGCGATCGGAGGCCCAGGAGCGGTAGTGGGCGGCGCGTCCCGCCTCTCCCTGCGGACGCTCGGCGAGTGCAGGCTCGTCCACCCACAAGTCAGTGGGCACGCCGGCGGCGGTGGCTGCGTCGACCGCATCCGTCTCGGCCCGCGCTGCCAGCTCGACCGCCGCCAGGGCGCGTGTCGCGGCGGTGATCAGCGCCCGCAGCCCGTCCGCAGCGCGGCCGCGGTCTCGCCGCTCGGCGGCATCCGCGATCTCCTCCGACTGCGCCTCGAGCGAGGCGAGCGCCGACCGGGCTCGATCGCGGTCGACCTGCCCCTGCCGCTGTTCCTTGAGGTCGGCGAGCGCGGCATCCGCAGCCGTCAGCGCCTTCTCGGCGGCGGCGCGCTCGGTGCCGAAGCGCTCCACCTGGTAGTCCGCTCGGGCGATCGCCCGGCGCAGCAGGTCGATGCGGGCATCCGTACCGTCGGGGTCGGCATCCGCGTCATCGCCCCACAGCTCGGCTTCGCTCACGAGCCGCTCGGCCTCGTCCAGACGCGCGTCGACCGTCGCCCGTCGACCCGCCAGCCCCTGCTCGGCCGCACGGCGCCGCTCGTCGAACCGCGTCTGGTAGTCGGAGAAGCGCTCGGTGCCGAACAGCCGCCGCAGCAGCGCCTGGCGCTCCTTGCTGTCGGCGAGCAGGAAGTCGGCGAACCGGTTCTGCGCGAGCAGGATCACCTGCAGGAACTGCTCCTGACTCAGCTGCAGGATCTCGTCGAGCTCGTGCGCCACGTCGACCACGCGCGCCGCCCTGCCGATCCACTCCCCGCCGACCAGCTGCTCCAGCAGTGCGGACGGCTGCTGGGTGGTCATGCCGCCGCCGCGCTTGGCCGGCCGCTCGTACGCCGGGGACCGGGTGACCCGGAAGCGCCCGGCGACCGTGCTGAACTCCACCACCACCTCGGTGGGATCGTCGGGCTCGGAGTGGTCGCTGCGCAGCCTCTTCTCCCCGCCGTCGTAGCGCGGAACGCCGCCGTAGAGGCCGAAGCACACGGCATCGAGGATCGACGACTTGCCCGCGCCCGTGCGCCCCGCGATCAGGAAGATCCCGTCATCTGCGAAGGCGTCGAACTCGACCACCTGGCGCGCACGGAACGGCCCGAAGCCCTCCACCTCCAGACGGTGCAGCTGCATCAGACGAGCGCCTCGGCGCGCACCCGATCGTCGAGCACCTCACGGATCAGCTCCGCCTCGCGCTCGGACGGGCCCTGCCCGGCCCGCACGTGCTCGAGGAACGCCTCGATCCGCTCCTCGTCGGTCACCGCGGTGCGCAGACGCTGCGAGTAGGAGCGGTCGTCGGCGGCGTCCGCCCCCTCGGGCTGGTGCTGCACCAGCGCGCAGAACGGGAGCCGCCCGCGCAGCCGGCGCATCGGCTCGTGCTGCGGCAGCGCGTCGGTGTAGATCGCGCAGACCCAGTCGTCGGCGTGCGCCGCGACGTTCTCGTCGGACAGGATCTCGTCGAGAGCGCCCGTGAGCGTCACGAGCGCACGCGGCACGGGCAGCGCCAGCCACTGCGTGCTCGCCAGCCCGTCGGCATCCAGCTCGACCAGCCAGGATCCGCGCTCCTTGTGCTGCTCGCCGAAGCTGTAGTGCAGCGGGGCTCCCGAGTAGCGCACCCGCTCGCTGAGCTGCTGTCGCCCGTGGATGTGACCGAGCGCCACGTAGTCGGGGCCGTCGAAGGACGCCAGCGGCACGACGTCGAGCCCTCCCTGGCGCACCTCGCGCTCCAGGCCCGCCGTCGGATCTACGCCGGCGGCGAAGCAGTGCGCGACCGCGACCGAGCGCCCGTCACCGGCCACGATGCCCTCGCGCACCAGCCCCATGGCGTGGTCCATCACCTGCGCCTGCGTGCGCAGCGCGGCATCCGGCCACAGCCCGCGCACGATCGCGGGCTCCAGGTACGGGATGCCGAAGAAGCGCACCGGCCCGTGCTCGTCGTGCACGGTGACGGGCGTCGCGATCGCCCGCGGGTCGGTGAGCACGTGGATGCCGTCGCGCAGCAGGCGGGAGTGGAAACCGAGACGCGCGGCCGAGTCGTGATTGCCGCTGGTCATGATCACGGTCGCGCCGGTCTCGTGCAGCGCCATCAGCGCGTCGTCGAGCAGCGTGTAGGCGGATGCCGCGGGCGTGGCCGAGTCGAATACATCGCCGGCGACGATCACCACGTCGACGTCGTTCTCGCGCACCTGCACGACCAGCGCGTCGAGCACGTCGGCCAGCGCCGCGAGCGTGGAGTGCCCGTGGAACGTGCGACCGATGTGCCAGTCGGAGGTGTGCAGGATTCGCATGCCTCCAACGTACGGACGGCCACCGACATCGCCCTTGAGGCGTGCCGTCGTTCGTCCCTTCGACCGGCTCAGGGGACCCGAGCAGGATCGCTCAGGAACCGGGAAGCGCGACCAGGTGCCCCTCGCCGACGTCGACGAGCGGGGGACGCACGGCATCCGGGTCGTCCCACTCCCGCGTCACGACGCGCCCTCGCCGCCGACCGCGCTGATGCGGGTCGGCGATCGGCACGGCCGCCAGCAGCTCCTGCGTGTACGGATGGCGGGCGTCCGCGAAGATCTGGTCGCGCGTGCCCTGCTCGACGATGCGGCCGCGGTACATGATCGCCACGCTCGTGCACATGTGCTCCACCACGCTCAGGTCGTGCGAGATGAACAGGAACGACGTGCGCTGCTGGTCGCGCAGGTCGGTCAGCAGGTTCACGATCTGCCCCTGCACAGACACGTCCAGCGCCGAGACCGGCTCATCCGCGACCACGAACTCGGGCCGCAGCGCCATGGCGCGGGCGATCACGATCCGCTGACGCTGCCCGCCGGAGAACTCGTGGGGGTAGCGGTCCATGGCATCCGCCTCCATGCCGCACTGCTCCAGCACCTCCGCGACCCGATCGCGCTCGTCGTTCCTGGACGCGAGACCGTGCGCGCGCATCGGCTCGCCGATCGCCGCCGCCACCGAGAGACGCGGGTTCAGCGCGCCGAACGGATCCTGGAAGATGTACTGCATCTTCGGGCGCAGGCGCCGCAGCTCGCGGGTGCGCAGGCCGAGGATCTCCTCGCCGCGGAATCGGACGGAGCCGCTGGTCGGCTCGTGCATCCGCAGCACCGACTGCCCGAAGGTGGTCTTGCCGCTGCCGGACTCCCCGACCAGGCCGAACATCTCGCCCTCGCGGATCCGCAGCGTCACGCCGTCGACGGCCTTCACGGTCTGCTTCGCGGCACCGTGGCCCTCGCCACGCGAGGTGAAGTGCTTCACGACGTCGGTGGCCTCGAGCACCACGGTCTGCTGCGCCACGGACTCCCCCACTGCAGCCGCCCCGCTCATGCCGTCACCCCCGCCGCCGCGATCCGGCGCACCTCGTCGGAGATGGTCGGCAGCCTGTCGAGCCGCTGGCCCGGCATCGGCCGCGCCTTCAGCAGCGCGTCGGTGTAGGGATGCTGAGGATCGTCGAAGAGCGAGAACACATCGCCGCGCTCCACCACGTGCCCGCCGTACATCACCAGCACGGAGTCGGCGACCTCGGCGATCACACCGAGGTCGTGGGTGATGAACAGCATGGCCATCCCGGTCTCGTCGCGCAGGTCGAGCAGCAGATCGATGATCTGCGCCTGGATCGTGACGTCGAGCGCCGTGGTGGGCTCGTCGGCGATCAGCAGGCGAGGGCGGCAGCACAGGGCCACCGCGATCATGGCGCGCTGCAGCATCCCGCCCGACATCTCGTGGGGGTAGGAGCGCATCACCCGCTCGGGGTTCGGCAGGCCGACGCGCCGCAGCCAGTCCACCGAGCGGTCGTAGGCGTCGGCCGGCTTCACGTCCTCGTGCGCGCGGATCGTCTCGATCAGCTGCTTGCCGATCGTGAACACCGGGTTCAGCGAGCGCATCGGCTCCTGGAAGATCATCCCGATCTCCGCACCGCGGACCCGCTGCAGCGCGGTGCCGCGCATCGTCAGCACGTCCTCGCCGTCCAGCAGCACGCGCCCCGAGACGATCTCGCCCGGGTCGTCGACGAGGTTCAGCAGCGACAGCGACGTGATGCTCTTGCCCGAGCCGGACTCGCCGACGATGCCGAGCACCTCCCCGGCGTGCACCTCGAACGACACGTCGTCGACCACCGTGCGATGCCCGCCCTCGACGGGGAAGCGCACGGTCAGCTCCTCCACGCGGACCAGTGCCTCTTCGCGGCCCAGGGCCTCTTCCGCGGTCACGGCGCTCACTTCCTCATCCTCGGGTCGAACACGTCCCTCAAGCGGTCGCCGAACACGTTGATCGCGGCGATCGTGATCAGCAGCGCGACGCCCGGCGGCACCCACAGCCACCAGTGCTGCTGGAAGTCGATGAGGTTGTTGGCGGCGCTGATCATGTTGCCCCACGAGGCGTTCGGGGGCACCACGCCGAGGCCGAGGAAGCTCAGTGCCGACTCCGACAGGATGCCGGATGCCGTGCTCAGCGTCGCGACCACGATCAGCAGCGGCATGACGTTCGGCAGCAGGTGGCGGAACTGGCGCGACGCCGCGCTGAGCCCCAGCACCTCGGCAGCCTTCATGTACGGCGCCTCGCGCAGCGACAGCACCTGCCCGCGGATCAGGCGGGCCAGCGACGGCCAGCCGATGGCGCTGAGCAGCAGCATCACGATGTAGATGCGCGAGGACGGGTCGACCTTCAGCTCGGACAGCACCGCGGCCATCACGATCAGCAGGGGCAGGCCGGGGATGGACATCAGCAGGTCGGCGACGCGCATGATGATGCTGTCGACGAGGCCGCCGTAGTAGCCGGCGATGATGCCGAGCACGGCCCCCAGCAGCAGCGAGAGCAGCATGGACGCGATGCCGATGGTCAGCGAGATGCGGCCCGCGAGCATGAGCCGGGTCAGCACGTCCCGCCCGTACTCGTCGGTGCCCAGCGGATGGTCCATGGTCGGGACGTGGTTCGCGATCGGCAGGTTCAGCTCGTCGCCGGTGTACCCGGTGAGAAGCGGGCCGACGAAGCTGAACAGCAGCATGAAGACCAGGGCCGCGAGGCTGATGCTCGCCGCGGGCATGCGGAGCAGACGCGCGAACGACTCGCCCCACAGCGAACGGCGTCTGCCGCCGCGGGCCGATCGGGCCCCGGCATCCGGATGCGGCTGTCCCGGCCCGATCTCCGGATCGACGGCCTGGCTGACGATGAGTTCTCCGCCGCCGCTCATGCTCTGCTCCCCGCTCGGACGAGCCGCACCCTGGGGTCGGCGACGGCGTACAGGATGTCTGCCAGGAAGCTCCCGAGCACGGTGAGCGCCGCGAGGAGCATGGTGATGGTCATCAGCACCGCGTAGTCGCGGGTCTGCACGGACTCCAGCTGGATGCGGCCGACACCCGGCCAGTTGAAGATCTGCTCGGTGATGATGGCGCCTGCGAACAGGCCCGGCAGTTCGAAGGCGAGCAGCGTGATCGCCGGCAGCAGGGCGTTGCGCAGCGCATGGGAGAACACCACCGAGCGCTCCTTGAGGCCCTTCGCCCTGGCGGTGCGGATGAAGTCGGCGCGCAGCACCTCCAGCATCCCGGTTCGGAAGTAGCGGGTCAGCGACCCTGCGCCCAGGAAGGTGAGGATCGCGACCGGCAGCACCATGTGCCGCATGACCTCCAGCACGCGAGCGGCACCCGTCGAGCTGCTCGCGGTGTCGAGCATCCCGCCCGTGGGGAGCCACTGCAGATCGAGAGCGAAGATCTTGATCATCAGCAGGCCGATGAAGAACGAGGGCACCGACAGGGACGCGAACAGGCCGACCGTGACGAGCTTGTCGAACCACGAGTACTGCCGCACGGAGGCGAGCACGCCCGAGACGATGGCGATCAGCCAGGTGAGCACGAACGCCGCGAAGGCCACGAGGAACGAGTTCCAGATCAGCGGGGCCAGCACGTCTGTGACGTCGCGGTTGTACACCAGCGAGTACCCGAACTGCCCGCGCAGCATGTTGCCCAGCCAGATGAAGTACTGCACGATCACCGGCTGGTCCAGCCCTGCGAGGGCGCGCAGCTCGGCCTTGCGCTCCGGCGTGAGGGTGCGGTTCGAGCTGTAGTAGTCGCCCGGCATGAGGGCGAACAGGAAGAAGACGAGCACGGAGACGCCGACGAGCAGCAGCACCATGACGGCGAGTCTCTTGAGGATGTAACGAGTCATAAAGGCGGGGCGATCAGATCATTCTTCCGGCGGGCATGCGACGACGGATGCTTCCGGGACGGGTCCACGGCCCGTCCCGGAAGCATCCTAGAGGCGTCCGCCTCAGTTCTTGATCTTCAGCTTCGCCAGCGCGAGCGCCGCTTCGCCGCTGCCGGTGACGTACTTGTCGCCGCCCTCGATGCGCGCGTTCCAGGCGGAGAGGGACTTGCGGTAGTCGATCAGGATGATCGGCGGATCCTGGCTGAGCTTCTGGTACAGCTCGGTGTAGGTCTTCTGCCGCTCCTTCTCGTCGAAGGACGAGATGCCCTTCTTGATGAGCTTGGTGACCTCGGCGTTCTGGTATCCGGACACGTTGATGTCCGGGTCGTCGGTGCCGAACTCGCTGACGGCGTCGTCGGGGTCGGACAGTCCGTCGGTGCGGAAGCCGGCCAGGTCGTAGTCGCCGTTGTACAGCCGGTCGAACGCCGTGTTGGAGTCGAGCACCTCCGGCACGAAGTCGATGCCGATCTTGGTGTACGTGCTCTCCGCGATCGGGATGATCGGGTCGTCGTCCTTGGTGGTGATGTAGCTCAGCTTGAGCTTCTGGCCGTCCTTCTCGCGGACGCCGTCGGAGCCCTTCTTCCAGCCCGCGTCGTCCAGAAGCTTCTCGGCCTTCTTCGGGTCGTACGCGTACTTGGTGACGCCCTCAGTGGTGAACGACCACTGGGTGGGGGCCGCGAACACGTCGGCGACCTGGCCGAGGCCCTTGTACTTGGCATCCACGATCTGCTGACGGTCGAGACCGTAGTACAGCGCCTGACGCACCTCGGTGGCGGCGAGCGCGGGCTTCTTGTTGTTCACCCAGATCGCGCCGATGTCGGGCACGACGCGGGCGCGGATGTTCGCGAACCCGAGGCCCTTCAGCTGCGTGAGCACGGCCGGGTCGCTGCCGAAGCCGCCGTGGTCGATGTCGCCGTTCTGGAAGTTCTGCAGCGCACTGTCGCTGGAGACGACCTTGAAGATCACGCGCGGGACCTCGGGCTTGCCGCCGTAGTAGTGCTCGTTCGCCTTGTAGCGGATCTCCTGGCCCTCGACGTACTCGTCGAGGGCGTAGGGGCCCGCGCCGAGGGGCTTGCCGTACAGCGCCTTGAGGTAGTCGAGCTGCCCCTTCTTGTAGTCCTTGCCGTAGTACGCCTTGGAGATCACCTGGCCGCCCAGGGTCTGCAGCGCCAGCGGGTTGGGCTTCTCGGTGGTGATCCGGATGGTCTGCGGGTCCTCCACCTCGATGCCCGAGAGCGACGTGGCGGAGCCGTTCTTGTACTCGTCCGTGCCCTTGATCACGATGTCGCTGAAGTCGGTGCCACCGGCGTACTGCGGGTCGTTCAGCAGCGTGAGGGTGAATGCGACGTCGTCGGCGGTGAGCGGCGAGCCGTCGCTGAAGGTCAGTCCCTTCCGCAGGTGGAAGGTGTAGGTGAGGTCGTCGTCGGAGACCTCCCACTTGTCGGCCAGGTCGGCGACGGGCTTGCCCGCGTCATCGACGACGACGAGCGAGGCGAAGATCGGCTGCACGGCGTTGCCGTCCCAGCCGTTGTCGTAGAAGCCGGGGAGGAACACGCCGCCGGGCTTGCTGATCGTGGTGACGAAGGCGTCGGTGCGGGCGTTGGCCGCGGCGGGGCTCTTGCTCGGATCGGTCGCCTTGTAGAACTCGTCCTTCATGGTGGCCAGGTCGACCTTCGCGTTCCCGGTGGTCGGCTCGGCTGTGGCGGCGCAGCCGCCCAGTGCGAGGATCCCCGCCACCAGCACCGCTGTGGCGGTGAGCGATCTCTTCGTCAGCGTCATGTGCTCTTCCTTTTCAAGCATCTTGTGAATGCGTTCCCCAGCGTCACGATTGCGTGCTCAGCGAGACTAACCCCGGCGGAGACCGACCGGGGCCGTCCCGTGACGGGGTGTTACGAGTCCGAGTCCAGAAATCGCGTGGCGGACGGATGCCGGGGAGCAAGCGCGACGGATGCCGCGGATCAGCGTCCGCGCAGCAGGAACGCCTTGTCCGGGTGCGCCTCGAACCAGTCGGACACGTACCAGCAGACGGGGTCGATCCTCCGGTCGCCGCGGGACTCGATGTCGGCCACGGCTCCCGCGACGATGTCGGCCGCGTAGCCGTTCCCGCGGAACGTCGGGATCGTGAACGCACGGGTCAGCGCGATCGTGCGGCCGTCGTCCCGGTAGTCGAGCACGCTCACGAGGGCGCCGTCGCGGGTGAGCGTGTAGCGCGCGGCATCCTGCTCGTTCTTCAGGTCGAATCGGGGGGCATGCGCGGGGTGGGTCACGCCCTCACGTTACGCCGTATGACGACGCCCGGAATGACCCGTTTTGACATAGAGGGACACGATGAGAAATAATCGGCCCCATGACCACCAACGCAAGCCCTTTGTCCGCCCAGGAGGCGAACAGGACTGCCGGGATGATGATGCCCGGTCGCGTTGGCATGTGTTGCCGAATGTGTTGCTAAGGCGCAACAAGACAGATTGACCTGTTTTCGTCCCTCCATCTGAGGGGCAGGTCTCTGAGCGCCCACCCGACGCGCTCATTCCCACCGGCTCATCCCGGTCATTCATGCAACGCATCCGGAGCCCGACAGCTCCCGCATCCCTCCAAGGACCATCATCATGTCGAACACCGCCCTCCTCGAGCGTCCCGTCACCGCCCCCGTCCGCGTGATCTCCGCTGCCGACGCCGCTGCAGACCTCCCCTCGATCCGCTCCCCGCGCGGCTTCGCCCTCTACGTCGGCATCGACGAGATCAAGGCGGCCGCCTCCGGTGTGAGCCTGCCCGTCCTCGTCGACGCGCTGCGCCGCACGCTGGCCGAGCTCGCCCCGAACGCCGAGACCCACGCCACGGTCGCCCTCGCTCCGCAGTCCGCCGGCGGTCGTGACCTCGACGTCGTGCGCCTCGCCCTGCACGAGCCCGGCGCCATCGCCCGCGCCAACGCCGCCGTCGAGGAGGAGAAGGACGAGGAGGCCGGCGTCGTCGTCGACATCTCCCGCAAGCGCGTGCTGCTCGACGGCGAGTCCGCTGCCTTCACCTACAAGGAGTTCGAGCTGCTGCAGTACCTGGTGCTGCGCGAGGGCCGCACGATCGAGCGCTCCGAGCTCGTCTCCGCCCTGTGGCAGGCGTCGACCGACGAGGACGCCCCCGGTGAGCGCACGATCGACGTGCACGTCCGCCGCCTGCGCGCCAAGCTCGGCCGTCACGAGGACATCGTCCGCACCGTCCGGGGCGTCGGCTACCGCTTCGACCGGCACGCCGACGTGAGCATCCGCTACGGCCACGGCACCCCCTCGCCCGACCGCTTCTGATCGGGTCGTTCCGCCGAGACCCCGGCTTTCCGCCGAGACCCCGGGATACCGGCGTCGGCACCACGGGGTCTGGACGACAATACGGGGTTTCGGCGATGTCAGGCGCCGCGCGTAGGGTTTCGGTATGACCCTGACGGATACCGCGCCGACCGCGCACGCGGTCCCGCGCGAATCCGTCCATCGGCCTCGCCATCCGCTGGATCTGATGGCGACGGTGGGGATGCTGCAGCGCGGCCGCAACGATCCGACCATGGTCGTCGAGGGCGGACGCATCTGGATGGCGTTCCGCACGGATGCCGGCGTCGCCACGCTCTGCCTCCGCGCCACGTCCGGTGGCGTGCACGCCACCGCCTGGGGCCCGGGCGCGGGCGAGGCGCTCGATCGAGTGCCCGCGCTGTGCGGTGCTGACGACGATCAGAGCGGATTCGACGTCTCCGGGCATCCGAGGCTCGCGGAGGTCGCGAGGCGCAATCCCGGCATCCGCCTGACCCGCACCGGCCGGGTCTTCGACGCGCTCACCTGCGCGATCATCGAGCAGAAGGTGACCGGCATGCAGGCGTTCGGCGCCTGGCGGCATCTGGTCAGCCGCAACGGCGAGCGCGCGCCCGGGCCCACGCCGCGACCCATGTTCGCGGCACCGCACTCCGAGGTGTGGCGGGCGATCCCCTCGTGGGAGTTCCATCGCGCAGGGCTCGAGCCGCCTCAGGCGCGCACGATCGCCCACGCGGCGATGCGCGGTCCGAGCATCGAGCGCGCCGTGCTCGCGGCATCCGACGGCGACGGGCGGGAGAGGGTGCTCACCAGCCTGCCCGGCATCGGACCGTGGACCTCCGCCGAGACCCGCATCCGCGCACTCGGCGACCCCGACGCCGTGAGCGTCGGGGACTTCCATCTCGCGCACGAGGTCGGGTTCGCGCTGACCGGCAGCCGGACCGATGACGACGGGATGCTGGAGCTGCTGGCCCCGTGGACGGGGCACCGGCAGCGCATCATCCGGCTGATCTTCGCCTCCGGCGTCCGCGAGCCGCGGCGTGGTGCGCGCCTCGCCCCCGAGGATCACCGGGACCGGTGACCCGGGGCCGTCACCGGTGGTACACGGCGAACTTCCCCCCAGGTCCGTCGACCACGGTCACGGGGGTGTGGAACACCGCGGTCAGCACCTCGTCGCGGATGATCTCCTCGGGAGTGCCGTGCACGGCGATCCGCCCGCTCTCCATGGCGACGATGTAGTCGCTGTACGCGGCCGCGAAGTTGATGTCGTGCAGCACGACCACGATCGTGCGTCCGAGCCGATCCGCGGCCCGGCGCAGCTGGCGCATCATCTGCACGGAGTGCTGCGCATCGAGGTTGTTCAGCGGCTCGTCCAGCAGGAGATACTCGGTGTCCTGCGCGAGCACCATCGCGACGTAGGCGCGCTGTCGCTGACCTCCCGAGAGCTGGTCGAGGAAGCGCTGCTCCAGGTCGGTGAGGTTCAGGAAGTCGATCGCCTCGGAGATCTTGTCCTCGTCGTGCTGGGTGAGCCGGCCGCCGCTGTACGGGTAGCGCCCGAATCCGACCAGCTGCCGCACCGTGAGCCGGGTGACGAAGTGGTTCTCCTGTCGCAGGATCGACACCGTCCTGGCGACTTGCTTCGACGGCATCCGGTGCACGTCCAGGCCGCCGATCTCCACCGTGCCCGAGTCCGGCGCCATCAGTCGGCCAATCATGGTGAGCACCGTCGACTTGCCCGCGCCGTTGGGTCCCACCAGGGCGATGATCCCGCCTGCGGGCAGATCGATCGAGATCGGGCCGATCTCGACGTCGCCGCTGTAGCGCTTGATGACGTTAGACAGACGGATCACAGGCGTCCCCTTCTCAGAACGACGATGAGGAAGACGAGCCCGCCGATGAGCTCGACGATGATGGTGACCGTGTCGACCATCGGCAGCACTTGCCTCATCAGGAAATAGGCGCCGCCGAGGATGACGAAGCCGAGCAACCAGGCCACCGGCAGGACATGGCGGTGGCTGTGGGTGTCGGTCACGGCGTAGGCGAGGGTCGCGACGAGGAAGCCGAGAAAGGTCATGGGCCCGACCAGCGACGTGCTCATCGCCATGAGCACGGTCACCAGGGTCAGGGTGAGCATGACCTGCCTCTTGTGGTTCACGCCCAGGTTGGTGCTGATGTCGCGGCCGAGCGCCACGGCGTCGAGGCGTCTCGACAGCAGCCAGATCCCACCCGCGGCTCCCACGCAGACCGGGATCACGAACCACAGGTACTCGGTGTTCGCGTTGCCGACGTTGCCGAACATGCGGGCGCGCAGCACATCGAACTCGTTCGGATCCAGCATCCGCTGCATGAACGCCGACAGCGCTCCGAGGCCGGTACCGATGATGATCCCCACCAGCAGCATGACGTGAAGGTTGCCAAGCCGCCCGGAGAACAGCCAGGAGTAGAGCAGCACCGCGAAGACCACCATCCCCGCGGCCTGGATCACGAACTGCGCGAACCCGTCGATCTCGGCCAGGCCGCTGATGCCGAAGAAGAACACGACCGCCGTCTGGATGAGGATGTACAGCGACTCGAACCCCATGATCGACGGGGAGAGGATGCGATTGCCGGTGACGGTCTGGAAGGACACGGTCGCGAAGGATTGGCACAGCGTCACGAGCGCGATCACGATGAGGGATTCGGATCGCATCCGCGAGACCCGCCACCACCGCTCCGTGAACGGGATCTGGCTGTTGCCCCAGGTCAGCACCAGCACGACCAGCGCGAGCGAGGCGACGATGAGGCCCGCGAGGATCAGCAGATAGCGGCGGCGATGCGCACGCCCGGAGAACGACCCGACACGACGGTCGGCCGAGGGAGCGGATGCTTCGAGAGGCGCCGCCGACGTGGCGGCGGGCGTGAACGAGACATCAGAGCGCAACGGTCCTCCTTGTGCGCAGCAGCAGCAGGATGAACACCACCGAGCCCACGGCCCCGAGGACCAGCGAGACCGGCACCTCGAAGGGCATGATCACCACGCGGCCGATCAGGTCGCAGATCGTGACGATCCAGATCCCGGTCAGGAACACCCAGGGGACGTTGGTGCGGAGATCGTCCCCGCGGATCATCGAGACGATGTTCGGCACGATCAGCCCCAGAAACGGAAGCGAACCGATCACGACCGTGACCACGCCCGTGACGATCGAGACGAGCCCGACGCCCAGCAGCACGACGCGTTCGTAGTTCAGTCCGGCGTTGGTGGCGACATCCTTGCCGAGCCCCGCGACCGTGAAGCGATCGGCGGCCAGCACGACGATGACCGCGACGACCGCCACGATCCACAACGGCTCGTAGCGGCCGGCTTCGATGCCGGTGAACCGGCCCGCGAACCACGCCCCGAGGGTCTGCAGCAGATCGAACTCCAGGGCGATGAAGGTGGAGACCGCGCTCACGACCGCACCGAACATGATGCCGACGATGGGCACGATGAGGGACGAGCGCAGCGTGACCCGGCGCAGGAAGAGGAAGAAGATCAGGGTTCCGGCGAAGGCGAACACGATCGCGACGATCATGCGCACCATGACCGAGGGCATCGGCAGCGCGATGTAGGTGAGCAGCAGCCCGAGACCCGCCCACTCGGTCGTGCCGACGGTGGTGGGCTCGACGAACCGGTTCTGAGTCAGGAGCTGCATGATCAGGCCCGCCAGCGCCATGCTCGCTCCCGCGAGCAGCAGTGAGACCGTGCGCGGGATGCGGGTGATCCAGGCGAACTCGTGGCCGCGTCCCGCGGTGTCGGTGATGTCGGCGACGCCGGTGAACACGGAGAGGGTCAGCATGCCCGCCGTCAGCACGATCGCGATCGTGAGCGGCATGCTCCTGATCACCCACGACCGACGTCGGTCATCGCGGGTGGTTCTTCGGGAGGCGAGCGCGTCCACGTGCGTCACGCGCGGTGTCGTCGCGCCGGGCGAAGCCATGAGGGGGTCCTTTGTCATAGGGCACGTGCATGGCCGCGATCCGGTGGAACGCGGCCATGCATGGCCGTGGAGCGTTATGCGGAGAACGCCTTCGTCAGGCTGTCGAGCACGGTGGTGTACGCCACGATGTCCTCGGTGAGGTAGAAGTCGTCGGGCATCACGTAGATGGCCTTGTTCTGCACCGCAGGGACGTTCGCGAGGGCGCTGGAGCTGTTGATGAGCTCGAGGGCCGGCGAGGACTCGCTGTCCGCGAAGGCGGCCTCGCGGTCGAGCACGAGGAAGAAGTCGGCGTCGGACTGGGCGATGGCCTCGATCGAGATGTCATCGCCCTTGTCGTTCGTCGACCCCTCACTCTGCAGTGCGGGAGTCAGGCCCACCAGGTCGAAGAAGATGCTCGACCCCCGTCCGTCCTTCGGGCTCGAGTAGCGGATCTCGTTGCCGCTGGTCACCAGGCCCATGACAGTCGTGTCGGGGTCGTACGCGTCCTTCGCTGCCGCGACGGCCGCGTGGAAGTCGTCGATCACCGCCTTCGCCTCGTCCTGCTTGCCGAACACCTCGCCCAGCAGCTCGACGCTGTCGACGAGGTACTCGTCGGTGCTGAGCTCGTCGTTGGTCATGTCGATGAAGGCGGCGTCGGGTGCTGCCTTCTTCATGTCCTCGGCGTGCCCGCCGTATCGGTAGCCGTTCACGATCAGGTCGGGGTCGGCCTCGACGACCTTCTCGAAGTCGGGCTCCGCGTGGGTGCCGAGATCGAGGATCGACTCATCCGCCTTGAGCGGGTTCTCCGGGCTCATCAGAGCGCGAGGCGCTGCGGACAGGTCGATGCCCCAATCCGCCACGAGCCGGAAGAGACGGTTGTCTGTGACGACGACACTGTCCGCGCTCTCGATCGTGACCTCGTTCCCCGCCATGTCCGTCACAGTCACCGGATACTGGGCCTTGGCCGCCGCGGCAGGCTTCTCCTTGGCTTCCTGTCCCGCCGGCGCGCTGCTGCAGCCGGCGAGTGCGAGGAGTGCGGCGGCGCCGAGGGCGACGACCGAGGTGATTCTGGGCACGGACATGGAGAGTCTCCTGTTCTGCTTCTGAGAGGTGCGCGACGGATGCGCGGATGCCGGAATTTAGGTAACCCTTACCCGGCTTCGAATTAGGTTAGCCTTACTTTATGACCGAAGTGAAATCCGCCTTCACGATCGAGCGCCGCGGCCTCGATCTGCGCTTCCGCGCCGTCGCCCTGACCGCCCGCGAGTGGCTCGCGCCGCACTACGTGCGGGTGCGCCTGAGCGGCCCGGAGCTGGAGGGGTTCGACTCCCCTGGCGCCGACGACCACATGCGTCTCTTCTTCTCCGACGGCCCCGTCCCGACCGAGCAGCTGCGTGCATCGCCCAGCCGCGAGTACACGCCGCTGGCCTGGGGCGATGACTGGCTCGACGTGGAGTTCGCCGTGCACGGCGACGAGGGCGTCGGCGCGCCGTGGGCGGCATCCGCTCCCCTCGGTTCGTTCGTCGGCGTCGGCGGTCCGCGCGGATCCGCCGTGATCACCGGCACGCCGGACTCGTGGCTGCTCGCCGGGGACGAGACGGCCATCCCCGCGATCCGCCGCTTCGCCGCAGCCATCCCCGACGGGACTCCGGCGCGCATCGTGATCGAGGTCGTGTCGGAGGCCGATCGGGTGGCCGTGGACGCTCCCGTCGAGGTGGAGTGGCTGCACCGCGGCGACGCTCCCGCCGGCTCCGCGCTGATCGCGTTCCTGGACGGGCTCGGGTCTGCGGATGCCGTGGGCGACGACCCGTTCTGCTTCATCGCTGCCGAGCAGTCGGTCGTGAAGCCCGGTCGCGCGCTGCTGGCGCGCTGGGACGTGGACCCGGCGCAGGCCGTGGTGAAGGGCTACTGGAAGCGCGGCGAGGCCGAGTACCACGCACCGCACTGACCGACGCGTCGGCCAGGATGGACGCATGGCTCTTCTGGATCACCTCGGCGTCTCCGTGCTCGACATCGAACAGGGCAGGCGGCAGTTCCACCCGGTGCTGACGGCGCTCGGCTACACGCTCGGCATCGAGGCGCCGAACGGCATCTCGTGGGACAACGGCGACGAGACCGAGATCATCATCTTCCCCATCCGGGACGAAGCGGATGCCGCGCCGCACCGCCACGGCGAGGCCGGCTGGCAGCACCTCGCGTTCTCCGTCGCGTCCCGCGAGGAGGTCGATCGTCTGCACGCGATCGCGATGGAGGCGGGGTGGACCGCGGTGCGCGAGCCGAAGCTCTATCCGCGGTTCAACGAGCGGTACTACGCCTCCTTCGTGGAGGACGCGAGCGGCATCCGCCTGGAGTTCGTGCACAACCCGCCGCGGGACGCCGCGGCGGGGTGAGAACCCCTTGCCGATGTCGGTGGCCGGTCGCAGACTGATCTGCGTCGGGCGGACGTGTCCGGCGTCCCCTCCGGAAGGCGAATCATGGCCACTCTGAACCCCTACCTCTCATTCCGCGACAACGCGCGCGAGGCGCTCGAGCACTATCACGGCGTGCTCGGCGGCGATCTCCAGATCTCCACGTTCGGATCGATGCCCGAGATGGGCTACGAGCCGAGCGAGAGCGAACTCGTCATGCACGGGGCGCTCACCACCGACGACGGCATGGTGCTGATGGCGTCCGACACCCCCTCGAGCATGGAGTACCAGCAGCCGCAGGGCGTCTCCGTGTCGGTGAGCGGGCAGGACGCTGATCGGCTCCGCGGTGTCTGGGACGGCCTGCTCGACGGCGGAACCGCCACCATCCCCCTGGCACCTGCGCCCTGGGGCGGGGAATTCGGCATGCTCGTCGACCGCTTCGGCATCGCCTGGATGGTCTCGATCGACGCGGCGCAGTAGCACTCAGTCCACGACGGCGGCGACGGCCTCGATCTCGACGAGCTGGTCGTCGTAGCCGAGCACCGTCACGCCCAGGAGCGTGCTCGGGACGTCGTGCGCCGCGAACGCGTCGCGCACGACATCCCATGCCGTGACCAGATCGCGCTGCCGGTTCGAGGCGACAAGCACCCGAGTGCTGATCACGTCGTTCAGCTCTGCGCCGGCGGCGGCGAGCGCTCCCTTCAGTGTCTCGATGCACTTCGCGGCCTGCCCCGAGTAGTCGCCGACGGCCGCCGTCGACCCGTCGTCGTTCAACGGACATGCACCGGCGAGGAAGATCAGACGCGCCTCCTTCGGAGCGGTGGCTGCGTAGGCGTACTGTGCGGCGTCGGACAGGGCGGATGCCCGGATGAGGGTCACGGCGGTCATGGCAACAGTCTGCCGTCCCCGCTCCCACGCGCGCGGATGTCGGAGGCATCCGGCACACTGTCGGGATGGCGACTTTCGATCACCTCGGCATCAGCGTCGACGACGTGCCCGCGGCATCCGCGCAGTTCAACCCGGTCTTCGAGGCTCTCGGATACACCCGCTCGTACGACGCGGACGAGCACGCGTACTGGCGACGCACCGACGAGCCCGAGATCCTGCTCTACAAGTCGCGCGAGCCTGGCCAGCACGTGCACGGCCGGGTCGGCTGGCAGCACCTCGCGTTCGCCGTCGAGTCCCGTGAGGAGGTCGAGCGCGTCCACACGATCGCCCTGGCCGCGGGTTGGACGGAGGTGCGGGCACCCAAGGAGTACCCGCGGTTCACCGATCGCTACTATGCGGGCTTCATCGAGGACGACAACGGCATCCGGCTCGAGATCATGCACAACCCTCCGCGCGACGCGGGCTGATCATCCCGCAAGGCTCCGCGCGAGGTCGAGGATGCCGTCGGGATACATCGGCAGCGTCTCGTCGCCGAGCTCGCCGAGCGGCCACCATCCGGCCGTCGAAGAGCCGTCGATGATGCGGC
The DNA here is from genome assembly GCF_052056515.1 of Microbacterium sp. 22195. Classification (NCBI taxonomy): domain Bacteria; kingdom Bacillati; phylum Actinomycetota; class Actinomycetes; order Micrococcales; family Microbacteriaceae; genus Microbacterium; species Microbacterium sp. 22195. The sequence goes on from NZ_JBQEPE010000003.1 coordinate 53,962, forward strand.
GCCGCTCGTCCAGTGGCATCCGCTCGAGCTCGTCGCTGCGGATCGAGAACACGTGCACCACCTCGTGACCAGGGCGACCCGCGAGCGTGAAGAGGTTCTCGGTCACCGCGAGCAGCTCGGCCGCCTGGATCTCGACGGCCAGCTCCTCCCGGAACTCCCGTCGAAGGGCCTCCTCGGCGCGTTCGCCGAAGTCGATGCCGCCTCCGATCGCACGCAGGAATCGCCCGTACCGGTCGGTCTCGGAGTACTCCTCGGCGAGCACGTGCCCGTCGCGCACGATCAGGCCGACGGCGATGTTGCGGATGCGCTCGGTCATCGGCTCAGCGTAGCGGCCGCTCCCGGCAGGTGCGCCGATCCGTTGACTTACGCACACCGCAGCTGCCCACCTCGCCGCGGATTCGCCCTTGACCTGCCGCGCGATCCTCCCCTATGGTTGCAAGGCTGCGCCGACCGGTGCAGCAGCCAGCCGAGGAGACGACGGAATGACCGCACTGCGCGCCCTTCCCACGGTCCTTGCCTTCGACCAGAAGCGCAACGACCGCGACGAGTCGTACCCTCCGGCGCGCGCCGTGTGACAGCATCCGCTGCTCGCATGCCCCGCACCGTCAGGTCCGGGGCATTTTTCATGAATCCTCCGTGACCTGTGACCGGCACATCACAGAAGGAAAGGAATCATGGAGAGGCTCTCCGCACGGCTGCTGTCGTGGGCGTCCCTGATCGACGAGAAGACGCTCGATCAGGCGCACACCACGGCACGCATGCCGTTCATCCACCCGCACCTGGCGCTCATGCCGGATGCGCACCTCGGCAAGGGGGCGACGGTCGGCTCGGTCATCCCGACGCTCGGCGCGATCATCCCCGCCGCCGTCGGTGTCGACATCGGCTGCGGCATGATCGCCGTCCGCACGCAGTTCACGGCATCCCAGTTCGCCCAGCGCGACCTCGGCCCGCTGCGGGAGGCGATCGAGCGCGCTATCCCTCTCTCGGCAGGCCGGTACAACCGCAAGGTCGTCGCCACCGCAGAGCCGAGGATCGCGGAGCTGGAGGGCCTCGCCGAGAAGAACGGCTTCGACCCGGCGTCGTACGCCGGCAGCTGGATGCTGCAGCTGGGCACCCTCGGGTCGGGCAACCACTTCATCGAGGTGTCGCTCGACGAGCTCGACAGGGTCTGGCTGTTCCTGCACTCCGGCTCGCGGGGCGTGGGCAACAGGATCGCGACGCACCACATCGCGATCGCGCAGCGGCTGGCGAAGCAGTGGTGGATCGACCTTCCCGACCCCGACCTGGCCTACCTGGTCGAGGGCACTCCCGAGTTCACCCGGTACATCCGGGAGCTGCGGTGGGCCCAGCACTTCGCCCTGCTGAACCGGGAGGAGATGATGGATCGGGTGATCCGGCAGGTGTCGGAGTTCGCCGGCACTGCGGTGGATGAGCAGGAGCGGATCAACTGCCATCACAACTTCACCGAGTCGGAGAAGCACTTCGGCAAGCAGGTGTGGGTGTCGCGGAAGGGCGCCATCCAGGCGGACGCAGGTCGGCCCGGGCTCATCCCCGGCTCGATGGGCACCGCCTCGTACGTGGTGGAGGGGCTGGGCAACCCGCTGTCGCTGAACTCCTCACCGCACGGCGCAGGCCGGGAGTACTCCCGGTCGGCGGCGCGGCGCACCTTCACGCACGACCAGCTGCGGACGGCGATGGCGGGCATCGAGTTCCGTGACACCGACGCCTTCATCGACGAGATCCCGCAGGCGTACAAGCCGATCGACACCGTGATGGCGGATGCATCCGACCTGGTGACGATCCGGCACACGCTGCGCCAGATCGTCAACGTGAAGGGCGACTGACCGGCATCAGCTCGGCACACCTCGCCGAGAGCACCACATCCCGTCGAGTGCACCACTTGTCCGCGTGGGCAGGTGGTGCACTCGGCGGCAACCGGTGCTCTCGGCGACGGGGGCGGGCGGGGGTCAGCGCGGACGCGGGTCAGATGGCGGGAACGTCCTCGACCGCGCGATCGGTGAACGCCTGCTTGGGGACGAAGGCCAGCAGCACGGCGGCGGCGAGCGCGGTCGCACCGCACACGATCCACACCGTCATGTAACCCGAGAACGATCCCGCCGTGCCCTCGGCGCCGCCGGCGACCACGCCGTTCAGCAGCGCGATGCCGAACACGCACGACGCGATCGCACCGCCCACGGTCTTCACCGAGTTGGTCAGGCCGGTCGCGACGCCCGTCTGGGTGGAGGGGGCAGCGGATGCCGCGGCGGCGGGCAGCGCCGCCACCAGCGCACCCGATCCGAGGCCGACGATCACCATGTTCGTGATCACCTGCAGATACGTGCCGTGGAACGGCAGGAAGAGCAGGAACCCGACGCCGACGAGCACCGAGGCGCCCATCAGCGTGAGCCGCGGCGCGGTCAGCCGCGCGATCAGCGGGAACAGCAGCGCCCCGGTGATCATCGCGATCAGGTAGATGCCGATGATCAGCGAGGTCGCGAATCCTGTCGTGCCGAGGCCGTAGCCGTTCACCTCCGGGTCGGTGCGGGCGAAGGTCGACAGCGGTGCCTGCGCGCCGAGCACGCTCACCCCGAACAGCCCGGCGGTGAGGAACACCGGACCGAGCGCGGGCGAGCGGAACATCCGCACATCGATCACCGGGTCGTCGTGGCGCAGCTCCCAGCGCACGAACGGGATCACCAGCAGGATGCCGATCACCACCACGCCCCACGACCAGAAGCTCGTGACGCCGCCCGGCAGACGCAGCAGGCTGAGCCCGCCGGTGAAAGCGATGAGCGCCAGCGAGATGAGGATGATGCCGACCGTGTCCAGCCGTCCGCCGGTGAGCTCAAGCGATTCCTTCACCCCGAACAGGATGACGAAGAAGCAGACGATGATCAGCAGCGCGGGGATGAGCAGCACCACCCACAGCGGCAGGATGTCGATCAGCGCGCCGCCGGCGAGCGCGCCGAGGATCGCGCCGGTCTCCAGGGCCGCGACGAGCATGCCCGCCGCCCGTGCCGTGATCACCGAGCGGCCCTCCATGGAGCGCGACCGCGACCAGATCAGCGCGATCTCCAGCGGCAGCCACACCACGTAGAACCCCATCAGCGCCCAGCCGATCAGGAAGACGACGAACGAGTCGGTGAACGGCAGCACCAGGGCCGCCGCCGCGGTGAGCGCGGTCGAGACCAGCAGCATCCGCTTGTGCCCGATCATGTCGCCGAGCTTCGCGAACGCCGGCACGACGAGCGCCGAGAGCATCAGCTGGGCGCCCTCGAGCCAGTTCACGTCCGCGTCGTGGATGCCGAGGTGCCGGGCGATGTCCGTGAGCATGGGCGTGTAGTAGCCCTGCAGCACGCCGCTGGTGAACTCGACGAAGGCGAGGAAGCCGACCACGGCGGCGAGTGCGCCGAGCGTCGCGCGGGCGGATGCGGTGCGCGTCATCGCGCCTCCTGTTCGGGCGGTCCAGCAGGATGCTCGTCATCCCGGTTCCTGAGCGGGGGCGGAGCGACGAGACGAAGGGCGGGTGAGATCACCCTAGCCGTTCGAGGAGCGCGCGATGGAACCGCTCACCGCGCTCCAGCGCCTCGATCTCGACGTACTCGTCGACCCCGTGGATGGCGGCGCGCTGCACGGATGACATCTCAAGCGGTGCGAACCGGTAGACCGCGGGAGCGAAGCGATGGAAGTGCCGGGAGTCGGTCGCCGCCATCATCACGTACGGCGTGGCCGGGATGCCGGGATGCGACACCGCCAGCGCATCGGCGAGCAGGTCCCACGGGGCGCCGTCGGTGGCGGACTCCGGAGAGGGATCGCTGCCGTCGAGCACCTCGATCGCCACCTGCGGATCGCGGATGCGGTCGCGCACCCGCAGCACGGTGCCGTCGACGGTCTCGCCGAGGGCGAGGCGCAGGTTGATCGTGGCGGATGCCTGCGAGGGGATGACGTTGGCCGCGGTCCCGCCGGACTGCATGGTCGCGGCGACCGTGGTGCGCACGAGCGCCGCGGGTTCGCCGCCCAGGCGCGCGAACAGCTGCGCCGTGATCATCGGCATCCGGCTGAGCGCCCTCAGCCCGAAGCCGGCCGCGCCCGGCGTGCGGGTGGCGAACTGCGCGAGCATCCGGCTGATCGCCTTCGGCGTGCGCGCCGGGAACATCGACGGGTCCAGGCGGTCGACGGCGCGGGCGATGCGCCGCACGGCCGTGAGGGTCGGCGGAGTGGAGGCGTGGCCGCCGTCGCCGCGGGTGGAGAGCCGCAGCGTGACGATGCCCTTCTCCCCCACGCCGATCATGGCCGCGCCGCCGGGCACGAACGGGAGCGGCGAGTCGACCACCGCACCGCCCTCGTCGACGACGAGCCACGGGGTGATCCCGCGCTCGCGGAACGCGTCCGAGATGGCGAGCGCGGCGGTGCCGAAGCTCTCCTCGTTGCCACCGAACGACAGATACACGTCCCGCGCCGGAGTGAAGCCGTCGGCCAGCAGGTTCTCGACCGCCTCGATCACGACGATCAGCGGGCCCTTGTCGTCCAGCGCCCCGCGACCGTACACGCGGCCGTCGGCGATGCTTCCCTCGAAGGGCGGATGCGTCCACGGGTCGGACTCGTCCACGGGCACGACGTCGTAGTGGGCCATCAGCACCACCGGATCGGATGCCGCGTCCCGGCCCTTCCAATGGAACAGCAGCCCGAGGTCGGTGTGCTTCTCGAGTGCGAGGTGCTCGTGCACGAGCGGGTACTGCTCGGCGATCAGCCGCTCGAAGGCCTGGAAGGGCTCGAGCCCGCGCTGCTCGAGCTCGGCCGAGACCGTGGGCAGCTGGATCATCCGGGACAGACGCTCGGCGATGCCGGGGCGGACGGTGCTCATCGGGCCAGCCTATTCGGACGTGCACGGACCCGAGAACGGTGCAGAATCATGCTCATGAAAATGCCCAAGGCGACGGATGCCGACAAACAGCGGTTCCGCGATGCTCTGCACGCGCTCACGGAGAGCGGGGTCGCCGACGTGAAGCCGATGTTCGGCCAGCTCGGCGCGTTCGTGAACGGGAACATGTTCGCGGGGCTGTTCGGCGCTGACATCGGCGTGAAGCTCGCCGCTGCGGATGCTGAGCAGCTCGCGGCCGCGGGGGCCGGGCCCTTCGGCCCGGCCGAGCGCCCGATGGGCGGCTATCTCAGCATCCCGGCCGGCGAGGACGCCGCCGGCTGGGTCGCGGGTGTGCACGCGCACGTCTCCGCCCTGCCGCCGAAGGCGCCGAAGAAGCGCTGAGCTCACCCTTTCTCCACGTCGAGAGCACGGCACCTCACCGAGTGCACGGGAACCTCACGCGAACAAGCCGTGCGTTCGGCGAAGTCCCGTTCTCTCGGCGGCAGCGGCCCTTCGATGCAGGGGCGCGACTCAGCCGGGCGCGGGGTCGTCTCCGACGGGCATGAGCACGTTCATCCGGAATCCCTCACCGGTGCGCTCGGCGTACACGTCTCCGCCGTGCGCGCGGGCCAGACCACGGGCGATCGCGAGTCCCAGCCCCGCCCCGGACGCGACGGGGTCGTTCGCGGTCGTGGGGCGGGCAGCGTCCTCACGCCAGCCGACCTCGAACATGCGATCCAGATCCGACGTCGCGACGCCCGAGCCGTGGTCAAGGATGCCGAGCACGAGGCGCTGCTCGTCCAGCTCCGTCGCCGTGACGAGGATCTCACTGTCGCGTGGTGCATGCCGGACCGCATTGGTGAGCAGGTTCACCACCACCCTGCCCAGCTGATGCGGGTCGGCCCACAGCACGTGACCGCCCACGCCCCGCTCCACGATCGTGACACCGCGCTGCTCCGCTGCCAGCCGCACATCCGCGACCGCGTCCGAGACGACGTCGAGCAGCTCCACCTGCTGCGTGCGCAGCCGGACCGCCCCCGAGGTGAGCTTCGAGAGCTCGAACAGGTCGTCGACCATACGGCTCATCGTGTCGATCTGCGCACGCACCTCGCCCGCGTAGCGCTCCGGCTGGGCGGAGGCGCCGTCCTCGATGGCCTCGGACAGCGCGCGCACGGCGGTGAGAGGTGTGCGCAGATCGTGCGAGATCCACGCGAAGAAGCGGCGGCGGGCGGAGTCCAGCTGCTCCAGCTCCTGCCGCGCGGCGTGCAGCCGCTCCGAGACATCGGCGAGCTCCGCGGAGAGATCGTCGAACTCGCGTAGCCCGTGCGGCTCCGCCGCGACCACGTCGCCCTCCCCCACCCGGCGCACGGCATCGCTGATCCGGACGAGTCGGGCGCGCGTCAGCCGCGCGACGAGCCAGGCCGCGAGCAGGCTGAACAGCAGCGACGTGCCGATCACCCACACCAGCACGCTGAGGTCGTGCGGTGAGATGTACATCTCAACCGAGATGAGCAGCACCGCGGCCGCCATCGACACCGCGGCGACGGAGGCGAGCACGAGCATCTGCACGAGCATCGAGCCGCCGCGGGCCCACCGCAGCAGGAGCAGGGCGACAGCGGCGACGACGACCGTGCATGCCAGGCCGGTGCCGGCGATCAGCAGCACGTCGACGACTCCGAGCGGGATCATCTCGGGCATCAGAGGTCCGTCGCCTTCGCCGAGAACCGGTAGCCCGCGCCCCACACGGTGTGCAGGTACCGGGGTTCACGCGGATCCTGCTCGATCTTCTCGCGCAGCCGCCGCACGTGCACGGTGACGGTGGAGGGCTCGCCGAAGCTCCAGCCCCAGACCTCGCGCAGGATCTCGTCCCGTGAGATCGTGCGATCCGGGTTGCGGACGAGGTGGACCAGCAGTTCGTACTCGCGCCCCGTCAGAGCGATCTCGGCGCCGCGCACGCGGGCCTTCCGCTTCGCCGCGTCGATCTCGAAGTCGCCCGCGGTGAACGCCGGCGGCGCGGGCGCGCGCATCGACCTGCGCAGCAGCGCATCCACGCGCAGCTCGAGCTCCCGCAGCGCGAAGGGCTTCGCGAGGTAGTCGTCGGCGCCCGCCTCGAACCCCTCGATCCGCTGCTCCACCTCTCCGAGGGCGGTCAGCATGATGATCGGGACATCGCTGCGCTCGCGGATCGCGCGGCACAGCTCATCTCCGCTGATGCCGGGCAGCATCCGGTCGACGATCACGAGGTCGGGCATCTCAGCGCCGATCGCCTCGCGCGCCGCGACCCCGTCGGCGAACGCGTCGAGGGTGTAGCCGCGAGCACGCAGGTAGTCGCCGACCGCGCCGCGGACGACCGGATCGTCCTCGACGACCACGACTCGGCTGCTGTCCATGCGCTCGACACTAACCGCGCGAAGGCCGGTCGGAGGCAGGTTCTTACGATTCTGAAAGCTCCCGCCGCCGGCATCCGCGCTCTCCCTACCGTCGAAGGCAGGCCGACGCGACCTCATCGGCAGAACCAGGAGACATCATGCGCAAGAACACCCTCACCGCCGCGATCCCCGTCGCCGTGATCGCCCTCGGGCTGACGCTCGCCGGCTGCAGCTCGACGCCGGGCGCCGAGACGCCGAGCAAGGCGCCGATGAGTCAGGACAGCGACTCCGGCTCGACGCCCATGGCCGCCCCCATGACGGGCTCTTTCGAGGGGCTGAACGGCAAGACCGTCGCGGGCATGGCGAGCGTCGAGGACGGCGAGCTCAAGCTCTCGGGCTTCTCATCGGATGAGGGCCCCGACCTGCACGTCTACCTCACGAGCGGCACCGACGAGGCCGCCGTCGGAGCGGGCAAGGAGATCGACGCGGTCGCGTTCGACAAGGAATCGCAGACGTTCATGCTCGCGGGGATCGACACCTCGATGTACTCGTACGTCGTGATCCACTGCGACAAGGCCAAGGCGGTGTTCGGCGCCGCGAAGCTCTCATGAACGCCCTGCCCGCCCTGACTGCGCCGCTGCTCGGCGGCGCGGTCAGGGTGGCTGTCGGCGTGCTGTGGGTTCTCGAGGGCGCGGAGAAGTACCGGGCGGGCTTCGGCGCGGCGGACATCCTGCTGGTGGCGGACGGCACCGCGTCGAATCCGCGCGCACCGTGGTGGTTCGCCCCCGTGCGCGCCACGATGCAGGCGCTCCCGGATGCCTTCGGCCTCGCCATCCCGGCACTCGAGGTGCTGCTCGGACTGGCCCTGATCGCCGGTGTGCTCACCCGGCTGGTCGCCCTCGGCTCCATCGCCACGCTGGCGCTCTACTGGGGGTCGGACCAGCTCATCGCCCAGTATCCGGTGATGGTGCTGCTCAGCGCGGTCGTGCTCGCCGTCCCGGACTCGGGCCGGTTCGGCGCAGCGTGGATCGTCGCGCGACTCAGCTCGGATCGGAACGGAGCGCCCCGGGACGGAGCGGACCGGCTCAGCGCAGGGCGTTCGCCGCGACGAAGGCGCGCAGCGCCTGCTCGTCGTCAGCCATCTCGGTGACGTGCTGCGGGGCGGCCAGCATCCGCTGCAGCTCCGGCGAGAACTCCAGCTCGACGCCGATCGCCTCGGTGATGGTCTCGGCGAACTTCTGCGGCTTGGCCGTCTCGAGCACCAGCATCGGCACGTCCGTCTCGACGTACTCCCGGGCGACCTTGACGCCGTCGGCGGTGTGCGGGTCGATGATCTCACCGGATGCCTCGTGCACCGAGCGGATCGTGGTGAGCCGATCGGCGTGGGTGGAGGTGCCGCTGACGATGCCGAACTCAGCCTCGAAGCGCGGCTGCTCGGCGGAGAGGTCGACGAATCCCTGCTCGTCGATCGCGCGGAAGAACTCGACGACGCGCTCCGGCTCCCGTCCGAGAAGCTCGAAGATGAAGCGCTCCAGGTTGGACGCCTTGGAGATGTCCATCGAGGGGCTGGAGGTGGCGTGGGTGTCGGCGGCCGACCGCGGCCGGTACACGCCGGTGCGGAAGAACTCGTCGAGCACGTTGTTCTCGTTGGCGGCCAGCACGAGCCTGCGGATCGGCACGCCCATGCCCTTGGCGAAGAACCCTGAGAGGATGTTGCCGAAGTTGCCGGACGGCACCGTGAAGGAGACCTCGAAGCCGGACCGGAACTCCGGCTCCACGGCATCCGTGACCCGCAGCCAGGCCCAGAAGTAGTAGACGACCTGCGCAGCGATGCGGCCCAGGTTGATCGAGTTGACCGCGCCGAGGTGCTGCGCGCGCTTGAACTCGAGGTCGCCCGCGAGCTTCTTGACCAGGTTCTGGCAGTCGTCGAACACGCCCTCGACGGCGATGTTGTGCACGTTCGCGTCGTCGAGGGAGTACATCTGCGCACGCTGGAACGAGCTCATCCGGCCCTGCGGCGAGAGCATGAACACGGAGACCCGGTGTTTGCCGCGCAGCGCGTGCTCGGCGGCCGAGCCAGTGTCGCCCGAGGTGGCGCCGACGATGTTCAGCACCCGGTCCTTGCGCTCCAGCACGTAGTCCAGCGCCTGGCCGAGGAACTGCATGGCCATGTCCTTGAACGCCAGCGTCGGCCCCTCGGACAGCCCGACCAGGGTGATGCCGTCGCCGATGGAGCGCAGCGGCACGACCGCGTCGGGGAAGTCGGCGTAGGCGGCGGCCGTCATCCGCGCGAGGTCCTCGCGCGGGATGTCGGTGGCGAACAGGCCGAGCACCTCCGCAGCCAGCTGCGGGTAGGTGAGGGCGCGCCAGCGCTCCAGAGTCTCGGCGTCGACCTGCGGCAGCCGCTCGGGAACGGCCAGGCCGCCGTCGGGAGCGAGTCCCTCGAGCAGCGTCTCGCTGAACGGCTGCGGCGTCATGCCGCCGCGGGTGGAGATGTACCGCAAGAGGACTCCTCGGGTCGATCGCTCGGTCCTCCATTGTCGCAGGGTGAGCGATGAGCAGGAGACGGATGACGGATGTCACACTTCCGCGCCGCCATCCGACATAGAGGGTGAAGGCGAACGAACGCCACGGAAGGAACATCATGACCAGGATCGACATGGCACGCACGAACAAGCTCGGCTACGCCGCGGTGCTCGGGATGGAGGCATACGCCAGCAAGTCGGTGGAGAGGCGGCTGTACGAGCTGATCAAGCTGCGGGCATCGATCCTGAACGGCTGCGGGTTCTGCGTCGACATGCACGCGACCGACGGCGCCAAGCGCGGCATCCCGCAGCGCACTCTGCACGCGGTCGGTGCCTGGCAGCACGCGAAGAACCTGTTCGAGCCGAAGGAGCTCGCCGCCCTCGCGCTGACCGACGCGATCACCAAGCTCGGGCCGGACACCGTGACCGACGAGATCTGGAACGCCGCCGCCGAGCACTTCGATGAGGGCGAACTCGGCGCCATCGTGATGGCGATCGCGACGATCAACGTGTGGAACCGCATCGCGATCGCGACTGAGATGCGGCCGCCGGTCGACGACAAGCATCCGATCGTCTGACGGGGTCGTAGCCTGATTCCATGACCACCGTCGCGACACCTGCCGCGCGCGCCTGGGAGGCGGAGCGCGGCAGGCTGATCGGCATCGCCTACCGGATGCTGGGCGACTTCGGCCACGCCGAGGACGTCGTCTCGGAGGTCGCGATCGAAGCGCTGCGGACGGAGCGCACGGATGCCGGCGGCGTGCGCTCCTGGCCGGCCTGGCTCACGACGACCTGCGTGCGCCGCTCCATCGACCGGGTGAGATCGCTGGCCGCCGTGCGCGAGGACTACACCGGCCACTGGCTGCCGGAACCCGTGGAGACCTCGCGCCTGCCGGAGGATGCCGTCGCCGATCGCGAGATGCTCTCGCTCGCCCTGCTCCATCTGGCCGAGCAGCTCGCGCCCGATGCGCGCGCCGCCGTCGTGCTGCACCGCGCCTACGGGATGCCGGCCACGGAGATCGCCGAGATCCTGGAGAAGTCCCCGGCGGCGGTGCGGCAGCTGATCTCGCGCGGCGAGCGCCGGCTGCGGCTCGACGAGGATGCGACACCGCCGCGTGCCGCCGACCCCCAGGCGCTGTCCGCCCTGGTCGATGCGGTGCAGGGCGGTGATCTCAGTGCTCTGCTCGGCCTGCTCACCGATGAGACGATCCTCTGGACCGATGGCGGGGGCGTCGTCTCCGCGACCCGCAACCCGATCTTCGGCGCCGAGAAGATCGCGCGCTTCTACCTCGGCGTGCAGGCGAAGGCCGCGGTGTTCGATCCGATCCGTCCGTTCGCCCTCGAGCCGATCGACGTCAACGGCGAGCCGGCGTTCGCGCTCAGGCACTCCGGCCGCACCGACGTGCTCTCGCTCGAATTCGATGAGCAGGGCCGCATCCGCGGCATCCGTCAGGTCTGCAATCCGCACAAGCTGACGCGGGCCCTGGCGCACACCGCCTGACGCACGTCAGTCCAGCAGATGCCGCAGGTACCGCTCGGGACCGCCGAGGAACGAGCGCCAGTGCCGGACGAGCTCCAGGTCCTCCCAGGCGGCCGGTCGCAGACCCCACTCACCGACCTCCAGGATCTGCGCACCCGGCAGTGCGGCGAGAACCGGTGAATGCGTCGCGCACAGGACCTGCCCGCCGTCGTCGGCGATGCGCTGCAGCACCGAGATCAGGGTGAGCGTCGACCCGAACGACAGAGCCGCCTCGGGCTCGTCGAGGCAGTAGAAGCCGGGCTCGTCGAACCGGGTGCCGAGGATCTCGAGAAACGACTCGCCGTGGCTCATCTCGTGGAACTGCGAGTCGTACGGCGAGGGGTTCTGCTCCAGGTACGTGTAGAAGGAGTGCATCGTCTCGGCGCGCAGGAAGAAGCCCCATCGGCTGGCGCCGACGCCACGCTGGATGCGCAGCCAGTCCGAGAGCGGCGACTCCGTCGGCCGGGTGCTGTGCCTGGCACCGCGCGATCCGCCCTCCGGCGACAGCCCGTAGGCCACCGCGACGCCTTCGACGATGGTCGACTTGCCGCTGCCGTTCTCACCGACGAGGAACGTGACGCCGGGTGCGAGCCGGATTCCCTCGCGCAGCAGCTGCGCGACCGCGGGGATGCTGGTCGGCCACTGCGCGGACGGCTGCGGCGCATCGTCGTTCGGCTCCACGGCGACGATCGGATGCTGCCGTCTGCGGGAGCTGCCCCGCCCGTACGCCCCGTTCTCCCAGTACCCCGTCATCCTGGACCTCAGAACAGCGCTGTCGGCAGCGCACCCTCGTGCTCGAGGAGCCAGCGCTTGGTGAGCAGACCCTCGCCGTCCCGTCCGCCTGAGTATCCGCCCAGGCCGTCGCTGGCGACCACCCGATGGCAGGGCACGATGAGCGGGATCGGGTTGGCCCCCATGATTGCGCCGATGCCGCGCGCCGGCACGTCGGTGCCGCTGCGGGCGGCGAGCTCGCCGTACGTGACCGTCTCGCCGTGCCCGACCGTCTCGTACAGCGCCATCAGCACCGCACGGGTCGCGTCGGTCTGCCTGCCGAGGTCGACGGGCAGGTCGAACTCCTGCAGCTCGCCCGCGAAGTACGCCGCCAGCTGCGCGAGCGCGCGGTGCACGAGTGCATCCGGCTCACCGGCATCCGCTCCGGTCCGACCGCGCGGCCAGGTCACCCGGGTGATCGCCGCACCGTCGCTCTCGACGGCCACGACGCCCACCGACGTCTCGATCGCGCCACGGAAGGTCATGCACCGAACCTACCCGCAGGCACGGACAGCCGCGGGGCGTTCAGCGCACGACGGCGTACAGCACTCCGACTCCCGCGATGATCAGCAGGATGAGCATGAGCAGCCACATCGGAGCGCCGCCCACCTCCCGCACGAACCACGGGGTCGAGTAGGCCTCCGCACGTCCCTCGCGATGTCGATTCCGTCGCCGGGCCGGACCCCTCTGCCGGCTCGATGTGCGCCCCCTGTAGTTCCCCATGCTGAGCAGTATCGCCCCCGCTCCGACCGCCCACAGGCGATCTGAGACGATGCGGCGCATTCTGAGACGGACATGGCGCATTCTGACACCGGGGAGCTGCGCCGCATGCGCTACAGCAGGTAGTGCAGCAGCAGCTCCTCCCCGGATCGCAGGACGGACGCCAGGCGGGCACCACGCGGTGCGACGGGGCCCCGTGCGATCCGTCCCGCATCGCCGGAGTCGACCGTCGGCGCGAGCGTGAGGTGCAGCGCGTCCACGGCTCCGGCCGCCAGCAGCTCGCCGAACAGGTGCGGACCGCCCTCGGAGTGGATGCGATGCAGCCCCCGTGCGGCGAGGTCCTCGCGCACGCGGATGAGGTCGGCGTCCGTCTCCCCCACGGTCACCACATCGGCGACGCCCGCCAGCGCGTCACGTCGATCGACGGGGGCGGATGCCACGGTGTAGACGATCGGGCGCACCGGAGCATCCGCGAACAGCGGGGACGCCGGGTCCAGGGACAGGCTGCGGCTGATCATGGCGAGCACCGGATGCGGCGGCATCCCGGCATCCGTGCGCCACGCGACCGACGCCTCGTCGACCCGCAGACCGCCGTATCCCTCGTCGCGCAGCGTACCCGCCCCGACCAGCACCACGTCGGCGCCCCGGCGCAGCAGATCGAACAGCCGGTGATCCGCGTCGTCGCCGAGCCCGCCGGAGAGTCCGTGCCTGGTCGCCGCACCGTCGATGCTGGAGATGAAGTTGACCCGCAACCAGGTGCGGTCAGCCGGGAACGCGGTGAGCGCGAGCAGCGCCGCATCGTCGAGATCGGTGGCGGGTGCGGGCCAGACAGCGTCGATCTCAGACATTGTGCGTCGGATGCGTGTTGTGCTCGAGCCGGACCGGCTGACGCCAGCCCAGGATGGCCTCGGTCATGCGCACGGCATCGACGGTCTGCGGGATGTCGTGCATGCGCACGATCCGCGCGCCCTTCAGGATGCAGGCGGTCATGGCGGCCAGTGATCCGGGCAGCCGCTCGCCCTGCGGCCGGTCGATCGACTCGCCGATGAAGTCCTTGTTCGACACGGCGACCAGCAGCGGCGCCTCGATCGAGGCGATCTCGTCCAGCCGGCGCGTGATCTCCAGGGTGTGCAGCGTGTTCTTGTCGAGATCGTGGCCCGGGTCGATGATCAGTCGCTCGCGAGGCACTCCCGCGGCCTCGGCCCGCGCCATCCGCTCGACCAGGAAGGAGCGCACCTCGCCGACCACGTCGTCGTAGTGGGCCGCGGGCTTCTCGGCGCGAGGCGGGCCGACGCTGTGCGTGATCACGACATGGGCCCGGCTGCGCGCGACGACGTCGGCCATGCGCGGATCCCCCAGGCCGCTGGTGTCGTTGATCACGGCCGCGCCGGCATCGACCGCCGCGGCAGCCACCTCGGCGTTGTTGGTGTCCACCGAGATCACCAGCTCCGGCCGGGCGGCCGTGATCGCGGCGACCACGGGCGCCACCCTGTCGATCTCCTCCGCCGTCGTCACCACCGGCCCGCGTCCGAACGGCACGCCGCCGATGTCGACCCAGTCCGCGCCCTGATCGCCGGCGCGCAGCGCGCTCTCCACGGCCCGGTCCAGCGCGAAGGTCGCGCCCTTGTCGTAGAAGGAGTCGGGAGTCCGGTTGATGACGGCCATCACCGCCACCTGACGCGAGAAGTCGAAGTCGCGGATGCCGATGCGGCGCAGCATCCGATCGCCGGCCGTGCCTGCTTCCGCTCCGGCGGCGGACGCCGCGCTGGCCGCCGTCATCGTGCCGTGCCGATGCTGTCCCGGACCGCGTCGGAGGCATCCCAGTCGTTGGCGTGCATGGCCGCGCGGACCGTGCCGTCCTTGACCCAGTAGGCGCGGAACGCGCCGCCGTTCGCGACGTCGGTGTCGCCCTCGATGTCGACGCGGTCGTACCCCTCGGGGCCGACGCTGCCGAAGTACTCCATGCCCAGATCGTACTGATCGGTGAAGAAGTACGGCAGGTGCGTGTACTGCTCCGAGGCCCCGGCCAGGTTGTGCGCGGCGATCTTGCCCTGCTCGATCGCCGTGTCCCAGTGCTCCACGCGGATGCGCCGACCGAGCACCGGATGCTGCTGCGAGGCGATGTCGCCGATGGCGTAGATGTCCGGGTCGGAGGTGCGCAGCGTCTCGTCGACCAGCACGCCGTGATCGACGTCGAGGCCCGCCTGTTCGGCGAGCTCGGTGTTGGGGATGGCTCCGATGCCGACCACGACCAGGTCGGCCGCCGCCAAGGCGGCCTCATCCACCGGCGTGCCCAGACGCAGATCCACGCCGTGAGCGCGGTGCAGGTCGGCGAAGAGCTGCGCGACCTCGGGGCCGAGGACGGCGACCAGCGGCAGGTCGGCGACCTCGTAGATCGTCACGTCGGCGCCCTTCTGGCGTGCGGCGGATGCCACCTCCAGGCCGATCCAGCCGGCACCGACGATGAGCACCTTCGCACCGGGCTTGAGAGCCTCGAGCAGGCGGGCGTTGTCCTCGACGGTGCGCAGGTAGACCGGATCGGACACCTTGTCCGCGACGGGGAAGTGCCGGGGCGAGGCGCCGGTGGCGAGCAGCAGCTTGTCGTAGGAGTGCTCGCTGCTCTCCCCGCCCGCGACCGGCTCGGCGCGCAGCGTGTGCGCCGCCGGGTCGATCGACACCACCTTCACACCGCGCTCGAGCTGAACGTGGTTGTCGGCGTACCAGGCGCTGTCGTGCACCTGCGCCTCCTCGACCTGCTTGCTGCCCAGCAGCACCTCCTTCGACAGCGGCGGACGCTCGTAGGGCAGGTGATCCTCGGCGGAGTAGATCACGACGTCGCCGTCGTAGCCCTTCTCGCGCAGTTCTGTTGCTGCGGTGGCGGCCGCGAGGCCTCCGCCGACGATCGCGATGGTCATCTTTCTTTCCTTCCCGATGGTGCTGTGTCTGCGTCGCGGATGCTGGCGATCAGCGCGCGCGGTCCGCGGCGAGGGCGAGGAACTCCGAGCGAGAGCGCGGGTCGTCGCGCAGCAGCCCCCGCAGAGCCGAGGTCGACGTCTTCGATCCGGTGGCGCGCGCGCCGCGCAGGGTCATGCAGGTGTGCGTCGCCTCGACGACCACGCCGATGCCGCGGGGCTGGAGCCGTGCGGCCAGGGCGTCGGCGATCTGCACGGTCAGCCGCTCCTGCGTCTGCGGCCGACGCGCGTAGTGATCGACCATCCGCGGGATCTTCGAGAGCCCGACCACGCGGTCGGCGGGCAGGTAGGCGACGTGCGCGACGCCGGTGAACGGCAGCAGATGGTGCTCGCAGATCGATCGCACCGGGATGTCGCGGATCAGCACGAGCTCGTCGTAGCCCTCGGAGTTCGCGAAGGTGGTGAAGTCGAAGGGCTCCGGTTGCAGCAGCTCCGCGTAGGCCTCGGCGAAGCGGCGCGGCGTGCGCGCCAGATCCAGGGCATCCGCGGCATCCGGATCGATGCCGAGCGCCTTCAGGAACAGCCGGCCCGCCTCCTCTGCGGCATCCAGGTCCACGGGCCGCGGCGCGGCCTCGATCCGGACCCGCTGCGGTGCATCCGTCCGCAGCTCCAGCGCATCATCGTCCTGCATCGCCGTCATCGTCATGGCCGACCTCCCGTGCCTCTCCTCCTCCATCAGACACCCGATCGACTTCTAAATGCAAGTCTTATCTTTTTTAGAATCGGGAGGGTCAGTGTTCCTCGACCAGTTCGATCCGCCTCTCCATCTCGGCGAGCTCCGAGCGCATCCGCGCGATCGAGGCCGGGGTGAACCGACGCACCTGCAGCGAGAGCACCACCTCGGCGTCGATCGGGTTGATGTCGAATTCCTCGCACAGTGCACGGTTGAGCGCTGCGTCATCGCCCTCGACCGACGCGCACACCTCGAGGACCCTGGACGCCTGCTCGGCGGCCATCAGCGTGATGCCGAGCAGCCACCGGCGGCCCTGCAGGTTCTGCTTCTCCGTCATGACGCCGACCCTAGCCGGAGAGGCGCGCGGCATCCAGGGCTGCGGCGCACGGTGTCCATGTACGGATGCCACCTGGCGGCGCGAGCACCGGCGGCATCGATCTGGTGCGCCGCGACGGCTGCGGCTTAGGGTGGTCCCTATGACGGCGAGGCGGGCGGCGGCATCCATTGCACTCACGATCGCGGCGGTGGCCGCTCTGACGGGATGCTCGGACCCGCAGCCCACCGCGGACGACTATCTCGCCACCCACGTCGAGTTCTGGACCATCGCCGCCCAGGTCGCCCAGGAGGACACGGGCCAGGCTCCCCGCGACGACATGGAGAGCGCTCTGAAGGCCCAGTGGGACGATCCCGACACCCGCGCCCGCTTGACGGCCATCTACGACGGCGTCTGCGAAGACCTGAAGGACGGCGGCGAGCCCGACTTCATCCTCGACCTCGTCGGCGAGTTGCAGAAGAACGTCAGCGCGGATGCCGCGAGGGCCGGCACCATGCAGCAGGTGGACGCGGTCGTGAAGCACCTCTGCCCCGGCCAGGCCGGTGCAGCCGATGCGATCCGCGACACAGTGCTGAAGGGCTGAGGGGCGCCGCGCGCACCGTTCCGCGCCCCTGGCGGCTGTCGCCGCCCCGCACCGGGCGCGCGATACGCTGACAGTCGCCCTCCGCCCGCGGCGCTGTCCCGCGCGGATGCCGATACCGAGGGCGAAGGACGGATGCCAGGATGACCGCGGAAGCCAGCCCCCGAATCGAGGCGACCCGACGGGCGGGCCGGGCGCGCGTGATCACGCTCGCCCGCATCAAGCTGCCGACCTGGAGCGGAGCCCTCTCTGAGCTCACCGCCGAGCTGCGCGAGGACGCCGGGCTCGGCGAGGGGGCGTTCCGCACCCTGTTCCCCACCGACCGCGACCTGCTGCGAGCCGTGGACGACGAGCTGCTCGAGGAGATCGCTCAGCGGGTCCGCGCGGCTGCGGAGAGCTTCGACCCCGCCCCGCACGCGGACGAGGAGCTTCCCCGCGCCCTCGCGGTGGCCCTGGCGGACGCCCGTCCTCTGGACTGGAGCTCGCTGAACATCCGCCTGCGGGTGCGGCTGCTCGCGGCGTCGACCGGCGCGCACAGCGAGGAGGTGCTCGCATCGGAGCGCGCGTTCCTCCCGACCATGCTCGAGGCGTTCGAACTGCTGCTCTCGCGCATCCACCACCGGTTCACGTGGTCACCGGCGCTCGGCGTGCGCGTCGTGATCCTCACCTATGAGCGCTCGTTCGAGTCGTGGATCATGTCGGGCCGCAACGAGCAGTCGTTCGCGGAGTCGTCGTACATCAAGCACACGCTGCCCGAGCTGCTCCTGGGCATGAGCGCGCCTACGCAGCAGGGCTGAACGCCGCGGTCAGAGCGCGGGTCGGAAGATCCTCATCGGCCGGATGCTGATGTCCTGCCACACCCCACCGAGGATGTACGGCTCGGCGTCGTACCAGGCGCGGAATGCCGCCTCGTCGGCGAAGGCGACGTGCATGGACGAGCCGATCATCCGCCCGCCGTCGTCCAGGATGGCACCACCGCTGAGCAGCTCACCCCGCTCGGCGAGCTTCTGCGCGCCGGCCAGGTGCTCGTCGCGCACGGCGAGACGACGATCGGGCGCGGCAGCGTCGGTGCCGTCCAGCGCGGTGATGAGGTATTCGACTGCTTCGCTCATGGGATCAGCGTAGGGCCGCGGCGAAGGTCAGGGCGCGACGCACACACGCACCAGGAAGTCGTCCACGTTGGGCAGATGCTCGCGCACGCTGCGCTCCGCAGCATCCGCGGCATCCGGATGCCCGGACTCGACCCGCACCACGGCGTCTCCCTGCAGTCGGTGGCCCACCCAGCGCAGGCGGAGGCGCTCGACGTCGATCAGGCCGTCGACGTGCTCCAGCGCGTGCTGCGCGCGGTCGACGAGCTCGGGCTCGACGCCGTCGAGCAGACGCCGGCCGACGCTGCGGACGGTGCCGATGAGCAGCACGAAGATCGCCGCCGAGATGATCAGGCCGATGATCGGGTCGGCCAGCGGGAAGCCGAGCAGCACGCCGATCCCGCCGATCACGACGGCCAGCGAGGTGAAGCCGTCCGTGCGGGCATGCACGCCGTCGGCGACGAGCGCCGCGGATCCGATGCGACGGCCGACGCGGATGCGGTAGATCGCGACCGCCTCGTTGCCGAGGAATCCGATGACCCCGGCAGCGATCACCCAGCCCAGGTTCGCCAGCGGCTGCGGGTGGATGATGCGCTCGATCGACTGCCAGGCCGCGACGATCGCAGACAGCGCCACCACGAACACGATGAACAGGCCGGCGAGGTCCTCGGCGCGCCCGAACCCGAAGGTGTAGCGGCGGGACGCCGCGCGGCGACCCAGCACGAAGGCGATCCAGAGCGGCACCGCCGTGAGCGCGTCGGAGAAGTTGTGGATCGTGTCGGCCAGCAGCGCGACCGAGCCGCTGAACGCGACGACGGCGCCCTGCAGCACCGTGGTGATCAGCAGCAGGATGAGGCTGACCTTCAGTGCACGGATGCCCGCGGCGTTCGCCTCCATGGCGTCGTCGATCGAGTCGGCCGCATCGTGGGTGTGCGGGACGAACAGCCCGTACAGGAAGCCCTTGAACCCGGTCGGATGCTCGTGGTGGTGCTCGCCGTGCGAGTGGGCGTGGGCGTGAGGTTCGTGGGCGTGGGCGTGAGGTTCGTGGGCGTGGGCGTGGTCGTGCTCGTGGTGCACGTGCTGCGCCGTCATTCGCCCGCTCGATCCTGGTGGTGGTGACGCGGGGTGCCGCCGAGCGTGTGCTCGGCCTGGAAGATCGCGGATGCCACGAGCTCCGACGCGTGCTCGTTCTCGAGCCGGTAGAACACGCGCTGCCCGTCCTGCCGGGTGGCGACGATGCGCGCCAGGCGCAGCTTGGCGAGGTGCTGTGACACCGCAGCCGGCGACTTGTCCACGATGTCGGCGAGGTGGTTGACCGAGAGCTCCTCGGCATCCTGCAGGGCGAGGATGATCCGCACGCGCGTGGCGTCGGCCAGCATCCCGAACACCTCGACGGCGAGCTCGACGAACGAGCTGTCCGGCGTGTATCCGCATTTCCGCTTATCTGCACTCATACGCAGATACTAATGCATTCGCTTCGTATCCCGACCGTTCACCGAGCGTCTCTTGCCTCGGACGGCGCGCAGTGCTTGCATCGAGGTTCATGACAGATGAAATGCATCGCCACCCCCACTCCGGCTCCGCCGAACCCCGCTGGTGCTCGTGCGCCGTCCCCTCGGACGTCGAGGAGCAGCGCCGTTCCGGGCTGAGTCGTCGTGGATTCCTCACCGGCGTCACTGCGGCCAGCGCGCTCGCGGCGGCCGGATGGGTGGCCCGTCCGGAACAGGCATCCGCCGCGCAGGGCGGAGTCGGCAAGTCCCTCACGATCACGATCATGGGCACCTCCGACATCCACTCGCACGCGGTCAACTGGGACTACTACAAGGACGCCGCGTACGCGGACAGCAAGGGGAACGCGGTCGGACTCGCCCGCGTCTCAAGCGTGGTGAAGCAGATCCGCGCCGACCGCGGCAGCGACCGCACGCTGCTGTTCGACGCCGGCGACACGATCCAGGGCACCCCGCTGGGCTTCTACTACGCGTCGGTCGAACCCATCACGAAGACCGGCGCCGTGCATCCGATGGCAGCGCAGATGAACGCGCTCGGCTACGACGCCGTCGCCCTCGGCAACCACGAGTTCAACTACGGTCTCGAGTTCCTGGACGCGTGGATCAAGCAGATGGACGCCCCCGTGCTGGGCGCCAACGCGGTGCGCGCCGGCACGAACATCCCCGCCTTCACGCCGTACACGATCAAGACGCTCCACCCGAAGGGCGCGAAGCCCGTGCGCGTCGGCGTGCTCGGCCTCACCAATCCCGGCATCGTGATCTGGGACAAGGCGAATGTCAGCGGCAAGGTCGAGGTGCTCGACATCGTCGCCACCGCAGCCCGCTGGGTTCCGATCATCCGCGCGCAGGGCGTGGACGTCGTCGTCGTCAGCGTGCACTCCGGCGACAGCGGCACCTCGTCGTACGGGGATGCGCTGCCCAACGAGAACGCCGCCGCCCTCGTGGCCGCGCAGGTGCCGGGGATCGACGCCATCCTGTTCGGGCATGCGCACAAGGACATCCCGCAGCGGTTCGTGACCGGCCCGGACGGCAGGCAGGTCGTGCTCAGCGAGCCGATGTGCTGGGGCCAGCGCCTGAGCGTGTTCGACCTGGAGCTGCAGCAGGTGAAGGGCCAGTGGCAGGTGGTCTCGAGCAAGGCGACCAACCTGAACACGAACACCGTCGAGGACGACCCGGCGATGGTCGCGCTGATCAAGGCGCAGCACGACGCCGTGGTCGCGTACGTCAACAAGCCCGTCGCCACGTCGACCGAGGAGCTGTCGGCGGCGGAGTCGTGCTGGAAGGACACCGCGATCCTCGACTACGTCAACAAGGTGCAGGTCGAGACCGTGACGAAGGCGATCCAGGGCACGCCCGAAGCCGCGCTTCCGGTGATCTCGATCGCGGCGCCGTTCAACCGCGAGGCGACGTTCCCCGCAGGCGAGGTGACGATCCGCGACGTCGCAGGCCTGTACATCTACGACAACACGCTGATGGCCTCGGTGCTCACCGGCGCGCAGATCAAGGACTACCTGGAGTACTCGGCGAAGTACTTCGCAACGGTCTCCCCGGATGCCCCGGTCGAGCCGGCGAGCTGGACGAACGCACTGAACACGCCGGACTACAACTACGACCAGTTCTCCGGTGTGACCTACGACGTAGACATCTCCCAGCCGCAGGGATCGCGGATCGTCAACCTGTCCTGGGAGGGCGCACCGATAGCGGCGGATGCGAAGTTCGTCGTGGCGATCAACAACTACCGTCAGTCCGGTGGCGGCGGGTTCCCGCACGTCACCACCGCGCCGGTGGTCTACAACGCGCAGGTCGCGATCCGCGAGGCGATCGTGCAGTACGCCTCGGATGCCGGAGTCATCGACCCGAAGGACTTCCACGTCGTGAACTGGAAGCTCGTCCGGGGCGGAGTGCCGGTCTTCAGCTGATCGGTCGCCCGCCGCAATTCCGGAGATCCGGTGAAGGAACGCCCTCCGTCTGGCCCTCGGCGGGGCGTGGCGGAAGCGTTTCTCCGGAGTTGTGGCGGGCGTGATGTCGGGGCCCTCCCCGTCTCCGATCAGTCTGCGGCAGGTGGTGCGTAAGCGGCCGACGCATCCAGTCCTCGGCGCACCAGTTCAGCCTTCGCCCGGTCGAGGCCGCCGTGCTCGAGGCCCGCCAGCTCGGAGCGACCGGCCCACACGACGCGCCCTCGACGGCGCACAGTCACCTCGAGCGTGCCGGCGAGATGCTCGAGTGCGCCCGCCGTGTTGCGCTCCTGGGAGGGCAGCGGCACGGGAAGGATGTGGGATGCTGCGCGCGGCGCCGCGCCGGCGACGTCGATCGTCCACCCGAAGCCCCGGCCGTGCAGCATCCATCGTTCATCGTCGACGACCGCATGCACCGGGCTGATCCCCGGATTTCCGAGGCGGATGACGCGACCTCCGGGCAGCCGGACGACCAGGCCGTCACCTCGGTGCGGATGGGCCCGGAGTGCACCTGCCCGCCGGCGAACGCCACGCACGCATCGCGCTCTTCGAAGCCCTGGGCCTGTCCCCACCACCAGGAATCGGGGAACCCCTCCCGGCCCCAGTTCTTCTCGGCGTAGATCTGGGCGTCGTGCAGCTCCCAGGTCTCGTCGCCCACCGTCGCGGTGCCGTTTACGCGCCCGCCGAGCAGCCAGGGGTGCCAGTACTGATTCAGCGCGGGCACCGACTGGAACAGGCTTGACCCACCGAACGCGCGATGCGGCCAGGGCAGCGGATCGTCGATCGTCACATCCAGCCGCGCATCAGGGCCGAGGTCCACGCGCAACCGCCGATCGTCACCGTGGAAGGCGTCGCCGGCATGCGCGCCGATGCCGACGTGATCAGCGGATGCCGTGGGATGCGCGTCGACACACAGGAATCCGCCCGGGTGCGCGGCGAAGCCGAGGGCCGCCCAGGGCCCGTACGGACCGCGGTTGACGCCGTTCAGGGCGATGATCACCCGGCCGGTCGCCGGCTCGGTGATACGCCAGAAGTAGCCCTCCATCGCGACACCGGGATGTGCGGGCAGCGGGCTCTGGAACGGCAGATCCGCTCCGGTCGATCGGTACCACGTGCGCAGGCCCATGAAAAGGTAGACGGCTCCTACCGATGTGAAGCAGGACACGACCCGCTGCCGAACTGGACGGTTCGGCCGAGAATTCAAGGACGTCCACCGCACCACCATGCGACATTGCATGCACGTACGATGAACATCCTGCCGAACAGGAACCCGGCCCTGCGTCCCCAACCCCAGAAAGGTCGAGCTCCTGTCCGGAGTGTACGCGTTCTTCGAGCGATTACCTAAGGCCGAAGCCCCAATGATCCCGTGCGTGCCTGTGTTTCTCATCGTGACATACGGCGCGCCTCTGCGGTGGGGGTGCGACGAACTGCCACAGGGCTCGTGGCCATGATGATCGACCTGAATCGGCATCGTGACCACCAGCTCGCTCCGACACGCGGAGTGAGTCTGAGTCTGTGAGCTCACACATGTTGGAGGCGTACCGTCCGGTTATGAACGCACAATTGAAGAACGCGGGGCAGAGCTCCGAACTGCTGGGTCTGAGATCGGTCCTGATCGGCTCGCTGCCCGCGACGCTGATGACGGATGATGCTCCGGACCGCTACACCGTGGAAGCGGTGTTCACGCGCAAGACCGATCGCGACGAGGTCGCCGCGATCCAGGGCAACGAGACCCGCGCGCATCTGTCCGCGCGGGGGTACCCGACCGTCGAACTGCATGTCGCGGATCGTCGCCTGGAGATCGCGAACACCAATCTGGAGGAACTCCGTGACGGACTGGCAACCGTCATCGCTGACCTCCTTGCCGAGGTCAGCGCCTCTCTGCAGGCCGAGCGTGGGGCCGCCGCAGATCGTTTTCAAGACGCTTCCGATCGCGAGCAGGCTCGCGCGGCGGCCGTCGCGACTCTCGCTGATTCGGTGGCCTTCACTCGCCGGTCGAATGTCGACGTCTCAGACGACGACGCTCGCATCGAAGACTGGGTAGAAGAAGGCGGCGCCGTCCGCGCGTGATCGCCGGGATGCCCGCCATGCGTCGCTCGACGGCTGTTCCTCGACGATCAGACGTCGGGCGACGGCACGCGGCGGTGGTCCTGAACCCTGTGAGTGCATCCACTGACCAGCTTCGCGACGTCGTCGCCGCACACGAGAACGACCTTGGCTGGGGCGCGACCCGTTGGTACGAGACCAGGAGAGAAGACGCTGGACGGTCGGCGGCAGAGCGCGCCCTCGCGAATGATCCGGATGTCGTCATCGTCGCCGGCGGCGACGGCACGGTTCGCGCCGTCGCAGAGGTGATGCAGGGAACAGGAATCGCGGTCGCAATCGTGCCTTCGGGCACCGGGAACCTCCTGGCTCGGGAGGTGGGTCTACCACTCGATGACCTGCCGACGTGTGTGTCGAGGGCGTTCTCCGGCACTGTACGTGAGGTCGACGTGGGTGTCGTCGACATCGATGATGAGTCCGGCGGTAGGCGCAGGCGCACATTCATGGTGATGGCGGGCATCGGTCTGGATGCGGAGATGGCCGAGAACACGAGCGCGGCGACGAAGGCGCGCCTCGGCTGGTTCGCCTACGTCAGCCCCATCGCGCGGTCCGTCATCGCGAACAGACTCTTCCACCTCGACTACCGGGTCGACCAAGGACCTCTGAGGTCGACCCGTGCGCACACGGTCATCGTCGGAAACTGCGGCACCCTCACCGGGAACATGCTCCTCATTCCGGGTGCGGTCATCGATGACGGGCAGCTGGATGTCGTGATGATGCGTCCGGAGAGGCGCTTCGGGTGGGCACGGATCGGAACGAGACTCGCATTCCAGGGCATCGCACGACGTTGGAGGTTCAGCAGGGTGCTGCTGAAACAGGCTCCGGACCTTCACTCGCTGGTGTACGTTCAGGGGCGTCGATTCGACGCCCGATTCGACTGCCCGCATATCGTCGAACTCGATGGTGACAGCTTCGGCCATGCCGTCCGGGTACGAGTCGGAGTCCACCCCCGCGCGCTCTTGCTGCGGTGTGCAACAGCCTGAGCGCGCCCACCGCGCCGTCCATGCGCGGGAGGGTCGTGTCGGCCCCGGATGCTAGGTCCTGGACAGGTGGAGCTCGCTCTCGCGAGGACGCGATGCGCACAAGCAACGGCCCATCTCCCCCTTGGCGAGATGGATGTCTCCTGACGAATTCGCCGAGTTCGCCAGCCCCGCGAGGTACTGCCGGCTCAGCTCTGGCACTTCGAAGTCTTCGAACACAAACCTCAGCGGGACAGCCGGGTGCAGCCAGATCGAGCTGCGCCCGGGCGGCTCATCGTCGTGATGCGACCAAGACACGGTGAAGCTCTCCCCGCGGCGCAGCTTGGTCGTGACCACGACTTGCAAGTGGGCGAGGGCACGGTCCTTGATGTGAACGGGGAACCCGGACGCGCCGTAGTACATCGTCCCCATGATCGTGATCACCTCGTCCGCGGAACAGGGTGAAGGGCACGGTAGCCCGGCACGCTGAACGCGAAGCCGGAGCAGACAGTCATATCAGCGCGAGCTTCTCACCCGCCGCACTCTGTCCGTCGCCCGGTGCGAGCAGGTGGCTGAGGTCTATCTGCTGCGTCGCGGGGAGCTGCAGATCTGCGGGGCTGATGGTCACAGGGCGGAACACACCGGATTGAAGAGGTTGCAGGGCGTCCATCGGGTCCTCCTGGATCAGCGCTGGTGAACGCTGCCGGGGACTGGAGCAACACCGCCAATGTACGCTCGCGCTGAGCGGCGCGTCAAGACTTGCTCACGACGGGCGAACGGGCCGGGTAGTGTGAGTGGACGCGTGATGGACGCTGCGCGTGCAGTCGGCACGCGGCCTGCGTACCGGCTCCCCTCGAGAGCAATGGCGAGCGGTTTGATGACAGACGCGTTCCATGCGGGGAGCGGCTCTCCTCTGACAGGTACCCCCGAGTGGGAGTGGGGCGACGACCTCTGTGCGCCCTTCGTCGATCTGCTGCCGGTGTCCGGCGCGTCGATCTCCGTGCTCCGCCGCGACGGAGACGCCACGACGGTGTGTGCGAGCGATCCTCTTGCGCGACGTCTCGACGCGATGCAGTTCGCACTCGGAGAAGGCCCGCGGTGGGTCGTGGCTCGCACCGGAAGGCCGTCCATCAGCGCGGACGTCGAGCAGGAGAGCCACCCTGACTGGCCTGTCTTCGGTGCCGGCCTCGCGACGCTCAGTGTCGGAGCACTGTTCGCCTTCCCGATCCTGGTCGGGCCGGTGCTGCTGGGAGTGATCGACCTGTACCGGCGGACGCCGGGGTCGCTCGATCGCGACGCGACCGCTCAGGTGCTCTCCCTAGCGAGAAAGGTCGCGGCCCCGGCGGTACGAGAGGCGATGCACGCTGCCGCCGAAGGAGAGAGACCGGAAGGGAAGCGGCACAGCCTCCGCCGCGAAGTGCACCAGGCCGTGGGGATGGTCTTCGTCCAACTCGACGTGACCACGACCGAGGCGCTCGCGCTCCTGCGCGCGTACGCGTTCTCGACGGGTCGTCCGCTCGAGGACGTCGCGATCGACGTCGTCGGACGGAAGCTCGACTTTCGTGATCTCCCCGGTTGATCCCGGCATAGCATGTCAGACAAGGAAGGGCCGCACATGACCAGCGCATCCAGAGAGGACCGCCTCAACGCCGCCTTCGTGATGGTCGCCGACACGCTCACCGATGACTATGACGTCGTGGAGCTGCTCCACACGCTCGTCAGCGAATGCACGGAGATCGTGAATGTGCAGGCGGGCGGGCTCATGCTCCTCGATGCCGACGGGGATCTGCAGGTCGTGGCCTCGACGGCCGAGAGCGCCGAACTCGTCGAGGTTCTGCAACTCGCTGCAGGGGTGGGCCCGTGTCTCGACTGCTTCGCCATGGGCGAGCAGGTCTCGGTGCCGGACGTCGCCGCTGCCGATCGGTGGCCCGCGTTCCGCGAAGAGTCGCTGCGGCGCGGCTTCCTCTCCGTGCACGCGATCCCCCTCCGGTTGCGCGGAGACACGATCGGGACGATGAATCTCTTCGGCACCTCGATCGGCGCCTTGAGCGACCGTGATGCGAGCGCGGCCCAGGCGCTCGCGGATGTCGCCACCATCAGCATCCTGCAGCAACGCATATCCGCGCACGCGCAACTCATCGCAGAACAGCTGCAGAGAGCTCTCGACAGCCGGGTCCTCATCGAGCAGGCCAAGGGGGCGGTCGCCCAGGTCAGCGGCACGTCCATGGACGAGTCCTTCACGCTGCTGCGACGCTACGCCCGTGACCGAAATCTCACGCTCCACGCCCTCGCTGAGGCGATCACCGACCGTTCCCTCCCGATCTCAGCCCTGACGACGTCTCACAGCGACGCGCACATTCGCTCTGCCCTGCCTTCCACGCGCAGAAAGGAGTAGCCTGAGATCAGATCCGCTCAAGACCCCGGCGCGACGCCGAGAGGAGCGGGATCATGACGGTCCAGACGACCAGTAGCAGGGCAGCGAGTCTCAGCCCTGTGCGGCAGTCAGGCAGCAGCGACTACACCGAACTGGCGCGGATGGTGAAATCCGCGGGGCTGATGCGCCGCAGGTACGGCTACTACTGGACGAAGCTGGTGTGCGTGCCCCTCGTGGTCGCCGCCTCGATCGTCCTGTTCGTCGTGATCGGGGACACTTGGTGGCAGATGTTCACGGGAGCGCTCTTCGCCGTCGTCTTCACGCAGATCGCGTTCCTCGGGCATGATGCCGCGCATCGCCAGATCTTCCGGTCGGGACGCTGGAACGACTGGGTCAGCCTGATCCTCGGCGATCTCTTCGTCGGGATGAGCTACGGATGGTGGCAGCACAAGCACACCCGGCACCACGCCAATCCCAACATGATCGGGGCCGACCCCGACATCGACCTGCCCGTCATCGCCTTCACCCCGGAGCAGGCTGCGAGGAACCGCTCGCCACTCGCGCGCTGGGTCATCTCCCACCAGGGCGTGTTCTTCTACCCCATCCTGCTGCTTGAAGGAATCTCGCTGCATGCATCGAGCCTGCACCGCGTGTTCCGCCGCGAACCGCTCGCACGCCGCCCCATCGAGATCGGCTTCCTGCTGATCCGCATGCTCGGATATCTCACGCTCGTCTTCCTCGTGCTCTCGCCGGACAAGGGCGCAGTGTTCCTCGCCGTGCAGCTTGGCGTGTTCGGGTTCTACATGGGCGTGTCCTTCGCCCCGAACCACAAGGGCATGCCGTTGGTCCCTCATGACCTCCGACTCGACTTCCTACGCCGTCAGGTGATGATGAGCCGGAACATCCGCGGCAACTGGTTCGTCGACGTCGCGATGGGCGGGCTGAACTATCAGATCGAGCATCATCTGTTCCCCTCGATGGCTCGACCGTACCTGAAGCGTGCCGCACCGATGATCGCCGCGTACTGCCGCGACCACAACGTCCCGTACGTCCAGACAGGCCTCTGGGTCTCGTACGGGATCGTCCTGCATTACATCAATCGGGTGGGCCTCGGCGAACACGATCCCTTCGCCTGCCCTCTCCTGGAAATGAGGCAGAGCATATGACCGTCATCATCCTTCTTGTGGTGATCTGGGCGATCGTCGCAGTCATCGGATTCGCATTCAAGGGGCTTCTGTGGCTCGCTGTCGTCGGCATCGTCCTCTTCGTCGGCACCCTCGCCTTCGGCATCACCCGTCGAGTGATCAACCGCAACCAGGGACCGTGACCGACGTTCCACGACAGGCACCTGGCACGGGACAAGAGCGTCGTTCTTATCCCGTCGCCAGGTCGGCCACGTCGCTCAGCACGGCATCGCGAGAGCGCCCGTACTTGGCGAGCACCTCTTCGGGGGAACTGATGAGGGCCTTCCAGAGCGCCCAGGCGGCTCCTCGCAACCATGCATCCTCGGGCAACTCCAGCCGGTCGTGCAGTCGATCACGTTCCTGGGAGCTGCAGCTCAGCCATGCGAAGGCCAGGTCGCAGGCGGGATCGCCGACGCACGTCTGCCCGAAGTCGATCAGAGCCGCCAACCGGCCACTGCCGTCGAACAGCATGTTGCCCGGCGCGACATCGCCGTGGACCCACACCGGCGGTCCGGTCCACACGGTCGTCACGGCCGCATCCCAGAGTGCCCGACATCTGTCGGCGAGGGTTCTGTCCAGGAGGGAGAGCCGGCCCGGTATCTCCTCGCCGACCGCGCTGATGTGACAGCCCCGATAAGCGGAGGCGCTCCCCGCCCATGGGCCTCTGGCCGTGTCGCAGGCCTGCAGCTGCCTCAGGGCGTCGCCCACGCCACCGATGGCGCCCCCTCGCTGGCGTGTGTCGACCTCGGTCAGCGTGTGTCCCTCGATCCACTCGCGGACGGACCAGGGTCGGTTGAATGCCGCCGAGGGTGCACCGGTCGCCACAACCCGGGGGATCGCGACGGGAAGATCAGCGCCGAGGGTGGACAGGGTCTGCTCCTCCCGGACCAGGCCGGCGATGTAGCCGTCAGCACTCGGGAGGCGGACAGCCATCCGGTCGCCCAGCCGGAAGGTGCGGTTGTCCCACCCCTGCGCTTCCACCGGGCGGATCGCCAGCTCTGACCACTGAGGGAACTGATCCGAGACGAGCGAGCGGACCAACGAAGAAGTGATCTCCTCGGGAACGGCAGCCATCGCGCCAGCCTAGTCGGCGACCGGCGAGCGCTCGGAGACCACCGCATCGATTTCCGTGACCAAACCGTTGCATTCGTTACCTCGCCGTTATACACTCATCGCACGGTGAATGTTTGCTGTGGCATGAACCGCATGTGATTGCAGGACACTCTTGGTGCAAGGGACAAGGGCCGGCCGGAAGCCTCTCCGACCGGCCCTTACTTGTGCGGCGAGCACGACGTCGGCGCGTGACACTACGCTGATCACATGACTGACCGCCAGCTCGCCCTGCAGGCCTGGGAGAGCCTGTTCCGGGCACAGCACGAGCTCTTCGGCGAGATGACCGAGGACTTCGACGGCGCACCGATCACCCAGGCCGAATACGACGTCCTGCTCACCGTGGTGCGCTCCTGCGAGATGACCGCACGCCTGCGCGACATCACCGCGAACTCGCTGATCAGCCAGCCCAGCGTCTCGCGGCTGATCGACCGGATGGTCTCACGCGAGCTGGTCACCAAGGCATCCGATCCGGAAGACGGCCGCGGCGCCGTCGTGACGGCGACGGATGCCGGCGCACGCGCCTTCCGCGCCCTCGCAGCCTCGCACGGCCGATCCATCGCGGAGCGGATGGCAAAGCTCGACGATGATGAGCTGAGCACCCTGCTCGCCCTGACCGAGAAGCTGCGCGGGCGGTAGCCCTTCGACAGGCTCAGGGACCCAGCCGGTACACCGCTCCCCGTCTTCTGGCAGGGTGGAGGCTGAATCACACCTTCTGAGGGGAAAGGGCACTTGTATGGAGATCGCCGGAATCATCGGCATCCTGGTCATCGTCGGCGCAGCCGTCGTGGCCGCGATCGTCATCGGACTCATCCTGCTGCTGTTCGCACGCAGCTGGATCAAGGTCGCGCGCGCCGACGAGGCGCTGGTGATCTCGGGCCGCAAGCAGAAGGTGCAGCGCGCTGTTCTCAACGCCGACGGCAGCACGAGCTCCGAGATGGCGGAGTCGCCCGTCACGGTCATCGTCAACGGCAAGTCGCTGGTCAACCCGATCACGCAGCGCCACGAGATCATCTCGCTGCGCTCCCGCCAGGTGCTGCTGAACGCCGAGGCTCAGTCGCTGGACAGCGTGACCCTCAACGTCGACGGCGTCGCGATCGTGAAGATCGGATCCGACCCCCTCTACGTGCGTCGTGCGGCCGAGCGCTTCGCCTCGCAGGACAAGGCCATCGAGCAGTTCACCACCGAGCAGCTCGAAGGCGCCCTGCGTGGCATCGTCGCCACCCTGTCCGTCGTGGAGCTGATGCGCGAGCGGAAGAAGTTCTCCGACCAGATCGCCGCTGACGTCTCCAGCGAGCTGGCCGACCAGGGACTGATCCTCGATTCCTTCCAGATCAAGGGCATCACCGACAAGGTCGGCTACATCCAGTCGCTGGGTGCGCCCGAGATCCAGGCGAAGCGCCAGGCTGCGGAGATCTCGCAGACCAACGCCGACCGTGCGATCAACCAGAAGAACATCGCCAACCAGGAAGCGAACCTGATCGAGCAGACCGCGCTCGACACCAACACCGCCAACGCCAACGCCGGCATCGGCCGCGCCCGCGCCGAGGCCGAGCAGGCCGAGCAGCTCGCCCGCGCCCAGGCCGAGCAGGCCGTTCTGCAGCAGCAGGCCGAGAACAAGCAGGCCCAGCTGGATGCCGATGTGAAGCGCGTCGCCGACGCCCAGCGGTACGAGGCGGAGACCCGGGCTCAGGCCGACCTGTTCACCCGCGAGAAGTCGGCCGAGGCGGCCGCCATCGAGCAGGTCAAGCAGGCCGAGGCCCGCACCCGGATCGCCGAGCAGCAGGCCCAGGCCGACAAGGCGCGCGCCGCAGGTGAGGCCGCCGCCGCCGAGGCGAAGGCGACCGGTGAGGCCAACGCGCTGCGCGCCCAGGCCGAGGCTGAGGCCGAGGCCCGCCGCCTGCGCGCCAACGCCGAGGCCGAGGCCATCCGCGCCGAGGGTGAGGCTCGCGCGGCCGCCGTCGAGGCCGAGGCCAAGGCCATCGCCTCGAACCAGGAGGCGTTCCTGTCGCAGCGCGTGCTCGAGGTGCTGCCGTCGATCATGGCGGAGTTCGCCAAGGGCTACGCCGCCATCGGCAACGTGTCCATCATCGGCGGCTCCGGCGAGGACGGCGCGTCCAGCGTCATCGGCGGCGACAACGCCAAGGCGATGCGCGCCGTGTTCGACAGCGTCAGCGCCGCCACCGGCCTCGACCTCGCGGCGATCATCCAAGGTCAGGCCGTCGGTCGCGGCATCGGCGCGGGCGTCGCCCAGGCCGCGGATGCCGCACCCGCAGCATCCGCGACGAAGACCGCCGCAGCGCCGAAGACCGCCGCGCCCAAGGCCGCCCCCGCGGCCGAGACCGCCGCGGAGTGATCCACATCTGAGATGGGGCCGTCCTCCGGGGCGGCCCCATCTTCGTGCGCGCACGTGTCCGGCATCCGCGACACACATCGGGGGCCGACACGCCAGATTTCGGACGTTTCCCGCGAGAACGTCCGAAATGTGGCGTGTCGGCCCCCAGAATGTACCGGGCACGACCGGGCCATCCGGATGCCTGCGAGGGCCGCTCCGTACACTCGAAGCATGACGATGCCGAGCCAGTTCCCGTACGCCGTCTTCTCGGGAGCTCTCGTCGATCGCGCGACCGGAGGCTGGAGTCCTGCGCAGGCGGTCGTCGGGCAGGGCATGGTGACACTGTGGGTCGCCACCCCCGCCGGCTGGGTGCAGCATTTCAGCGTGCCTGCGAGCGAGGTGGTCGTGAAGTCGGCCGCCCAGCGCATCACCCTGGTCGTGCGCGGCCAGAGCTACCCGATCCTCGCGGACCCGGCGGCGGTCGACCGCGCCGTCAGGCTCAACATCACCGGCCTCACGGGCAACATCACCGGCTCCCCCATCCTCGAGACGGCGAGCACCGCGGGACGACTTGCGAACCAGGCGGGCGCCGCGCAGGCGTTCAGCGCCGGCGGCGGCACGCAGTTCCTCGCGGCCTCCCGCGCGTCCGGCGCCCGCGTCTCACGCCTGGGCTACCCCGCGATCATGGCCATCGGCTGCGGCACCGCCCTGGTCATCGCTGTCGTCACGCTCGTCGTCGCCGCGATGGTCATCAACATGTAGCGCGGAGGCCGCGGCGCGGCAGGAGGCCCGCCCGCACGGCAGACTGGATGCATGCCCGCCTTCGATCTCGCCGCGATCGGTGCAGGGCTGTCATTCGCGGACGCGCTGCCGGCACTGTCCGAAGCACTCGACGCGAGCACTGCGGTCGTCGTGAGCGCCCCTCCCGGCACAGGCAAGACCACGCTGGTGCCGCCGCTGCTGGCCACCCGCACCACCGACCGCGTGATCGTCACCCAGCCCCGCCGGGTCGCGGCACGTGCCGCCGCCCGCCGGCTCGCGCAGCTGGACGGCTCCGACCTCGGCGACCGCATCGGCTTCACCGTGCGCGGCGAGCGCGCGGTGAGCCGCGACACGCGCGTCGAGTTCGTCACGGCGGGAGTGCTGCTGCGGCGGATGCTGGATCATCCGGGGCTCGACGGCGTGGACGCCGTGATCATCGACGAGGTGCACGAGCGGGCGCTGGAGACCGACCTGCTGATCGGTCTGCTCGGTGAGGCCCGCGAGCTGCGCGAGGACCTCGTGCTGATCGCCATGTCGGCCACGCTCGACGCGGCGCGGATCGCCTCCGTCCTCGGCACGGACGCCGCGCCCGCGCCGGTCGTCGACCATGAGGTGCCCGCGTTCCCGCTCACCGAGCGCTGGGCGCCGAGCCCGGCGCCGCGTCTGGACGAGCGCGGCGTGACGTGGGCGTTCCTGGATCATGTCGCCCGGACCGCGGCATCCGCTGCCCGCGACCTGACCCGCGAGGACCCCGCCGCCGACGTGCTCGTGTTCGCTCCGGGGGCCCGCGAGGTGTCCGAGATCGCCCGCCGCCTCCGCGATGCGGGCGGCGGCTTCGACGTGCGGGAGCTGCACGGGCAGATACCCGCAGCCGAGCAGGATGCCGTGATCCGCGGCCGTCGGCCCCAGGATCCGCCTCGCGTGATCGTGACGACCTCCCTCGCGGAGTCTTCGCTCACCGTGCCGGGTGTGCGCCGGGTCGTCGACAGCTGCCTGGCCCGGCATCCGGTGCGCGACAGTGCACGCGGCATGAGCGGACTGGTCACCTCGGCGGCATCGCGCTCGTCCTGCGTGCAGCGCGCCGGCCGCGCCACCCGCCAGGGTCCGGGAACCGTGATCCGCTGCGTGGACGAGCGCAGCTACGCCGCCGCGCCCGCGCGCCCGGTGCCCGAGATCGCCACCGCCGACCTCGCCGACGCCGCCCTGCTGCTGGCCTGCTGGGGCGCGCCGGGCGGCACCGGCCTGCGGCTGATCGACCCGCTCCCCGCGGACAGCCTCGCCGATGCGGTTCGCGTGCTGCACGGTCTCGGCGCGATCGACGACGACGGCCGGGCCACCGATGAGGGTCGGGCGCTGGCACGCATTCCGACCGATCCGCGTCTCGCCCGCGCCCTGCGCGACGGCGGACCGCTGGTCGGCGCGCGGCTCGCCGCCGAGGTCGTCGCGCTGCTGGGCGGGGACCTGCGACTGGCGGATGCCGATGTCGCGCACGCACTCGCGTCTCTGCGCGGCGGACGTGCGCCGGATGCTCGGCGCTGGAGTCGCGACGCCGAACGCCTCGAGCGTATGATCCCGGCGACGCCGGGCATCCGCTCCGGCCTGGACGGCGTGGGCCTGGTCATCGCGCTGGCGTTCCCGGAGCGGATCGCCCGCCGCATGGAGCGCTCGGCCGAGGGGGCGACGTTCCTGCTGGCATCCGGAACCCGGGCCGGTGTGCGCGGCCCGCTCGCGGATGCCGAGTGGCTGGCCGTCTCCGACGTCGCCCGCGCCTCCGGGCGCGCGGCTGCCGGCTCCGGTGCGGTCGTGCGCGCGGCCGCCGCGCTCTCGGAGGAGCAGATGGAGCACGCCGCGAGCCATCTGATGACCGACCGGGTCGAGGCCGAGTTCGCGGGCTCCCGGGTGCAGGCACGGCGCGAGCGCCGGGTCGGCGCGATCGTGCGCTCCTCGGTGCCGGTGCGCGCGTCGGCCGACGAGGGCAGGGATGCCGTGCGGCGCGCACTCCGCCGCGACGGGCTGGGGCTGTTCACCTGGCGGGATGCCGCGGACGAGCTGCGGCGACGCCTGGCGCTGCTGCACCGGGAGCTGGGTGCGCCGTGGCCCGACGTGTCGGATGCCGGTCTGCTCACGGCGATCGACACCTGGCTGGCACCCGAGCTCGATGCACTCGCGAGCGGGACTCCGGTGGACCGTCTGGACCTGGCATCCGCTCTGCGGCGTCTGCTTCCGTGGCCGGAGGCGGTGCGGTTCGACGAACTGGCGCCGGAGCGCCTCGAGGTGCCGAGCGGCTCACGCATCCGCGTCGCCTACCCGCCGCTGGACGACCCGACGGCGCGGCCGGTGGTCGCCGTGAAACTGCAGGAGTGCTTCGGCTGGGCTGAGACGCCGCGACTGGCCGACGGCCGCGTGCCGGTGCTGTTCCACCTGCTCTCCCCGGCAGGGCGTCCGCTCGCCGTCACCGACGATCTCGCCTCGTTCTGGTCGGGACCGTACGCGCAGGTGCGCGCTGAGATGCGCGGACGGTACCCCAAGCATCCGTGGCCCGAGGACCCCTGGGCGGCCGCTCCCACCCGGCACACGAAGAATCGCGCCGCGCGCGACTGAGCCCCGCTCCCGCCCGATCAGCGGACGCCGTCACGATCAGCGGATCGATCGGCCGCATCCGTCCGGGAATCGGGACTTCGTCCGCAGATCGGGCGACGGATGCTCCGCACGGGGCGCCTAAGGTGTGCGGCGGCGCAGCGTGAGCGGCGCCAGCACCAGGCATCCGACCGCGAACGCCGAGACGATCAGCAGGGGCGCGCCGACGTCCCACCCGGTGTCGCCCTTCGTGACGGCCTGGATGGCGTCGATCGCATGGCTGAGCGGCAGCCAGTCGGAGATCGCGTAGAGCACGTCGGGCATCTGGTCGCGCGGCATGAACAGCCCGCCGAGGATGATCTGCGGGAACACCAGCACCGGCATGAACTGCACGGCCTGGAACTCCGTCTGCGCGAACGCGCTGGCCAGCAGGCCGAGGGCGGTGCCCAGCACGGCATCCACCACCGCCACCGCACCCAGCTGCCAGAGCGGCCCGTCGACGGTCAGCCCGCACACGTACACGGCGAACGCGACCGTGATGACGGCCTGCAGGATCGCCATGAGCCCGAACGCGAGCGCATAGCCGAGGATGAAGTCGGCCTTGCCGAGCGGCGTGGTCATGAGCCGCTCGAGCGTGCCCGAGCGGCGCTCGCGCAGGGTGGTGATCGAGGTGATCAGGAACATCACGATGAACGGGAACAGTGCCAGGATCGCGCCGCCGAACTTGTCGAACACCCCCTCCTGATCGGCGAACAGCCAGGCGAACAGGCCGACCAGCAGGCTGGGCGCCACGAGCATGAGCGCGATCGAGCGCGGGTCGTGGCGCAGTTGCTGCAGCACCCGGCCGGCCGTGGCGAAGGTGCGCTTCATCGCTCCGCCTCCTGGCCGTGGTCCTTCTCGCGCTCCCTCTCGCGCTCACGCAGCGAGCGGCGGGTCTCGTGGCCGGTGTCGCGGCGGATCAGCGTGAGGAACGCCGCCTCGGCATCCATCTGCCCGGTGTCGGCGAGCAGCTGCTGCGGGGTGGTGTCGGCGATGATCCTGCCGTCTCGCATGAGCAGCAGCCGGTCGCAGCGCAGCGCCTCGTCCATCACGTGACTGGAGACGAGCATGGTGGTGCCGGCGTCGGCGATCTCGCGGAACAGCGTCCACAGCTCGGCACGCAGCACGGGATCCAGGCCCACCGTCGGCTCGTCGAGCACGACGAGCTCGGGTGTGCCGAGCAACGCCGCCCCGAGCGACACCCGGTTCAGCTGACCGCCGCTGAGCGCATCGACCGCCTGGTTCGCCTGGGAGGCGAGCCCCACCTGGGTCAGCACCCGGTCGACATCGTCCCGCGGCGCGCCGAGGACGGATGCGAAGTAGCGCAGGTTCTCGCGGACGGTGAGGTCGGTGTACACCGCGGAGCCCTGCGTGCCGTAGGAGACGCGCCGCCGCAGGCCGCGGGCTCCCGCGGCCTCGCCGAGCACGGTGACACTGCCGCCATGGGTGCGCTGCACGCCGACGATCGAGCGCATGAGCGTGGTCTTGCCGCATCCGGACGGCCCGAGCAGACCGATCACCTGCCCTCGCGGGATGCGCAGCGACAGCCCGTCGAACACGTCGTGGCGCCCGCGCCGCACCCGCAGCCCGTCGATCACCACCGCATCATCGCTCATGCGATGAATTATTCACCTCGCGTGCCCCGCGGGACAGGGCAGAACCTCGCAGATCTGCACGACTCCGCAGACCTGGGTCGGTTTCGTCCGCGTGCGTGCAGATCTGCGGTGTTGTGCGGACTGCCGCGTCAGCACTCGATGACGTTCACCGCGAGGCCGCCCTCGCTGGTCTCCTTGTACTTCGTCGACATGTCCAGGCCGGTCTGGCGCATGGTCTCGACCACGGCATCCAGCGACACGTAGTGCTCGCCGTCGCCGCGCAGGGCGAGGCGGGCGGCGGTGACGGCGGTGGATGCCGCGATCGCGTTGCGCTCGATGCACGGGATCTGCACGAGCCCGCCGATCGGGTCGCAGGTGAGGCCCAGGTGGTGCTCCATCGCGATCTCGGCCGCGTTCTCGATCTGCCGGTTCGTGCCGCCCATCACGGCGGTCAGGCCGCCTGCGGCCATGGCGCACGCCGATCCGACCTCGGCCTGGCAGCCGCCCTCGGCACCCGAGATCGAGGCGTTCGCCTTGAACAGGGAGCCCAGCGCGGTGGCGGTCAGCAGGAAGCGGCGGATGCCCCGGCGGCGGTTCGCCTCGGCGATGACGTCGGGGTCATCGATAGCGCCGACGGCGATCAGCGACGCCTCCGCGCCGAACCCGAGAAGCGCACTGCCGACGAGCTCGCCGTAGGGCGTGACCGCGTTGCCCACGCCGAGGCCCGAGTCGGCGAGGAAGCGCCACCAGTACATCGCGACGGCGGGGAGGATGCCCGCCGCCCCGTTGGTCGGCGCGGTCACGACGCGGCCTCCGGCGGCGTTCTCCTCGTTCACGGCGAGCGCGAAAGCACCGAGCCACTCCCCCGGCACCTGTGCGTGACCGTCGGATTCGACGGCCTCCAGCTGCTCGCGGATGTCGTTGGCACGGCGCTTGACCTTCAGGATGCCCGGAAGCGTGCCGCCGGTGTGCAGGCCGGCTTCGACGCAGGCGCGCATCGCGTCCCAGATCGCGTCGAGCCCGGCTGCGACCTCCTCCTCGCTGCGGACGGCGGTCTCGTTCAGTCGCGCGAGCTCGGCGATCGACAGCCCGTTCTCGTCGCACAGCGCGAGCAGCGACGCCGCGTCGTCATAGGGGAACGGCTGCACGGCGGCCGTGACGCGCGCCTCCTCGCCGTCACGGCGGATGAACCCGCCGCCGATCGAGTAGTAGATCTGCTCGGCGACGGTGCCGCCCTCGGCATCCAGCGCCCGCAGGGTCATCGCGTTCGGATGCCCGGGCAGTCGGGTGCGCGGAGTGAAGGCGACGTCGTCCTTCGAGAAGTCGATCGGATGCCGTCCGGCGAGGTTCAGCCGCTGTCCGTCCGGCCATCCCTGCCACGCGGCCCGCACGTCATCGGGGTCGCACGTCTCGGGGTGCAGACCCTGCAGCCCCGCGACCACGGCATCCGGGGTGCCGTGGCCGAGCCCGGTGGCGCCCAGCGAGCCGAACAGCTCGCAGGTGACGCGCGCCACGCGGTCGAGCGCGCAGTCCGCCTCCAGGCGCGCGGCGAAGTCCACTCCGGCGCGCATCGGGCCGACGGTATGGGAGCTCGAAGGCCCCACTCCGATGGAGAAGAGGTCGAAGGCCGAGACGTACGCAGTCACCCCTCCAGCCTAGGCCTGCGCGGGCCTGTCGAGGCCGCGCTTCCGGCAGGCGAGAGGGCGGCGCGATGACCGCCGACGAGAAGATTCCGGCGGATCGGTCACATCTTCGCCGCGCCGTTCGTCCCCTCTGTATGAACGAGAACACGAACAGCACCACGACCGTCGTCGAGCACAAGGCGCGCATGCCGCACCCCGCGTTCCTGCTGGAGGGAGGGATCGACGCGCTCACCGGAGTGAACCGCATCGCTCAGTCCTCGGGCCTGCCCGAGGATCTGCTGCAGCTGGTCTCGCTGCGCGCCAGCCAGCTCAACGGCTGCAGCTGGTGCGTGGTCGATCACACCACGCAGCTGCTGGACGGCGGCGCGGGCCCGCAGCGCGTGGCAGCCGTCGCCGCCTGGCGCGACGCACCGTACTTCACTGCGCGCGAGCGCGCCGCCCTCGCCTTCACCGAGGCACTGACCCGCCTGGCCGACCACCACGACCCGGTCTCGGACGAGCTGTGGGCCGAGATGCTCGACTGCTTCGACCGCCGGGAGATCTCCGGCCTGCTGTTCGAGATCGGCGCCATCAACGTCTGGAATCGCATCAATGCGGCGATCCGCCAGCCGGCCGGCGCGCGCTGACGATAGCTTGCCATGCGGAACGGAGCGCACATGCCGATGACCGAGCCCCACGAGATCTTCGAGACGCACCGCAGGTATCTGACCGCGGTCGCCTACCGGATGCTCGGCTCGCACGCCGACGCGGAGGATGCGGTGCAGGAGGCCTGGATCAGGGCCTCCGGCACCGCCGCCGAGGCGGATGACCCGAGGGCGTGGCTGACGAAGGCGGTGAGCCGCATCTGCCTGGATCAGCTGCGTGCGCGCGGTCGGCGTCAGGAGAACCCCCTCGATCTGCTTCCCGACGTCGAGCGCGCACCGGCCGACGCCGATCCGACGGTGCGCGCCGAGAGCGCCGACCGGGTCGGCTACGCGCTGATGCTGGTGCTCGATCAGCTGAGCCCCGACGAGCGT
The DNA here is from genome assembly GCF_052056515.1 of Microbacterium sp. 22195. Taxonomy (NCBI): domain Bacteria; kingdom Bacillati; phylum Actinomycetota; class Actinomycetes; order Micrococcales; family Microbacteriaceae; genus Microbacterium; species Microbacterium sp. 22195. The sequence continues at coordinate 93,534 of NZ_JBQEPE010000003.1, forward strand.
CTCGCCTATGTGCTGCACGACGTGTTCGGGCTCTCGTTCGACGAGGTCGCGCCCATCGTGGAGCGCACGCCGCCCGCCGCGCGCAAGCTGGCGAGCCGCGCTCGCGATCGGGTGCGCGGCGCCGCACCGCGGGATGCCGATCAGGCGACGACCCGCGCTCAGCGCCGCGCCGTGGTCGACGCCTTCCTCGCGGCCGCACGGGACGGTGACTTCGCGGGGCTGCTGGCCGTGCTGCACCCCGACGTCGAGTTCCACCTCGATCAGGGCGCCGACGGCATCCGGATCGTCCGCGGTGCGGAGAAGGTGGCGGCGTCCGCCGCCGCGTTCCACCGGTACGCCACGGACTACGACTTCGAGATCGTCGAGCTGGCCGACGGATTCGCCGTCGTCGCGATCGACGACGGCGTCCCGGTCTCGCTGCTGTCCTTCAGCTCGGAGGGCGACCGCATCACGGTGATGGAGACCCGCGAACTGCGCTGAGGGCTACTCCACGAGCTTGCCCGTGCTGTCGACCTCGCGCATGAGCTCGGCGATCTCGCCGGGAACGGGGGCGATCGGCTCCCGCGTCACACCGGTCGTCGGCGACCACACGAGGTTCACCTGAAGCGCCGGATCGGTCTCGGGGAAGTCGCTGCGGTTGTGGCATCCGCGGGTCTCCCGGCGCTCCAGCGCCGCCTCCAGGGTCGCGCGCGCGGCGATCGCGGATGCCTTCAGGTCGAAGGCGTGCGCGAGGTCCTGGAAGCCGGCGATGTCCGGGTGGATGCCGACATCCGCCATCCGCGCCTCGATCGCGTCGAGCTCCTCCAGCCCCTCACGCAGACCCTGCTCGTCGCGCACCACCCCGGCGTGCTCGGTCATGGTGTTGCGGATGGCGCGCTGCAGCGCTCGCACGTTCTCGGTGCCGTCGGAGGCGAGCAGGTCATCGATCTCGGCGCGCGCCCGAGCGACGGCATCCGTCGAGCGTCGCTGCGCGTCCAGTCCCAGCGCGTGTGCCATCGCAGCCTGCGCGACGATCCGCCCGTAGACGAGCAGCTCGATCAGCGAGTTGCCGCCGAGCCGGTTCGCGCCGTGCAGACCGCTCGCCGCTTCACCCACGGCGTACAGGCCGTCGACGTCGGTGCCGTGATCCTCGGGCCGCACCCACACGCCGCCCATCGAGTAGTGCGCGGTCGGCGCGATCTCGATCGGGTCGGCGGTGATGTCGAGCATCTGCAGCTCGAGCAGCGTCTGGTACACGCGCGGCAGCCGGGTCATGATCGTCTCGCGCGGCAGGTGCGAGACGTCGAGCCAGACGCCGCCGTTCTCGGTGCCGCGCCCCTGCTTGATCTCCGTGTACGCCGCGAGGGCGACGCGGTCGCGGGTGGACAGCTCCATCCGCTCCGGGTCGTACTTCGACATGAAGCGCTCGCCCACGCCGTTGCGCAGGATGCCCCCTTCACCGCGGGCCGCCTCGGAGACCAGCGTGCCGGCGGCGTTCTCGGGCTCGATGATCCCGGAGGGGTGGAACTGCACGAGCTCGGGGTCGCGGATCCGGGCGCCCGCGTCGACGGCGAGCCGGAACGAGTCGCCGGTGTTCTCGTCACGACGCGAGGACGTGCGCCGCCAGATGCGGGTGTGGCCTCCGGCGGCGAGGATCACGGCGTCGGCGTGGATGAGATACCGCGTGCCGTCGGCCTGGTCGAAGCCGTAGGCGCCGAACACGACGTTGTCGCGCACCAGGATGCGGGTGATGTACACGCCGTCGAGGATCGGCACGTCCAGCTCCTCGGCGCGGCGCACCAGCGTGCGCTGGATCTCGAGTCCGGTGTAGTCGCCGGCGAAGGCGGTGCGGCGGAACGTGTGCGCTCCGAAGAACCGCTGCGAGATGCGGCCGTCGTCCTCACGGGCGAAGCCCATGCCCCAGCGCTCGAGGTCGCGGATGCCGCGCTCGGCACCCCGCGTGACGATCTCGACGGTCTGCGGGTCTGCGAGCAGGTAGCTCTCCTTGATGGTGTCTGCGGCGTGCTGCTGCCAGCTGTCCTCGGCGTCCATGGTGCCGAGGGCTGCGTTGATGCCGCCGGCGGCGAGGGAGGTGTGGGCGTCCTGGCGGGGACGCTTGCCGACCGCCAGCACGTCGATGCCGTGTTCGGCGACCTCGATCGCCGCGCGCAAGCCGGATCCGCCGGTGCCGATGACCAGGACGGTGGTGGAGATCTGTCGTTCGCGAGCACTCATGTGATTCACGCTAGGCTCGTCGGTTCGATAACTCCAATGCATTGTTCAGCTGATTTCGATAGTCTGAGCGCATGAACCTGGAACAGCTGCGGGGCTTCGTGGAAGTGGCGCGCCTGGGACACTTCACCCGGGCATCCGAGGGACTGCACGTGGCCCAGCCGTCGCTGAGCAGGCAGATCTCCACCCTCGAGCACGAGCTCGGCGCGCTGCTGCTGCATCGCGCGCGCGGGCACATCTCGCTGACCCCGGCGGGTGAGGTGCTGCTGCCTCGCGCGCAACGGATCCTGGCCGAGGTGGGCGCGATCCGCGCCGAGATGGACGAGCTCGCCGGTCTCGGCCGAGGGCGGGTGCGCCTGGGCGCGCCGCCCACGCTCTGCGTGAGCCTGGTCGCCGAGGCCATCAGCACCTTCCACGACGCGCACCCCGGTGTGGACCTGCACCTCGCCGAAGCCGGGTCGCGGGCGCTCGTGGAGCAGCTCGCGATCGGCGAGCTCGACATCGCGCTGATCACGGCATCCGACCTGCGACCCGTTCCCGGCGTGACGCTGAGCCGGCTGCCGCTGCTGTCCGAGGAGCTGGTCGTGGTCACCTCGTCGGCGGATCCACTCGTCCCCGCCGGCGCCACGGTGGATCTCGCCACGCTCTCCCGCGTCCCGCTGATCGCGCTGGACCGCAGCTACGACCTGCGTGCGACGACGGATGCCGCCTTCCGCGCGGCCGGGCTCGCGCCGACCTCCGTGCTGGAAGGGCCGGAGATGGATGCCGTGCTGCGGTTCGTGGAGCGCGGGCTGGGCGTGGCCGTGGTGCCGGCGATGGTGCTGACGGACCGTCCGGCGCTGAGCTCTGCGCGGCTGTCGATGCCGCTGACGCGCACCGTGAGCCTGGCGCACCGCTCGGACGTCACGCCCGGCGTGGCCGTCGCGGCCATGCGGGACCTGATCGTGGCGACCGCCGTGCGGTTCGCCGAGCGCGACCCGGCGCTGAGCAGCATCCTCCCGGAGACAGAAGAAGCCCCCTCCTGAGGAGGGGGCTTCAGCACTGTCTCAACACAGTGTGCGCCTCGAGGGACTCGAACCCCCAACCTTCTGGTCTGTACCCTGACCACGGCGCGGCCGGCTTCTGGACGAATGACCGCTCACTCATCCTAGCTGAGCTGTGGCCGGAGCTTGAGGCGGTCGCGCTGTGAGCGTCGAGACGCCCGATTTCGTGGCGATGGTGAAGCGGATGCTGCGCGCCGCCGGCCGTCGGGTAGCTGCCGGTGACGAGTGGGAGCTCGCAGAGCTCGTGTCTCTGCGCGGCGACCTGGAGGACGCCATCCAGGCCGCCGTCGACGGGCTGCGCGAGCAGGGCCACTCGTGGGCGTACATCGCCGATGGGCTCGGGATCTCCCGACAGTCGGCGCATGAGCGCTACGGCCGGAAGGCAGCAGCATGAGCGCCGGGTCGTGGGATGCCATGCTGCGCTGGGAGCAGGCCGAGCGCGAGCGCGCGGCGGGGATCTCTTCGGTGGCGGGCCTTGCAGCGCTGCGCGCTGGGGCTCGCCAGGCCGGCCTGCTGCTCGGTCAGGCGCCGACGCCGGATCGCCCGGTCGGTAGCGAGTAGTCCGCAACGCGGGAGGATGGATGCGGGATGCCCCCGCATCCCGTGATCGTGACTCCGGGTCTATCCGGGGTCTGTTTTGTCGTGCCCGGAGGGGGATACATGTTGGATCAGAGTTGGCTTGAGGCGATCGCCGCCTATGACGCGGATCAGGTGAACGGCGGCAAGCCGAAGACGACGCGGCGGACGCGGCGGGAGCACCTGCAGCACCTCGCGCGCCGGGTCAAGGTCGGCCCGTGGGAGCTCACGGGCGAGCTCCTGAGCGAGTACGCATCTGCTCAGGAGTGGTCGCCCGAGACGCGGCGGGGTCGCCGGAACACCTTCGTGAGCTTCTACCGATGGGGCGTGCGCGCGGGGAAGGTTGCCGAGGTCGTGGCGGAGGCGCTGCCGAAGATCCCGGTTCACGCGGCCAGGGCGAGGCCGGCCCCCGATCGCGTCTACCGTGAGGCGATCATGCGCGCCGCGCCGCGTGAGGGTCTGATGCTGCGGCTTGCGGCTGAGGTCGGGATGCGTCGAGCCGAGGTCGCCCAGGTGCATCCGGCGCGGGACCTGCTGGAGGATCTGGTCGGGTGGTCGCTGGTCGTGCATGGGAAGGGCGGCCGGGAACGGATCGTGCCGCTGCCGGGGTCGCTGGCCCGGGCGCTGCTGGATCTCCCGCCCGGGTTCGCGTTCCCAGGTGCCGACGGCGGGCACCTGTCGCCCCGGTACGTCGGCCGGCTGCTGGCGGATCTGATGCCCGATGGGTGGACGATGCACACGCTGCGCCACCGGTTCGCGACCCGCCTGTATGCGCTGAAGACCGACCTCCTGATGGTGCAGGAGTCCTTGGGTCACGCCTCCCCGACGACGACGCGTCGATACGTCGAGACGGATCGCCGCCGGATGCGCACGGCGATCGAGGAACTGTCGCAGTCGGACGTTCGGTACGGCTAATCCCCGTGTCAGGCCCGACCTGACAGCGAATCGCCCCGCGCCTGATGGTGTGGGGCGATCGCTGTTCCCGGTTGTCACAGCGCCTTGTGGCGCGTTTCTCAGGGTCGGGGTTCTCCGGTCTTGTCGACGTAGAAGAGTGCCATCAGCAGCGGCACGATGACGGGTGTTGCGGTTGCCGGGATCCAGCCTGCGAAGACGGCGACGCCGAGGGTTGCGGCTGCGACACCGTAGGCCCAGCGCCGGAGCGCCGGCGTGAGGACGCGCTCACTGCGGGCACGTGCTGCGCGTAGCTGCGCACGGGTGGTGGGTTCGGTCACGGTGGGTGTCCTTTCAGTCGAACAGTCCGGCGGGTGGTGCCGGGGGTGGCGGGGGCGATCCCCGATAGATGTGGTCCACGAGCTGCCGATTCCAGTACCAGAGGCGCTGGTTGTCGGACTTCCATTTGGTCAGCTGTACGCCGAGGGTCACTCCGCCCGTGACCAGAGCGACGGTGACGACGCCGAGGAACGCGAGCAGAGGCACGACGATGACGGCATCGACCATCAGACGCCCAGCGCCTTCCGGGTACGAGGGCCGACGATCCCGTCGGCGGTCAGCCCGGATCGACGCTGAAACTCCTTGATTGCTGCGGTCGTCTTCGGGCCCTGGATGCCGTCGACGACGAGATGCGCCGCGTACAGCGGGTAGTTGGACTTGAGCTTCTGCTGGACCGCGCGGATGAGGCTGCTTCCCGTCGGCGCTGGAGCGGCGGGCGGGAATGCTTTCGCGTCGGTGAGCGGTCCCCAGATGCCGTCTGCGGTCAGGCCGTGGCTGGCCTGGTACGCCCGAACCTTGGCCGTCGTGTCAGGGCCGTAGATGCCGTCCTGGGTCGCACCGACGACGCGCTGGATCTCGGTCGTGGGCCGGCTGGTGCGGTTGCCGTCCGCCGATCCGTCCAGGCGCTCGGCGATGTACGCCAGCGGCTCGACGCTCTTGCCGTGGATGCGGATCTCCAGGTGGTTGCAGTTCCCGGTGGCGTTGCCGGTGCGTCCCATCACGGCGATCGGGGCGCCCTCGGCGACCTTCGTCCCTCGGCTGACCTTGTGGGAAGCGTTGTGCATGTAGATGCTCGTGACGCCCGATCCGTGGTCGATGACGATGGTGTTGCCGGCGGCTGAGTTCATCCATCCGGCAAAGGTGACGGTGCCGGCGGCCACGGCGTGGATGGTGCTGAATCCGGTCATGTCAGCGCCGGCGTGGAAGCTGGAAACTCCGCCCTTGCGTGGCCCGTAGGGGCTGGATACTTTCGGGCGGGTGGTGGTGCCGTTGGGGTAGAGCATTATGGGTTCTCCGTTCCGTTGGTTGAGATCTCTGCATTGCCGGTCGCGAGGTCGAACACGACGCGGCGGACGCGGCCGTCCTGCTGCGCCGTGCCGGGGAGCGTGACTCGGGAGTAGTACCCAGGCGATGCCTGGAATCCGCGGGTGATGGTGGCGGACTGGGTTCGGCCGCGCTGGCTGATGGCGGCGAGGATCGTCGCGGCTGCGCCCGGCCCGGGGTACGGGGTCGACCGCTTGATGACGATGACCTTGCCGTCGGTGCCGGCGGCGTCGAACATCGTCGATCGCGAGCCGGTCTCGTCGAACCACTCGTAAGCGACGACGACGCCGGTTCCCCAGTCGTCGCGGTCGCGGCTGATGACGTCGCGGCCGTCGACCGTGTTGCCGACGGATGTCGGCCCGTACGTGCCTGTGGCGTACGCCTCGACGAGATTGCCGAAGTCAGTCGCGCCGGGTTCCGCGAGCCGCCAGACGCGCTGCTCGTCGCACCAGAGGCGCAGGGCGGATGCTTCGAGGAACGGGCGCAGGAAGTCGAACAGGGAGTCGCCGGGCGCCCAATCGAACAGGTCCGGCGGTCGCTCCGGAGTCGCCGTGCGGGTGCTCGACGAGGCGTTAGCGGCGTCCTCCCACGCATAGATGTAGTTCGCCGTGCTCGGGGTGCTGCCGTCGAAGTAGTCGAGCAGCACCGGCCCGACGCTGATCATCGCGTCGTCGATATCCCAGGTGCGGCCTGATGCACTGTTGAAGATCGAGACGTAAGCGACCATGCTCGCGGCGTTCGCCGGCGCCGTTCCGGTGATGCTTCGACGTTCCCAGGCTGTGCCGACGCTGGTAGACGGAACGGTGACGTTCCGGAGTACCGCGCCCTGCGGGTCGAAGTAGCGGATCGAGATCGTCAGGGTTGACCCTGCCGCGGACGCGCGGACGTGGGCGGACACTGTGTGCATGTCCCCCGGCCTGACCGGCGTGCTGCCCGTCGCGGCGCCCGACAGGTAGACGGCGCCCGATACGCCGCTCTGCGTCGCACGCAGGAAGCCGGCCTTGCCGCCGACGCCGACGCCGCTGTTCCAGGCGATCGCTGTGCTTGCCGAGCCGGACAGCCAGTCAGTGATGCCGGTCGCCGCGCTGGGGTTCTTCAGCATGTTGGTGGCGTTCCACTGCGCCGTCATGTCGACGTCGGGGCCGGCGGGGTCGAGGACGGCGCCGATCTTGTCGAGAGCCCATCCGACGATGCCGCGGAGGCTCGTCTCATGGGCGCGTGCGCTGCGGTCGATCGTCGTCGCGAGGCGCTTCGTGTCGTGGAGCTTCGCTTCGTCCGATGCGGCCTCGATCGTGAGGGTCTGCTGGGCGTGGTCGACCGTGCGGTCGCGGATGCCGAGGTCGAACACGCGCGGCGGCAGGAACGACAGTGACTCGTCGGCGGCGGTCACGGTTACTCGCTGATCCTGGCGGGGGTCGATGAGCTCGCCGATGCCGGCCGACGTCAGCTGGACGGTCACGGATGCCGACACGTAGGGGCTGTAGTTCTCGTCGAGAGTGATGGTCCCGCCGGTCGCTCTCAGGATCTCGCCCTGGTCGCGGGTCTCCAGCACGGATGCGGACGCGTTCGCGGTGCCGATCCAGCGGGTACGCTCCAGGTCGCCGTCCGGGTTGGTGTCGCCGTCGATGTACTCGGAGAGGGCTGCGCCGGTCTCCTGCTGCACAGCGTCGACGTAGGTCACGAAGTTTGGCTCGCTCGCCGACCCGGCACAGCCGACTGAGACGATGACGCCGGTAGCGTCCGCGGGGATGGTGAACGTGCGGGATACACGATGGACTCCGGGCTCGTTGGGCGCTTGCGGACCGAACACCTGAGTGACCAGGGCGCCGGGGCCGCCGATGAAGACGAGCATCCGACGCTGCCGCGATGCCAGCGAGGTATCCAACTGGATATGCGCTGCGGGCGTGTAGATGTACGCCGAGACGGTATAGGTGCCGCCGGGGGCCATGCCGGCCGGGAACGCGGTCAGCGACCCGTATCGGATGTCACCTGCCACACGGTTGGTGCTCCCGGCTGTCACCTTCATCGAGCGCGCGCCGGTCTGCGCCCAGTCCGTCGAATGGACGCCGGATGCCGATCCGGAGAATGACCATGTGACGTTGCCGGCCTCGAACGATGGGTCAGGGCAACTGTTGCGGCGCTTCTCGATCCACGGCGAGCCGATGCCAGCGATCCGGAGAGTGGCGACGGGCGCAGCTGGGGTCTCGTAGGAAACAGTCATGACGGCTGAAGCTCCTGGTATTCGACCTCAACGATCCATCGAGTCCGGGTGGTTTCGTCGAGCGTGATCCGGCATCCGCCGTCGACCGTCATGTAGAGCATTTCGCGCCAAGATCCGGGGTTGTCGAGGTCGTACAGGCCGAAGATCGCTGCCGGGGCGTGCATGTTGAACGCGTCGACGGCGGTGCTCTCGGTGAGGTAGAACAGGCGCAGGGTGCCGCTGCGCGGGCGCGACTGCAGTGCGCTGATCGCGATGCCGCCGCCGATGACGTCCTGGACGATCGTGGGGCTCGTGCGCCGCATTTCCCATCCGAGGTAAAGGTCGGGGTATGTCGACGGGCCGCCGCCGGCGTCGAGTCGGCTGATTTGGATGCTCACGGGTAGGTCTCCGATCCGGGAGGCGATACGTAGCGGCCGTAGATCTTGATGGACCGGCCGTTGTGGTTCGCGATCCAGCGGTCATAGGCGGCGGTCGCGCTGCCGAGGTTCGCTTCGACGTTCACGCCGACGGTCTTCCCCTTGATGCCGTAGATCTTCTTCTCGATCGCGTCGACGTCCTGGGTTGCCTGCCCGGTCTCGGCGTCGATGTAGACCTGGTGTCCGTCGGGCAGGGTGATGATGCTGTCGCCGAACTCGTCGACTTTCTCCGTCGCGCCCTCGGTTGCGCGCGCGGTGTCGATCAGGATGCGGGAGAACGCATCGGCGCCCCTCTGCCCGCGGCTCAGTTCGCCGGTCAGCGCGTCGAGTGCAGCCCGGCCGGCGTTCGCTTCGCTCGTCGCGCCGACGAGCATGTCGGCCAGCGCTTCGCCGCCGTCTGCGAGCTTGACAGCTTCCTCGGATGCGGCCTTCTCCTTCTTGGCAAGTGAGTCGTTGGCTTCGGCGAGAGCGGATGCCGAGCCGGCCGCGGCGGAGACTGCGGTGTCGAACGACACTCCCCAGTTCTTCGCGTTGGTCTCGGCCTCCTTGAAGAGCTCCGGGTCGGTGATGATCGAGCGCACCTTCGCCATCTGCTGTTCGTAGCTGAGCACTCGGCCGCCGGCCTCGATGAACGCGTCGGCCCATTCCGCGGCGCGCCTCGCGGATTCCTCGGAGGCCTTGTTCGCGTCGTCGAAGCCGGCCATGACGAGGCCGATGCCGGCGGCTGCTGCGAGGCCGGCGACGGCGCCGGCGGGACCGAACCCGGCGAACGCGTTCGCGGCGACCTCCTGGAACGCGTCGACGATCGACTCGGCGGAGCCGTCGAATGATGCTGCGGCTTCCCGGGCGGTGCTGTTCGCTTCGTCCTTGAACTCTTCGACGCCGTCTTCGGCGTTCCTCATGCCGCGTTCGACGTCGCGGCCGGCGTCCTTGCCGGCGTCGCCGAGATCCTTTGCGCGGCGGGCGGCGTCGCGGAAGCTGTCTTCGAGCTTGTCGACGGATCGCTCGGCGTCGCGCCCGCCCTTCTTCGCTGCGTCGGCGACGTCGTCGAGGCTGTCGGCGACGTCATCGAGGGCGTCGTCGACGTCGTCGGTTCCCTTGAGGAACCCGCGGACGTTGGATAGGAAGTCGATCTTGATGGGCATCAGCCGACCACCTCGGCTGCGGGGATCTTGCCGAGCTCGTCGACGACGGTATGAACCCAGAGGGCGACGATCTTCGTGCCAACCTCGCTGGCGGCGTCGAATGCGACCATGCCGTCCTGCTGCCTTCCTCTGAACTGTCTGTTGATGGTGAGCGGCCGGCTGTACGAGCGGCCGGCGCGGGATCGCTGGGTGACTTCGACGCGCCGCGTGCGGGCACCGAACTCGGTGCCGGCCCATTCCCAGGCCGGCACCAGGCCCCCGCTGAGGGGCCGGCGGCTGGTCGCCGCGTGCATGGTCACGCCTCGATCTGTGGCGGTGGCGCGGGCGCCCGCGACGATGATGCGCCTCGTCATCTCGTCGCGGGCCCGGGCGTTCAATGCCTGCTGCCAGAGCGGCCGGAGGCGTGAGCGAGCTTCCTTGTTGATGCCCGAGCGGATCTGCCGCTGGGCGCCGTGCAGGGCGAGGATCGTAGCCTGTAGCTCACGCGAGTTCCGGACGTCGAGCATGGCGGCCTACGGCACGTTGGTCGCGGTGACGGCCTCGCTGCAGGGCAGCTGGAGTGTCACCTCGGGGATGCCGCCGGCGCGGTCGGTCTTCAGCGGCGGCTTGATGGTCGCCAGGGTGACCTTGACGGCGAACGTGCCGTCGTAGTGCGGCGCCCATGTGAGCTCCATCGACGTCCCGGCGGGTGCATCGTGGAACAGCCGCCACAGGCTGTCCGGGTTCTCGGTGTCCTGCTGCATCACGATGGTGACCTGCGGATCGCCGGGTGTGACGTCGGCAATCGTGTTGTTGTCGCCGCCCTTCCACACGGTGCCGGTGTAGTTGGGCGTGTACTCGATCGAGCTCGTCTCGCCCTGGTACTGGTCGGGGCCGATCGTTGCCTTCCAGCGCTTGGTTGCCTTCGCGGTCATGGTGTCTCCTCGGTGATGAGTGCGCCCTCGGCGCGGATGGTGAAGTCGTAGGCCGGCTTCTGCGGGTCGTATTGGTTGCGGTTCGCGGTGCCGTCCCAGTTGTGTTCGGGCAGCTTTTCGAGGATGCGGATCATCTGCTCGGTGGCGGCCTCGAGTCGGTCTTCGACTTCGTCTCGGTCGTCGCCTCGTGTCGCGTCGACGATCACCCAGACGTGGAGCTCGACGACGACGGGGATGCCGTGCTCGTCGGGTGAGGTTCGGCCGGCGGCGATGGTGATCTGCTCGATAACGATCGCGATTGGCTTGTCGGGGTTGTCGAGCGGACCGAGCTGCGCCGGGTACGGGGTGATCTCCCAATCGGCGGGCGCGTCGGCGACGATCAGGTCGCGGAGGTCGGTTCGTGCGCTCATGGTCAGCCGATCAGGGAGCCGACGCGGCCGGCGTCGCGGGTCGGGTCGTCGGCGTCGGGAGCCGGGATGATGAGCATCGACATGATCTTGAAGTCGAGCGGGGTGACCCGCACACGCTGGGTCTCGCCGCCGAGCTCGTCGCCGGCGGATGCCTGGGATGCCTGCTTGTTCGCAAGCGCCTGGTAGGCAACTCCCTGCGCGAAACTCTCCGTCGGCGCCTCGGTGGTGTCGAACGCCAGGCCCTTGATGCGGAGGCACTGCTCCTGCGCCGCGGCGAGTTGCTTCGCGCTGACGCTGATGCCGAGATCGCTCTTCGCCTTATCGGGTGTGTACCAGGCGGTCATGGTGTCCTTCGGGGGTTGTAGGTGGTGCACGCGCCCGGGGCGGGGCCGGCCGCCCCGGGCGCGTGCTGCTGGGTCAGTCCTCGTCGGACTCGTCGTCGGCCGGGGGCGTGGACGGGGCCGGCTTCTCGTCGACGATCTGGTCGAGGTATCCGGCGCGGCGCTCGTCGAGCCGCTTGATCGCTGCGACGATCAGCGCCTTCTCAGCGCCCTTCGCCTTCTTGGCGGTCAGGCCGAGGCGCTTCTTCTCGGCGTCGATCTGGCTGACCTTGACCTTGATGTAGCCGTTGTTGTTGCCCATGGCTGCTGCTCTCCTTACGGGGCCGGGGTGATGGTGGCCTTGACGACGGCGCGGGCGTCGTTGATGAACGTCCCGCCGTAGGTGAAGACGCCGATGTCGGCGCCGCCGTGCGCGACGTCCTCGGCGCTGACCTCGAAGAACGGGGTCTCGTAGACGTCCGCGGCCCGGCTGTCGAGGGCGAGGAATCCCTGCGCCGCCAGCTGGAAATCGACGTCGACGTCGAACACGTTCGCGAGCGACGTGTTGCCGTCGAGCTTGACGAACCCGGTCGCGTTCGCGATCCATGCGGGAAGGTCGCTGATCTTCAGGTTGGAGAAGTCGGTGAACGCGGTCTCGCCCATCCAGAACTGGGTCGGGACTGCGCCGATCTTCTTCAGCTGCAGGAACGATCGCGTGATCGCGTCGATCAGCGTTGCGGGTGCGGTGCCGCTCAGCGCGGTCGCGCCGGCGACGAGGTCGGCGGCGACGGCGTTGTCGGACACGGGACCGTGTCCGCGGCGCAGGATCGTCAGCAGCGAGGCGACGAGGGCGGGGCTTCCGAGATCGGTGTAGATCCGGTCGACCTTGTTCGCGAACGCCCAGCGCGACGGCGTCTCTTCGACCTTCTCCGTCTTCCACTCACCGGTGGGCACCTCGGCGAGGTTGCCGGCGTAGGCCTGCAGCACGGGTGTCGGGAGCGTCCACTTCCAGCCTTCGATCTTCGGGCCGGTCAGCGGCTTGGGGCCGCCGAGGGCGTCGACGTGCGGGCGACCCTCGGGGACCGCCTGCCAGACTTCGCCGATCTTCTCGGTCTGGAGGAAGGCTTCGCCGGCGTCGTCGGCGGGCACGACGTTGGTCAGCGCGTTGTTGATGCCGGCGACGACTTCCTGGATCGACGCGCGGGCCTGGATGCGCTCGGCCGCGTCGCGGGCGATGTTCATCAGCGAGGCCGGGCGCTCGGTGACGCGGGCGCCGGGCTGCGGGACGTTGCTGGGGCCGGCCGAGTACTCGGCGGGCACTGCCACTCCGGGCACGCCGGCGGCGGGGGCTGCCGCCTGCAGCGATCCGCCGAACGATGCGGCGGCGTCGCGGGCTGCGGCTGCGACCTCGGATGCCACGGGCGAGGCCATGGCGTCGAGGATGCGGATGCCGTCGTCGTGCTGGGCCTGGGTGATGGTGCCTGCTGCCAGTGCGGCGGCGAGCTGCTCACGGTTCATGCTGGTTTCCTTTCGGGGTGTCGCCATGGCGGCGATCAGGGTTGGTGCTGGGGCCGCGGCGCGGCCGGCGTGGGCGTAGATGGGAAGGTCGAAGCGTGCGGCGACGTCGAGCTCGTCGTCGGTCTGGTTGTCGTCGGCGCCTTCGAGGCGATCGGCGAGGCCGGCGGCGACGGCCTCGGCTGCCGAGTACCACGTCTCGGCCTTCATCACGGCGCGCCAGTCGGCGGCGCTGCCGCCGGCCTTCTCGGCGTACATGCCGGCGATGTTGTCGCTGATGCGGTCGAGGTCGTCGGCGACGACGCGGAGCTCGTCGGCGTTGCCGAGTGCGATGGTCCACGCGTCGTGGATCATGAGCTCGCTGTTCTCGCCCATGATGACCGTGTCGCCGGCGGCGGCGATGAAGCTGGCGGCGCTGGCGGCGAGCCCGTCGACGTGGACGACGATCGACGCGGAGGATCGTCGCAGTGCGTTGCGGATCGAGATCCCGTCGTACACGTCGCCGCCGGGGCTGTTGATGTAGACGTGGAGCTCGGCGACGTCGAGGGCGTCGATCTCGCGGACGACGTCAGCGGCGACGATGTCGCCCCAGAATCCGCCGACCACGCCGTACAGGTGCAGGCTGGCGGTGCCGCCGCCCTGCTCCAGGTTCCAGCGGGCAGGGTGCTGGGCGTTCGCCTCGATCAGTCGCAGGCGCGAGCGGAGGGCGTCGAAGTGCTTCATGCGGGGATCTCCTCGGTGCGCAGGGTCTGGCCTTCCTGGGCGTCGATCCAGGCCTGGTCGATGAACCCGCCGTCGATGCCGAGCTTGTAGGTCTCGAAGCGGGTCTTCATGTCGGGGCGGGTCAGGACTTCGGTGTCGAACTCGGTCGACCATCCGGCCGGCGTGCAGTCGTTCATCGACAGGCGCGACGCGATCGGGGTCGTGTACGTCGACAGGTACAGGTCGATCAGTTCCCACGCGCGGGATGCGCGGTTCTGGTAGTTCAGCGTCGAGCCTTCGAGCGCGACGTCTGCGGCCCATGCGGGGATGCCGACCTGTCGAGCGAGCTTGATATCCATCCGGTTCTGGGCGTCAAGGAGCAGCTGCTCCTTGTCGAGACCGAGGGTCTTGACGGTGATGTCCTTGTCGGAGAATGCCGCGCCGTACTTCGCGCGGGCTGCCTGCCAGCTGGCGAGCAGCTGGCGGATCTGGTAGTCCTCCAGCGCCTTGTTGCCGGCGTAGTGCAGGTCGACCGAGGGGACGGGGTTTTCCTCGGCGAGCGATGCGGCGCGGTCGAGGACGACGGCGCGGCGCAGGGTCTTCAGCCCGTCGTGCAGGAGGCCGCCATCGGGGGCGTCGAACTGGATCACGTCGCGGTCCTCGACAGGCTTGCCCCAGGCCTTGATGACCTTGCCGTCGTCGTCGAACTCGGCGTCCTTGCGGTCGAGCAGCTTGACGCCACCGAACGCCGGCCAGTCGAACGCGTCGCGGCGCTGGACGATCCACCATGTGCGCGGGTAGAAGTACAGGGCGTCCGCCGTCCAGATCAGGGTCTGCGCGAGCGGGCGGTCTTCCTCGGGCTGCTGCAGGTACCCCATCTGCATCGGGGCGAGCTTGCTGCCGGTCTTGTTGACGAGCGTCATGCGGCCGAGGTTCGTTGCGAGCACGCGTCGGCCCTTGGCGACGACGTCGAGGCCCATCGCCACACGTCGCGAGATCCGGATACCGGATGCGTCGGTGAGTCCGAACAGTGACTCCAGATCGGCGGGGATCAGGTGGCTGCTGTCGGCCCAGTCCTCGGGGCTCTTGATCGCGAGCGACAGCGCCGGCGCGACGGCCGAGAGCGCGCGGCTCAGGAGGTTTGGCTTCGACTGGTTCACGTTCTGAACTCTGGGGCGCAGTTCGAACAGACGCGAAACTCTTTTACGGTGTGTCGCGATTTCTATTCATTCGGGCGGCTTCGCGGGCTTGCACGAGAGCGGGATGCGCGATCCGTTCATGGCTTGCGCCTCTGGCCCATCCTTCGCGTGGGCTGTCGGCGAGGTCGACGGCGCCGCATTCGGTGCAGGTGACCACTGTGCTGTAGCGCGTGGAGTCAAGTTCGATCGTCACGGCGGTGTCCTCAGTAGCTCGTTACGGGTGTCCAGCTGGGGGCGTCGCGGTGGTCGTAGAGCCACAGCGCGACGGCCGATGCGATGGGGGCGGCGACGGGGCCGGCGGCATCCGACCGGCTGAATCGCGAGATCTCTCCGCTGCGCTTCATGACCAAGAACGCGACGCCGTTCGCGAGCGTCTTCGATCCGTCCTGCAGGAGCGTCTTCTCGTCGCGCGCCGCCGTGAGCCAGGTCTCGCAGGCGACGCCGAAGTCCTTCATGCCAAGGGTTGTGATCGCGTCGTCGCCGAGACGCAGGCGGAGCCGGTCATTCAGCCGGCGTGTCGGGCCGCCGTCGTCAGCGCCGAACGCGCCCGGCCCGTGGCCGTGGATGCTGACGAGTAGGTCTTCCATCCACTGAGTGCCGGGTGCGGCGTGCACGACACGGGTGCAGGCGGTGCCGTCGTCGTTGCGCCAGGTCGCGAGGATCGCGCCCATCTGGTTGTCGTGCGCGACTTCCCACGCGATCGCGACGTCGGCCCATGCGGCGCCGAGGGTCGGGTCGGCGAGGTCGTCCCAGTCGGGGATCAGCACCTCGCGCGACTCTGTCCAGCGGTTGCAGTACGCGCGGAGCCAGGTCGAGTGGTCGACCTGTTCCTCGGGCGGGGCGCTGCCGTCGACGAGCGCGAACAGATCGTCGACGTCCTGCGTGTAGCCGACGGCCGGATGGAACGCGGCGAATGCCTCGCGGTCGTACGGGTCGGCGCCCTCGGGGAGACTCGCCTCGAAGTAGGCGAACTTGGGATCGGTGCCGGGCTGCTCGACGCTGCGCCGGCCCCGCTCGACCTGCCGTTTCATGAACGTGCTCTCGGCCGTGCCGGCGGTCGACAGATACCAGATCTGACGCTTGCCGTATAGCGTGCGCTGCGCCGGCTCGATGCCGTCGGTGATGAGCCCCTTCGACTGGACGTCGTCGAGTGTCCAGATCTCATCGATGCCGACGAGTACCGGCGTCTTCCCGTGGATCTTCTCGGGCTTCGGGGGGAAAGCCCAGATCTCCGAACCGCGCGGCGTGACCATTCCTGTCTGCGCGGCGCTGCGCTTCCCGTCGAAGAATCGCGACAGCGGCGACGCCTCGACGCTTGAGATCAGGTTCTTGAGCAGCGTGCGGGCGTCGTCGCCGGTCTGCGCGGTGAAGTACACCTTGGACGCTGGAAACTCGACCGCGCGCTGGAGCTCGACCGGGCCGAACAGCGTTGTCTTGCCCGACTGCCTCGGCACGGTGACGAACACCTTCTCGTAGACGTAGTTGCCGAACGCGTCGACCTCGGTCGCGACGTCCCACACGTGCTGCTGCCAGGGCATCGGTTCCCATCCGAGCATCCGCGCGAGCTCGGCTATCTTCGCGCCCCGCGACTGCCGCGACGGGTCGCGCGGCGTCGCGTAGGTGAACCCTGACCACGTCACTGCTGCGCCGCCAGCCACGCCTCGAACGACGCGTAGTCGGCGTCGCCCTGCCGCTTCGCCGCGTCGAGTAGCGTGCGCATCTGCTCGTGCGCTTCCTGCAGCGCGCCGTTTCGGGCGTAGGCCTTCGTCGTCGGGTTGTCGGCGATGCCGGCCAGGGTCAGGATGCTCGCGCAGATCCCGGCGTGCTCATCGCCGATGACGCCGTCGGAGCGCAGGCGCTCGATCGCCTTCGTGTACGCCGCCGATACGTGCGAGCTCGACGCCGGCGGCTCCATGCCTGGGAGGTAGTCGGCGATCGTGCCGGCGTTCTCGGTCATCTTGGCTCGTTTCGTGTTTTTTGTGGGCTGATCGGGAAAGAAAAGACGGGGCTGCGCGTGGGTGTCCAGCGAACTCGCTCTTAAAGAACCGGGGTCACGTGAAGTGCTGGATGCCGGACTCGACGGGGATGCCGACCGGTCGAAGCGGCTTGTCCTGCCGCGAGTAGTTGCAGCGGCGGTGGCTGGGGCCGAGGTTGTCGATGTCGTAGACGGCGCCGCCCTTGGATCTCGGGATCACGTGGTCAGCGCTGTTCGATCCGGGTAGCCCGCAGTTGATGCACAGATCGCCGTAGGTCAGGATCGTGAGCTCGACATACTGCTGCGCCTTCCGGCCGCCCCACGTCTCGGCGGGGAGGTCCGGGTCGGCGTAGGTGCCGGGGCCGTGCGGGAGGTTCATCGCGTGCGCCTCCCCGCTCGTAGCTCGATGATGATCCACGCGATCGTGAGCAGCGCGGCGACCGGGAGTCCGATCTCGGGCGGGATGACGTCGGGGCTCATGGCACACTCCGGACGATCGGGTGAGCGCCGCAGTTGATGCAGGCGTGTGACTTCGAGCCGAGAGCGTGCTGGTACGGCGCGGTCCACGCTGCGGGGCACCGGTCGTCCGCCCAGCGCACGCCGGCCGAGTTGTCCACAGGGGCAGACCGTCTGCTCTGTGGTTGCGCTGGGTCTTTATATGTTCTTAAGTAAGTGTTCTTCTTGGTCGACGGGTTACCGTCGACGGCAACCCGTCCGCCGGTGGAGTTATCCACAGCACCAGATGACGGCTTCCCGTCGACGGTGGGAGCCGACTTATCCACAGCCTGCAGAGCACCGATCGGAAGCTCCGGGGCTCCCACGACGGGCAGCTGGAACGGGTCGCGCAGGTGGAACACGTAGCCGGACAGCCGGCCGCCCTGACCGCGCCTCTGCTGGCGGTGTAGGTAGCCGGCCTTCTCCAGTTCGGCTATCGCGCTGCGGACCGCCTCGCGGCCTTCCTTCCAGCTGGCGGCCTCGATCGCGCCCATGCTCACCTGGTAGCCGTCGTCCTGCGTCATCAGCCAGAGCAGGATGCCGCGAGCGACCCAGCTGAGGGTCTTGTCGCGCGCGTAGATGTTCGGGATCTGGGTAAAGTCCCGCTCCCATGCCATGCGCTCCCGGACGAGCGTGCCGGCCTGCGGCTCGGTCATACGTTCGCCCGCTCTCCGGACAGGTCCGGGTGCGCCTGGAGCAGGACGGCGATATCGTCGAGGTCGCCACCCGCGTGAAGCAGGTTCGCGATCGCTTCGGCGATGCGATGCCAGTCAGCCATTGCATGCCCCTTCGTTTCGGATGTGTAGCGAATTGACTACACATCCGAAAGGATGGGCGCGTTTGACGGTCGCGGCGTGGATTCATCGCGGCGTGTCGCGTTTTCTATTCGAGTTGGGCGCTATAGTTCATGCATGGCGAACATGACCGTACTGACAGACACGCTGGGCGAACGCCTGGCCGGTGCCCGTCGCCTCGCAGGCGTCGGGCAGGACGAGATGGGACTCTATGTCGGCGCGTCGCGGCCGACGGTCTCGAAGTGGGAGCGGAACATCACGGAGCCGACTGTCTCCCAGTTGATCCTCTGGGCCCGCAAAACGAATCAGCCCGTCGAGGCGATCCTCGACGGGCTGAATGTGGTGTGCGCCTCGAGGGACTCGAACCCCCAACCTTCTGATCCGTAGTCAGATGCTCTATCCATTGAGCTAGAGGCGCAGGGCCCAGCGAGCGGGCCAAGGAACAGCTTACACAACCATCAGAGCGAAGCGAAATCGGCCCGGTCAGTCATGCATCCCCCGCGTGTCGCGCCTCGCGACGGGCGCTGCGCTCGCTCCGTGCGAGTTCCTTCGCGGCTTCCTTCTCCGCCGCCTTCTCGGCGGCCTTCTCCCGTTTCCGGCGCGCGCGCTGCTCGGACGAGAGCGCCTGCAGGTCGACGAGCTTGAGCGCCTGCATGCGCGCATCCCGCATCCGCTCGTAATCCGGGTCCTGGTCGGGACGCATGGCCTCGACCCGCAGCCGGCGGTCGAGGTTGCCGCGCACGTCGCCCCAGGCCGCGACCCGCGCATCCTCGACGAGGGCGCGCAGCGCGTCGGGCTCCTCGGTCATCTTGCGCAGCCGGTCGGCGACGCCTGTGGACTGCCGCGCACGGCGGCGGAGGTTGCGCACGTCGCGGTCGCGGTAGTCGTGCGTGCCGTGGGGATCCGAGTGGCGGCCCTTGGCGCGCTTGCGCAGCGCGACGAGCCGCTCGGCCTCTTCGTCGGACTCCTTGGCCATGGCGAGCAGCGCCGTGCGCGCCACGTCCATGTAGTGGTCGATCTCGAAGACGCCGCCGCGAGCGATCGTGCCGACCAGGATCTGGTTCTTCACGGCCAGCTTCGCGGCCGCGGTGGCGATCGCGACGCCCTCGCCGATGGCATCCGCCGTACGTCCCACGAGCACCTCCCGAATCGAGCGTACCGGGCGCCGCCGACGTCGGGGAGACCCGATCCGATCGCGCCCGCGACCGCGCCGCCGCGCCGCGAGAGCGCCGGCGACGGGTCGCTGGATAGGCTGACCCCGTGACGAGAATGCGGGGGGCCGCGGGTACGGCGTCCGCAGCGGCGCGACGCTCGCTGCGGGGTGCTCTCGCGCCATCGACGGCGCCCGTCTGGATCGCGGCCGTCCTGCTGATCGCCCTCGCGATCGCCTTCCTCTCGCTGGGCGGGCTGCGAGCGGCATCCCGCGCTCCCGGCGCGGCCGCGGCGGACCAGGAGGTGCGCACCTCCCTCTACGCGATCACGGTGCACGACGCCGAGCTGGTGGACGAGGTCGAGGAGCACTACTGGAAGGCGAAGCCCGACGAGCAGATCCTCATCCTGTCCGTCCGCCTGGAGAACCTGACCGACCACCCGGTCAGCCTGATCGGCGCCGCCGACGGCGTCACCTCCCGGCTGATCGACTCGAGCAGCCCGCTGCTGAGTCTGTCCGATGTCACCGCGACCGATCCGGGTCGCGCCTGGCGCGACGACGGCAGCAGGGGCACGCCGGTGCTGCAGCCGGGCGTGCCCGCCGAGGTCGTCATCGGGTGGCCCGTCCCTCGCGGTTCCTTCGCCGACGGGGACGTGCGGCTGAACGTGCAGGAGGCCCGTGAGGTGGCCGGGCAGATCATCCTGTCGTCCTCGTCGATCACCTGGCGCCGCACCGCCCTGGTCGCGCGCATCACCGTGGGGCTGGCGTCGTGAACCGGGCGATGCCGTGGCTGATCGGCACCGGTCTCGTGCTCGTGGCGGGGCTCGTGAGCGGGATCACCCCACCGGAGGACTCGCTGACGGACGCGTTTCCCGTGCGCGGATCCGCGCACCAGGAGGTGACGACGCGGACGCTGGTCGCACGCGTCGTGCAGTCGTCCTTCGCCGAACGGCTGACCGACGAGCGCGACGAGTGGGATGCCGAGGGCAACTGGCTCGTGATCGAGGTCACGGCATCCGCCCGCCAGACCGAGCTGGACGCCGAGATCGGTCTCGCGTCCCTGCTGATCGACGGCCGCGTCTTCCACGCCAGTGAGCGCCCGCCCGAGTCGCTGCTGCGCTCACCGCTGCGGGTGGGCGTCGACACCACCGGCCAGATCGCCTTCGAGCTGCCCGAGAGCCTTCCGTCGGGTACGGCCCAGCTGCGCCTCTCAGCCGACTACTTCACGCCTTCGCTCGACGACGTGATCATGATCCCGATCGACCTGGATGCCGCGGAGCGCACCGCGACCGTGGAGCTGACGGCACCGAAGGTGGGAGCACCATGACGTGGTGGCGCAGGCAGCGCGTCGCTCTGGTCGCCCTGATCGCCGCGGTGTCCGCGCTGATCGGGGTGAGCGTCTGGCTCGACGTGCTGCCCGCTCAGGAAGCCGCTCCCCCGGCGCCACGCGTCGCCGAAGGCGCGGTCGACGTCGGCGGCAACCGGCTGGAGCTGGTCCGTGCGGTCCCCGACGAGTTCCCCGCGCCCGCCGGTGCGCACACCCTCAGCATCCGCCTGTCCGCCGACAGCGCGGAGGATGCCGAGCGCTGCGGCACGTTCACGCTCCGTGAGAAGGATGGCGAGCGTGTCTGGCTCACCGCGGGGTCCGCGGTGGACGTGCGGTACGGCGATGAGGAGAGCTCATGCCGGAAGGGGACCGATTCCTACCGTATCCTCTCCGTCTTCCTGCTGCCGAACGACGCCGAGGGGCCGTTCTGGCTCGACATCGCCGTCGGCGACGAGACCGTCCGATTCCCCGTCGGCGACTGACTCGCGCACGCCGATCCCCGCCTCGGGACGGCCGACCACCGCGTCGAACGCCGTCGCGACGATCGCCACGCGAATCGGCTCGGCGATCGCGGCGACCCCCACCGTCACCAGCGGCAGCCAGGCGCTCCAGAAGCCGGACTCGTGCCCGCCGATGACCTGCAGCACGCCCCGCGTGCCGGTGTGCTCGGCGAGAGCCCACAGCGCGTACGCCAGCGCGAACGCGCCGAACAGCAACGGCCCGCCCCGCCAGATCGCGGCCACCGCCGCCCACAGATCCTCGAACCGCTGCAGCAGGGTGCGCGCCAGCGAGCCCACCGCGCCGCGCAGCGCCTCGGTGCGCCGGGCCAGCACCGGCGGCAGCGCATCGAAGTCGGCACCGTAGATCACACCCGCGACCGCCAGCCACGCCGCGGGCACGATCGCGGCGGCGATGACGATCCCCACCAGCCAGAGCACGGCCTCCCACACGCTCGCCAGCGACGGGATCGCCGCAGCGACGCCGTCGCCGAAGTCCTGCAGCCACAGGGCCCCCGCCCGACCGGAGAACCACGCGCGCACGCCGGCGAGCCACTGGCCGACCAGGGTGAACAGCATGAACGTCCACAGCAGCTCCGCATACGCGGCCAGCGTCAGGGTCCACTCCGGCAGGCGCTCACGGAACCGGGCGTGCAGCGCGCGCACCAGCAGCGCCACCACGAGCACGGTCACCGGAAGAACGCCCACCGAGATCAGCCCGCCCCGGTCGACGATCGCCTCGCCGAGACCGAATCCCGTCTCTCGGAACGCGATGCTGCTGGCCAGCCGGAAGAACTCCTTCTGGTCGGCGTCGAGCATCCCCCACGCCGCATAGAAGATCGAGAACGGCAGGATCGCGACGAGGGTGGATCTCAGGAACGCGCGGATGCCGGCATCCGGCTCCCCGCTCTGCGCCACGTGCACGAGCGAGGGGCGCACCGTCAGGTACATGGCCACGTACGCGGCCAGGCGCGCGCCGACCGCGAGCGGAAGCAGGAGCAGGCCGCCGAGCGTGCTGTACCCGCCGACGAAGCCGGCCAGCTGCACGAGCAGCCGGTGCAGCACCTCGCCGCCCACGTACCAGGCGATCAGTGCGGGCCAGTGGCGCGCGAGGATCCTCGCGAAGGTGCGCAGCGCCGGGATCATGCCCCCACGGTATCGGCTGTGCGCGGGAAGCACGGCACCGTTCACGCCTGCGTCAGCCGTTCTCGTCGTGGCGGGCGCGCAGCCGCTGCTCGGCGGCGATCCTTCCCTCGTCGAGGTGGGCCGGGATCATCTCCTTGATGGCATCGACGTCGCGCTCGCGCATGACCCGGAGGATGTCGCGGTGCTGCACGGCCATCTCGGCGAGCTCGTCGTGCTGGCCGAACAGCCACCGCAGCCGGGTGACCAGCGATGCCGCCAGCTCGGTGAGCATCGCGTTGTCGGCCACTTCGACGGCGGCGATGTGGAACATCGCGGATGCCTGGCGCGAGGCGACCGCATCGCCGGCGAGCGCCGACGCCTCCTCGGCGTCGATGATCGACTCCAGCCGGGCGAGGGCGGCCTCGTCTGCCCGCTGCGTGGCCAGCACGAAGGCCAGGGTCTCCATGGCCGCGCGCACCTCGGCGAAGTCCTGCAGGTCCTGCACCGAGAACTCGCGCACGACCGCCCAGCTGCGGGGTCGCGCCACGACGATGCCGTCCGCGACCAGCGCCTTGATGGCCTCCCGCACCGGAAGCCGGGAGACCTGCAGCTCGGCGGCGATGTCGCGCTCGATCAGCCGCGAACCCGGCTCGCGCCGGCCCAGCATGATGTCGTCGCGGAGGGCATCCGCCACCCGTGACGACTCCAGCCCGGTGATCCTCTCCAGCGCCATGCCTGGATTCAACCACCCGGTGCGACTTGCGGCCAGTATTCCGGTGAAACCGGTGCCATTCTGGGTGCATGACGTCTCCTCGCACCCTGCTCGATGGTCTCGCCCGCCTCTACCCCGCATCCGACGGTCCGCTGCGCGGATCGGCTCTGCTGTGGGCGCACGGCGGCGGCTTCGTGCACGGGGATCTGGACATGCCCGAGGCGGATGCCGTGGCCCGCGCGTTCGCCGATCGCGGCGCCACGGTCGTCTCGGTCGACTACGCCCTCGTCGGCGACGACGGTTCGCGCACGTTCCCGGCCGGGTCGGACGACATCCTGACCGCGTGGGCGTGGCTCGTCGAGCACGCCTCCGAGTTCGGCGCCGAGAGGTTCTTCGTCGGGGGCACCAGCGCCGGCGGGAACCTGATCGCCGGGGCGGTGCTGCGACTGCTCGGGCACGCGCCGGGCACGGCATCGGCTCTGCCCCTGCCCACCGGTGTCTTCCTCGCGTACCCGACCCTGCTGGCCGTGCAGCCCGCGCCGGATGCCGAACTGCGGGCCGCGCTGGACGCGAACCCGGCCGCCGACGTGTTCACCCCTCCTGCGGTGCTCGCGATGTACGAGACCTACCTGGGCGGCGATGTCGCGCAGGCGCCGCTCACCGCCGTCCCCGGCCGGGCGACTCCCGCCGACGTGACCGGCTTCCCGCCCACGGTCATGGTCAACGGGCACGTCGACGAGCTGCGGGTGTCAGGTGAGCTGTTCGCACGAACGCTGGCGGATGCCGGTGTCGACATCGACGTGTCCTTCGAACCCGGCACCGCCCACGGGCATCTGAACCGCCCCGAGGAGCCCGGGTTCGGCAAGACGATCGAGCGCGTGGCGGGGTGGATGGCGCGGAGCTGAGCTCTGCGCCGGGCTACAGCTCGGCGGGCGGCTCCGGCTCGGCGTCCGCGACCTCGGGATGACGGGCGAGGTTGACGATCCCGGCGATCAGACCGCCCCAGACCGTGACCATCGCGACGATCATCATGACGACGGCGATCGGGGTCATGACCGGGCTCCTTCCGCGACGGCGTCCGGCACTCTGACGGTGCCCGTCTCCGCATCCGGCGCGTAGCTCTCCTCGACGAGGAACTCGTCGTAGTCCGGATCGTCCTTGGCGTGCGAGCGGTGACTCCACGGGAGCAGCGACAGCAGGATCGCCAGCACCACGAGGGCGATCACCATGCCCCAGCCGAAGATCGAGAGGAACCATCCCGGGTAGCCGCCGTAAGGGTCGGAGACCTTGGAGATGACCTCGCTCACGAACAGATAGCCGAGCACGATCGGCGCGAGCGCGCCGACCAGCAGCATCCAGAACCAGCCGACCCTGAAGCTCGAGCGGCGGTTGAGGTGGTCTCGCAGCGCCGGCAGCCGGTGCAGCAGCCACGCGACCACGATCACCGCGACCAGGGCGACGGCCATGATGCCGAAGGCGTTGACGAATGCGTCGGTGGTGTCGAGCACGGCCAGCGCCGTCGTCGTCGAGAACATCGCGATCGAGATCAGGGCGATCGGGATGGACACGATCAGCGTCGTGCGCACCCGGCCCCAGCCGAGCTTGTCCTGGAGAGCTGCGACGACCACCTCGAGCACCGAGATGAGCGAGGTGACGCCGGCGAACACCAGCGCGCCGAAGAACAGGACGCCGATGATCGATCCGCCCGCAGCGTTGGAGACGATGGTCGGGAAGGCGACGAACGCCAGGCCGATCCCCGCGGTCGCCGTGTGCGCGACGTCCGTCCCCTGCGCCTGCGCCATGAACCCGAGCGCCGCGAAGACGCCGATGCCGGCGAGGATCTCGAAGCCCGAGTTCGCGAAGGCGACGACCAGACCGGACCCGGTCAGGTCGGTCTTGCGCTTCAGGTACGAGGAGTAGGTGACCATGATGCCGAACGCCACCGAGAGCGAGAAGAAGATGTGCCCGTAGGCCGAGGCCCACACCGCCGGATCCGCGAGGGCCTCCCAGTTCGGGGTGAAGAACGCGTTCAGGCCGTCGACCGCGCCCGGCAGGAAGAGCGACTGCACCACGAGCGCCGCGAACATCACCGTCAGCAGCGGCATCAGCACGGTGTTCGCCCGCCCGATGCCGCGCTTGACGCCGAGGCCCATGATCACGATGACCACGATCCACACCGCGATCAGCGGGAGGCCGACCTGCGGCACGAACTGAGTGGAGACGCCGCCCTTGGAGACGTCGCCCATCTGCAGGAAGTCCTTGAAGAAGAAGTCGTTCTCGTTGCCCGCACCCCAGGTGATCTGCGCGGAGAACCAGGTGTACATCGCCGCCCAGGCGATGATCACCGCGTAGTAGGTCGCGATCACGACGCAGATCAGCACCTGCCACCACCCCAGCGGCTCGGCCGCGCGGTGCATGCGGCGGAACGCCAGCGGAGACGATCCGCGGAATCGGTGCCCGATCGCGTAGTCGAAGAACAGCAGCGGGATGCCCGCGGTCAGCAGCGCGCACAGGTACGGGATGAGGAAGGCGCCGCCGCCGCCCTCATAGGCGACGTAGGGGAACCGCCAGATGTTGCCGAGGCCGACCGCCGATCCGATGGCCGAGAGGATGAACACGTTGCGAGATCCGAAGGCCTCGCGCTTGGTGGACTGCGTCGTCGCGGCTGGCATGTGTCCGAGGGTACCCGAGGGGCAGCCACGGGCTCAGGGAGTTGACGGAAGCTTGAGGCTACCCCCTGCTGGAGTCCCGCACGACGAGCTCGGGCTGGAACCGCACACGGCGATCGTGGTCGGCGCCGTCGAGCTCCTTCAGCAGCAGCTCGACGCCGGTCCTGCCCAGCAGCCTGGCGGGCTGGCGCACCGAGCTCAGCGGCACGACCGTCGCTGAGGCGAAGTCGATGTCGTCGTAGCCGACCATCGCGATGTCCTCGGGCACGCGCACGCCCGAGGCGAAGCTGAACGCCTGCAGCAGGCCGACGGCGAGCAGGTCGTTGGCGGCGAACACGGCATCCGGGCGGTCCTGCTCCGCACGTGCGGCGAGCGCCTCCCCCGCTGCCCGCCCCTGCAGCACGGTCAGCGACGCCTGCTCGACGACCTCGAGCGTCGCTCCCGGAACCTCCGCGACAGCGGCCTGTGCGCCCTGCAGACGCTCGGCGACCTGGCGCACGGAGCGCGGCCCGCTCACGTAGGCGATCCGGCGTCGGCCCGCGTCGAGCAGATGCTTGACCGCGAGCCTCCCTCCCTCGACGTCGTCGACCGACACCGACGGGATCTCGCCCTCGTCGACCTCGTGGTCCACGAGCACGACCGGCATCCCGGCATCCGTGAAGCGACGCAGCGACGACAGGTCGTCGGATGCCGGCGTCAGCAGCACCCCGTTGACGCGCTGCTCCTGGAACAGTTCCAGGTGCGCCTCCTGCCGGACGTCGCTCTCGTCGCTGTTGCCCAGCAGCACGGTCATGCCGGCCTCGGCCGCCCGGTCCTCCGCGCCCCGAGCCACCTCGGCGAAGAAGGGGTTCCCGATGTCGGGGACCACCAGGCCGATGCTGCGACTGCGGCCGGCACGGAGCTGGCGGGCGGCGTCGTTGCGCACGAACCCGAGTTCCCGGATCGCCTTCTGCACACGCTCGGCGGTGCGCGCGGAGACGCGATCCGGCTGGTTCAGCACGTTGGAGACCGTGCCCACCGACACGCCGGCCGCGACCGCGACATCCTTCACGCCCACTGCCATGGTTCACCCTCCCGAATCACCCGCCGTCGACGGGTGCAGACCTACCTTCTCATCTCCCGCCGATGATGCCGCGACGACTCCCTCTGACGGGCGTCAGGCTCGTGCGAGCCGACGGAACGGACCGGCCGGCTACTGCAGGATGACGTCGGCCTCCGTGAAGAACTGCTCGACGGCGTCGTCCACCGACACCGAGCCGAGGCCGATCTCCTTGCCGAGATCCCAGAACTTCTGCTCCAGCGAACCGTAGCCGATGACCGGCACCGGCGGCGCCTCTCCGACCCGGTCCGAGACCGACTCGATGTAGTCGGCGACCTGCTTGTCGACGCCCTCCAGCGTCGTGCCGGCGAGCTTGCTCGACGATGCCGGGAACCCCAGCGTGGTGCCGAAGATCCTGCCGGCCTCCTTGCTGTTCACGATGTAGTCCAGGAACACAGCCGAGGCCTCGGGATGCTTGGTCTTGGCCGATATCGCGATCTGCAGGCCGCCCTGCTGGTACAGGTCCTTCGACCCGGCCTTGTAGGTCGGCGGCGCGATGATCGAGATCGACTTCGCCCCGGAGTCGGCGAGGTAACCGCCCAGGAAGTTGCTCCAGCTCATCTCGCTCGCCGTGAGCTGGGCGCCCATTCCGGACTTCGGGCTGATCTCCTCGAGCTTCTTCTGCGGCACGGTGACGCTGTCACGCAGCTTCGCCCCGCTGTTCCAGAACTCGCGCAGCTCGGCCTTGCTGAATCCGAGCTCGCCGTCCTCGGTGTAGAGGTTCTTGCCCTTGGCGCGCAGCGAGAGCTCGAAACCCTGGATGCGCTGGGTGTAGTCGGTGCCACCGTAGACAGCGCCGCCGGCGGCCTCGGTGAAGCCTGCCATCCAGTCGTCGAACTCCTCCGGGCTCGTCCCGCCCTCAGGAGCCTCCACGTCGTACTTCGCGATCAGGTCGTGATTCACGAAGTCCGCCCACATGCTGTAGCCGGTCGGCAGGGAGTACTGCGTGCCGTCGAGCCTGCCCGTGCCGAGCAGCGAGTCCTCGAAGGTGGAGAAGTCGATGTAGTCCTTCTCCTTCCCGAGGTCGAGCACGTATCCGGGCTCGGCGTACTGGCGCAGGTAGCTGTCCGAGAACTGGAACACGTCGGGCAGGCCGCCGCCGGCCGCCTCGGTCGCCCGCTTCTCCCAGTAGCTGGGGTAGTCGGTGAAGCTGACGTTCACCTTGATGTTCGGGTGCTCCTCGTTGAACGCCGCGACCAGGTCGTTGTAGCGGTTCGCGCGGTCGTCGTTCCCCCAGAACGCGAAGTTCAGGGTGACCTTCGCGTCAGGATCGAACGTCGCGGCCGGTTCGCCGGCGGCACAGCCGGACAGCAGCAGTGCACCAGCGGCGACGGCTGCGGCGCCGGCGGACAGCCGACGTCGGACGGAGGACGCAGTCATGTGAGAAGACCTTTCGTGAGTCGTATCGGAGAGAGAGAGTCAGCGCCCGCGACGACGCCGAGCGGGCACGGCCACGACCGCCAGGGCCGCGCAGCCGATCGCGGGGATGAACAGCGGCACCAGGGCCCATGTGACCACGCCGACGAACACGGCCGTCGCGGCCAGGTAGAGGGCGCCGGCGACATCCGCCCGCACCGCGTCGGGCACAGCACGCACGGCATCCGTCCACCGCAGGGACGGCGACCAGATCCCGGCGACGACCAGCACGCCCGTCGCGAGGATCGCGAGACCGGCCCAGCCCACCACGCCGACCACCTCGCCGCCGGGCAGGACGCCGGTCCGCGCGAGGATCACGTCCACGGTCAGCACGGCCGCGATCAGCGCGGCCGGCACGCCGACGACGAGCGAAGGCAGGATCCCGGCGCGCACGTCGGCCCAGAACAGCGCCGCACGGGAGTCCTCCGCGGCCGCGAAACGGCGCAGCTGGCGGACGCCCGCGGCGAGCGCGATCGGCAGCGTGACAACCGGCATAGCGACCAGCGTGATCAGCAGGCCGGTGGTGAGGGCCTCACCGAACAGGCCGAACTTCGCCGTCGCCCCCGGGTTGGGGCCCGGATCGAACCCCGCGCCGACCGGACCCGAGCCGGAGCGCGCCTCGCGCGCCACGGCCCTCGCCTCGCGTCGCCCTGCCGCGGTCATCGTCAGCCCTTCAGCCCCTGCGTGGCGACGCCGTCGACCAGGAACCGCTGGAAGACGATGAAGAACAGCAGGATCGGGATGAGGGCGACGAACGATGCGGTGACCGTGGCGCCGTAGTCCGCACCGCCGGAGGAGGCGTCGTTGTACAGACGCAGACCGATCGGGAGCGGGTAGTTCTCGGGGCTGGTCAGGTAGAGCAGCGGGCTGAGGAAGTCGTTCCACTCCCAGATGAACGCGAAGATCGCGCAGGTGATCAGCGCCGGCTTGATCAGCGGCAGGATGATCGACCAGAAGATGCGCAGGTGACCGGCGCCGTCGATGCGGGCGGCCTCGTCCATGTCGCGCGGCATCTGGCGGATGAACTGCACGATCAGGAACACGAAGAAGGCGCTCGTCGCGAGGAACTTCGGCAGGATCAGCGGGATGAAGGTGTCCACCCAGCCGAGCTTGTTGAAGATGATGTACTGCGGGATGATCACGACGTGGAACGGCAGCAGCAGCGTGCCGATCATCGCGGCGAAGAAGATCCCCAGCCCCTTGAACTGCACCCGGGCGAACGCGTAAGCGGCGAGCGCCGACGAGAGCACGGTGCCGACCACGGCGGAGACCGCGAGGATGAACGAGTTCAGGAAGAACCGCCACATCGGCACGCCCGCGATGCCCTCCATGACCTTGCCGTAGTTGTCCACGGTGGGCTGGTTCGGGAACAGGCCGGGGTTCGTGCCGAACTCGGCGTTCGGCTTGAAGGTGGCGAGGAACAGCCACAGCAGCGGGTAGAGGACGATGACGGTCAGGATGCTGAGGCCGATGAACCAGACGATGGTCTGGACGGTCCTGCGCTTGATCCGGCGCCGCGGCGCGGCCGCCGGGCGGGCGTCGCCGCCGATGGTGGTGGAGGTCATTTGTCGTCTCCTGCGTAGTGCACCCAGGACTTCTGCGTGCGGAAGAGGATGAATGCCAGCAGCGCGACCACGATCAGCAGCACCCAGGCCATGGCCGCGGCGTAGCCCATCTGCCCGTCGGAGAAGCCTCGCTTGTACAGGTAGACGGTGATGAAGTTGGTCATGCCCGCAGGGCCGCCCGACCCGTTGGAGATGATGTAGGCGGATGCGAACACCTGGAACGCGCCGATCAGGCCGAGCAGCAGGTTGAAGAACATGACCGGCGAGAGCATCGGGATGGTCACGGCGCGGAATCGACGCCAGGCGCCGGCGCCGTCCATCTCGGCCGCTTCGTACAGCTCCTTCGGGATCTGCTTGAGGCCTGCGAGGAAGATGACCATCGTCGAGCCGAAGGTCCACACGTGCAGCAGGATCATCATCGGCAGCACCATCGACGGGTTGCCGATCCATCCGCCCAGGTCGATGCCGAACACCTGCAGACCGGAGTCGACCGGACCGTCGGTGGCGAACATCGCCCGCCACACGATCGCGATCGAGACCGACGCGCCGATCAGGGACGGCGCGTAGAACGCCGACCGGAAGAACCCGGAGCCCTTGTCGCGGTAGTTCAGCAGCATCGCCGTCCCGAGCGCCGCCGCCAGCGTGATGGGGGTGCCCACGAACACGTAGATCAGCGTGATCTCGGAGGACTGCAGGAACACCGGGTCCTTCGTGAACAGCCGGATGTAGTTGTCCAGGCCGATCCACTTGGGCGGGGCGAAGATGTTGTACCGCGTGAACGACAGGTACAGCGAGTACACCATCGGCACGAGGGTGAGCCCCAGGAAACCGATCAGCCACGGAGTGAGGAAGGCGTAGCCCGCCGCGGTCTCACGGCGGACACGGGCGCGCTGGCCGGGGCGGACGGGGTCGACCTCGCGGCGGCTCCTGCGCAGCAGATGCGCACTGGAGCGATCTTCGGTGACGATGACCCTGGTCGCGGTGGTGCTCACGGGGTCCTCCTTCTGGGTTCGTGACGGACGGCGGCGGAGTGCGGCGGCGGGCCGGATGCTGGATCCGGCCCGCCGCCGGATCTCACTGGTTGAGGACGACGTCCATCTCGGCGAAGAACTGCTTCACGGCGTCGTCCACCGAGATGGTGCCGAAGTTGAGCTCGGTGCCCAGCACGCGGAACTTCTCCTCGAGGCTGCCGTAGCCGACGATCGGCACGGGCGGGGCGTCGCCGAGGCGGTCCTTGATGGAGGTCTCGTAGTCCTTGATCTGCTGGCTCAGCGGGTCGAGGTCGGCCGCGGCGAGCGCCGTGGACGATGCGGGCAGACCGCGGTTGGTGCCGAAGATCTTGCCGGACTCCGGCGAGTTGATCAGGAAGTCCACCAGGGTCGCGGCCGCCTCGGGGTGCTTGGTCTTGGCCGAGATGGCGTGCAGCATGGAGGGCTTCAGGTACAGATCCTTCGTGCCCTTCTTGGTGACCGGCGGGGCGACCAGGCTCAGCTCGGTGTAGTCCGCGCCGAGGTTCTTCAGGTAGCCGGCGCCGAAGTTGTCCCAGGTCAGCTCGCTGGCCGTCTTGGCGGAGTCGAACGCGCCGAGCGGGGTGAGCTCCTCGACCTTCTGCTGCGGGATGCCGACGCCCTTGCGGACCGCGGCGCCCTCGTTCCAGAACTTGGCGAGGCGCTTCTCGTCGAAGCCTGCGGTGCCGTCCTCGTTGAAGAGGTTCTTGCCCTCGGAGCGCAGCTGGATCTCGAAGTTCTGGATGCGTCCGGTGTAGTCGCTGCCGCCGTAGAACGCGCCGCCCGAGGCGTCGGTGACCGACTTCATCCAGTCGGCGTAGTCGCTCCAGCTGCCGCCCTCGAAGTCGGAGACCCCGGCGGTCTCGAGCAGCTTGGGGTTGGTGAACAGGCCCCAGGCGTTGGTGGACGTCGGGATCGCGTACGTCTTGTCGTCGACGACGCCGATCTTGAGGATGTTGTCGGCGAGCGGCTTCTTGTCGATGATGCCGCCGATGTACGGGTCCAGGTCCAGCAGCAGGCCGTTCTCGGAGTACTGCCGCAGGTACGAGTAGTCGAACTGCATGACGTCGGGGAGGCCACCGCCGGCGGCCTCGGTCTGACGCTTCTCCCAGAACTCGGGGAAGCCGAGGAAGGTCGAGTTGACCTTGATGTTCGGGTACTTCTTGTTGAACTCCGCGATCACCTGGTTGTACAGGTCGGCGCGGACGTCGTTGCCCCAGAAGGCGAGGTTGAGCGTGACCTTCTCCTTCGGGTCGAAGGTGGCCTTCGCCTTGGGGTCGGCCGCCTGCCCGGAGCAGCCGGCGAGCAGCAGCACGGCTGCTGTGGCGAGGGCGGTTCCGGCCGCCAGTCGCTTCTTGAACATCGTTGTCCTCTCTGTGGACGTCTTCGTCGGGTCGAGCCGGTGGACGTCCATGTCCATGTGGGTGCGGGTGCGCCTCCAGGGACTCTCGGAAAGCGCTTCCCTGCAAACTAACCAAAATTGAAACGTTTCGCAAGACCCAGACCGGAATCTGTTCTACAACGTTTCCCTTATGTGATCTTCATCGTGTCACGTCTCGCGCACGCGCGGCGCCGTCGCAGACCGGGGCGCGGAACAGCTCAGGCGGTCACCCCGGCCCCGCGCACCCGGAGCTCAACGCCTGCGCGCTCACTCCCGCAAGTCGATGACGGGGCTCGCGAAGCCCGCGCGGTGCGTCGGATGCGCCGCCAGGATCTCGGGCGTGATGACCGCACCGTCGGCGGCCGCCGAGGCGTAGATGGCGGCGACCAGTTCGAGCGAGCGCGCGGGTGCGTCCGCCGTGGGCGGCAGCGGAGAGCCTTCGAGCAGGGCATCGAACACGTCGCGGAGCAGCGGCGCGTGGTCGCTGCGCTCCTCCGCATCCGGGAACGCCCACGCCTCGGCCTCGGACTCGAAGCCGGGCGCCGGCGTGATGCGCCAGTTCTCGTGCCCGTGTCCGTAGAGGTGGTCGACGGTCACCGTCGCCTTCTGCGTGTCGATGCGGATCGAGCTGGTCTCGCGCGGCGAGATCGCACTGGTGATCACCTGCGCGACCACGCCCGCCTGGAACACGACGGTGGCCGTCGAGACGTCCTCGGTCTGGGTCTCGCGATCGAGCCGGAACAGCCTCCCCTGCACCGAGGACCAGTCGCCGAGCAGATGAGCGAGCAGGTCGAGCTGATGGATGCCGTGGCCGAGAGTCGTCCCGCCGCCCTCCGTCTCCCACCTGCCGCGCCACGGCACGGCGAAGTAGCCGGCGTCGCGGAACCACAGGGTCTGGCACACGGCGACCAGCGGCCGCCCGAGTGCGCCACTGCGCAGCAGCTCGCGGACGTGCGCGGCGGCGGTGCCGGTGCGCTGCTGGAAGACGACCGCGAGCTCCCTGCCTGCGGCGGCGGCCGCGGCGCGCATGTCGTCGAGCTCATCCAGAGACGGAGCCGGCGGCTTCTCGACGATCACGTGCGCGCCCGCGGCGAATGCGGCCAGCGCCTGCGCACGGTGCGGTGCGGGCGGGGTGCAGATCAGGACGACGTCCGGATGCTCAGCGGCGAGCATCTCGTCGTAGTCGCCGTACGACGCCGGGATCCCGTACTGCTCGGCGAACGCGGCGGCGCGGTCGGCGCCGATGTCGGCGACCGCGACGAGCTCGGCGCGCGGATGCGCGGCGACGGCCCTCGCGTGCAGGTTGGCGACAGCGCCGGTGCCGACGAGCACACAGCGCAGTGCGCCGGCGGGCGGAGTGTGGGACGACATCGATCCTCCTCGGATTGGGTTGATCATAACGTTTCAATACCGCTCGATGCAGTCCTCGGCTCGGCGGACGACGGGCTACAGGAGCCCGCGCAGCCGATCGGCGATGCGAGGGGCCTCGGCGGCCTCGGCATCCGCGACGCCGACCGCGTACCGGAAGGACACGCTCTCCCCCGCCGGCACCCGCACCTCCTCGCTGAAGAAGGGTGCGGGGTTGAGTGCGGCGAACTCCTCGGAGCGGGCGAACCACTGCGGCGGGTGATGCGGGTTGGTCCCCGCATCGAGCATCACGACGAGAGACGCGGCGTCGACCTCGTCGTGCCGCCCCTCGTAGCCCATCCACTCGTGACGCTGCCCGCGCAGCGCGCCGCCCGTCCCCGTCCCCTCCGCGGTGACGAGGAGTCCGTCGGTGAACGAGCGGGGCCCGCGCCAGAACAGGCCTCCGTATCCCGCGTTCTCGCGCCCCCGGGTGGTGGGTGAGCCGATGGCGACGGTCGCGCCGGTGGTGTTCGTCATCGTGGTCTCGAAGGTCAGCGCCCAGGCGATCTCGTCGAGCACCCGGACCGTGAGCGTCCGGCGCTCGGTGAACATGCGCTGCCCGCGCTCGGAGATCCACTCCAGATCGTGCGTGAAGGCGGCCACGTCGCGTTCGACGGCGGACGCGACCACGCCGACGTGCCGCTGCGTGCCGTCGTTCGACTGCTGCACGTAGCCCCGATCGCGCAGATAGGTCGGCCCGCCCCAGAAGTTCTCATCGCCGACGACCGGCAGCGACCAGGCGAGGCCCTTGTGCCAGACGTGGTCCCAGGGACGGAACAGGCTCACGACGCGTCCGGCGCGGGTGCGGATCGGATCGATGTACGGCTTGGGCGCCTCGAGCTGGGGCGTGTCGGGCACGTAGACGTACCTCAGCAGCTCGATCGCGCCGTCGGTCACGGTGAGCGCGGTGTCCGTGCGGGCGAGTGCGAGTGTCATGGGCGGGCCTCCCTCACGATGATCATGCCCTGTCATCCCGGGGTGACCGCCCGCTCTGCGCATCCGCCGCGGTCGGCAGCGGGATGGCTCCGGTGATCACCGGCGGCCGTCCGTTCTGCGCGCGGTGCAGCTGCACGTAGCGGCCGCCGAGCGCCATCAGCTCGTCGTGCGAGCCCTGCTCCACGATGCGCCCGTGCTCCAGGACGACGATGCGGTCGGCCTGGCGGACGGTGGAGAGCCGGTGGGCGACGATCAGGGTGGTCCGCCCGCGCATCAGCCGCTCGAGCGCCTCCTTCACCAGCGCCTCGGACTCCGGGTCGAGGGCGCTGGTGGCCTCGTCGAGCAGCAGGATGCGCGGGTCGCGCACCAGCGCCCGGGCGATCGCCAGCCGCTGACGCTGTCCTCCGGAGAGCCGGGCCCCGCGCTCTCCGACCACCGTGTCCCAGCCGTGCGGCTGCTCGCGCACGAACTCCCACGCATTGGCGTCCCGCAGCGCGCTCTCGACCTGCTCGGGTGTCGCATCCGGAAGCCCGTAGGTCACGTTGTCGAAGATCGAGCCCTCGAACAGCACCGACTCCTGCGGGACGACCGAGATCGAGTGGCGCACGGTGCGCACATCGAGCTCCTGCATGTCCTGGCCGTCGATCAGGATGCGGCCGCTGCTGGGGCGCACGAAGCCCAGCACGAGGTTGAGCAGCGTCGACTTGCCCGAGCCCGATGAGCCGACGAAGGCGACCGTGTCACCGGGGGCGATGCGCAGGTCGATAGCGTGCAGCGCATCGTCGTCGGCATCCGGATAGCGGTGCGTGGCGGCATCCAGCACGATCTCGCCGTCGACGCGGCCGACGACCCGCCGACCCGAGTTCTGCTCGACGTCGGGCTCCTGCAGCACCTCCGAGATCGAGCGCACCGACTCCAGGCCGCGGGCGCCGACGGGGATGAGCATGAGCAGCTGCGTGAGACCGCCCGTGAGCAGCGTGAAGTAGGTCGACAGCATCACCACCTCGCCCGGCGAGATCGGCAGGATGCCGGTGATCGCGAACACCGCCGCGAGCATGAGGCAGGCGACGCCGAGCAGCTGCATGGCGACCCACGAGATCGAGGCCACCCGGCCGTTCAGCAGGTCGAGGTCCAGACCGGCGCGTCGCACACCGTCGGCACCGTCGGCGACACGCGTGATGGCGGTCTGCTCCAGGCCATGCGCACGGGTGACGGGGATGAGGGATGCCATCTCGCCGACGCGTGCGGAGAGGATCTCGATCTCGCGGCGGAACTCCTCGTTGCGCAGCTGCGAGCGCTTGCGCATGCCGTAGCGGATGCCGATGGCGATCGGCACCGCCAGTGCGTACACCGGCAGGAACTGTGGCACGGCGATGGCCGTCATGGTCAGTGCGCCGAGCATGACCATGGTCGAGGAGAGCAGGGGATGGGTGACCTGCTGCAGCATGAGCTCGACGTTCTCGACGTCGCGGACCAGCTTGGTCTGCACGATCGAGGCGCTCACGCGCGTGTGGTAGCCGATGGAGAGGCTCTGCAGTCGCGCGGTGAGGGCGTTGCGCAGGTCGGCGCCGAGGTCGCGCACGACGGTCATGAAGCTGCGCGTGTAGATGAGGTGGTTCGGATAGTTCTGCACGAGCAGCAGAGCGGCCAGCGCGAACCACCAGAGCACGCCCGTCACGTCGCCGTGCGAGGCGACGATGTCGATGATCGCCGCGGTGATGACCGGCAGGAACCACACCGGGATCTCCTTGACGGCGAACGCCAGCACGGCGACGGCCAGGCGCCAGGGGCGCCGTGCGATGAGGCGGATGACGGAGCGGGTCGGATGCTGTCCGTCGATGAGCGCAGCCGGATCGGAAAGCGCTTTCTGGGGCATGCTCCCATCGTAGGACCGCCAGCATGCGGGGACAAGATCCGGGGACCACGGCACTGAAAGCTAGGCTCGTCCCGACGACAGGAGGACGGATGCCACGGGTGAAGATCACCGAGGTCGCCCGCGAGGCGGGCGTCTCGCTGTCGACCGTCTCCCGCGTGATGAACGGCAACCCGACCGTCGACCCCGCCCTGGCGGAGCGCGTGCGCGAGGTGGCGGAGCGCCTCGGCTACACCGCGAACCCGCTCGCGCGGAGCCTGGTGCTCGGACGCACGCAGACCGTGTCGGTCGTGGTCCCCGATCTCGCGAACCCGACGTTCCAGGCGATCCTCCGCGGTCTCAGCCACGCGGCGGCGAAGGACGGGTATCACGTGCTGATCTCGGACACCGAGGAGCAGGTGCACAAGGAGCGCGAGATCGCGTCGACCACCCGCCGTCGCACCGACGGCGTGATCCTGTGCGCGCCGCGCATGCCGCAGCAGGAGCTGTCCGCTCTGCTGCCGGGCATCGCACCGGCGGTCGTGATCAACCGCCCCCCGCTGGCCGAGGCGCCCACCGTCTCCGCCGACTACGGCATCGCCATCACCGAGCTCATCGACCACCTGCGCGGACTCGGACACACACGGATCGCATTCCTCTCCGGCGCGGTCGCCAGCGCATCGGGCGAGGCGCGACTGCGCGCGATCACCGCCGCCACCCGCGCGGATGCCGACCTGGAGATCGTCGAGATTCCGGCGGGGGTCGACTTCGACAGCGGTGCCGCCGCCGCGGACGCCGTGCTCGCCAGCGGGTCCACCGCCGTGCTCGCCTTCAACGACCTGGTGGCGATGGGACTGCTCTCGGCGGTCACCGGGCGGGGCGTCCGCGTGCCGGAGGACCTGTCCATCGCCGGCTTCGACGGCATCCCGTTCGCGGCCTACACGACGCCGCCCCTGACCACCGCTGCGGTGCCGGCCGCCGAGCTCGGACGCAGCGCCTGGGCGGCGATGCACGCGCTGCTGTCGGGCGAGGAGCCGCGTGCCGACGAGACCTTCGCACCCGCGGTCGTGGTCCGCGAGAGCACCGGTCCCGCACAGCGCTGACAGTTTCGGATGCGGCGGATCACGGCATCCGATCGGACAGCGGAAGTCCTGCGTGCTAATCTGAGAAAACGTTTCCCGAGATCGCTCGCCCAGCGACTCGACGGCCACAGTCTGGAGTGATGATGCCCCGTCTTCGCTACGCCCTCGCCGGCGCAGGCGCCCGCGCGCAGATGTACGTCGGCGCGATCGTCGGCGCACACCGCGAACGCGCAGAGCTGGTCGCGATCTGCGAGCCGAACCCGGTCCGTGCCGCGTTCCACGCCCGCACGGTGGTGGATGCCGGGGATCCGGCGCCGCGCATCGGCGCACCCGACGAGCTGGAGGCGCTGATCCGTGAGGAGCGGGTCGACCGGGTGATCATCTGCTCCCGCGACGACCTGCACGCCGAGCTGATCGTGCGCGCGCTCGAGGCCGGCGCGGACGTGGTCGTCGAGAAGCCCCTCACCATCGACGCCCCCAGCGCCGCACGCATCGAAGAGGCCGTGGAGCGCACCGGCCGCAACGTCGTGCTCACGTTCAACTACCGGTACTCGCCTCGCAACAGCGCGCTGCGGCAGGTGCTGCAGGACGGCGAGATCGGCGAGATCACCTCGATCGACTTCCACTGGATGCTCGACACGAACCACGGCGCGGACTACTTCCGCCGCTGGCACCGCGAGAAGGAGCACTCCGGCGGCCTGCTGGTGCACAAGGCCAGCCACCACTTCGACCTGGTCAACTGGTGGCTGCGCTCGCAGCCGACCCGGATCTTCGCCTCCGGCGGCCTGCGCTTCTACGGTGCGGAGAACGCCGCCGCGCGCGGCCTCGGCGAGCGCCCCTCCCGCGGCAGCCACGACGGCGGAGACCTGTTCGAACTGGACCTGCGCAAGGACCCGCAGCTGTCCGCCCTGTACCTGGACGCCGAGCAGCACGACGGCTACCTGCGCGACCGCGACGTGTTCGGCGAGGGGATCACGATCGAGGACAACCTCGCCCTGGTCGTGGACTACGCGTCGGGCGCGACGCTCTCGTACTCGCTCAACGCGCACTCCCCCTGGGAGGGCTACCGCGTGGCGGTGAACGGCACGCTCGGCCGCGCCGAGCTCGAGGTCGTGGAGCGGGGCGCCGTGCTCGCCGGCGACGGGCTGCATCCCGCGATCGACCCGAGCCTGTCCGGTGCCGACGGCGTCACGGGCCTGCGCCCCGAGGGCGAGCGCCTGATCGTGCAGAAGCACTGGCAGGAGGCGCGCGAGGTCCCGATCCTGAGCGGCACCGGCGGGCACGGCGGCGGCGACGCGCTGCTGCTGAGCGACGTGTTCGCGGGCCCGGGCGATGACCCGCTGTCCCGCCCGGCCGACTGGACCGACGGCATCCGCTCGATCGCCGTCGGCATCGCCGGCAACCGCTCGCTGGAGACCGGCCTGCCGGTGCGCGTCGAGGAGCTCGGCATCCGCCTGCTCGAGAAGCCCGCCCTGCGATGAGCCGCATCGTCGTCACCGGCGGCGCCGGGCGGCTCGGACGCAGCCTGGTCGCAGGACTCGCGGAGCGCGGCCACGACGTGCTCTCCCTGGACCATGCGGTGTCGGCGGCACCGCAGCTCGCCGATGCCGAGCAGCGAGCCGTCGACCTGACGGACGCGGATGCCACGGCATCCGCTCTGCGCGAGGCGAAGGCCGACGCCGTGATCCATCTCGCGGCGATCGCCGTGCCGTTCAGCGCGCCGGAGGACGTGATCCTGCGCACCAACGCCGCCCTGGCGATGAGCGTGCTCGGCGGCGCCGTGCAGGCCGGCATCGGCCGCGTGGTCGCAGCATCCAGCCCCACCGTGCTCGGCTACGGGGCGCCGGGCTGGCTGCCCGACCGCTTTCCGCTGGACGAGCGGACGGCGCCGGCACCGTCGAATGCGTATGCCCTCTCCAAGCACCTCGTCGAGCAGACCCTCGCCATGCTGCGGCGGCAGCGCGACGACATCCGCTTCGCCGCGTTCCGCCCCTGCTACGTGATCGCCCCGGAGGAGTGGGCCGGCGCCCCGACCCAGCAGGGCCACACGGTGCGGGAGCGTCTGGACGATCCCGCGCTCTCGGCCCCCGCACTGTTCAACTACGTCGATGCGCGCGACGTCGCGGCCTTCGCCGACGCGCTGCTGCAGGCGATGCCCGAGATCCCGAACGGCGAGACCTTCTTCGTCGGCGCCGACGACGCGCTGGCCCGAGAGCCGCTGGCCGAGCTGCTCCCCCGGTTCGTGCCGGGTTCGGACCAGCTCGCCGCCGTGCTCACGGGCACCGCTCCGGCGTTCTCCAACGCCAGGGCCCGCCGGCTGCTGGGCTGGCGCCCGGAGCGATCCTGGCGCACAGAACTCGAATCCGCAGACCACGCAGAGCCCTTGGGAGCATCGGCATGAACTTCGACGGCATCCTCTTCTTCCCCATCACCCCGTTCGGCGGGAACGGGGCGGTCGACCACGATCTGCTCGCGCAGCACATGGATCGCGGAGTCGCCGCGGGCGCCGGCGGTGTCTTCCCCGCCTGCGGGACGGGCGAGTACCACGCGCTCTCGGCGGGCGAGGCGGCATCCGTCGTGCGCACCGCGACCGCGACGGTCGCCGGTCGCGTCCCGGTGATCGCCGGCGCGGGCGGCACGCTCGGTCATGCCATCGAGG
Source organism: Microbacterium sp. 22195 (assembly GCF_052056515.1). Taxonomy (NCBI): domain Bacteria; kingdom Bacillati; phylum Actinomycetota; class Actinomycetes; order Micrococcales; family Microbacteriaceae; genus Microbacterium; species Microbacterium sp. 22195. Next base: position 133,628 of record NZ_JBQEPE010000003.1, read on the forward strand.
TGGCGACGGCCGCAGCGGATGCCGGGGCCGACGGCCTGCTCGTGCTGCCGCCGTACCTGGTCGGCGGCACGCAGGACGGGCTGATCTCGTACGTGGAGCAGATCGCCGCGGCATCCGATCTGCCGGTGATCGTCTACCACCGCGGTGCCGCGCAGTACTCGGTGGAGAGCATGCGCCGGCTCGCGCACAACCCGCGCGTGGTGGGCTTCAAGGACGGCACCGGCGATGTCGGCGCCGCACAGCTCATCGTGCGCGCGGTCGCCGAGGAGGGCCGCGAGGACTTCGCGTTCTTCAACGGCCTGCTCACGGCCGAGCTCACACAGGCCGCTTATCGCGGCATCGGCATCCCGCTGTACTCCTCCGCGGCCTTCGCGATGATCCCCGAGGTGGCGAACGCCTATTACCGCGCCTATGCCGAGGGCGACGAGGCGCGGCGTCTGGAGCTGCTCGACGGTTTCTACCGGCCGCTGGTCGCCCTGCGCGACGAGACCCCCGGATTCGGCGTCTCGCTGATCAAGGCCGGTCTTCGCCTGCAGGGTTTCGCGGTCGGCTCCGTCCGCGCCCCGCTGGTCGACCCGACCGCCGAGCAGGAGGCGCGCCTGGCGGCGATCCTCGAGGCCGGACGCGCCCTGCTGTGAGCACGATCTCGCGGCTGGACGCCCGCCTGCTGCGGGTGCCGCTCACGCGCCCGTGGGCTGCCGACGTCACCTCGGTCGGCGTGATCGCGACGCACGTCGTGCGCTCCGACGGAGCCGAGGGCTGGGGCTTCTCCTGGACGCCGCGGATCGGCGCCGAGGCGGTGCACGCGCTGATCGCGCACGACATCGCTGCTGCGGCGATCGGACGTTCCGCCGTGCCCGGCGAGGCCTGGCAAGGGCTCTGGGAGCATCTGCACGAGGCGGGCGGCGGAGGCGTGACCACGATCGCGCTCGCGGGCCTCGACCTGGCCCTGTGGGATGCCGAGGCGCGCGCGGCGTCCCTGCCCGTCTCCGGCCTGCTCGGCCGGCGGCGCGACTCCGTTCGCGCCTACGGCTCGGGTGTGAACCTGCACTACTCGCTGGACGAGCTGATCGCGCAGGTGCGGCGGTGGACGGATGCCGGGTTCGGCGCCGTCAAGATCAAGGTCGGCAGGCCCTCGCTGGACGAGGACATCGAGCGCGTGGCGGCCGTGCGCGAGGCGCTCGGCCCGGATCGCGAGCTGATGATCGACGCGAACCAGCGCTGGGACCTCGAGCGCGCGACCGTCTCGGTCGAGGCGCTCGCGCCGTTCCGGCTGTCCTGGATCGAGGAGCCGCTGCGCGCCGACGACCTCGCCGGCCACACCGAGCTGGCCCGCCGTCTGTCGGCATCCAGCCGCGTGCCGATCGCCCTGGGCGAGAACCTGCACAACGCGCATCGGTTCGGTGACTTCCTGCGCGCCGGCGCCGCGCAGATCGTGCAGCCGAACATCGTGCGCGTCGGCGGCATCACGCCGTTCCTGCGGATCGCGTCGCTCGCCGAGGAGCACGGCGCCGCCCTGCACCCGCACCTGCTGCCGGAGCTCTCGGGTCAGCTTGCGCTGACCCTCCCCGCCACCGTCGCGGAGCCCTGGGCCGAGGACGTGGAGGATGCCGGATTCGGCGATCTCGGCGCCCTCTCCGACCCCTCGCCGGTGGCGATCGCCGACGGGCGGCTGACCGAGGTGCCGCATTCGGGCCTCGGCATCCGGTTCCGGGACCGACTCTGACGTCTCCGTCGCCCGGGCCGCTGAGCGCCGCGCTTCCGCCGGCTCGTCCGAGGCCGACGTCATCGAGAACAGGACGTATGCCAGAGACAGGACGATCCTGCGCTAGATCGTCCTGTTCTGAGCGATCCTCCTGTTCTGGTGCGTCCACACTGGTCCCGGCCACGGACGTGCGAACCCGGCGGCGGTCTTCCACTCCGGGACTGTCGCTCAGAAAGCGCTTTCCGATACGCTGAGCGCATGACCTCCCGCTTCACGATCGGCGAGACCGACTTCCTGCTCGACGGCGCCCCGCACCGGATCATCTCCGGCGCCATGCACTACCCTCGCGTGCACCCCGACCTGTGGCGCGACCGCATCCGCAAAGCGCGCCTGATGGGGCTGAACGCGATCGAGACCTACGTCGCCTGGAACGCGCACGAGCCGGTCAAGGGCCAGTGGCGCGAGGACGGCGACGTCGACCTCGGGCGCTTCCTCGACATCATCGCCGAGGAGGGGATGCACGCGATCGTGCGACCCGGGCCCTACGTCTGCGCCGAATGGCACAACGGCGGCCTGCCGACGTGGCTGACCGCCGACCCTTCGTCTCGTTCCTCGCTCAGGGACCGGATGCGGCTGCGCAGCAGCGACCCGGCGTACCTCGCCGAGGTGACCGCGTATCTCGAGAAAGTCAACGCGATCGTCGCACCGCGCCAGATCGACCGCGGCGGCAGCGTGATCCTCGTGCAGATCGAGAACGAGTACGGCGCGTACGGCGCCGACAAGGACTACCTCGAGGCGCTGATCCGCACGACCCGCGACGGCGGGATCACCGTGCCGCTCACCCAGGTGGACCAGCCCATCCCGCACATGCTGCAGGGCGGCGCGCACCCCGAGCTGCACATGACGGGCTCCTTCGGCAGCCGGATCGACGAGCGCCTCGCCACCCTGCGGGAGTTCCAGCCCACCGGTCCGCTGATGTGCATGGAGTTCTGGTGCGGCTGGTTCGACCACTGGGGCGAGAAGCACCACACCACCGCCTTCGCCGACAGCGCCGCCGACCTCGACCGGCTGCTCGCCGCCGGCGCATCGGTGAACATCTACATGGTGCACGGCGGCACGAACTTCGGGCTGACCGCAGGCGCCAACGACTCCGGCCGCTACCTGCCGATGGTCACGAGCTACGACTACGACTCCCCCATCAGCGAGTCCGGCGACCTGACCGAGAAGTTCCACGCCTTCCGCGAGGTGATCGCGAAGCACGCCCCGGTGCCCGACCTGCCCGCCGTCGATCCGACCGAGGCGCCCACGCCGTCCGCCGCGTTCGAGTCGGTCGGCGATCCCCTCGGACTCGTCGCTGTCGATCGGGGCGCGGTCGCGACGCCGCCGACCATGGACGAGCTCGGCTCCGATGTCGTCCTGGTCGAGTACACGACGGATGCCGCAGGCGCCGGCGTGCTCGAGGCCGAGGTGCGCGACTACGCGTGGGTCGAGCGCGACGGCGCACCGGTCGGCCGGCTGCAGCGCGGTATCGGGGACCTGTCGCTGGCGCTGCCGGACGGACGCGCCCTGCGGATGCTGGTGGAGGAGACCGGCCGGGTCAACTACGACCAGAAGATCGGCGAGGCCAAGGGTCTGATCGGCCCGCCTCTGCTCGACGGGACTGCGCTGGGCGGACCGTGGCAGGTGCGCACCTTCGACGTTCCGGCGCTGGGCGCGGCGGTGTCGGATGTCGCTGACGCCACGCCCGTCGCGAGCGGACGCGTCGCGGGACCGGTGGGCCTGCGCGCCGGGTTCGAGCTCGACGAGCCCGCGGATCTCTTCCTCGACACCGCCGGCTGGGGCAAGGGCTACGCCTGGGTCAACGGCTTCTTCCTCGGCAGGTACTGGCGCCGCGGCCCGCAGCGCACGCTCTACGTGCCGGGTCCGGTCACGCGCGCCGGCCGCAACCAGGTGGTCGTCGTCGAGCTGGAGTCGATGACCGATGCCACCGCGCGCTTCCTGCCGCGCCCCGACCTCGGGCACGAGGTGGAGTGATGTCGTCGTACGCGGCAGCCTTCGACTGGGCGCGCCGGCATGTCGAGGCCGAGCGGCTCCCCACCGCCGTGCTCGGGATCGCCACCGCCGACGGCATCGTCGCGCTCGACGGGTTCGGAGCGCCGACGGATGCCGTCTACCCGCTGTTCTCCATCACGAAGGCGCTCCTCGGCATCACCGCCGCGCGGGCCGTCGAGCGCGGACTGCTCACACTCGAGACACCGCTGGCATCCGCCCTGCCGGACTTCGGGGCGAACCGCGACGACGTGGTGCGCCTGCGCCATCTCGTCAGTCACACGTCCGGCATCACCGAGCCGCCGCTCGACACCGGCGTCCCGCTGCGCACCGAGCTGCTCACCCGCGGCCGCGACTTCGCCGCCGGCACCGCCTCCCGGTACTCGACGCTCGCGTTCGAGGGCATCGCCGCACTCACCGAGCAGGCCACCGGCTCGACCTGGGACGACGACACCCGATGGTGGGCGGCGACCGTCGGGGCCGACGGCCTCACGCTCGACCACCGGGGTTCGATGGATGTGCCCGATGCGGCGGCCGGCGGACTCGACCTGGATCGCTTCCGCGCCACCCGCGCGCCGGGTGCAGGTCTGCTGGGGCGCGCCGAGGACCTGCTGCGGATCGGTTCTGAGCTGCTGCGTATCCATGCCGGCAGCACCGACGGCATCCTGGCGCCGGCGACGCTGGACATGATGCTGCGCCCGCTCACGGGCGACATCCCCCGCCTGGACCCGTATCCCGTCGAGCGCGGGCAGGACTGGGGCTTCACCTTCAACCTGCGCTCCCGCGCGCCCGGCCTGATCGACCGCGACGCGTACGGGCACGGCGGCTGGGCGGGCACGGAGTTCTGGGTGCACCCCGGCGCGGGGCTGTGCTGGGTGCTGCTGACGAACCGCGCGGTGCGCGAGGGCGTCGACGCCGACCAGCTCGACAACGCCGTGGTCTCCGGCCGATGATCCACGTCGTGCGGCACCGCGGCTGGCCGGCGGAGGCCTCTCCCAGCGCGCTGCCGGATCCCGCGGAGGCCGCCCTGGGGATCGCCGTCACCGACCGCGCCGTGCTGCGCGACGGCGTGCCATTCGTGCCGGTCTCGGGAGAGATCCACTTCAGCCGCCTCCCCCGCGAGCGCTGGGGCGAGCGGCTGCGGCAGATGCGCGCGAACGGGGTGACGCTGGCATCCGCCTACGTGCTGTGGCTGCACCACTCCCCTCGTCGCGGAGTCGCGCACTTCGACGGCGGGCTCGACGTCGCGGCGTTCATCGACGAGTGCGCCGCGGTCGGACTCGGCGTGGTGCTGCGGATCGGCCCCTGGGCGCACGGGGAGGCGCGCAACGGCGGCTTCCCCGACTGGGTGCAGGATGCCGAGGTCGAGCACCGCAGCGACGACCCGCGCTACCTGGAACTCGTGGCCGAGTGGTTCGCGCAGCTCGCCGCGCATCTGGACGGGCGCGTCCGCCCCGGCGGGCCGGTGCTGGCGATCCAGCTCGAGAACGAGCTCTACGACCGCCCGGAGCACCTCGTCACGCTCAAGCGCCTGGCGCGCGAAGCCGGGATGTCGGCACCCCTCTGGACCGCGACCGCCTGGGGCGGGGCGGACCTGCCCGCGGGCGAGGTCATGCCGCTGTTCGGCGGGTACGGCGACGGCTTCTGGGCCGATCCGGAGGATGACTGGGATCCGTCGTTCCGCGCGCACTACTTCCCCTCGCACGTCTGGGACGATCCCGGCGTGGGCGCCGACGTGCGGGCTGCGCAGGGCTTCGACGCGGCGGCTTCCGAGGCATCCGCCGACACGGCCGCGCTGCTGCGCGGCTTCCCACCCGCCACGTGCGAGCTCGGCGGCGGCATGGCCACCGCGTATCACCGGCGCCCGGTCCTCAGCGGCCGCGACGTGGCCGCTCTCGCGCACGGGAAGATCGGCAACGGGTCGGCCTGGCAGGGCTACTACATGTTCGTCGGCGGGCGGAATCCCGGCCCCGGCCTGCAGGAGACGCAGGCGACGGGCTACCCGAACGACATGGCCGAATGGAGCTACGACTTCCACGCCCCCATCGGCCAGTCCGGCGACCTGCACGGATCCGCCGCCCTGCTGCGTGCCCAGCACGCGTTCCTCTCGGCGTTCGGTCACCGTCTTGGCGGCATGACGTCGACCCTTCCGGAGGTGCGGGCCGAGAGCCTCGACGACACCGCCACGCTGCGCTGGGCGCTGCGGTCGGACGGCACCGAGGGGTTCTGCGTCATCACCCATCATCAGCCGCACATCCCCGTTCAGACGGTCCCGGGCGTGCAGCTGCAGGTCGAGCTCGACGACGAGACGCTGCTGCTCCCGAGCGCACCCGTGGACATCCCGGCCGGCACCATCGCACGTTGGCCGGTGGGACTGCGCGTCGGGGATGCACGGCTGCGGTGGGCCACGGCATCCGCGCTGACGATGCTGCGGGGCGGCATCCTCGTGCTGACCGCGGACCACGGCATTCCTGTCGAGGTCGCCGTCGCCGATGAGGAGCCGCGTGTCGTCGAACCCGGGCTTCACGAGGTCGGCGGACTCGCACTGCTCGTCCTCGCCGACGCCGCAGACGCCTGGGTGCTCGGCGACGAGCTGTGGATCTGCGACGGGCAGCTGCTGTGGGACGGCTCCCGCATCGAAGCGCGCGATGCCACCCGACTGCGCCGCTTCGACGCCGCCTCGCGCAGGTGGGCGGAGATTCCCGTCGGCCGCCCGCCGGAGGCCGTGCCGGTGGGCATCCGCACGGTCCGAGACGCCGGCGACGTCCCGGCCGACCACGGCTTCGGCGGTCCGCGGCACAGCGCGCCCGCGGCGGCGGCGTTCGACGCCCTCGCCGCGGTGTTCGCCCTGGAGCTGCCGGCGTGGGACGGCGATGCGCTGCTCGACATCGACTGGGCGGGCGACGTCGCACAGCTGCGCGTGGACGGCGCGACGGTCGACGATCGGTTCTGGGACGGCACGAGCTGGGCGGTCTCGCTGCGCGATATCGGCGCGGATGCGGGCGGCGCCCTCACCCTGCATGTGCTGCCGCTCTCGCAGCAGAGCACGGTCCACCTGCCGGAGTCCACCCGGCGGAGCAGAGCGGATGCCGCACAGGGCGTGGTCCGTTCGGTGCGACTGCGCACCCGGAGCTCATCCGTCATCGCCGGCTGAGTCGCGGAACGGGAGAACGAGAACCCGCCGCCGACGCGGTCCGTAACGCATCGGCGGCGGGAGTTCGACAGCTCGACGGGGCTGTTCGGCGCCGCGAGCCGTACCGACCGTAACGGATGGCTCCAACGTTGCACAACGGTTTCGCCCGATTCTTTGAAACGTGTCAGAAAACGCTTGCTCAATCTGTGGAACCCGTGCAAGGATCATCGGAAGCAGCTGGGAATGCGTTTTCCAGCTGCCCTCTCCGTGGCCGAGTCCGTACGCGCCCCGGTTCCTCCGACGCGCGCCGCAGTGCTGCGGCGAACGCCGGAACCCCTTTGTCAGAGACGCCCAAGGAGGAACCGTGGACCATTCCACACGTCCTGCACGACCGCTCTTCGCACGACGAACACACTGCACTCTCGCCGCGGCCACGGTCGCCGCCGTCATTGGCGCGGCACTCACCGCGACCCCGGCTGCGGCGACGCTCGCACCCGCGCAGGACGGCAGCTGGAGGTTCGACTTCGGCACCGCCACCAGCCCGGTCGCCGACGGCTACCAGCAGGTGCTCACCACCTCGCGGTACACCGCCGACGCGGGCTGGGGCGTGACCACGGCCGATGGCGTCAGCCTCTTCGACCGCAACCGCACGGGCAACCGCACACCCGCCGACCCGGTCGCCGAGGACTTCATCGCCGGCACAGACTGGGGCTTCCTGCTCGACGGCGTCCCGAAGGGCGAGTACGACGTCACGGTGTCGATCGGTGACGCCCTCGCGGGCACCTCCGGCACGAACGCCACCGTGTCCCTGGAGGGAGTCGCGCAGACGCGCATGACCACCGACAAGGCCGCCACCACCACCCAGACATTCCGCACCGCCGTAGAAGACGGGCAGCTGACCGTCGGCTTCACCGGCAGCGGACTCGGCGCCTACGTGAACGGGCTCGTCGTCACCCCGGTCGTCCCCGCGGTCCCCGCCGATCTCACCCTGGCGCGCGTCGCGTGGAACGCCGTCGACCTCAACTGGAGCGCCGCCGACGGGGCATCCGCGTACCGTGTGCTCCGCGCCCCCGTCACCGGAGACTCGGTCGGCGACTTCGAGCAGCTCGCCGAGACGGACAAGACCACCTTCACGGACTCGGATGTCGCCGAGGGCGACTCCTTCGCCTATGCCGTGCAGGCGGTGAACACCTACGGCGTCACCTCCGCACAGTCGCCGCAGGTGCGCAGCGGAGTGATCCCGGCGCTGGCCAAGCCCGCAACTCCCGCCGACCTGACCGTCTCGAAGGTCTCCAAGACCTCCGTCGCCCTCGGCTGGAGCGCCGCGGCGAACGCCGAGGAGTACGTCATCGAGCGCGCCGGTGCGGACGGGGCCTTCTCGGCCATCGCCACCACCGCGGCGGTCTCGTACGTCGACGAGGTCGACACGACGGCGTCCTGGTCCTACCGCGTCACCGCGCGCAACGCGGCCGGCTCGTCCGAGGCATCCGCCCCGGTCGTCTCGCCCGTCTACACCGCGCCTGCGCCACTGCCGTCGGGCGACCAGGTCGTGTTCGACTTCGGCCCCGGCGCCGTGGCCGAAGGCGCCCTCGGGGTCACGTCGACGACCGTGTACTCCGACGAGTGGGGCTACGGCTTCAGCACCGCCCCGACCGCGGATGCCCCGGACGTCGATCGCGGCGGAGACGACCTGCTGCGCGGCGACCACGTCCAGGCGCAGGGCGGGACGTTCGAGGTCAAGCTCGGCGCCGGCGACTACACCGTGAACCTCATCGCCGGCGATGCGACCGCCGCCAGCGAGATCTCGGTGACCGCGGAGGGCATGGCGAAGGTGCAGACCACCGCCAAGCCCGCGGGCGAATACCTCGAGATGGCGTTCCCGATCGCACTGGTCGACGGCGTGCTCTCGCTCAGGATCGACGGCTCGGCCGCCGCGCTCGACGCGGTCACCATCACCCGGCAGCAGGCGCGCCTCGCAGGCGCGCTGCCCACCGTGTACATCGCCGGCGACTCGACCGTGCAGACCTACGACGCCTCGGCGTACGCGCCTCAGGCGGGCTGGGGCCAGATGATCGACCGGTTCTTCGGCGACGGGGTCGCGTTCAGCAACCACGCGATCGGCGGCCGCAGCTCGAAGAACTTCATCACGCAGGGACGGCTCGACGACATCCTGCGCGGCATCCGCCCCGGCGACTACCTGTTCGTCCAGTTCGGGCATAACGACGCCACGCAGGGCGTCGACGACCGCTACGCATCGCCGGCCGACTACAAGGAGTACCTGCGCACCTATGTGCACGGCGCCCGCCAGCGCGGCGCCACGCCGGTGCTGGTGACCCCGGTGTCTCGCCGCAGCTTCAACGCCGAGACCGGCCTCGCCAACGTCAGCTTTCCCGAGTACGTCGACAAGATGAAGGAGCTGGCGGCCGAGGAGGGCGTCGAGCTCGTCGATCTGTCGGCATCCAGCCGCGCCTATCTGAACGAGATCGGTGCGGAGGCCGCGAAGTCGGTGTTCCTGTGGGTGGATCCGGGCATCTTCCCCAACCGGCCCTCGGGCACGCAGGACGACACGCACTTCCAGGAGTACGGCGCCATCCAGATGGCACGCCTGATCGCGCAGGACTACGCGAGCATCGACGATCCCCTCGCGGCGAAGGTCGAGGACATCGCTCCGCCGGCCGCAGTGCCGCCGGCACCCGAGCGGCTCGTCGCCGGGTCGGTGTCCAACGCGGGAGCGGTGCTGCAGTGGCAGCCGGCCCCGACCGCAGACATCTACCGGATCGAGCGCCAGGCGGTCGCCGACCCCGATCAGGTCTGGTCGCTGGTGACCACCACCACGCAGACCAGCGCCATCGTGCAGGGTCTCGCCGAGGGCACGGGCTACCGCTACCGCGTCTTCGCGGTGAACGGCCGCGGTACCTCGGATGCCTCGAACACGGTCACGTTCACCACGAAGCAGGCGAAGTGGAAGTTCGACTTCCAGCTCGCAGGCAACCCGCTCATGGCCGGATACACCGAGGTGAATCCGGATGACGCCTACAGCAAGGAGACCGGCTTCGGGTTCGCGACCGCGCTCCCCGCGACGGCCGGCCGCGACCGCGGCGACAGCGGCGGCGCGAACGACCTCCAGCGCGACTTCATCCTCCCCGGCGACTCCAGCGAGTTCGTGCTCGACGTGCCCAACGGCACCTACTCGGTGAAGACGTACTCGGGTGACTGGATCGGCTCCACGAAGACGAGCTTCGACATCGAGGGCAAGGCCTTCGGCGCCGGCAACGCGGGCAAGGGCTCGGTCAACGAGTCGGTGCGCGGACCGGTGCTGGTCACCGATGGACAGCTGAACGTCCGCGTCTACGGCGCCGCCGCAGGCACGCGCCTGAACGGCCTGGAGGTCACGCCGATCCTGCTCGGACCGGCAGGGCTCAAGGTCACCGACGTCAACGCCGACCCCGCCGCACCCGCCGTGCAGCTGGAGTGGACGAGCGAATCCGACCTGACCTGGAACGTCTACCGCACCTCGCAGTTCGAGAAGAAGGCGACGAAGGTCGGCGAGAGCACGACGGCGTCGTTCGCCGACACGACGGCGCGCATCGGCCTGGGCTACACCTACTACGTGACGGCGATCGACCAGACCGGACTGGAGTCGGTGCCCTCGGCATCCGTCCCGGTCTCGTTCGTCGACCCCGACGTCGCCGTTCCGACCGCGCCGACCGGCCTGGCCGTGGATCGACTCGAGAAGCGCGAGGTCGAGCTCTCCTGGGCGCAGCCGAGCACCGCGCTGTACGCGATGGTGTTCCGGTCCGAGGTCGACGGCGAGCGCGGTGAGCTGGTCGGCTTCTCCGCGACGAATCACTTCGTCGACAGCAGCGTCCTCACCACCATCCCGTACCACTACACGGTGGTCGCGGTGAACGCGGGCGGTGCGGGTGCGGCATCCGATCAGCTGACGACGGATGCGGCCACCGTGCTGCAGCGCCAGGCCGAGTACCTGGATCGCGCGCCGGTCGCGGTGAGCACCGCCGACGGCACGCTGGTGAGCTGGCGGATGCTGGGGACCGACCCCGACGCGATCGCCTTCCACGTCTACCGCGACGGCAAGCGCATCACCGACGAGCCGATCACGAGCTCGACGAACTACCTCGACGAGAAGGGCTCGGCGGACTCGCAGTACTTCGTCACGAGCGTGCTGGACGGACGCGAGGTCACCGTCACCAGGACGTTCGGCGTGCAGAAGGGCGACTACCTCTCCGTTCCGCTGGACCGACCTGCCGACACGTACTCGAAGGACGGCCAGCCGATCACGTACCGCGCGAACGACGCGAGCGTGGGCGACGTCGACGGCGACGGGCAGTACGAGCTGTTCGTGAAGTGGGACCCGTCCCGCTCCAAGGACAACTCGCAGTCCGGCTACACCGGCAACGTGTTCCTGGACGCCTACCGCCTCGACGGCACCCGGCTGTGGCGGGTCGATCTCGGAGCGAACATCCGCGCCGGCGCGCACTACACGCAGTTCCAGGTGTTCGACTACGACGGCAACGGCCGCGCCGAGGTGATCATGAAGACCGCCGACGGCACGATCGACGGCACGGGCCAGGTGATCGGCAACGCCAGCGCCGACTACCGCAACAGCTCCGGCTACGTGCTCACCGGACCGGAGTACCTGACGGTGTTCGACGGTGCGACGGGCAGGGCGATCGACACGGTCGACTACGTGCCGGCACGCGGCGACGTCGGCGCCTGGGGCGACACCTACGGCAACCGGGTCGACCGCTTCCTGGCGGCGACCGCCTACCTCGACGGCGAGCACCCGAGCGCGATCTTCAGCCGCGGCTACTACACCCGCGCGGTGATGGCGGCCTACGACTTCGACGGCTCCCAGCTCGTGCAGCGGTGGGTGCTCGACTCGAACGACCCCGGCAACGAGGGGTTCTACGGGATGGGCAACCACAACCTGTCGGTGGCCGACGTCAATGGCGATCAGAAGGACGAGATCGTGTACGGCTCGGCGACGGTGGACGACGACGGCACGCTGCTGTACTCGACGGGCCTCGGTCACGGCGATGCGCTGCACGTGTCGGACCTGATCCCCTCGCGACCGGGCCTGGAGGTGTTCGCCGCGCATGAGGAGATGCACGCGTCCGGCAACCGGGGCGCGACCATGCGCGATGCCCGCACGGGTGAGGTGCTCTGGTCGATCCCGGCCACGAAGGACACCGGCCGCGCGGCCGCCGCGGACATCGACCCGCGGTACGAGGGCGCCGAGGGCTGGGCCGTGGGCGGCGACGCCGCGTGGAACTCCCCGGTGGGCCAGCTGAAGTCGGCCTCGGGAGAGCTGATCTCCGAGAAGATCCCGGCGGCGAACTTCCTCGCGTGGTTCGACGGCGACCCGCTGCGCGAGATCGTCGACCACGACTTCGACACCGACACCCGCAACGGCGTGCCGACCGTGTCGAAATGGAACTGGGAGACCGAGCAGTCCGATGTGATCCTGAAGGCGGAGGGTGCCCGCACGAACAATGACACGAAGGGCAACCCGAGCCTGCAGGCCGACCTGTTCGGCGACTGGCGCGAGGAGATCGCGTGGCGGTCCGACGACTCCAGCGAACTGCGGATCTACTCCACGACGGATGCCACGGATCTGCGTCTGCGCACGCTGATGCACGACCCGGTGTACCGGTTGTCGGTCGCCTGGCAGAACACCGGCTACAACCAGCCGCCGCAGACCAGCTTCTTCCTCGGCGAGGGGATGACGGAGCCCGCGGCGCCGCGGATCGCGGTGACCGGTGACCACACCGGCGCGACCGACACCACCGCCCCCGTCCTGGCCGGACTCCCGGCCGACGGTGCGCTGCTGGCCAGCTCGGCGTCGTTCACGGTCGGGGTCACGGCCTCGGATCCGGAGTCGGGCGTGCGCAACCTCGACATCGCGTTCGACGGCGAGCCCGTCGCGCCGGGTCAGGTGCTCCCGCTCGACGGCCTGGTGGGCCCGCACACCCTCACGGTGAACGCGGTCAACCACGACGGCCTGGTCACCAGGGCATCCGTCTCGCTGCTGGTGTTCGACGACGAAGGGGCGAAGTCGGCTCCCGGCCGAGGCGCGCTCTCGACGGACTCCGGCTGGGACACCGGTCTGCACGACGGTGACTACACGGTGTCGATGAATCTGTGGAGCGGTGTCAACGGCGCGGTGTTCAAGCTCTACGAGAACGGCGAGCTGATCTCGACCAAGCTGCTGGACGCGAACTCGCCGAAGGCGCAGCTCACCACGGTGGCTGTGAGCGGCAAGCCGAACGGCATCTACGTCTACACCGGTGAGCTGATCAACGCGAAGGGCAGCACGGCGACCACGTCGGTCACCGTGAAGGTGACGGATGCCGCACCGGGCGTGCCCGTGGTGAGCCACGACAACAAGGACAAGGACGGGAACTACACCGTGTCCGCGGATCTGTGGTGGGGCACCAACGCCACCTCGTACCGGCTGTACGAGAACGGGAAGGTGATCGACGAGCAGAGCCTGGTCGCGGCTTCGCCGAACGCCCAGCACGTGAGCACGGCGATCACCGGACGCGCCTCCGGGACCTACCAGTACGTCGCCGAGTTCATCAACGCGGCCGGCACCACGAAGTCGAAGGCGGTGACCGTCACGGTGCGCTGAGGACGAGGCGAACACTCCGGGGTCGGATCGCTTGACAGGGCGATCCGACCCCGGATATGTTTACATGAAACGATTCAAGAGACATCGGACCATCACATCGATGTGAGAGGACGTCACCATGACCCGAGTCGGGTTCCAGCTGCAGGTGCGGCCCGAACTGCTCGACGAGTACCTCGCACGGCACTCCCCGGTATGGCCGGAGATGCTGGCCGAGATCGCCGCCGCGGGCCGCCGCGACTACTCGCTCTTCCTCGCGCCCGGAGGTGTGCTCTTCGGGTACTACGAGACCGACGACGATGCCGCCGCACAGGCCTATCTCGCAGCATCCGAGGTCGCCGCCCGCTGGGAGGCCGAGATGGCGCGGTTCTTCGTCGGCCTCGAAGGACGGCCCGACCAGGCCGCCACACCCCTCACCGAGGTCTTCCACCTCGAGACGCAGCTCGCCGCAGCAGAAAGCACCGAATCATGAGCATCCTCACCCCCGAGATCCTGTCCGAGCTCGAGAAGCAGGCGATCGAGCTCCCCTCCTGGGCGTTCGGCAACTCCGGCACCCGGTTCCGAGTGTTCGGCACCCCCGGCACGCCGCGCGACCCCTTCGAGAAGATCGCGGATGCCGCGCAGGTGCACGAGCACACCGCGCTGGCGCCCAGCGTGGCCCTGCACATCCCGTGGGACACCTGCGACTTCGGCGACCTGCGCAAGCACGCCGAAGACCTGGGCGTGACGCTCGGCACGGTCAACTCGAACACGTTCCAGGACGAGGACTACAAGTTCGGCGCGCTCACGCATGAGGATGCCGCGGTGCGCCGCAAGGCCATCGACCACCACCTCGCGTGCATCGACGTGATGGACGCCACCGGCAGCCGCGATCTCAAGATCTGGCTGGCCGAGGGCTCGAACTACCCGGGCCAGGCCGACATGCGCGGACGGCAGGACCGGCTGAACGAGTCGCTGCGCGAGATCTACGCCCGCCTCGGCGATGACCAGCGGCTGGTGCTGGAGTACAAGTTCTTCGAGCCGGCGTTCTACCACACCGATGTCCCCGACTGGGGGACGAGCTACGCGCAGGTGTCCACGCTGGGCGAGAAGGCGATGGTGTGCCTGGACACCGGGCACCACGCCCCCGGGACGAACATCGAGTTCATCGTGATGCAGCTGCTGCGCCTGGGCAAGCTCGGCTCGTTCGACTTCAACTCGCGCTTCTACGCCGACGACGACCTGATCGTCGGCGCCGCCGACCCGTTCCAGCTGTTCCGCATCCTGTTCGAGGTCGTCCGCGGCGGAGGTCTGAACAACCCCGACGTCGCGTTCATGCTCGACCAGTGCCACAACATCGAGGACAAGATCCCCGGACAGATTCGCTCGGTGCTGAACGTGCAGGAGATGACCGCGCGCGCACTGCTGGTCGACCGCGAGGCTCTCGCCGCGGCCCAGAGGGCGGGCGACGTGCTCGGCGCCAACGCCGTCTTCATGGATGCCTTCTACACCGACGTGCGTCCGGCGCTGGCCGAGTGGCGCGAATCGCGCGGGCTGCCCGCCGATCCGATGGCGGCGTTCGCGGCATCCGGCTATCTGGAGCGGATCGCGGCCGACCGGGTCGGCGGCGTGCAGGCGGGTTGGGGGGCCTGAGCATGAACACGCAGAAGCGAACGCTCACCGCATGGAAGGCCACGATCGCCGTGGCCATGTCCAACTACATCGAGGCCGGAGCGATCATCGCACTGGCCACCAGCCTCACGCTCTGGCAGGGCGAGTTCGGTTTCGACGACGGGGCCGTCGGCCTGGTCGCGGCGCTCAGCGCCAACGCTTTCGGCGCGGCGATCGGCGCGGCCATCGGAGGCCCGCTCTGCGACCGACTCGGGCGCAAGTTCATCTACACGTACGACCTGATCGTCTTCATGATCGGCGCACTGATGGTGACGTTCTCGCCGAACTTCGCCGTGCTGCTGATCGGCGTCGTCCTCATGGGCATCGCGGTCGGCGCGGGCGTGCCCGCCTCGTGGACCTACATCGCCGAGGAAGCGCCGAGCGAGCAGCGCGCGGCGCACGTCGGCACCGCGCAGCTGGCGTGGTCGATCGGGCCCGCCATCGGCTTCCTGCTGGCGGTCGTGCTCGGTCCGCTCGGCATCGTGGGCTCGCGGATCATCTTCTTCCACCTGTTCGTGATCGCGGCCGTCACCTGGTGGGTGCGCCGCGGCCTGCCCGAGTCCGCCCGGTGGAAGGCGCAGCGCGAGACCGCGCAGGAGCAGGGCGAGAAGGTGTCGCTGTTCTCCGGCATCCGCGGCCTGCTCTCGGATCGCCGCAACCTGGGCGCGCTGCTGTTCCTGCTCGGCGTGTACGGCCTGTGGAACACGGTGGCCGGTCAGGCCGGCATCTTCCAGCCGCGCGTCTACGACGCCGCGGGTCTGCACGACGCGACCCAGCAGAACCTGCTGCAGGTGCTGGTGTGGACGCTCACCGCAGCGGCGACCTACTTCGGCTTCATGCGCTTCGGCGACCGGGTCAGCCGCCGGTGGCTGTACTTCGGCGGCGCGCTGCTCGGCGTCATCGCCTGGGTCGTGCTCGTCTTCGCCCCTCCCGGACTCGCCTCGCTGCTGTTCTTCGCCATCGCTTGGGGCATCTCGGCCGGCATCGGCGCGCAGGCCTTCTACGGCCTGTGGACCGCGGAGCTGTTCGCCACGAAGTACCGCGCGAGCGCACAGGGGATGCTGTTCATGCTCGCCCGGGTCATGGTCGGCCTGCTGAGCCTCGTCTTCCCCGTGCTGCTCACCAGCTGGGGCCTCCCCCAGCTCGGCCTGCTGATCATCGGCCTGCTGGTCGCGGCACTGCTGATCGGCACCATCTGGGCTCCCCGAACCGAAGGCAAGTCTCTCGAGCAGATCGAACGCGAGCGCTACGGCGAGCGCGTCGACGCCGATCTCGTCTGACACAATCTCCGAATCTCCGAAGGACTCCTCCTCATGACGAACCCCACTGCCGCCGCCCTCATCGCCCGGTCGAACCGGCTCGGCGCCGACCCGAAGAACACCAACTACGCCGGCGGCAACACGTCCGCCAAGGGCACCGAGACCGACCCGGTCACAGGGCAGCCCGTCGAGCTGCTGTGGGTCAAGGGCTCCGGCGGCGACCTCGGCACGCTCACCGAGCAGGGGCTGGCCGTGCTGCGCCTGGATCGCATGCGCTCGCTGGTGAACGTCTACCCCGGAATCGACCGCGAGGACGAGATGGTCGCCGCCTTCGACTACTGCCTGCACGGCAAGGGCGGCGCAGCCCCGTCGATCGACACCGCGATGCACGGGCTCGTGGATGCCGCGCACGTCGACCACCTGCACCCCGACAGCGGCATCGCGATCGCGACCGCCGCCGACGGCCCGGAGCTGACCGCGAAGATCTTCGGCGACAAGGTCGTGTGGGTGCCGTGGCGCCGCCCCGGCTTCCAGCTCGGTCTCGACATCGCCGAGATCAAGAAGCAGAACCCGGATGCCGTGGGCTGCATCCTCGGCGGACACGGCATCACCGCCTGGGGCGACACCTCGGAGGAGTCCGAGAAGAACTCGCTGTGGATCATCGACACCGCCGCCGCGTACATCACGTCGAACGGCAAGGAGCAGCCCTTCGGCGGCATCCGCCCGGGCTTCGAGGCGCTGCCGGATGCGGAGCGCCGGACCCGCGCCGCGGCCCTCGCCGCGACCGTCCGCGGCATCGCCTCCACCGACAAGCCCATGGTCGGGCACTTCACGGACGCCGCCGTGGTCACCGACTTCCTGGCATCCGAGAAGGCACCCGCGCTGGCCGCCCTCGGCACCAGCTGCCCCGATCACTTCCTGCGCACCAAGGTCAAGCCGCTGATCCTCGACCTGCCGGCGACCGCGTCGGTCGACGAGCAGATCGCTCGCCTGCACGAGCTGCACGCCGAGTACCGCGCCGACTACCAGGCGTACTACGACGCGCACGCCACCCCTGAGTCCCCCGCGATCCGCGGTGCCGACCCGCTGATCGTGCTGATCCCGGGCGTGGGCATGTTCTCCTACGGGGCCAACAAGCAGACCGCACGCGTCGCCGGCGAGTTCTACGTCAACGCCATCAACGTCATGCGCGGTGCGGAGGCGCTCTCCACGTACTCCCCCATCTCGGATGCTGAGAAGTTCCGCATCGAGTACTGGGCGCTGGAAGAGGCGAAGCTGCAGCGCATGCCGAAGCCGAAGAGCCACCAGGGCCGCATCGCGTTCGTGACGGGCGCGGCATCCGGCATCGGCAAGGCGATCGCGACCCGTCTCGCCGCCGAGGGCGCGTGCGTGGTCGTCGCCGACCTCGACCTGGAGAAGGCGCAGGCCGCCGCAGCCGAGCTCGGTGGCACCGACGTCGCGATCGGCGTCGCGGCGAACGTCGCGGATGCGGATGCCGTGCAGGCCGCGCTCGACGAGGCCGTGCTGGCGTTCGGCGGCGTGGACCTGGTCGTCAACAACGCCGGCCTCTCGCTGTCGAAGCCGCTGCTGGAGACCACCGAGAAGGACTGGGACCTGCAGCATGACGTGATGGCGAAGGGCTCCTTCCTGGTGTCGAAGGCCGCCGCGAAGGTGCTGATCGAGCAGAAGCTCGGCGGCGACATCATCTACATCTCCTCGAAGAACTCCGTCTTCGCCGGCCCGAACAACATCGCCTACTCCGCGACCAAGGCGGACCAGGCGCACCAGGTGCGTCTGCTGGCGGTGGAGCTCGGCGAGCACGGTGTGCGCGTGAACGGCATCAATCCCGACGGCGTCGTGCGCGGCTCGGGCATCTTCGCCTCGGGCTGGGGCGCGAACCGTGCCGCGACCTACGGGGTGGCCGAGGAGGACCTGGGTCAGTTCTACGCCAACCGCACGATCCTCAAGCGCGAGGTCGTGCCCGAGAACGTCGCGGACGCCGTGTACGTGCTGACCGGCCCCGAGCTCTCCCGCACCACGGGCCTGCACATCCCCGTCGACTCCGGCGTCGCCGCGGCCTTCCTGCGATGAGCGCTACGCGTCGACAGCACGGGATCTCGCCGAACGCACGGGAGGTTCGCGTGAACGTCCGGTGCGCCCGACGAGATGTCGTGCTCTCGACGATCGGATGCCTGGGATGAGCGCCGCCAGCGCCTTCGCAGCGGTCGACCTCGGCGCCACGAGCGGCCGCGTGATGATCGGGCGCGTGCACGACGATCGCGTCGAGCTCGAGCCGGTCTCGCGCTTTCCGAACGGCCCGGTCGAGCGCGAGGACGGACTGCACTGGGACTTCGGCGCGCTCTTCGAGAACGTCGTCGAGGGGCTCGCCGAGGCGGTGCGCCGTGAGCCGGGCATCCGGAGCATCGGCATCGACTCGTGGGCAGTGGACTATGGTCTGCTGCGCGACGGAGAGCTGGTGGCGGAGCCGTTCCACTACCGTGATGCGCGCACCGGACGCGGCGTGGACGAGGTGCACGAGATCGTCCCGTTCGAGCAGCTGTACCGCCGCAACGGCCTGCAGTTCCTGCCGTTCAACACCCTGTACCAGTACCGGATCGACGGGCATCTCGCGCAGGCGGACGCCGCGCTGCTGATCCCCGACCTGATCGCCTTCCTGCTGACCGGCCGGCAGGTCGCGGAGCGCACGAACGCCTCCACGACCGGTCTGCTGGACGTGCACACCTCGGAGTGGGACCTCGAGCTCGCCGAGCGGCTCGGCATCCCGGTCGGCGTCCTTCCCGAGCTCGTCGATCCGGGAACCGTGATCGGCACGCTGCGGCCGGAGCTCGCACGCCGAGTCGGCGCGGAGCTGCCGGTGGTCGCGGTCGGATCGCACGACACGGCATCCGCTGTCGTCGCCGCTCCGCTGTCCTCACCGCATTCCGCGTACATCTCGTGCGGGACGTGGGGGCTGGTCGGGCTGGAGCTGGCCGAGCCGGTGGTGACGGATGCCGCTCGTGCGGCGAACTTCACCAACGAGCTCGGCGTGGACGGCCGCATCCGCTTCCTGCACAACGTCACCGGCCTCTGGCTGCTCAGCGAGACCGTGCGCGCATGGGAGGCGGAGGACGGCGCACCGATCGACCTGCCGTCGCTGCTGTCGCAGGCGGCGGATGCCGACGGCGAGACGCCCCTGTTCGACGCGAACGATCCGTCGCTCAGCGCGCCCGGCGACATGCCGGCACGCATCACGGCGCTGCTCGGACCGGCTGCGCCGACCTCGCGACCGGCCTTCGCCCGCAACATCGTGGAGTCGATCGCGGCGGCGTTCGCGGATGCCGTGCGAACGGCATCCGCTCTGTCCGGCCGCGAGATCGACAGCATCCACCTGGTCGGCGGCGGCTCGCTGAACCGACTGCTCTGCCAGGCGACGGCCGATCGCACCGGGCTTCCGGTGCTGGCCGGCCCCGTCGAAGCAACAGCGCTCGGGAACGTGCTGATCCAGGCGCGCGCCGCGCAGGATCCGCAGGCCTCTCTGGAACAGCTGCGCGACATCGTCGCGGCGAGCCAGAGCCCGCTCCGGTACGACCCGCGCTGACCTGGACACCGAGCCCGCACGGGCGCATGCTGAAGCGATGAGCGCATTCCAGACGACCCACGCCTTCAGCGGCTTCAGCGTCGACGATGTCGACGCCGCACGCACCTTCTACGGTGAGACGCTCGGACTCGAGGTCACGACCAATCCGATGGGCTTCCTCGACATCCGCCTGCCGCAGGGCGGCTCGATCCTCGTGTACGGCAAGCCGAATCACACGCCGGCGAGTTTCACGATCCTGAACTTCCCGGTCGAGGACGTCGAGGCCGCGGTCGACGAGCTGAACTCCCGCGGGGTCGTGACGAAGATCTACACCGATCCCGACTTCGGCACGGATGCCAAGGGCATCGCGCACGGCGGACCCGGGCGCGGCCCCGACATCGCCTGGTTCACCGACCCCGCGGGGAACGTGCTGTCCGTGCTCGCGATGGGGTGACCGCGCGATCGGGCGGGAGCGGATGCCGTACGCTCGCCTCAGGAGACCCTTCCGCCCGCAGAGGAGCCGCATGACGACCACGCGCGCTTCGCGATGAGCCGGCGCTCCAGCGGCATCCTGGCCGTCGCCGTCACCTCGGTATTGTGGGGCACCACGGGCACCGCCGCCACGTTCGCCCCGGCCGCGAGCCCGCTCGCGATCGGATCCGCCGCGCTCGGCATCGGCGGGCTGCTGCAGCTCGCCGTCGCCTGGCGCGCCGTGACCGACGGCCGCGCACGGCTGGCGCAGTACAGAGGCGTCATCCTCGCCGCCGGACTGGCCGTCGCGGTCTATCCGCTCGCGTTCTACGCGTCCATGCATCTGGCCGGTGTGGCGATCGGGTCGGTCGTGTCACTGGCGTCCGCTCCCCTGTTCTCCGGAGCGCTGGAGGCCGTCATCGACCGGCATCGTCCCGATGCACGGTGGGTCGTCGCGGTCGTGCTCGCGGTCAGCGGCGGGACCGCCCTGATCCTCTCGCACGAGGTCGGGAGCGGTTCGAACGTCGTCCTCGGCGTCGCGCTCGGTCTGGTGGCGGGCGCGACCTACGCACTGTACTCCTGGGCCGCGAGGCGGCTGATGGATGCCGGAATCGAGCGCGCGGCGGCGATGGGCGCCGTCTTCGGTCTCGGCGGACTGCTGCTGATGCCGGTGCTGTTCGTCACCGGTGCGCCGCTGATCGCGTCGCCGCAGGCCTTCGCGGTCGCGGCCTACATGGCTCTCGTGCCGATGTTCCTCGGCTACCTGCTGTTCGGCTTCGGGCTGGCCCGGATCCCGGCGAGCACGGCGACCACGGTGACGCTGCTGGAACCGGCCGTCGCGACGCTGCTCGCCGTGCTCGTCGTGGGCGAGCGGCTCTCGGCGGTCGGCTGGGCCGGGATGACCGCGATCGCCGCCTCACTGCTGGTGCTGAGCCTGCCCGCGCGGGCAGGCGGACCTGGCGACCGGTCCGCGCCGATGCCGTGAGCGAGGCGCTACGGCCATGCGGGGCATGCTCTCGTTCTCGGATGCCGCCGAGGCCTTCGGCGCCTCAGTCCGTCCCTGCGCCCGAAGCACCCAAGGCCCGCGGCGTCCGGTGCGCTCAGGCGCGCGCGTCGGTCTCGTCGGCGGCGATGCGGACGAGCATCTTGCCGGTGTTCGCGCCGCGCATCATGTCGAGGAACGCGTGCACGGTGTTCTCGATGCCGTCGACGATCGTCTCGTCGTAGGCGATCCTCCCCTCGGCGAACCACGCCGTCATCTTCTCCTGGAACTCGGAGGCGAGGCCGAGGTGCGCCGCGAGCGTGAAGCCCTTCAGCGTCAGGGCGCGGGTGATGATGTTGGCCAGGTTGTCGGGCCCCGGGGCGCGGTCGGTCGTGTTGTACCCGGCGATCGCCCCGCAGAGCGCGGCGCGGCCTCCGTCGTTGAACGCGTCGAGCGCCGCCTCCAGGTGGTCGCCTCCGACGTTGTCGAAGAACACGTCGATGCCGTCCGGTGCCGCCGCGGCGAGCTGGGATCGCACGTCGCCGTCCCGGTAGTTGAAGGCGGCGTCGTAACCGTACTTCTCGGTCAGGAGCGCGACCTTCTCGGGTGTGCCCGCGGAGCCGATGACCCGCCCGGCCCCGAGCAGCTTGGCGATCTGACCGACCGCCGTCCCCACCGCGCCCGCCGCTCCGGAGACGAACACGGTGTCCCCGGGCTTCAGGCCCGCGATCGCGGTGAGCCCGACATAGGCGGTCAGGCCGGTCATCCCGAGGATGTGCAGTCGCAGAGACGAAGGGAGCCCGGGAACGTCGGGCACGGCGCGGAACGTCGACGCGTCGGCCTGGACCACATCCGACCAGCCGTGCTGATGCAGGACCAGCGTGCCGACCGGGAGTTCGGGGGCCGCGGAGACGATGACCCGGCCGATCGCGCCTCCGGTGATCGTCTCACCCAGAGCGAACGGCGCGACATAGCTGCGGACGTCGTTCATGCGTCCCCGCATGTAGGGGTCGACCGAGACGAACTCGTTGCGCACCCGCACCTCGCCGGCGGAGGGGGCTTCGTAGACCACCGTCGCGGTCTGGAAGTCGTCGGGCGTCGGCCATCCGACCGGGCGCTTCGCGAGCTGGATCTGGGTGTTCAGAGCGGTGGACATGGAACTCCTTCGTGATGCTGCTGTCGGCCGGGTCAGAGCGTGACGCCGAGCGCGAGGATGATGACCGCGACCGCGGGGATGACGCCCTGCTTCAGCGCCGCACCCCGCTTGTCCGGCGAGGAGAGCAGGAGCACGATCGCAGCCGCGGCCATCGAGCCCGCCCCGACGAACACGAGCGTCGCGCCGACGGCGTGCGCGCCGACGGCGAAGAAGACGATGCCCGTGAAGACCGAGATCGCGAGGAACAGGTTGTAGAACCCCTGGTTGAAGGCCATGGACTTCGTCGCCAGAGCCTCCTCCTCCGTCACTCCGAACGTCGCGCGCACTCGCGGCGTGGTCCATATCAGCGACTCCATGACGAAGATGTAGACGTGCACGAGCGCCGCGAGACCGGCGAGTATCAGACCTGCGACCACCATGGTGACTCCTCCGTGAAGCGTTTCTGTAATGATCTGTCCAATATATACTGGACTGACCGTTACACAAAAAGGAGCGCTCATGGCACGCACACCGAGCTTCGACCGCGAAGCGGTGGTCCGTGCCGCCCGCACGCTGTTCTGGACGGTCGGCTATGAGAGCGCTTCGATCCCCGACCTCGAGGCCGCCACAGGCCTCAGCCGCTCCAGCATCTACAACGCGTTCGGCTCGAAGCGCGGCCTGTTCGACGCCGCTGTGCAGAGCTACCTCGACGAGGTCGTCCGCCCGCGACTGCGGCCCCTGTCCGGCGAGGTCGTCGATCCCGACGCGATCATCGCGTATCTGCAGGGCCTGCGCGACGCATTCGGCACTCTCGACTCGATGCCGGCATCGCACGGATGCCTCCTGGTGAACGCCGCCGGTGCCCCGATCGCGCACGACCAGAAGGTCGCCCAGGTGATCTCCGACTATCGTGCGGAACTCCGCGACGCCTTCGCCCGCGGGGTGCACGCGCACGCGCCCGACCTCGACGCAGCGGAGCGGGAACGACTGGTCACCGCGATCACGAGCAGCGTCGTCGCCGCCTTCGCCCTGGCTCGGATCGACCCGGCCGAGGCGGGGCGAGGTATCGGCTCAGCGATCGAACTCCTCGCCCGGGAGACGTGACAGCAAATGATCCCTCGACCGGACTTCGTCCGATCTCGGGATCTTTGGCGGAGACGGAGGGATCTGAGTCCCTCGCGGCCACTCCACGCGCCGCGCGTTGCAGAGATCGGCTTGCGTCCGGTGAGAAGGGCGGCGCGCGGAGCCTCCGGCCGCGTGGGGCCCTGTTGTTCGAAGTGCCACCCGCCTACGGCAAAAATCTGAGCCCCAGGACTGCGTCCCGGGGCTCAGATTCTTGGCGGAGACGGAGGGATTTGAACCCTCGGTCCCCTTGCGAGGACTCCACCTTAGCAGGGTGGTGCACTAGGCCTGACTATGCGACGTCTCCATGTGCTCGAACCGAATCGAGCACGTCATGCAATCATAACGGGTCGGACGGAGTGCGGCGAACCCGCCCACTGCATCGGGCGTGGCGGTCAGCGACCGCGCACGTTGCCGTTGGAGCAGGTCACCTGGGCAGCCGAGGTGCCCGTGATCGACGAGGGCAGCTCCACGACATCCGCCGGGGTCTCCGTCGGGGTGGGCGTGGCCGGCGGCGCAGTGGTGCCGGCGTCCGGCTCCTTCACGACCACACCGTCGTTCTTGGTGTTCTCGTGCGTGATCTGCAGCTGCTTGTTGGCCGTGATCGCGTCCCACAGGATCTTCGCGTTGCGCTTGTCGGGGATGACGCGGTCCGCGTCAGCCGGGTCGTAGATCGTGGGGTACTGCACGAAGACGATGTCCTCGAACGGCACGTCCTTGACGGCCAGTGCGATCTGCGCGATCGTCATCGGATTCGCGAGCGAGGTGGACGCCTCGAGGTTGTTCAGACCCACGTCGGCGAGCTTCAGCATGGTGCCGACATTGCCGAGCACCTGACCGCTGATGAGCTTGCGCACCAGGCTCGACATGTACTGCTGCTGATTGCCGATGCGTCCCAGGTCGCTCCCGTCGCCCACGCCGTGTCGCGTGCGGAGGAACTGCAGGGCCTGCAGGCCCTGGATCGTGTGGTCGCCCGCGGACATGTCCAGACCGGTGAAGCGGTCCTTGATCGGGTTGGCCAGGCAGACGTCGACGCCGCCGATGGCATCCGTGATCTCGATCACTCCGCCGAAGGTGACCTTCGCGGCGAACTCGATGTCCTCGCCCCCGACCAGGCTCGAGATGGTCTTGGCGACGCAGTTCAGACCGCCCTTGTCGCCACCGTGCTCATAGGCGACGTTGAGCTGCTGCTTGCTCATCGACGAGGAGGTCTTGCCGTTGGCATCCGTGCAGGCGGGGATCGGGATCATCAGGTCGCGCGGGAAGCTCACCACGGTCACGCGGCGCGGCGCGGCGGAGACGTGCACGAGCAGGTTCACGTCGTTCAGCGTGCCCTGGGCGTCCTTACCGGTGCAGCGCTTGCCGAAGAGGTAGGCGTACTTGGGCTCACAGGTGTCCACACCGGTGAGCAGCATGTCGAATCCGCCCTCGTAGGCCGAGATGTCCGGCGGGAGCTCCTTCTGGTTCTCCAGCTCGACGGCGTTGGCGCTGACGGTGTTCAGCAGCCCGCCCACGACGAACGTCCCCACGCCGAGCCCGCTGACCAGGACGACGGCCAGGGCGATGCCGAGCAGCTTCAGCAGCTGCCCGGTGGCGCCGGGGGTGCGCAGCTGACCATGACGAGCAACGGGGGTGCGCCGACTGCGGGACTCGCTCACTCAGTGCCTTTCGAACAGATGCGGAGGGTGTGGGATTCGAACCCACGGGACATCGCTGCCCACTGGTTTTCAAGACCAGCTCCATCGGCCACTCGGACAACCCTCCCGATCCCGGCTCGCGCCGGACGATCAGGCGTCGAGTCTATCGGTTCCGGGGGAAGAGCCGACGGTCGATGCCTTCGATTCTCCCGCGCCCACCTGGGGAACTACTGGGCGGGGTCCTCCACGGGATCCGACGGCGGCGTCAGCGACGTGCGGGAGGTGCGGATCCCCACGCGCCCCAGCATCGACGGCGAGGGCGCGGATGCGTCCAGCGCGGCGGCGAAGTCCTCGCCCGGGATGCGGAGCAGCCGGCACTCCGTTCGAGTGGTCACCGTCGCCGAGCGGACGGTGCGATCCAGAAGACCGATCTCACCGACGTATCCGGGTGCCTCGACGTCGGGGATCTCGGTGGTCGTGCCGTCGCCGCGCACGGCGCTGACCCCGAGCACGCCGTCCTCGAGGGCCCAGAACGCATCGGATGCGTCGCCCTGCCTGATGATCACGGTGCCCGCGGGCAGCGTCTGCTCCTCAGTACTCTCGGCGAGATGCTCGATGAGGCTGCGCGGCGCTCCGGCGAACAGGTCGAGCTGGTCGAGCGTGCGGGTGAGCGGCTCGAGACGCGCTGCCCGCGCCGCGACATCGGCATCCAGCCGGCGCAGCACCGGGAGGCCGAACAGACCCAGCAGCGGGAACCCCAGCCCGATCGCGCCGAACGCCACGGCCAGCCCGAAGGCCGAGTACAGCACGCTTCCCAGCACGGACGCCAGCACCGCGCTCGCCAGGATCAGCACGTCCAGGGTGCCCAGCACTCGCCCCAGCACGTCGCGCGGCAGGTCGCGCTGCAGGGTCGTGAACGCGAGGACGTCGACGATGACCATGCCGATGCCGGAGATCAGCTGCAGGACGGATGCCGCGAACGCGGAGCCCGCGAACACGCTCAGCCACAGCGGGACGCACTGCACGAAGATCGCCGATGTGATCAGCACGGCGATCCGCTTCGAGCCCGCGAGCTTCTGCGCCAGCCCCGCCACCACGACGCCGCCCAGGGCGTTCGCCGCGAGCAGCAGCGTGTATCCGGCGGAATCGCCGTGCAGGTGCTCCGAGAGCGCAGGCAGCAGCACGTTCGCGGAGTTGGCCGCCGCGGAGTCCAGGATCAGGAAGATCGTCAGCACCAGCGCCTTCTGGTGCTCCCCCAGTGCGCGCACGCCCGACACCCATTGGCTGAACGCCCCTCCCCCCGCCTCCGCACTGCCGCGGGAGCGCACACGGAGAGCGTTGTAGATCAGCGCCGCGACGACGAAGCTCGCCGCATTGACCAGCACGCCGTACACCGGTTCACCGAAGAGCAGCAGCAGGCCGCCGACGCCGGGGCCGATCACGACGATCACGCTCTCCAGCAGCGCGAACAGCGCGTTCGCGGCAACCAGGTCCGACTCCGGCACGACCTCGGGGATCAGCGCGCCCGAAGCGGGGCGCGTCGGCGTGCAGACCGCCGTGAGCACGGCGGCGCCTGCCAGCAGCATCCACAGCGGCGCATCCGTCCACACGATCACGGCGATGCCGACCGTCACGATCGACGCGATCCAGGCGCTGACCGCGAGCACCGTCCGCCGGTCGTAGCGATCCGCCAGCACGCCCGCGTACCCGCCGCACAGCACGCCGACCACCCAGCGCACGGTCACCAGCGCCGTGACCCAGCCTGCGGACTGGGTGCGGGTGAAGACGTAGGCGATCAGGACGACGTTGTACGACCAGGAGGCGCCGCCGTCCACGATGAACGCGATCGCGAGCAGACGCAGGTCGCGGTGCTTCAGCGCGGCGGTGAAACGCGGTCTCGCCTCGACATCCTCAGCGACCATGTCGGACCCCAGAGAGACGACCCGGCGCGGAGTCGGGTGGTGGCGTCCGTCGGGAAACAGCTGCGGACTACGCAGACTTTATGCGCACGCTCCCCCGTCGCGCATCCGTGGATCCACTGATGTCGGGGTCAGCGGGCTGCTCGGCTCAGAGCAGCGTGCGAAGCGCGATCGCGAGGCCGCCGTCGTCGACCACGGTGGTCTCCTCGCCGGCGGCGTCCCTCACCTCGTCCGGGGCCTGTCCCATCGCCACGGCGCGGCCCTCTCCGGTGAGCGCCCACGCGAACATGCCCAGGTCGTTGCGTCCGTCGCCGGCGACCAGCACCCGGTCGCGCGGGATGCCGAGCTCGGCGCGCACCCGCTCCAGCGCCGTGCTCTTGTCGACGCCCTGCGGTGCGATGTCGAGCCACGCCGTCCAGCCGATCGCGTAGGAGACCTCGTTGAGCCCCACCTCGGCGACCAGCTGGTGGAAATCGTCCTCGTCGTGCTCAGGTGAGACGACCACCACGCGGGACACCGGCTGCGAGACGAGCTCGTCGAAGTCGACCTGCCGTCCGCCGTCCAGGGTCCAATCGTCCAGCACAGCCGTGTACAGCCGCTGCCCGGACTCCAGCTCCACCATGTAGCGCGCCTCCGGCAGCCGGTCGCGCAGCAGCGCGAGCACGGGCGCGGGATCGAAGACCTCCACGTGCCAGCGCACCCACTCGTCGCCGACCCGGCGCATGATCACCGCACCGTTCGAGCACACCATGAACTCCGCGGTCAGGTCGAGCACCTCGACGTATCGCCGGGTGCCGCTCCAGCTGCGCCCGGTGGCGAGCATGACGTCGTAGCCGGCATCCCGGACCTCAGCGACGGCCTCGGGCACGCCGGGGCTGAGCGTCTCGTCCTGCAGCAGGATCGTGCCGTCGATGTCCAGCCCGACCAGGCCGCGCGAGGTCACTCCGCCGCCTGCGCCTCGGCGGATTCCGATTCGGGGTCGACCCAGCCGAGTGGGCGCAGCACCTCGATGCCGCCCAGGTACGGCCGCAGCACCTCGGGCACCGTCACCGACCCGTCGGCCTGCTGGTGCGTCTCCAGGATCGCGACGATCCAGCGCGTGGTGGCCAGCGTGCCGTTGAGGGTGGCGACGTTGCGCGTCTTGGCCTGGCTCGCGTCGTCCGACTCCGGCCGGTACCGCACGTCGAGACGGCGCGCCTGGTACGTCGTGCAGTTCGACGTGGAGGTCAGCTCGCGGAACGCGCCCTGGGTGGGCACCCACGCCTCGATGTCGAACTTGCGCGCGGCGCTGGAGCCCAGGTCGCCGGCGGCGACGTCGATCACCCGGTAGGCCAGGCCCAGCGCGGTGAGCATCTCCTCCTGCAGCGCGACGAGCCTGTCGTGCTCGGCCTCGGCGTCCTCGGGCGTCGTGTAGACGAACATCTCCAGCTTGTTGAACTGGTGCACGCGGATGATGCCGCGGGTGTCCTTGCCGTACGACCCGGCCTCGCTGCGGTAGCAGGTGGACCACCCGGCATAGCGGTGGGCGCCTGCGGACATGTCCAGGATCTCGTCCTTGTGGAAGCCCGCGAGCGGCACCTCGCTGGTGCCGACCAGGTACAGGTCCTCCTTGTCGAGGTGGTACACCTCGTCGGCGTGCTCGCCGAGGAACCCGGTGCCCTGCATGATCTCCGGCCGCACGAGCGTCGGGACGATCATGGGCGTGAAGCCGTTCTGCAGCGCCTTGTCGAGCGCGAGGTTCATCAGCGCGATCTCCAGGCGCGCGCCGATCCCCTTCAGGAAGTAGAAGCGGGATCCGGAGACCTTCACGCCGCGCTCCATGTCGATGGCGCCCAGCAGCTCGCCGATCTCCAGGTGGTCGCGGGGCTCGAAGTCGAAGGCCGGGACGTCGCCGACGCGGCGCAGCTCGACGAAGTCCTCCTCGCCGCCCGCGGGGACGCCGTCGATGATGACGTTCTCGATCTTCGCGAGAGCGGATGCCGCAGCATCCGCCGCCTCGTTCGACGCCTGCTGCGCGGCCTTGACCCGGTCGGCCAGGTCCTTGGCCTGCGCGACCAGTGCCGCCTTCTCTTCCTTGGGCGCCTTGGCGACCGTCTTGCCGAAGGCGTTCTGCTCGGCACGGAGCGACTCGAACGCGTTCAGCGCGTCGCGACGCGATCGGTCTGCCTCGATCGCGGCGTCGACGGTCTCGGGCGCGTTCCCGCGCGCGAGCTGTGAACGACGGACGAGCTCGGGCTCGTCGCGGAGGAGGGTGAGATCGATCATTGTGCAAGTCTACCGAGCGGCTCAGCCGCCCCTGAGCGGACGGAGCGACCTCGGATGCGGCCCCTGTGCGCCCGTGATCGTGTTGAGCCGTAGAGTTGCGACATGTCGGCATCCGGGAACGAGCGCACGCACGCGGCGCTCGTCCTCAACCCCGTCAAGGTCGACGCCAGGCGGCTGCGGTCGACGCTGACGGCACTGTCGAAGAAGCACGGCTGGGCCCCGCCGCGGTTCTACGAGACCAGCATCGACGACCCCGGCCGGATCATCACCCGCACCGCGCTCGACGAGGGCGCGGCCGCAGTGCTCGCCGCCGGCGGCGACGGCACGGTGCGCTCGGTGTCCGAGGCGATGGCGGGCACGGGCGTGCCGTTCGCGATCGTCCCGGGCGGCACGGGCAACCTCTTCGCGCGCAATCTCGGGCTGCCGCTGCTCGACCCCGAGAAGGTCATGGATGCCGTGTTCACCGGCTTCACGCATCCGGTGGACATCGGCTGGGCGTCGCTCACCCGCGAGGACGGCTCCGAGACCGAGCACGGATTCGTCGTGCTCGCGGGCATGGGCCTGGACGCCGACATGATCGCCAACACCCGCCCGGATCTGAAGAAGACCGTCGGCTGGATCGCCTACCTCGACGGTGCGGCGCGCTCGCTCCCGGGCGCGAAGCCCTTCCGCGTCGTGTATCAGCTCGACGACGGCCGCCTGCACTCCACGAAGGTGCACAGCATGCTGTTCGCCAACTGCGGCGCGCTGCCCGCGGGCATCGCGCTGATGCCGGATGCCTCGCTCGACGACGGCACGATGGACATCGCTGTCATCCAGCCCACCGGACCACTCGGATGGCTGGGCATCTGGCGGAAGGTGTGGTGGGACAACTCGGTGCTGCGCCGCTCGCGTGCCGGGCGCCGGGTGCTGGAACGCCGCGGGCGGAACTCCTCCATCCGCTACCTGCGCGGACGGACGGCCGACACCGCCATGGTCTCCCCCACCTCGATCGAGCTGGACGGCGACGAGCTGGGCACCGCCGTGCGGATGTCGTGCCGCATCGAGCAGGGCGGCCTCAGCATCGTGCTGCCGAAGGGACACGACGTCTCGAACTTCTGAGCCGGCGGCTCAGCCGATGACGGGGACCTCTCCGTCGAGGTGGTCGCCGGAGAGTGTCAGGGTGAAGGCGCGGTCGCCCTTCGGCTCCTGCGGGAGCTGGATCACGGTGACGCGAGGTGCCAGGTCCATGGTGCAGACGCGGTCGACGGTCGCGAAGGTCACGGTGGCACCCGCATCCGCCATCGTCACGTCCTGCACCACCGGCGGGCAGGACGACGAGCCGTACGTCATCAGCAGGATGCCCTGATCGTCGAACCAGCCGGCCGAGGGCTGCCCCATCCCAGGATCGGCCGGCGCAGCCGGGAGCCCGTCCAGGTCGGCATCCGCCTTCAGCTTCCCGTAGGTGACGTTCACCTCGACATCCTGCGTGACATCGACGCCGCTGGGGACGGGGAACGCGATCGCGCGAGGCCCGAAGTCGGCGGTGCAGGGCTTCCGGCCGTCGGCACGATCCGTCAGCGTGACCTCGAGGGTCTGTCCGTCCGCCTTCACATCGGCCTGCGCCGGCTGGCAGTCCCTCGAGGACGAGCCCCAGGTGACGATGCCGATCGACGCGCCCCCGGCGAGCCACGCCGCCTCGATGTCGTCGCCGCTGGGCTCCTTCGGCTGCGACGGAGCGGTTGCATCCGCCCCGCCCGTGCTGGTGGGCGCAGGCGATGCCGGGGTCGTCGTGCAGCCGGCAGCGAGAAGTGCCACGGCGGCGAGGGCGAGCGCGGACGGGATCAGGCGGAGTCGGGGGAGGCTCATACCTCCCAGTGTCGCCGGACGGACATCCGTCTCACAACCGCTCTATTGCAGCGCAGAGGTGAGACGCGCGAGGTTGTCGAGCACCGTGGATCGCAGCGGCTGCCTGTCCCACTCCTCCAGCGTCAGCTCGCGGCTGAGCGACCGGTACTCGTCCTCGACGACACGCACCTCGTCGACGAACTCCTCGCCGCGCACCAGCATGGACACCTCCATGTTCAGACCGAAGGAGCGCATGTCCATGTTGCTCGAGCCGATCACGGCGACCTGGTCGTCGATCGTGAGGCTCTTGGTGTGCAGGATGTACGGTTTCGGGTACATCCAGATGCGGATGCCGGCGCGCAGCAGCGCCTCGTAGTAGCTGCGCTGCGCGTGGTAGACGACGGCCTGGTCGCCCTCCTCCGAGACGAACAACTCCACCTGCACGCCGCGGTCGACGGCTGCCGTCACGGCCAGCAGCAGCGCCTCGTCGGGGACGAAGTACGGGCTCACGATCATGATCCGCTCCTTCGCCGCATACAGCAGCGCAAGGAACAGCCGCAGGTTGTTCTCCACCTCGAATCCAGGCCCGGACGGCACGATCTGGCAGCCCAGCTCGCCGGCGCCGTGCTCCACGCGCGTGAGCTCACCGGCATCCGGCACCCGGTCGGTCTCGGCGTAGTAGTCGGACAGGAACACGGCGTTCAGGCTGGCCACGACCGGGCCCTTCACCCGCACCATCAGGTCGACCCAGTGCAGCCCGCGCTTGATGTTCTTGGGCAGGTTGTACGAGGAGTCGGTGACGTTCTGCGAGCCCAGGAAGCCCACGGATCCGTCCACCACGAGGAGCTTGCGGTGATTGCGCAGATCGGGGCGCTGGATGCGGCCGCGCAGCGGCTGCACGGGCAGCATCAGGTGCCAGTCCGCGCCCATCGCGTCGAGGCGCTTCAGCGTCTCGCGGTACTTCGGCTTCCAGCGGTTGGCCCAGTAGTCCAGCAGCACGCGCACGGGGATGCCGCGGGCCGCGACCTCCTCCATGGCTCGGAAGAAGTTGTCCGTCGAGGCGTCGCTCTGCAGGATGTAGAACTCCACGTGCACGTAGTGCTCGGCCGCCCGCATCGCGTCGGCCATGTCGTCGAGGGACTGCTGGTACTCGCTGATCAGGTGCGCCTCATTGCCGCCGGACAGCGGCAGGGCGCCCAGGTGCTGGTTCATCGCGACGAGCGGCGGGAACCATTCCGGCGCGTTCGGGCGCAGCGAGCCGAAGTTCAGGTGGCTGGCGGCCTCGGCGATGTACTCGTTGACCTGCTCCTGCTTGCGGCGTCGCGCGCGCGGCAGCTTGGGGTTGCCGATGAGCAGGAAGAGCAGCACCCCCACGACCGGGATGAGGAAGATCGCCAGCAGCCAGGCCATGGCCGAGGTCGGACGCCGGTTGCGGGGCACGACGATGATCGACACGACGCGCACGGTGATGTCGATGACGAGATAGCCGAGCACGGCCCACCAGGGCCAGTTGTTGACGTCGAACACCGAGCCCCCCTCCGTCACGGCACTGATCACTCTGGATCAGAGTAGCCGCAGACGGGGACAGAAGCCGCGGATGCCGCGTTCAGCGGGGCGAGGCGGTCAGGATGCCTTGGGCGGGAGTCCGCGCGCGGCGCGCTCCTCGGCCTCGATCCGGGCGTGCACCTTGCGCTCGGTGCGATCGAATCGCAGGATGCCGCGGAGCACGATCACGAACACCGCGCTCACCGCGAGGGTCGGCAGAATGGCCCACCCCACTGCCATCCACATGTCGTCCACCCCTCCATCGTACGCGGAGTTCCTATCGATCTCCCCGGTCAGCCCGTTCTCCCTGCACAGCCCGTGATCGTGGATCAGTTCTGCACGGATGCCGAGGATCACGCGGATCCGGCCAGGACGAACGTGGGTGCGTGGCGGGCACACTCACCGCATGACCACGATCATCCATGCCACCGAACCCGCCGAGCTGCTCGGCATCGTCCCGGCGCTGGCCGGCTTCACACCGCGGTGCAGCGTCGTGCTTTTGCCGTTCCGCGGTACGCGCACGCACGGCGCACTGCGGGTCGACCTGCCCGCACCGGATGCCGACCCCGAGGCGTTCGCGGATGCCGCAGTGCATGCACTCCTGCAGGTCAGCGGCGTCGATGCCGCCGCGCTGGTGGTGTACACCGACGACCACCCGCTTCCGGTCCCCGACGGCGTGCTCCTGCCGCACCTCGTCCTCGCCGAGGCCCTGGGTGACGTGATCCTGGAGGCCGGCCTGCACCTGGTCGACGCGCTGTGCGTGACCCCGGACGGCTGGGGCGACTACCGGGAGGATGACCCCACGATCCGGCCGCTCGAGAGCATCCCGGTCGGTGACGGGATACCCGGCGTCGGCGACGTCAGCGGCGACCAGCTCGCGGGCGCCGAGCTGCCGGGCAGCGACCTCGCCGACCGAGAGCGGGTCGGTCGCGCCCTGGCCGAGCTGGAGGAGCTCCTGGATCGGCGACCGTCGACGTCGCCGGCGCGTGACGCGAACCCGATCGCGCTCATCACCGCCATGGAGGTCCTCGACGATCTGCCCGGGTTCGTGGAGGAGCTCATCGAACGCCCGGCCGACGACGACCCGTACGGCTGCGCGGCGCTGCTGTGGTGTCTGGCCCGGCCCGCGCTGCGAGACGCGGTCCTGGTGCAGTGGGCGACGGATCGGGAGTTCGGATGCCGCGCGCTGGAGGCCCAGATGGAGTTCTCCCGACAGCGCGGAGACATCCCCCGCACGATCGGCGAGGTGTTCCTGGGCCGGGGCGCACCGCCGGACCCTGATCGGCTCGGCTGCGCGCTGGAGCTGGTGCGCCTCGTCGCCGCACGGGCGCCCCGGCAGGCCAAGCCGGGCGCCTTGACGGCCGCCGCCTGGCTCGCCTGGGCGCTCGGCCGCTCGTCGCATGCCGGCGTCTACGTCGATGAGGCGCTCCGGATCGACCCAGGGCACAGCATGGCATCCCTCATCTCGACGATGCTGTCCGCAGCCGTGCTGCCCGAGTGGGTACTACGACGCCGGTGACCGAGCGCGGATCAGCGCCGACAGGAGCCCGTCGCCACGCCCTTCGTCGAGCTCTCGGCCTGCGCGATGACCGGCAGCAGCTCCGCGTTCGTCATCGCATAGCCGACGCCCTGCTTGACCTCGTCCTTGGCGAACACCATACCCGCGACCTGCCCGTCCTCGGTGAGCAGCGGGCCGCCCGAGTTGCCGGGCTCGACCTGCGCCTGCAGCGCGTAGATGCTGCGCTCATCGCTGCTGGTGCCGTCGATGCTCTGGATCGATGCGGTCGACGACGAGAGCACGCCTGCGGGGACGACCCGGAAGGGGCCTCCGAACGGGTAGCCCATCACCGCGCCTCCGGCACCCGGTGCCAGGGCGTCGGAGAGCCCGAGCGGCTTCGCTGTGACATCCGCCGCGACCACCGCGATGTCGTCGACCGGGTCGAAGTAGACGATGCGACCGTCGCGCGCCGGCTGTCCCGGCAGCTCGACGACCGGCGACGTCACGCCAGCGACCACATGCGCGTTCGTCATGATGCGGTCGGGCGCGATCACGAAACCGGATCCGGTGGAGATGACGCTGCACTGGCTGGCGACACCCGAGATCTTCGCGACCGAGGCCTGCGCGGCCTTCAGCCCCGGCGTCGACAGGTCGATGCCGCCCGGATCCGGTGGCGGAGCCGCGGGACTGGCCGAGCCGTGGACGGTCGGCAGCGGCACGCTGCCGAAGACGAGCGCCCGCAGGCGGGCCGCACCTTCCGCGAGCGGTGCCGGGGTGTACTGCTCGATCGTCCGCAGCACGGTCGACGAGGCGACGAGGGGCGACAGTCCGGGGATGCCGGCCGAGGCGATCGCCGAACCCGCCATCGTGATCGCGAGCGCCCCGGCGACCAGAGCGGCGACGCCGCCCAGCATCCGCTCGAGGAACTTCAACCGCAACCTGTCAGCCCCGCGGCGCAGCAGCGCCCCGATCGCGGACCCGATGCCCATGCCGACAGCCAGCAGCAGCACGGCCGCGGCGACGATGATGAACCCCTGCCACTCGCTCTCCGGCAGCGCTCGCGCGATCAGCGGCAGCACGAACGGCACGGCGAGCGCGCCCGCGACCAGCCCGCACAGCGCGCCGAGTATCGAGAACAGCCCGGCGCCGAACCCCGCCACCACGGCGGCGAGCAGCAGCACCGCGATGGCAAGATCGACGATCCCGAACATCACGGCCTCCTGCGGATCACTTCACCAGCGGGAAGAGGATGGTCTCGCGGATGCCGAGACCCGTGACGGCCATCAGCAGACGGTCGATGCCCATGCCCATGCCCCCGGACGGCGGCATGCCGTGCTCGAGCGCGCGCAGGAACTCCTCGTCGATCGGCATGGCCTCGACGTCGCCGCGGGCGGCGAGCTTGGCCTGCTCAGTGAACCGCTCGCGCTGGATCACCGGGTCGACCAGCTCGGAGTACCCTGTGGCCAGCTCGAACCCGCGGATGTACAGGTCCCACTTCTCCACGACGCCCGCGATCGAGCGGTGCTCCCGCACCAGCGGCGAGGTGTCGACGGGGAAGTCCATCACGAAGGTCGGGCGAACCAGGTCGCCCTTCACGAAGTGCTCCCACAGCTCCTCGACGAGCTTGCCGTGCGTGGCGTGCGGCGGGATGTCGACGCCGTTCTCGTTCGCGAAGGCGATCAGGTCCTCGACGGAGTCCTGCGGGGTGACCGTGCGGCCGGAGACCTCGGACAGCGAGTCGTACATCGAGATGCGGTCCCACTCGCCGCCCAGGTCGTACTCGGTGCCGTCGGCCCAGGTGACCGTGGTGGACCCGGCGACCGCGATGGCCGCGTTCTGCACCAGCTCCTGAGTCAGCTCGGCCATCTGGTTGTAGTCGCCGTAGGCCTGGTACGCCTCGAGCATCGCGAACTCCGGGGAGTGCGTCGAGTCGGCGCCCTCGTTGCGGAAGTTGCGGTTGATCTCGTAGACCCGCTCGATGCCGCCGACGACGGCGCGCTTGAGATACAGCTCCGGCGCGATGCGCAGGTACAGCTCGGTGTCGAACGCGTTGGAGTGCGTGACGAAGGGACGAGCGGATGCCCCGCCGTGCTGCACCTGCAGCATCGGCGTCTCCACCTCGAGGTAGTCATGGCTGGTGAATGTGGCGCGCAGGCTGGCGTTCACGGCGGCGCGGGCGCGCACGGTGGTGCGAGCCTGGTCGCGCACGATCAGGTCGAGGAAGCGGCTGCGCACGCGCGTCTCCTCGTTCAGCTCCGCATACACGTTGGGCAGCGGCAGGATCGCCTTCGACGCGATCGCCCAGTCATCGGCCATGATCGACAGCTCGCCGCGGCGGCTCGAGATCACCTCGCCGTGCACGAACACGTGGTCGCCCAGGTCGACGAGCTCCTTCCACTCCGCCAGCGACTCCTCGCCGACGTTCGCGAGGGACACCATCGCCTGGATGCGCGAGCCATCACCGGCCTGCAGGGTGGCGAAGCAGAGCTTTCCGGTGTTGCGGCTGAACACCACGCGTCCGGCCACGCCGACGATCTCACCGGTCTCGGCGCCGGGCTCCAGGTCGCCGTACTGCGCACGCAGCGCGGGGATGAGGTGCGTCACCGGCACCCCGACCGGGAACGCGCCGCCACCGGCATCCGCCCGGTTCGCGATCAGCTTGTCGCGCTTGGCGAGACGCACGGCCTTCTGCTCGAAGATGTCCTCTTCGAGCTCGGGCGAGGGGATCGGCGCAGACGCGTCAGTCATGGGTGGGGGCTCCTTGCAGAAAGTCCCCACAAGTCTACCGGCGAGCCGATGCCCTCCCTGAGACTCCGGCGGGGGCCGGGATAGCCTCGTGAGCATGCGACCCCACCTGCTCCGTCCACGGCCGCACGCCGCCCGGCGCATCCTTGCGATGCTCACCCTGGCCGTCGGGATGGTCGCCGCCGTGCTTCTCCCGGCATCCGCCGCCTCGGCCGACGTCGACGACTTCTCGTACTCCTCGTGGACCTCCGACTACCGGGTGTCCCTCGACGCCGACGGCCACGCGGTCGCCCATGTGACCGAGACCGTGGTGGCCGAGTTCCCCCAGACAGACCAGAACAAGGGCATCATCCGCGGCTATCCCGAGCGGTACGAGGGTGCCGGGCTCAGCCTGCGCATCCTGTCGGTCAAGGATGCCGACGGACGCGACGTGCCGTTCGAGACCGAGAGCGAGGACGGCATGCTCCTCGTGCTGACCGGGAACGACGACTACGTGCACGGCTCGACCACGTACGTCATCGAGTCGACGATGCGCGACTTCATGATCCACGGCACGAAGTCCGGCAACGACGAGCTCTACTGGAACCTGCTGCCGCTCAACAGCACGCAGGCCATCGGCCGGTTCCGCGCCACGATCACCTTCGCGCGGCCGCTGGCGGATGCGCTCACCGGCGACACCGCCTGCTACAGCGGCACGACCGGGCAGAAGGGCGCGTGCACGCTCGACGGCCCCGAACCCTCCGCCGGGGGCGCGAGCTTCACGGTGGAGTCCGGCGAGCGCGCCGCCGGCGACGGGGTGACGGTCGCGATCGGCTTCGAGGCGGGCACGGTCACCCAGCCCGAGGCGCGGATGCCCGATCCGGTCGCCGATTTCGGGCCCGCCGTCGTCGGACTCGCCGCGATCGCCACCGCGAGCGGCGCCTGGTTCTCGGCCGCGGCGCTCAAGCGGAGACGGCAGACGGCCA
Source organism: Microbacterium sp. 22195 (assembly GCF_052056515.1). Classification (NCBI taxonomy): domain Bacteria; kingdom Bacillati; phylum Actinomycetota; class Actinomycetes; order Micrococcales; family Microbacteriaceae; genus Microbacterium; species Microbacterium sp. 22195. The sequence goes on from NZ_JBQEPE010000003.1 coordinate 171,761, forward strand.
CCGGCATCATCGTCGCCCAGTTCGACGTGCCCGCGGAACTGCCGCCGCTGGCCGCCGCGCCGCTGATCCCCGGGGCGCCGAACCCGATCCCCGCGCAGATGGTGCATCTGGCCGTGCAGGGCGTGCTGCGCCTGGAGGAGGAGCAGGATGCCAAGCGGCGTCCGTCGTTGCGGCTGATCGATCGTTCGCGCCCGTCGCAGCCGCTCGATCGGGCGGCCGTCGACTCCCTGTTCCCGGGCGAGGAGACCGTACGACGGATCCCGAAGTCCAGCACGAAGTTCGCCAAGCGCATGGAGAAGCTGGTGCAGAAGGGCCGCGCTGCGGCGAAGCAGAGCGGCTGGCTCACCGAGGAACGCAGTCGCGCCGCGATGGCGTTCGGCTGGGCATCCATCGCCCTGCTCATCGCGACCGCCGCGTTCCTGACGTGGTCGGCGGTGAAGGACCGCGAGATGCTCGGTCTGTCCATCGTCGCGCTCATCGCCGCGGGCGTCGTGGTGGCGATCAGCTCCCTGGTCGCCTTCAGCCGGCACACCGTGATGACGCACGAGGGCGCGCTGCGCCACGAGCACCTGATGGGCGTGAAGGAGTTCATCCGCGTGGCCGAGACCGACCGGCTCCGCATGCTGCAGTCCTACCGGGGCGCTGAGCGCCGCTCCGACGGCACGGTGGACGTGGTTCACCTGTACGAGAAGCTGCTCCCCTACGCCATGCTGCTCGGCGAGGAGAAGAGCTGGACGAAGGTGCTGGAGACCAGTTACTCCGCGTCCGGGACCGGCCCCGGGTGGGTCGACGTCGCCGCCGGCGTCTCGCTGCACTCGCACCTGGCGCACTACTCGACGTCGATGAGCTCCGCCGCGACCTACACCGCGTCCAGCTCGTCCGGCGGATCGACGGGCGGCGGCTTCTCCGGCGGCGGAGGCGGCGGCGGCTTCTCGGGCGGTCGCTGAGGTCAGAGAAGCGGCGGTTCCAGCGGGCCGGATGCCTCGCGCAGCGCCTGTTCGACCGTGGACGACACCAGCGCCGACAGGTATCCCCCGGGGTTCTCGACGCCGACGCCGCGCAGCAGCGAGGTCGCCTGCCCGACGATGGAGCGGGAGAACTCGGATGCCGTGGCGATGGCCTCCCCGTAGGAGGCGCGATCCTGCTCGGCGATGACGACCGGCTCGCAGCCCATCTCGACGGCGAGAGCCTGCGCGATCGGCAGCACCGGGGCGGGTGCGGTCACGGCGGCGAACGCCGCCTGCAGCTGGCGCAGGTCCATCGTCGTGCCGGTGAACGCGATCGCCGGGTGCACCGCCAGCGGGATGGCGCCGCGCTCGGCGGCCGGGCGCAGCACCTCGATCCCGTAGGACGGATCCGTGTGCAGCACGAGCTGCCCCATCTGCCACCCGCCCAGCTCGGCGATGCCCGCCACCAGCCCTGGGAGCTCATCGTGCGGCACCGCGATCACGACCAGCTCGCTGCGACGCACCACCTCCAGGGCGTCGAGCACGGGTGCCCCGGGCAGCACGGCCGCCGCCCGGTCGTCGTCCGAGCCGGAGGTGATGCCGGTGATCGCGTGCCCGGCGCCGGCGAGGGCCGCGCCCACCACGGGACCCACCTTGCCGGCGCCGATGATGCCGATGCCGAGCCGTCCGTCGCGGTTCATGCTCACTCCGGACGCGGTGCCGGTGGCACCGGAGGCGCGACGGGGAACTGCGCGTCGGCGGGCGGCGCGTAGGACGCGGGCGGGGCGTAGAACGCGGGCGGCGCGCTCGGCGGCATCGGCGCGTAGCCGCCGGCCGGAGCGCTGTACGGTGCGGCCTCCGCAGGTCCCGAAGACGCCGCACCTCCGGCATCCGCGGTGCCCGACGCGTTCCCGTGCGAGCCCCAGCGGTGCGAGTGATCGCGGGCGGCGGCGGCCGCGGCCGCGCGGCTCACGCCGTCGAGCAGCGCGATCGCGTCGTCGCGCTCCAGTCCCGAGAGCGTGCCCGAGATGGGGCCGGTGACGGAGTGCACCTGCCCGCCCGAGACGCCCTGAAGCCGGTCGAGCGGCCCCTGCGAGACCGACACGCCCTGCAGGCGTGCCAGCGGGAAGACTGCCAGCTTGCGCCAGAGCACACCGCGCCGCAGCAGCACGCCGAACTCGGTCACCGTGTAGCCGTGCCGCTTCCACGACAGCGGCCGGTGCCACCACGCGCGGGCCGGGATCGTCTTGTACGGGTCGCCCTCGACGGGGCCCAGGATGCCGTGCTCCCACACCAGCGGGATGTCGGACTGCGGGGCATCCGGAAGGATCAGCGCCAGCACGCGCTCGACGTCGGCGCGCTTGCCGACCGGCAGCACGATGTTGAACTGCTGCGCGTTGCCGTTCTGCTGCTGCGCTGCGCTCTTGCCGCTCATGCGGTTGATCTTGATCGCCCACCAGCCGAACGGGCGCCACAGCAGCGACTGCGTGACCTCGACGGCGAAGATGCGGCCGGGAGGGAGCGTCTCGGTGACCGTCGTCAGCAGACCGTAGGTGATGCGCACGCCGTCGGGGGTGGGCGCGATCGAGTACCGCAGCGACTTGGAGATCTGCGACCAGGTCACCGCGACGAACGCGAGCACCATGGGGATGCCGATCGCGAAGCCGGCGCCCAGTCCGATGAGTCCGATCTCGGCCTCGCCGTCGCGCACGGCGCCGATCAGGATCCCGATCATCGACACCGCGATGATCGCGCCGAAGAACACCAGCCACAGCAGGGAGTGCACCAGGTGCGCGCCGACCAGCCGGCCGGTGGGGATCTTGACCACGCTCTCGGGGGCGACGTCGGCGAGATCGACGCCCTGGATGAGCCCGTTCACGCCCGCGTTCATCGAGCCGACCAGCTGCGCGGTCACGCCGGCGGGCGCGGCGACGGCCCGGCCGTGCTCGCGAGCGGCGCGGGCACCGGATGCCAGACGCAGGATGTCCGCGCGGATCGACTCCGCGCGAGGGGTGGCGAGGTATTCGAGCTCGACGTTCGCGTCGTTTCCGGCGCCGACCACCTCGAGCTTGGCGAGCCCGATCACGCGCGCGGGGAACGGGCGGGTGAGATTCACACCCTGAACCCGGTCGAGCGGGGCGCGACGGTGCGAGCGGAACACGATGCCCTTCCGCACCTCGACGTGGTCGCCCGTGATGCGGAACTGGTGGAACCGCCAGAACATCCAGAACACCAGGACCAGCACGACCGCCAGCGCCAGCACGCCCAGCAGCACCACGAGGATGAGGTTGTTGTCCAGCACCCAGTCGACGGGGTCGCCGCCGTAATCCATGTACTGCGCCTCATCAGGCGCGAACAGGCTCACGAACCAGCCGATCAGGCGCTCGCGCAGGTTCGAGATCACGATGCCGGCCACGATGATCAGCACCAGCCCGCCCTTGAAGAGCGGGGTGAGCGGATGCATGCGGTGCCACTCGCCGTCGGCGAGCGACGAGGAGCCGCCCTCGGGCAGCACCGCCGCCGGTGTCTCCACCGGCGAGCCGGCGGGGTCGGGTCCCCAGGGTGCGGGCGTGCTCACAGGCCGGTCCTGCGCGTCTCGGCCACCTGGATGAGCGTGTCGCGCAGGGCCTCGGCGCCGTCCTGCGTCAGGCCGGGGATCTGCACGCCGGTGGTCGCGGCGGCCGTGACCATCTTCAGCTGCGAGATGCCGAACGCCCGGTCCAGCGGGCCCTGCGTGATGTCGACGAGCTGCATGCGTCCGTAGGGCACGGCGACCATCCGCTGCCACAGGATGCCGCGGCGGAACACCACGTCGTCCTCGCGCAGCATGTACCCCATCGCCCGGGCCTGGCGCGGCAGGATGATCAGCGTGATCAGCGTGACGACGAGCATGAGTCCGGCGGGGATCCACACCCAGACCTGCTCGAACGCCAGGTGGATGACGAGCGCCGCGACCACGATCAGCGCGATGAGGATCGCGTTCTGCACGTACTCCGAGACGACGTAGCGCGGGGAGATCTGATGCCAGGTTCCGTCCAGGGCGAGCGCGGCGGGGCTGCGCGGCGTGCGCAGCTGCTGATAGGTGCCCTGGTCCAGCACCGGCGGCGCGATCGGAGCCCCGGCGACGGGCTCGGCAGCCGAGGGGGCTGCGGGCGGAGCGGCGGGCGGCACCGGCGCCGTGGGCCCTTCGATCCCCACACCCCCCTCCGACCGCCGCTCCGCGTCGGCCGGAGCCTCGGGGGTGCGTGGGCCCGGCTCAGGAACCGGCGTCGAGAATTCGGGTGCCCGGGTCGGCTGCTCGAATCCGTGCGGATCACGGGGCGGGGTCGTCGGGCTCTCGGTCATCAGAATCCTTCGGCAGAGTGCAGAACTGTTCGGCGAGCAGCGCCGCCCCGCTCAGCACCAGCGCGCCGACGACCAGGGCGACCATCGCCACAGTCGACCCTACCGGCGCGGGCACCGGCCGTGTGGAGAGGTAGGCGAGGAGGCCCGCGCCGAAGCCGGCGAGGATCGCGCCCAGCAGACTCGACGCCTGCGCGAGCATGGACGCCCGCACCGCGCGGAAGGGATCGATGCGGACGCCGCTGCGCACACTGCGCCGCACCGGCCACGCCAGCAGCAGGCAGGTCGCGCCGAGGAGCACGAGCAGGACCGGCAGGAAGATCGTCGGCGTGAAGGTCGCGTTGCCCGTGATCGTCAGCACGTGATCGAAGCCGTAGCCCGCGGCGGCCGACAGCAGCCCGAGCACGATCAGCACGCCGGGGGAAGTGCGTCTCACCGCTCGTCCTTCAACCGGTGCACCAGCTCGTCCACGCGTCCTGCGCCCGGTAGCACGGCATCCGGGTCGAGGCTCAGCCACGGCTCCAGCACGAACAGCCGCTCCGCCGCCCGGGGATGCGGCACCTGAAGGTGCTCCTCGGAGCTGTGGAAGTCGCCGTACGCGATCAGGTCGAGGTCGAGTGTGCGGTCGCCCCAGCGCTCGAGACGCACCCGTCCCTGCTCCTCCTCGACGGCGTGCATCATGCCCAGCAGCACCTGCGGCGCCAGTCGCGTGGTCACGAGAGCCACCGCGTTGAGATAGCGCGGGGCATCCGGATCGGGCCCGTCGGGCTTGACGGCGATGCTCTCGATCGGCTCGGACATCACGACGTCGTCGACCAGCGGCAGACGACGCAGCCGCTCGGCCGCGGCGCGCAGCGTCTCACCCCGGTCGCCCTCGTTCGACCCGAGGGCGACGACGGCGATCTGCGGCTCGCGACCCGGGCGGGGGTCCGGCGGCTCGGGAAGGTGGGTCAGGCGCACGTCCATGCCGGTCACGCCCCCTGCATCCGGTGGATCGTGATCGCCACGTCTGCGAAGGTCTGCTCGATGGGCGCGTGCGGCTTGTGCACGGTGACGGTGACGGTCCTGACGCGCCCGTCCTCCAGCACCGCATCCGCGATCCGCTGCGCGAGGGTCTCGATCAGGTTCACGGGCTCGCCGGCGACGATCGCGGCGACCTTGTCGGCGAGCTCGCCGTAGTGCACGGTGTCGGCGACGTCGTCGGATGCCGCGGCATCCTTCAGCGGCAGGCCGAGCTTCAGGTCGATGGTGAACTCCTGGCCGTCACGACGCTCGAAGTCGAACACGCCGTGGTGGCCGAAAACCGTCAGACCGGTCAGCAGGATCTCGTCGAGGAAGTCCATCTCATGCTCCATCCCAGGCGCCGGCGATGGCCAGCGCGTCCCTCGTGGCGGCGACGTCGTGAACCCGCACAGCCCAGGCACCGGCCCGAGCGGCGAGCGCGCTGGTGACGGCGGTCGCCAGGTCGCGACGTCGTTCGCTGAGCGGATCGGGCCCCGACACGCGGTGCAGTGCGTCGGCCAACAGGCGCTTGCGCGAGGTTCCGACGAGCACCCGGTGGCCGAGCGCCGTGATCTCGTCGAGTCCGCGCAGCACCTCCCAGTTCTGCTCGGCGGTCTTCGCGAACCCGATGCCCGGATCGACGATGATGCGCGCCGGGGCGATGCCCGCGGCCATCGCCGCCTCGGTGCGCTCGCGCAACTCGCCGGCGACCTCGCGGGCCACGCGCACGTACTGGGCGTGCGCGTACATGTCCTCGCTCGGGCCGCGCCAATGGCCGATGGCGATGTCGGCGCCCAGATCGGCTACGGCGGCCAGCATCCGCTCGTCAGCGAGACCACCGGAGACGTCGTTCACGATACGGCTGCCCGCGCGCACGGCCGCGACGGCCGTGTCGGCGTTGAGCGTGTCGATGGAGGTCGGGATGCCCGCTTCGGTGAGCGCCTCGATGACGGGGAGCACCCGCGCGCGCTCGATCTGGGGGTCGACGCGCACCGCGCCGGGACGGGTCGACTCGCCGCCGACGTCGATGATCGCCGCGCCCTGGGCGTGCATGAGCCGTGCGCGCTCGATCGCAGCGGTCGGGTCGACATAACGTCCGCCGTCGCTGAAGGAGTCGGGCGTGGTGTTGAGGATGCCCCAGATGCCGGTCATGCGCGCGCCTCGTGCGACCCCGCGCCGGAGGCGCCGATGAGGGTGATCAGCTCCGTGCGGGCGACGGGATCGGTGAACTCGCCGCGCGCGGCGACCGTGACGGTCGAAGCGAACGGCTGCCGTCCCCCGCGCATCGTGACGCAGCCGTGCGTGGCGTCGAGCACCACGAGCACGCCGCGGGTGTCGAGGTGCTCGGCGATGGCATCCGCGATCTGCTCCCCCAGCCGCTCCTGCACCTGCGGGCGGGAGGCGAGGGTCTCGACGACCTTGACCAGCGCGCCCAGACCGACGACCTGCTCACCCGGCAGGTACGCGAGGTGCGCGACGCCCGCGAACGGCAGCAGATGGTGCTCGCAGACCGAGCGGAAGCGGATGTCGCGCAGCAGCACCGCACCGGAGGGCAGCGTGTCCGGGGCGGGACCCCGGGTCACGCTGATCGTGCGCGCGAGGTGCGCGGCAGGATCCTCGTCCACCCCCGCGAACAGCTCCGCGTACAGCTCCGCCATCCTGCTCGGGGTCTGCTTCAGCCCCGGGCGATCCGGGTCCTCGCCGATCGCCTCGAGCAGCTCACGGGTGAGCCGTTCGATCCGCTCCCTGTCGACAGCCACGTCAGGCCGTCGCCGGTCGCGCCTGTCCGCCGGCGGGCTTCGGGCCCGCCGTGCGCGTCGTGGTCGTCGGCGCCGGGGCGTCGGCCGCGATCTGCTCGCGCACGGGCACGGCGATCGGAGGGAGCGTCGAGACCGGGCGCTCGGTGCTGGAGAGCCACTGCGGGCGCTCGGGCAGCTTGCGCACGTCGGTGAAGATCTCGGCGATCCGGTGGTGGTCGAGGGTCTCCTCCTCGAGCAGCGCCAGGGCGAGGCGGTCCAGGATGTCGCGGTTGTCGCTGAGCACCTGGTAGGCCTCGTTGTGGGCCTGTTCGATGAGCGCGCGCACCTGCTCGTCTACGCGCTCCGCGATGGTCTCGGAGTACTCGCGGCCGCGACCCATGTCGCGACCCGCGAAGGGTTCACCGCCCTCGGAGCCGAGCTTGACCGGGCCGAGCTCGGCGGTCATGCCGTATTCGATGACCATCTTGCGGGCGATGCCCGTGGCCTTCTCGATGTCGTTGCTGGCGCCGGTGGTCGGATCGTGGAACACGAGCTCCTCGGCGACGCGTCCACCCATCGCGTAGGTGAGCTGGTCCTGCAGCTCATTGCGCGTGACGGAGTACTTGTCGTCGAGCGGGAGCACCATCGTGTAGCCGAGGGCCTTGCCGCGGGGCAGGATCGTGATCTTGGTGACCGGGTCCGTGTGGTTCATGGCCGCGGCAGCCAGGGCGTGCCCGCCCTCGTGGTACGCGGTGATGAGCTTCTCGCGGTCCTTCATCACGCGGGTGCGGCGCTGCGGGCCGGCGATCACGCGGTCGATGGCCTCGTCGAGGGCACGGTTGTCGATCAGCTGCGCGTTCGAGCGCGCGGTCAGAAGCGCGGCCTCGTTGAGCACGTTCGCGAGATCGGCGCCCGTGAAGCCCGGCGTCTTGCGCGCCACGACCTCGAGCTCCACCGACTTCGACAGCGGCTTGCCCTTGGCGTGCACCTCGAGGATCTTCTGGCGGCCCTTCAGGTCGGGGGCGTCCACGCCGATCTGCCGGTCGAAGCGGCCCGGGCGCAGAAGTGCGGGGTCGAGGATGTCGGGGCGGTTGGTGGCCGCGATCACGATCACGTTCGCGTTCGGGTCGAAGCCGTCCATCTCGACGAGCATCTGGTTCAGCGTCTGCTCGCGCTCGTCGTTGCCGCCGCCCAGGCCTGCGCCGCGGTGGCGGCCGACGGCGTCGATCTCGTCGATGAAGATGATCGCCGGAGCGTTCTCCTTGGCCTGGTTGAAGAGGTCGCGCACGCGGGACGCACCCACACCGACGAACATCTCGACGAAGTCGGAACCCGAGATCGAGTAGAACGGCGCGCCCGCCTCACCGGCGACGGCGCGGGCGAGCAGGGTCTTTCCGGTTCCGGGAGGGCCGTACAGCAGCACGCCCTTCGGGATGCGGGCGCCGATCGCCTGGAACTTGGCGGGGTCCTGCAGGAACTCCTTGATCTCGTGCAGCTCCTCGATGGCCTCGTCCGCACCGGCGACGTCGGCGAAGGTGACCGTCGGGGTCTCCTTGCTGACGAGCTTGGCCTTGGACTTGCCGAACTGCATGACCTTGCTGCCGCCGCCCTGCATGGACGACAGCAGCCACCAGAACAGCAGGCCCAGCAGCACGAGGGGAAGCAGAAGCGAGAGGAAGCCGTCGAACCAGGTGGCGCGCGGGACGACGTCGACCACGTCGGCGGCCTTGATGTCGGCGCCGTCGATGGCCTCGACCACCTGATCGGCGCGGGCCTCCACGTAGTAGAACTGCACGTTCTCGGAGCCCTGGAAGGGCTTGGAGAGAGTGAGGTCGACCCGCTGGTCGCCGTCGGTGTTGACGGCCTTCGTGACCGTCTTGCCGCCGAGCAGATCGAGGCCCTGCGTGACCGTGATCTGCGTCGGGGCCGACAGGTTCGAGATCAGCAGGAAACCGGCGAAGAGCAGCGCGCCGATCAGCACGATGTAGATCAGCGGGTTGCGGGAGACCTTCTTGACATCCATGATCCGTTCAGCGTACCGCCCGGGGCTTAGCGCACTGCTGTGCGTTCACCATCGGCGTACCGTGAATCGGCCATGCGACCTCTGGAGGCGCCGGATGCGGCACTTCGACGCGTTCAGGACCCAGCGGGCGCCTCAGCTGTAGACGTGCGGCGCCAGCACCGCGACGTCGCGCAGGTTGCGGTAGCGCTCCGCGTAGTCGAGTCCGTAGCCCACGACGAACTCGGTGGGGATGTCGAAGCCGACGTACTTGCAGTCGATCTCGACCTTGGCGGCCTCGGGCTTGCGCAGCAGCGCCAGCACCTCGATCGATTCCGCACCGCGCGACGCGAAGTTCTCCAGCAGCCAGCTCAGGGTCAGGCCGGAGTCGATGATGTCCTCCACGATCAGCACGTGCTTGCCATTCAGGTCGGTGTCCAGGTCCTTGCGGATCTGCACGACGCCGCTGGACTTGGTGCTCGCGCCGTAGCTCGACACGGCCATCCAGTCCATCGGGGCGTGGAACGGCAGCGCGCGGACGAAATCGGCCATCACCATCACGGCGCCCTTGAGCACGCCCACGAGCAGGATGTCCTTGCCCTCGTAGTCGATGGCCACACGGGCGGCGAGCTCGTCGAGCTTCGCATGGATCTGCTCCTCGGTGACGAGGATCTGGGCGAGGTCTTCAGAGATGTCCGCTGCGCGCATGGATCGATTTTAGGTCGTGCCTCCTGTGGACGAGGCAACCGCACTACTGTGAGCGGTGGAGCGGGCAGGCGCCCGCGGGGAAGGAAGACATGGACCTCGACGAGATCCTCAAGCAGGTGCCGATCGACGACATCGCCGAGAAGTTCGGCGTGAGCACGGATGTCGCCCGTCAGGCCGTTCAGGAGGGCAGTGCCGCCATCGTCGGCGGACTGGCGCAGAACGCCGCGACGCCGGCGGGCTCCTCCGCCATCGAGGACGCGCTGAACCGCCACGGCGGCTTCTCGGGCGCATCGAAGGTCGACGACGTGGATCAGGCCGACGGCGGCAAGATCCTCGGTCACGTGTTCGGCGACAAGCAGCAGGAGGTCACCGAGAGCCTGACGAAGTCGGAGAAGACCGCGGGCGGCATCGACTTCGGCAAGCTCCTGCCAATCCTCGCTCCGATCATCATGGGCCTGATCGCGAACGCGAAGGGCGGCTCCGGCGCGTCCGGCGGCAACGGCGGTGGCGGGCTCGGGAGCATCCTGGGCGGCCTGCTCGGCGGCGGTTCTTCATCGAGCTCAGAGCCCCAGGCAGGGGGCGGCGGTGGCCTCGGCGACATCCTCGGCGGCCTCGGAGGCCTGCTCGGCGGTGGCTCGTCCAGCGGCGCCCAGGGCGGCGGCAACGTGATCGGCGACATCCTCGGCGGCCTGTTCGGCAAGAAGTAGGGCTCATCACACCCGGCTCCTGAGCGAGCGCAGCGAGACGAAGGGCCAGCGAGGGAAGCGAGACGAAGTCCTCAATGCAGCGCCCTTCGTCTCGTCGCTTCGCTCCTCACTCAGGGGCCGGACACGCCTCAGCGCGCCGCGAAGACGATCCGTCCTCCGGCGCGCTTCGCCGTACATCCGGGCAGATCGATCGGTCCCTGCCCCGACCAGTCGGTCACGAGCCGGGCGACCTCGAGCGTCTGCACCCGGGTCAGCCCGACGCCGAACTCGCTGTCGACGACGAGCCGGATGATGCGGTTGCGCAGCGCCGCGGGGTTGGCCGCGAGAGCGGCGACGCTCACCGAGATGCCCGCCTCGGCGTGCTCGACGATGTCCTCGATGGTCTCGTGAATCATCTCGTCGAAGGCCTCGGCGTCCTCGCGCAGCTGCTCCGCGGTGCGGGCGAGCGCCTCGGCGATGCCGGGGCCGAGCTCGGTCTCGAGCACGGGCAGCACGCGTTCGCGCACCCGAACGCGGGCGAAGCGCGATTCGATGTTCTGCGGGTCGTCCCACGGCTCGAGTGCAGATGCCGCGCAGAACGCGCGTGTGGTCGCACGGCGCACCCCGAGCAGGGGCCGCGCCCACCGCGTTCCGTCGGCGTCCTCTCGCAGCGGGGCCATGCCCTGCAGACTGCCGGCCCCGGACCCGCGGGCGAGACCCAGCAGCACGGTCTCCGCCTGGTCGTCGAGGGTGTGCCCGAGCAGCACGGCCGACGCCTCGAGCTCCGCAGCGCACTGCCGCAGGGCGTCGTAGCGGGCCGCACGCGCGGCGGCCTCGGGGCCGTCCGGATGCTGCTGATCCACGGTCACGGTCAGCACCCGGGCATCCGCTCCGAGCTCCCGCGCCTGCTCGGCCGCGCGCTGGGCGACCGCATCCGATCCGGGCTGCAGACCGTGATCGACGATCGCGGCCGTGACCGGGATGCCGAGCGCCCGCGCCTCGAAGACGGTGGCCGCTGTGAGCGCGAGCGAGTCGGCGCCGCCGGAGAGCGCGACGGCGACGGGGCCGGCCTGCAGAGCGGCGAGGGTCGCGCGCACGGCGCGGCGGACTTCGGCGACGGCGGGATCGAGCGATGGCATTCCTCCACCGTACGGGGCCGCGGGACCGGGTCACAGATCCGGCACGATCCGCCCGCTCCGCCTGCGCTCGATCCGCGACCTTCGTTAGCCTGCCAGCATGAGCCGGGGGGATTCAGTCTTCGTCATCGCGCTGCTCGTCGCGGCCTTCCTCACGGGGTGCACGCCCACTCCGCCACCGGCGTCGCCGAAGCCGAGCCCGCACGCGAGCTCCTCCCCCACGCCCGCCGCCGATGCCATCCGCGCCGTGGACTTCGGATCGATGACTTTCACGTGGGACACGCTGGGCGTGCAGTATCCGGTGAAGCTCAGCGGCGGCAGGGCAGAGGTGGAGGACCCGTACTACAAGCAGACCGCGCTGTTCCAGCTCGGCGAGCCGACGTTCGCGGACGCGAACGGGGACGGCCTGATCGACGCCGCCGTGCCGCTGCAGTTCGAGTCCGGCAACGGGATCATGAACAACTGGTTCATCTGGCTGGCGCAGGCGGATGATCCGGAACAGCCGCAGCAGATCCCGTTCCCGATCGCGTCCGGCGCGCGCTGCGCCGACCGGGTCACCGGGGTCGAGGCGATCGCGGGCGGGTTCCGGGTGCACGAGGTGATGCGCAACTCGTTCGAGGCCACGGGACCGTGCGCGCAGTCCGGCACCATGGAACGCACACGCGACGTCGGTGCTGCGGGCGACGGCACGGGTGCCGGATCCTGGCCGGTCACCCTCGACGGGCAGGGCTTCGGCGGCTACTGCCCGGTGAAGGTGTACACCGAGGGCGACTTCGCGCAGGCAAAGGGCAGGGTTGGCCCCTCGGATGCCGCGCCGCAGACCTCGGCGACGGGTGAGAAGCTCTACACGCCCATCCAGCATTACCCGTTCCTCGAGCCGGACGGGTGGCATCTGACGGGCTTCCTCCCCGACCAGCAGACCGACGACTCCGTCGTCTGCGTCTGGGTGCCGAAGGGCTGACCCCCGGAAAGTTCCGCACGCCTCGCGAGTATCCTTGTGCGGGGCGGCCGCTGGGCTCCCCGCGAACTTCCGCCGCCGGCATCCGCTCGATCCCGGCATCCGAACCAAGGAGAAGCACATGGGCGCACACGACGCCGTCATCGAGATCCCGCGCGGCAGCCGCGTGAAGTACGAGGTCGACCACGAGACGGGTCGCGTGCACCTCGACCGCGTGCTGTACACGACGTTCGGATACCCGGCCGACTACGGCTACTTCGACAACACCCTCGGCGAGGACGGCGACCCGCTGGACGTGCTGGTGCTGCTCGACCACGCCATCTACCCGGGCGTCGTGGTGAACGTCCGGCCCGTCGCCGTGCTGAAGATGAGCGATGAGGCCGGTGGCGACGACAAGCTCGTGGCCGTGCTGTCGAAGGACCCGCGCTGGTCGCACATCCAGGACGTCGACGACCTGGCGGAGTACACCAAGAAGGAGATCGCGCACTTCTTCGAGCACTACAAGGACCTCGAGCCCAACAAGTGGGTCAAGGTCGACGAGTGGGGCAACGCCGCTGAGGCGCAGCGCATCCTCGACGAGGCGATCGCTCGCTTCGGCTCCGAGGGCCACTGACCTCGGGCCTGATACGACGAGACCCCCGGTTCGCGCCGGGGGTCTCGTCGTCTGCGTGGGGCGAGCGGATGCTCAGAGAGCGCCGCGTGCGGTCATGAACGGATACGGATCGACCCGCGAGCCGTTGACGTACACCTCGAAGTGCAGGTGGCATCCGAACGAGTTGCCCGTGTTGCCCGCGTAGCCGATGACCTGGCCGGCGTTGACGTACTGGCCGCGACGGACGGCGAACTGCGACTGGTGCCCGTAGCCGGTGCCGATGCCGCCGCCGTGGTTGATGCGGGTGTAGTTGCCGTATCCGCCGTTGTAGCCCGCGAAGTCGACGGTGCCGGAGTGCGCGGCGTAGATCGGGGCACCGCAGCCGTTGGCGATGTCGATGCCGCCGTGCTCGCGGGACGAGCAGTAGCCGGTCGTGCACTGGACGTTGCGGCGGCCGTAGTAGGAGGTGATGCGGCCACCGGAAGGTCGACGCCAGGCTCCGGACCCGGAGCCGCCACCGCCTCCACCACCCCCGCCACCGGGGTTGTTCTTGGCGGCCTCCTCGGCGGCCTTGCGCCGTGCCTCGGCCTCCGCGGCCTCGCGGGCCTTGCGGACGGCCTCGCCCTGCTGGTAGCCGGCGACCGTCGCGGTGGTGGTGTCCTTGAGGGCGACGAGCTGGGTCTGCAGGGTCTGCAGATTGTTCTGCTTCTCGTCGAGGGCGGCCTGGGCCGCGTCGGATGCCGCCTGCGCCTTGACCATCTTGTCTTCGGCGATCTTCTGAAGGCGGTCGCGCTCGTCGCGCGCGCTCTTGGCCTGGTCGCTCAGGTGCTGGGCGGAGTCACGGGCAGCGGCGGCCGTGTCGGCCACGGTGCGGTTGTACTCCAGCAGCTTGTCCATGCTGCCCAGACGCGAGAGCAGGTCGTCGGCGCCGTCGGAGGACTTGGAGAGGAAGAGCTCGAGGGCGGCTTGGTCGCCACCGGTGCGGTAGAGCTGCGTCGCCACCTGACCGGCCTTGCGCGAGCTCTCGTCGGCGATCTTCGCCTGCTCGTCGGCCTGCGTCTGCAGCGTGTCGGCGCGGTCAGCCGCCTCGAAGTAGGCCTGCTGCGCCGCGTAATACTCGTCACCGGCGACCCGGGCGGCCTGCTCTGCGGCGGCGGCCTGCTGGGTGAGAGTCTGGATCAGGCCCTCGATGCGGGTGATCTCGGCACCCTTGGCGGCCTCGTTCGCCTTGGCGCGCTGCACGTCATCCCAGCTGGGATAGCCGGGCTCCGCGAGTGCCGCGTTCGAACCGGCGGTGATGCCGAAAGCGGTGAGGGTGATGGCGCTCAGTGCGCCGACGGTGATGGCGCCACGGCGGGTCACCTTCGCGGACGGCCAGAAGGCTCGCCGCTCGGCGGGCGTGGGAGCACACCCGCATTCCTCGGATGCTGCAGCATCCGCCTTGACCTGCTCGTTCACTCGGCCCCTTCCGCCGGTTTCACAAGTGCCACACTAACAACATTCGTCACATCCGCAACAGAAGACGGGTGCGATGGATGCGGCTTCGGGACCGGTGATCCGGACTCCTGCGGGCACAGGAGACACTCCCATCGTCCTCCCGAAACGCCCGGGATGGAAGAAGACGCGCCCTCGATTTCGTTTTTGACCGAAGCTTCGCTTATGCTTGAGCGTCGGCAAGGGAAACCCCCAGGGTTCACCTGCGGCCCCATCGTTTAGCGGCCTAGGACGCCGCCCTTTCACGGCGGTAGCACGGGTTCGAATCCCGTTGGGGTCACTCTTCCGATACAATTGAAAAGTTATGGCCCTGTAGCGCAGTTGGTTAGCGTGCCGCCCTGTCACGGCGGAGGTCGCGGGTTCAAGTCCCGTCAGGGTCGCTCCTAGCGTTGAGCCTTCTTTCGAGGAGGCTCTTCGTCTAAGAAGCGGCAGATCATGATGTGCCGCTCGGCTCTGTAGCTCAGTTGGTAGAGCGTTCGACTGAAAATCGAAAGGTCACCGGATCGATGCCGGTCGGAGCCACTGGCCCTCTCCCTAGGCTTCTACTGGGGAGGGGGCTTTTTGCTCCCTGGTCAGGATAAGCCTGGTGCATCCGCCAGTGCTACCGACGCCAATAAGGTGCGACCGGGCACATTCAGACAACCGCACGTACGCGTCGCCGTTCCCTCACTCGACGCGCCGTGATGGGGTCTGCGGCGATCCCGTCCAGGGATCGTGCTGCACGCCCCAACAGGACGTAGTAGCGGGCTGGTGTTACCCCGAGCTCGGTACGGATGGTTTCTTCTTTGGTGCCGTTGTGGTGTGGGTGGGTGCGTTCGAAGTTGAGGAGGGCGGATGGGGTCATGTGTCTACTTTCCCGCCGACCACCGACATACGCTGTGTGGGTGGATGACTTCGCGCAGCCTCACTGCCCTGTGTGTGATGTTGTGATGCGCACTGAGCCTCACGCGTTCCTCTGCCCTCAGTGTTGGCATGTTGAGTTGATCCCGCGGGTGGAGGTGCCGCCAGGGTTCGATGGGCCGGACATCGATCAGCGTCGGTGACCGGGCGTATCGTCCTGCGCATGCCCGCACGAACCATCCACCCCGACACCCTCCTCAGCATCAAGGTCGGCTGCGTGATGACCCGCAACCAGTTCACGCAGAACCCTGCGCCTGTGATGGTGGAGTTGCGGTCCACAGCTGGCAACCGTCTCGACATTCTCGCCGCCGAGGTCGGCCGCTTCATCGGCTTCTACGACGACCAGTACACGCACACCCTTGTTGACGCTCTCCGCGCCGAGTTCACCGACCTTGATCTGCAACCACACATCGAACTTGGCCAGCGGCGGCGGAACACTGGAACGCACAGCACCCAGGGGTACGCCGCCCCGGGTTCCCGGAACTGATCGGTAGGCTCAGGACCATGCTCACTGGTCGTATCCGCCCCGTCGAAACCCGCATCCTCGAAGTCGACGGGAGCCACGACGAGATCGTCGCCGCACTGCACGCCGCGGCCGCCGACGGGTGGGAAGTCAACTCGATCACGACCCGACGCCTGGCCCGCTACGGCGAGACGACGACGGTCGAAGCTGCGGACATCGACGGCGTGCGCGCGAAGGTGCCGGACGGACACCAGCTGCTCAGCGTCACCGCTGACTGATCGTCTTGTAGTCCTTGCCGGAATCGATCCACCTGGTGTGCGCACGGAGCCCGTGGAAGACGCCCTGTCGGATGACGAGGTAGAGCAGCAGCAGCCCGATCACCGTCGCGAGGGCGATGATCGAGAGGTTGAGGATGAGCATCAGCAGAGCCTGATCAGCGAAGTCCATACCCGCGACCATAGCGACAACGACGAAACCGCCCCACCCTCCCGGAGGAGAGTGGGGCGGTTCTGCTTTCGGGTCAGACAGCTCAGGCAGGGGTGAACGATGCCTTCAGGAATCGGCCAGCGCCGGCCGCCGTACCAGCGAGGAGCCCGTGCTTCGTGGCGGTCGCGTTCTCGGTGATCGTCTGCGTGGTCAGGGTCGCGCCGTTCTTCTTCACGACGACCGTCGAGCCGGACAGTTCGACTCGGATGGTGTCGCCGATCGCGGGTGCACCCCCAGCGACGGTGATGACCTTCGTGGACACGCCCGCGACCCGCTTGTACAGGTGGATGCCGCCGCCCTGCCAGTTCACGAACAGCCGGTTGGAGTCATCGGCGTACCGGAACATGAGCCCGCCGTAGTCCTCGACGCCACCGATCTGCGCCTCGATGGCACCGTCAGCGGCGTTCGCCTCAGCGACCGCGTACAGCGACCCCGAGCCGGCGGCACAGTACGCGGCACCGCTACTGATGCCCCACGTCCCGGACGGCACCCAGGCCACACCGTTGTCGGTCGAGCCGAGCGTGGTCGCGGCGTTCGGGCGGTCGAAGCTGTCCGTCCACCCGTACGACTTCAGCTTGGGTAGTGCGGGGTTCGTGGACGAACCGGGAAGCCAGAAGATGCGGATCGGTGCACTCATGGGTGTGGTCCTTTCGGTGTGAGATGGTGTGGTCATGACGGTGCTTGTGGAGAGGGAGTCGCTCGCGTCGCGACGCATTGAGCTGCTCGATGACGATGGCGACGTGTGCATGGTCGCAACGGGTTTCGTCGCCGGCCGTGAGGATGCCCGGTTCTTGGTGTCGAATCGCCACGTGTTCACGGGGCGTAACGAGCGCAACGAGCTGCTCACCGATAACGCACGCATCCCGATTCAGATGCGTGTGACATTCGCCGCGTCAACGCTGAACCAGACGTATGAGGCGATCTTTCCGCTCTTTGATGACGACCGAGTCTCCACATGGCGTCAGCACCCGATCCATGGGAAGTACGTCGACGTTGCGGCCGCGCTGTTGCCGGAGTCGTTGAACCAACACATAGCCGATTTGCCGATCACGCTCGACGGGAAGGCCAGCATCGGCGACCAACGCCTGCTCCCCAAAGTCACCCCCGGACAGACTGTCTTCGCCATCGGATTCCCCTTCGGCGCGAATGGCGGCGACCGTCACGCAGGAATCTGGGTGGGTGCGACCGTTGCGACCGAGCCAGGGTTCAACCTTGATGGCAAGCCTCGATTCATGATCGACGGCGCCGTTCGTGAGGGCCTATCTGGCGCCCCTGTCTATGCCTTCTGGCCACCAAGCAGCACCGTCCCCATCAGCGATCCGAGCACGACAATGACCGCGGCGATGATGCAAGGTTCAACCTCCGCGATGATCGGCATTTACTCCGGACGACTCCGCCCGGACGCGCAGTTAGGGTTCGTGTGGAAGCTCCCCTACATCGAGGACATCCTGCGAGCCGGAACCCGCGTGAATCTCATGGACGACCTGCTCGGATAGGTAGCAGTCGCACGAATCGGGAACAGTCGTGAGTCCGGAGCGTGAGCGACGCATTGAAACCAGGTATGAGCATCCCGCCTCGTGGATTTCGTTCGCCCTCAGGATTGCCTCAACGCGATCGAGGCGCCGAACGAGTGCCTCGATGTCATCGCTGCGCATCAGATGAGTCCTCTCAGGATCATGCGCCGGTGGAAGTAGCGGGCCTGCAGCTGATGCCCGAGGACGTTCAGGTGCACGGATGTCGACGATGCGCGGAACGACGGCGGTACGGTGCCCGCGGCCTGCGCGGTCGTGTCCGCGCCAGTCGGAACGAATCCGGGCTGGAAGATCAGCGCGTCGGTCAGCGCCTGCGGTGATGCGAGGTACTGCCGCAGCGGACACCAGGCGTCCCCGAAGGTGATCCGCGCCCACGCCTCGAGCTCACGGATCGCGTCACCGATGACGGTGCCTGCACCTTCAGCGGGGCCACGGTCGAGCATCCCCCACACGACCAGGTGACCAGTGGCGTTGGTCGCGACGTCCTGATACCACGCCTTGATGTCGTCGACGGTGCGCCCGCTACCGAGCAGCGGTTCGTCGTTGACGCCCATGCCGAGGAACAGCACCCGTGAGGTCGGCACGTCCACGGACCGGAACTGCACCCGGCCGGTGGTGATCGCGCTGCCGGGCGTGGTGCGGGTGAACACCCGGTCCCCGGAGCCGTTGCGTCCGAGCGTGCCGGGCACGACCGTGCCGTTGTCCGCGATAGCGATCACCGGGACCGTGCGGTATGAGTCGGCCCGCCACGGGTCGATGTCGAGACCGATGATGTTGACCGTCCCGGAAGCCGGGATGTTGCCTCCGGTCGGTGTCCCGGTCGAGGTGACCGCGCCGAGATACCAGGTGATCTCATCGGAGCGGGCACCAGACTGACCCCGATTGGTGACGGTCTGCCCGGTCAGGGATGCCAGCAGGACCGTCCACCGCTGCGTGAGCGGGGAAGGCAGGTCGGTTCCCTCGGTGGTCGAGTCGCCCCATGCGACACCGAACGTTGTCGCCGTCTGCGCGCTGTCGCCGGGAACGACCTGCCCGTCCGTGAGCACCTTGGACACGATCGCCCCGTCGTCGCGATAGGCGAACACGGCCGCGACATCCGGCCCCGCGGTCAGGTCGGCGCGCTCTTCGACAGCCCACACGACGTGGCCACTGTCATAGAAGCGCGCGGCCTCCTGCTTCGACCCCTCGAATGCGAGCGACCCGACCTGCTGCGCGGTAGGCGTGTAGAACCCGGTCGTCTCGACACCGACCTCACGGCCGATGTTCAGATCCGCGACCGCATCGGAGACACCATCGACGAGCGCCTGTCGGATCGTGGGGTCGTCATTCAGCGCGATCGGGATCTGCGTGCTCACGCCATCCGCGATCGTGGCCGAAAGCTGAGCTGCTGTTGCCGACGTGCCGTCCGCGATGATGCTCGACATGAGCGCGTCGTCGATCGTCTTCGCGTTTCCGAGAGCAGTCGCCACATCGGCGACCGACTGCGGCATGTACTTCTCTGGGAGCTTGTCGTTCGCGTCCAGCCGGGGAAGCTTCACATCAGCCATCACGCCTCCAAGGAGATACGGACGGCCAAGCCGTCAGGGGTCATCATCTTGTTCGGCACGGTCAGCACAACCGTGCCCGGGTCTGCCGCCTCAGACGTAGGGGCAGACACGTGCAGGCCCAGCCCGGTGAGGTGCAGTGTCGCCGAGGTGTCATCAGCAGTCACCCGAACCTGCTGCACCTCACCAGCAGCCACCCTCAGCCCTCGACGCGAGCTCGCGCGGCCTGCAGTTCCGTGTTCTGCTCATCCGGGTCCAGATACGACAAGTCCGCGAGGATCTGATCGCGAGACGGGCCCGGTACGAGCTCCACGCGGGTCTGCGGCGCGCCCGAGTTCACCGCGGCCAGGCCCGCGACGGGTGCACCCGCATAAGCGGCTACCGCCAGTGCGACAGCCAGCGCGGTCGGGGTGCCCATGTTCGCTGCGGCGAAACCAACCTGGATCGCGCCGAGGACGAAGATGCCGACCACGTACCCGGCGTAGATCGCCTGACGGGCCTTCGCGGACGTGATGACCTTGCCGAGGTCGTTCGATGTGGGAGTGCTCATGATGCCACCTTTCAGCGTGGGAGGCCTTCCGGCCACGGAGGGAGGGGAATGTTGTGCGCGGCCATGTGGTCGCGCTGGATGCCGATGAACGCCCGGTAGCCGCGATTCTCGGCTTCGAGGGTGTCCAGTCGCGCATCGGTGCGTTCGCGGTAGCGGGCGAGCTCTTCCTGCAGCTGATCGATCAGCTGGTTCTGCGATGTCGACTCCACGGTTGCTGCAGCGACCTGCGCGTCACGCCGCGACCGGCGGTCAGCGACCCTGTGCCCGACGATCACACCGACCAGCAGGCCGACCGCGCCGATGATCGCGATGATGATGTCCTCGCTCACACCCACCCCCAAGACGGGGTGCACATGAGCATGAGCGCCGTGGCGCCGATGGCCAGGAGCACGCCGAGCCCGATCCACTCCCGCAGGGGGATCGGGTGTCGGCGTGCCTGCCCGTGCTGGATGTTCGAGCCACGCATCAGACCCCGAGCGCCTTCCGGGTGCGCGGACCGACGATGCCGTCAGCGGTGAGCCCGGAGCGCCGCTGGAACTCCTTGATCGCGGCGGTGGTCTTCGGCCCCTGGATACCGTCGACCAAGAGGTTCCCCGCGTACAGCGGGTAGTTGCTCTTCAGCTTCTGCTGCACGGCACGGATCAGCGCCGAGCCGGCCGGGGCGGGCTTCGCGGGCGGGAAAGCTGCGGCATCCGACCGTGGGCCCCAGATGCCGTCAGCAGTGAGGCCGTGCGCCTTCTGGAACGCCTTGACCGCGGCCAGAGTCTTCGGACCCCAGATGCCATCCACCGTGGCGCCGACAACGCGCTGCACGTCCTTGATAGATCGATTCACTGTGATGTGCCTAACCGTGCCAGCCGGTGCCGGCTGCCCGATCTGCCGACTACGGTCGAAGCACTCCCACACCGCCGCGGACGTGGCTCGCCCGATGATCTCGACGTGGATGTGCGGGCCGGTGACCCGCGCGCCAAGGTCGCCCACGTAGCCGAGGCGGGTGCCCTCGGAGACGCGCGTGCCGGGGCGCGGGCATCCCGTGTGGGAGCGCATGTGCGCGTAGCCGACGGTGAAGCCGTTGTCGTACTTGACGACTACCCAGCAGCCGCCGGCGAGGTTCTTCGACAGGCGCAGGACCGTGCCGGGGCCGGACGCGTAGAACGGCTTCCCGAGGTGCGAGGGTCCGCGCAGGAAGTCGATGCCGGTATGCCCCTTGTAGGTGTACGGGTCGGGTCCGGGCGCGGGGAGCCTACTCATCGTCACCACCGTTCCCTTCGGTCTCCTCGACGATCTCGACGTCGGTGAGGTCGTAGTCCTGATCGGTTTCGGGCGTGCTCATGACGCCCTCCTTTCATCTGGGTATGCGAAAGCCCCGCACGACGGCGGGGCTCGAGTTCTAGGGTCAGGACGCGACCGCGATGACGATCACGCGACGGTCCTGTTCGATGCACGCCACCCGCGCGCCAACCGGGATCGAAGAGACAACCGACTGCGGTGCCACATCCACCGGGTCGCCTGCGGGGTCAATGTCCCCATCGAGTTGCACAAGCAGCGGGGTTTCCTGCGAGACGGTCCCCCAACGGAACGTCGGCTTACGGTCAACCGCAGCCCACAACTTCGCGATCTGATCCCTAATCGGTTTCAGAAGATCCTTCATGCGACCTCCCGCCACTCAGCACTGATGTCCGTAAACGGGTCGAAGTTCATCGACATGCTCTGAACAGTTGCGAGACGCCGCCGCCCATCAGCAGGAGTAAACCCAACAAGTGCGTTCGGGTTCAGGTTCAACATCGCGTGCGTAACCTTCAACCGTGCAACCGGTGACATCAGATCGGCAAGCTTCCGGGCCGCGAGCTGATCCAGCACAGCCTGCGACTCCGCCTCCACCGTCTCCGCTTCCGGACCAATCCACCGGTTCCCGCGCGCCTGAAACGAGAACGGCGACAACGGGTCTTCGTTCTTCGCGGTCGCGATCAAACCCTCCGCGTCCTCATCCCCGCGAGTGACCATCGTCACCCGGTTCGGGACGTTCGAAAGGTTCTGCTCACGATCCCAAGCGGGGAAATGCAACGAGTCCTCACCGTGACGGAACTCGAACGCGACCGGCCGCAGGGCAGGGTCAACGTACGGTTCAACACGGAACTGACCCGACCCGTCACACCACAACGACCAGTACCCAACCGACTGCAACAGCTCGTTGATGATCTTCAACTTGCTGGTCCCTGCCGGTGCCGTGTACTCCGCCGTCCGCACCTTGCTTGACGGGGTGACCGAGATACGCGTCTCCCCCGTCGACTGCAGCAACCCCACAACAGCAGGGATCACAGCGTCACCAACAGCCATCGAGAACCTTGCATCCGTGGTGTCCTCAGCCGGGATGTTCATCTTCGTCAACAGCCCAACCTCAAACCCACGCCCGTACGCCGTGTTCTTCTCCACAGGGGAAGACAGCAGGTATGTCCCGACAGGCCAAGACGACGCCCCATCATGGAACGTCGCCTGCACCCGGTTCGACATCCAATCGATGCCCGCCCCCATGTCATCGAGGGTCAGCCGCCCCGACCCGCCAAGCGTCGACTGCGCGACAATTTCCGCCGACCCCCCGGTAACCCCATCAAGGTCACCGAGGGGCCGATCCTGCGAATCCAGCAGTGTGAATGACCAACTCAGCATCACTCACCGTCCGCTTCCGTGATCGTGAACGAGCACCCCCAGTACCCGTGCCAGGGCCGAAGTTCGTCCCCACCATCCGCGGTGGACTGCCGACGCAACGCAATGTCACCGATCGACCCGACAAGCACACGCCCATCAGGGTCACGGAACTGGAACAACGCTTCCTCCGACTGGGCGAGCTCGAGCAGTTCATCCGGCGTCGCAGTCGGTTCCGTGAAGGCCCGGTCCGTGACCATCGCCGCAACCTGCCACACCTTCGACGTCGCCGCTCCCGTGTACGCGACAGGGCGGGTCCTGCCCGCATACTCCTTCAGCACCCGGGCTCGACCGGCCGAAGCCTGCACGTCCGGGTTCATTGGCAGCCGGCACGTGGTCATGAACCCCGGCCCGCCCGACAGCCACAATGCCTCCGAGCGGGCGGGCACGATGATCTCCGTGACCGTCGCCGCACCTTCCGCTGTGAACCCGGTAGCCCGGTACACGATGTCCGCGTACGACGGGGACCGAGAGTCGATGAACGTCGCACCCGCAGGGCCATCCATCAGCGGCACCCACTGCGTTCCACTGAGACGCTCCACCGTCATCCGCACCGCAGCAGGCGGCAACGGGGCGACCACCTGCACGTCCGTGGTGTCAGGGACAGCGTCCCACAGCACCACACGCCCGCCCGTGGTGAGATCGTCGACCTCGATCGGGCCCTCAATGCCACCAGGTGCGACGGTGAGGGTGACGACGCCATTCTCCTCCGACCACTCGCCGAGGAAGATCGGCGGTGCGGGCGGATCGAACACGACCGTGAACGCCTGCTCGGCCCACAGCGACGTGACATCGCCCGTCGCGGCACGAGCCTTGACCTTGAAGTCTCCCTGATCGACCCGCTTCGTGAAGGTGTAACTTCCCGTCGCACCTGACCCAGAGCGCGTCTCGATGACCGTGCCCGCGGCGGTCTGCAGCTCGACCTCCCACGAGGACTGCGGGCGCCCTTCGGGTTGGAACCACGACCAGGTGATGGTCAGCGTGGATGCATCCCAGTCGGTGTCTGGCTGTGTGATCGCGACACCCGGTCGGGTGATCACCGTCACCACAGCCACAGCCGACCACGGCGAGAACGCCGGGTCGGTGCCCTTCGTGCGCACCTGCCACTCGACATCCCCGAGCGGGAGGGACACGTCACGGAAAGCCGCGGTCGTGCCCGTCAGGGTCGTCCACGATCCACCGACAGGACGCCACTGCAGCTCGTACTCAGACTGCGCAGACGAGTCCACCGGGTTGTGAGTCCAGGACAGGCGCACAGGCTCATCAGACGCCCGCACAGCCCCGTTCGGAGCCAGATTCACGGGCGCCGCAGGTGGAGCGATCAGCTGCACCGTGTTCGACGACGCCGACCAGGTGCCCTGCACCCCGCCAGGGGCGACGCCGCGCAGCTTGTACGTGTGCGGGACACCCGGGTCCGGTGCAACATGCGTCCACGGCAACGACACACCTGACGCGACGACCGTCGCGTCGTCCATCACATCGAAACCGGTCACGAACGGCGGGACCGTCGACGCCTTCACGACGATATCCATGCCCGACCGGGTCGCCGACACACCCGTGGGAGCGGCAGGCGACGTGTAGACCGTCGCCGTGCCCGACCATGCCGACTGACCCGCCGTCCAGACGCCCGCCACACGGTAGACGTACTTGTGCCCCGCCGATGTGGTCGTGTCCGAGAATGATGTGACGTTCCCACCAGGAGCGCCAACTTGCTGCCATGGCCCGTCGTCTGTCTGCCTCTGCACGACAACCGAGGTTGTGCCACCCGCACGCGACCACGACAAGTTCACCTGAGCGTCAGACACCCGGGTCGCCACCAAATCGTACGGGGTCTGCGGGATCGACGGCAGCGTCCAGATCTCCGTGTATTCCTCATCGATGCCGCCGTACTGCAACCTCATACGGATGGCAATGGTGATGTTGCCGTCCGGGTTATGAGGGACGTTGGTGTAGAACCATCCGTCATTCCACCCTGTTGACCCGATCGGCAAGAACGGGGACGCCGAATGACGCCCCATCTCGCCCACCCAGTCGATCGACAGGATCTGCGCGCCAGCACCGTTGAAGTAGCTGTCCTTGCCCTTAGAAGCCCGGACCGCACCCGCAAGTCGCGTGTAGTTCCCGGCGATGTTTGCCGAGTCGCGGATGACCTCAGCGCTGAAGGTCACATACGGCGAACTCTTCGAGACGGTGATCGTGACCACAGGAACCCCCTCCGGGTACGAGAAAGGGCGGAGTCCGAAGACCCCGCCCTTTCAGATGTCAACCTCAGCCGAACGGCAAATCAGAACGCACCGACTCCGCAGACGGGAACGCCTCAGAAACAACACCGCGGATCATGCCCGTCAGCCCGTTCCCGAGATCAAGCGTCCCCGAAATCCGCATCCCATCCAGCGACGGAGCGGCAACGTTCACCTGCGGCTGCTGGAACCCGAACTCACGGCCAGCACGCAACCACACCTGCTCAGATCGCGCCCTACGCCGAGGATCACCAGAGATGTATGCCTCGTCGTACTCCTCAGCAAACTTGTGAATGCCCCCGGGGGTGTATTTGTAGATCCCCGGCTCAAAACCGGAGTCTGCGAACGCCTTCTCCTTGTTGTGGAAGATGCCACCATTCGCAAGGCCGGGAGTCACCTGACGGCCCCCATAGCTAAACCCGCTACCGTCAGCCTTCACCTTCACGTGAATCTCGCGTCCGTTGTTCGACTTGATCCAGTAGTCGAGCTTGTTCTGCGCCTCCGCCGTCTTCGCGAGAATGTCGATCTCCTTCTTCGACGGCAGCTTGAACACCTGATCTGCCAGACGCTCCACGGCCTCACGGTTGTAGCCCGCCTTGACCGCAGAGTCGATGAAGGCCTGACGCTGAGCGGTGAGAGTTTCGATGTACTTCTGTGTGGACTCATCCGCCGACATCGTGGTCTGATCCTGCTCGTACTGAGCCTTCGCCGCATCCTGAGCAGCAGCAGCAAGATCAGCGAGTCCAGCAGCGTTCGCGGCACCCTTCTGCGTCGACTGATCCAGCGACGTCCCCGTCTGCTCCACCTGATCCTTCAGCCCCGCAAGAGCCTCCTGATACCGGGCATTTGCGGTGATCGCATCCTGCCCAATCCCATTCGCCTCATTGATCTGCTCAATCAGCTTCGAGATCTGGTCGGTCAGACGCTTCGCAGAATCGGCTTCCTCGAGGTACGCATCACCAGCGGTCTTCGCGACCTCAGCGCTTTCCTCGGTCTTGCCTCCAAGCTCACCCGAAGCAAGCTTGAGCAGGTTCGACTTGTCAGCCGTGATCTTGAGGCTGTTCGCCTGCTCGATCAGAGCATCGCGATACCCCGGCATGAACTGCACCAGGTTCCACAGTTGCTCTTCAGTGCCATCCGTCTCAGCGGCAAGCAAGTTGAACGCCCGCTGCGCAGCCGGAAGGTCGGAGCCGGCGAGTTCACCAAGCTGATCACCGATCTTCCGCAGCGCGTCCTCAGCAGCGAAGTTCGAGGAGTTGCCGATACGCTCCCACCAGTTCGTCGCCTGACGCGCCGCCGTGCGCAGAATCTCATCCAGGTCACCAAGATCACGACGCAGCGAGTTGAAGTTCTTCAGCTCCTCGCCCTTCATCGCGGTCTTCCAGATGTCAGCAGCATCCTTCGCCGTAACAAGGGAGTTCGTCATTTCACCAGCAGACGCCTGCGCATTGTCGAGACCGGCCTTAAGCAGCGTCACGGCAGTCGTAGCAGCAACCGTGGCAATAGCCCAAGGACCGCCTAGGAACGACGCGAATCGGCTAAGCCCCGCACGCGCGGTAGACGCCGTGATGTTCAACGTCTGCAGAGCGACCTTGAAGGAAGCGATCTTGGGGATTGCGACCAGCGCGGCCCCGCCAAGAAGAGCAACACCAGCCGTGACCAGACCGACCCACAGAACACCCTGCTTCATCGGCTCCGGGAGGGCGTTGAAGCCGTCGACAAGGCTCGTCAAACCCTGGAACAGGTCGCGCAGGGGCCCGTTGACGCCCTCACCCATCGAGATGAAAGCAGAGTCCAGGGCGCCACCGAACTGCTCAATATCACCCTTGAGGTTGTCGAGACGGGTCGCCGCAGTTTCAGACGCGTACCCCGAATCGTCAACAGCGGAGATCCACTTCCGCATCCCCTTTTCGCCCTCATCGAGCATCACCGCGGCGGCACGGTAAGCGTCCGTGCCAAAGATCGTTTTCAGGGTCGCAGACTGCTGCTCCGCAGACATGTCGCCCAGAGCGTTCTTCAGCTTTCCTGCGTACTCGGCAACACCGATGAACTTCCCCTGCTGGTCGAACGCCCGCAGGTTCAGCTCATCCATCAGAGTCGCCGCCTGCTCCGTCGTCGGATTCAGGGAAAGCAGCATCGTCTTCAGAGACGTTCCCGCATCCGATCCCAGCAGACCTTGTGCAGCGAACGCCGACAGCGATGCCGTGGTCTCCTCGATCGACAAGCCTGTCAGTGCTGCGGCCTGTCCGCCCTGCTTCAGCGCCATCGACAGGTCCGACACGTCGCCCATCGCCTTGCCTGCACCAGCCGCAAGCAGGTCTGCGACATGGGACATGTCCGAGCCCTCGAGCTTGAACGTCTTCAGCGCTGTCGCCGCGATACCTGCCGCATCAGCGACCCCAAGACCACCAGCCGCCGCAAGATCCAGAGCTCCGGAAAGACCCCCACCGAGGATGTCTTTCGCATCAACGCCGGCCT
Organism: Microbacterium sp. 22195; assembly: GCF_052056515.1. Lineage (NCBI taxonomy): Bacteria > Bacillati > Actinomycetota > Actinomycetes > Micrococcales > Microbacteriaceae > Microbacterium > Microbacterium sp. 22195. The sequence continues at coordinate 199,260 of NZ_JBQEPE010000003.1, forward strand.
TAGCCATCTCTTCGATCGCATTGGCCGACTCTTGGGCGCTGAACACAGTCTTTGCGCCCGCGTCGATCGCCGCATCCCGAAGTTCCGAGATGTTGTCGCGCGCATCCTGACCTGTAGCGGCGACATTCGACATTGCCTGGTCGAAATCCGCGAACTTCGCCACCGCAACACCAACGCCAGCCGCCACAGCAGCGCCCATGACAAGCGATGCGCGACCAACCTCAGACATCGCCTGATGGGTCTGCGCCAGGCGGTCACCTTCATCAGCGGCCTTCTTCGTCGCATTCGACGCCCGCCGCATGTTCTCTTCGAAGTTCGCGATCTCCGCTTCGAGAACAACACGCGTGATCCGATCCGTCACGCGACCACCCCCTGGTAAGTCGGCACGGCCGGTACACTCGGCGGCATGCGAATCCTGTTGCCCGTCGTCTTCGTGCTCGTGTCCATCGCGACAATCGCGCTGACGTTCACCGCCATCGCGATGTTCGTGATGAGTCAGATCGGACCGGGCATGGCAGCACTCGTAGGCGCGGTTGTGTGCGGGCTAGTGACCCGTTCGGTGTGGAAGCAGCTCAACGCTCCGGCTTAGGAGCCTTCTTTCGCACGTGGAACGTGAGGTACTCGAGCATGTCCTCGCCGTACTTCTTCTTCAGCAGTTCCCGACCGTCGATATACGTCTTCATCGCGTAATCCGTCACAGGCTCCGACATCTCGAACTTGCCCATGTTCGCCCGGTCGGTGGCCTCAGACATGAGGATTCCGTGCTCACCACGCGGAGCATGATCCTGCTCCCACGAATGAAGCAACCATCCGCGGTCCAAGTCGGAGTACTCCGACTCCCGTACGGTCACAGCCTTGACCACACGTCCGTCATCGTCGTACTCGAAAGAGGTGACCTCGGCGGGCTCCCAACCAAGGAGCCGACGCACCGAGATGCCGGCTTCGCGGGCGAGTGCTACTTCTCGCCCGCTCGGGATTTTCCCAGTGCTCGAAGCGCCTGCAGGGCTTCATTCACGTTCAGGCCCCAAATCACCGTGCCGATGTTGTTGCGGTACGGAGAATCGAGGACGGAGAAAAACTCCGCCCAATCCGCCGCATCCTGCACCTGACCATCAAGAGTCACGTCCGGGTATGCGGCGGATACAGCGTTGATGTTGTAGCCGATCATGGCGTCGCCCTCAACACCGGGTCGGGGCGGGTTGCTTGCCACCAGGTCATCCCACACATCGGGGAGCACACGGTCAATACCAACCGTGACCTTCTCCCCACCACACACAACATCCACGGTCCACGTCTTCTTGACAGCCAGCTCTTCGCGCTGCTTTGCGATCAGCGCCTTCACATCAACCACGACAAACTCCTCACCATCCCTCACCAGAAGAAGAGAACCGGGGGCAGGGTGGTGAGGAACCCCACCCCCGGGGCATGTCAGGCTGCGACTACCGCAACCTCGTGCAGAACCTCGCCAGTGATAGACGGCGTGGTCGTCTTGTGCGCCTCCGTGTTCGCCGTCGCGGGAACCACGAACGACTTACCCGTGCGCACGGGAACCAGGTCGGTGATCTTGTCGCCCGCAGCGATCGTCCATCCGTTCTCGTAACCGAGGAAGTGAACGATGTACCCGGACGTGCCGCGAACACCGATCGTCGTCTCCGCATCGGTCGGCGTCTCTCGGTTGAACACGTACAGCAGCACCAGCGCATACTTCGTGGTGCCTTCAGCGTCCAGCTCCTGATCGAGCGTGTACCGCGAGATCGTGCGCCGGGTCTCGGTCGGCGTCAGGCTGTAACCAGTCGGGCCGAAAAGGTCATAAGTGATCGGTGTTCCGGCCGCGAGCTCCGCCACGGTCGGTGCGCTCGGATTGGCAATCGTGGGAACCCAGAGCACAGTGCCCATTCCCTCGTAGCCGAAACCCTCCGAAACTGTCTCCTTAGCCATTACTTCTCCTCCTCAGGGGTGAGCCCCGCGGAGGGGGCGATAGGTTCCTCACCGGTCTTGGATGCCGTACTCGACGGCTTGGCGCGCTTGGAACTGCGCGCAGTCGGCGCGGGATCAACCACAGCGCCAGGAATGTGAGAAGCCGGTCGCTGTTTCGCAACCGGCTTCTTGTTGATGACCTCGTAACGGTCAGGATGTCGCTCTACCTCCACGGCAGGGACATCAAACTCATGCTGTGCGGCACCAGGACGCGCACTACGTACACGGATGAACATCAAGCCCTCCTAGACCAGAACTCGAACGACAGGTCGAGATAATGAAGGTCAGTCGTCTGGTCATAGCGCCCCTTGCCTTCTTCAACACCGGGAACCAACTTGACCCGTTCGCATTTGCGGCCAGCAACCACGGGAACCTTCCCGATCACGCTCATGACGGCATCCGCGAACTTCATCAGGCCATCCGCGTCGACAGAAACAACACGCACGTCATACCGCCAACGCGACCGAGACTCAACATCCTGAGGTGCCGTATACCGGTTGTCGTCCAGCTCGTTCGGGCCATCCGGGTACAGAACCACGTAGTTGTCGCGCACCGGAGACCCGCCCGCGATCCGCACATTCGAATACACCCTGTTGGCAAGGATCGTCACCGCAAACAGAAGCGCCTTGAACGCGTTGTAATGCGCGCGCATCACGACCCCCTCAACGCTGCAGCAACACCGTCAGCAATGGCGGCTTCCATCCCCCGCACGAAATCGGGTTCCGCCTTCTCCAAGGCGTCCCGCCCCGCATGCTGAGGCTTCGATCTGACGCCACCGCCGCCGTCCTCAACGAGACCAAACGAACCGGCATCGCCAGGGGTCGGACCGATCTCTGCCTTGACGCTGTGGGCAAGCTCCTGAGTGTCATAAGTGACATCACGCGCGTACCCTGCAAGGCCGGTCCTGTTCGCCGCCGCACGCCAATCGTCACGGATGTGATGCGCCGTGACCTGCAGCGCCTTGCGCGCAAAACTCTTCGTCTCCTCAGGAACGGACGCGAGCTCTGCTGACAACTTCCGCACATCCGAGAAGTCAGTCATCACACCTCCGTCAGCGGGTACCTGTGTGCGGTCGTCTGTCCCGCCTGCGCATCACCCTGGATGTTGAACCGACGCCCAACCAGAACAGGATCAGCGGACGACCCCGCCACAAGAACCTCATCCCGATCAGACAGACGCGGCGAACCAAACGGGATCGACAAATACGGCTCCTGCACAGTCACCGGACCACCCGGACCCGTCACATTCGACACCTCACGCGACGCCCACCGGACACGCCCCACACCCGTGTACCGCTCCTCCACCAGGACACGAACCGGGGCGCCAGAATCATCCGTCTCATCCCGAAACAAGCCCACCGTGACGGCTTCTGTCATCCGGGACTCAGCCTCAGCACGCAACCCCGGAAGAGCAGCGGCGACATCCCACCCGAGACTCACGGCGTCCCACCCGTCTCGTAGATCGGGACACCAGCGATGTCCACACCGCACGAGCAGTACGTAGCACCGAAGTTCAACGAGCACCACGGAACATGCGCAGCGCCGATCGATGGCACCATGTCGATCGCAAACGCGCCATCGTCAGCCTCAACAAGCCCAAGAAGCGCCCACCACTCGTCAAGGATCGTCACTCGACCCTTACCTGATTGGTAGGTCCGGGAGGAAGAAGCATCATCGACGCTGATAGTCACCTGCGTGGCGTCGTCGGGCTTCTTGATCTGCGCGACTACCGCTTCGCGGATCACGTAGTCAAGCTTCGCCTCACCGATCGTCGCCGGGTCGATGTCCAGCTTCTCGGCCCGGATCTCAATCAGCATCGTGGCGTCATCGATCCAGAGCTTCCACTGCTGCTCCTGAATCGATCCAGGTTCGGGGGCGGCCACACCAAGTGCAGTAGCGATCTTCGCGGGAGTCACAGCCATGACCGCCCCCTTCCTGTCAGTCCGACGCGCTGCCGGTCTTCTTCGTGCGTGACTTCGGGGCCTCCACGGCCTCCCAGTCGCTGTCGGTCGTGAACGGGTGGCCACCGCGCACGACAACGACCACCTTCGTGTTCACGTTCCGCAAACGCATCAGCCCGCGACCTTGTCCACGATCAGCGCGAACGCGTCGAGGTCAGCGATGCCCCAGCCGTAGACAACCTCTGCGCGGAACGCGACCTGGTTGTTGCGCTTCAGGTCACCCTGCCCGTCCGGGTCGCCATACTTGATCAGCTCAAGGCCGATCGCGCGCTGGACACCCCAACGGAAGGCGCCGAAGTCGCCTACGATGCCGAGAATGCCTGACGGCGTGGCGACGACACCAGTTCCGCTGACCGTGCGGGAAACGGAGGCACGGTGGCCGTCAAGCTCCGAAGCCTCGAGCGAAAGCTTGAAGTTCGGGTAGAGCTTCTGCTCCGAGTTCGTGCCGCGCAGGGCCGAGAACTTCGCGGCGAAAGCCGGGTCGATAGCGATAGAACCGGGCGCGTAACCGTCAGCGAGCACCAGTGCATCTGCCGCATCCAGGTTCGCATACGGCTTGTCGGTGTTCACGCGCTCCACCTGGTTGGTGGCCGAAGCAAGCTTCTGCGTGATCGACGCTGCCACAGCACCCGTCTTCGGGTTGATGCCGTGAATGGCGCCATAGTCGAGCGCGCGAGAAAGCGCCGGCTGAATCTGCGCCAGGATCTCCGAAACCGCCTGCAGCTGGTGATCCTCATCGGCCCAGAGAACCTCTTCGGTCATGCGAACGGTCTTCTGGAACTTGTGAGGCTCAACCGTCTGGACGGTCTTCGTGATGTCGTTGGAGGACTTCTGCCCACCCTCCGACACCAGCTCAGCCTCACCCGAGTCGAACACCATCGCCTTACCGGTGCCGAACTTCTGCGGCTCAGACGGCGACAGAACAGCGAGCGTTGAACCCGCCGCAACCTTCCCGAGCCATGGGGTCATGATGTGATCGGGGAGTTCGAGATCCCCGGTTGCAAGTGCAGCCATGCTGCTACCTCCTAGTCAGTTTGCGCAGACGCGAACAGGGTGCGGGTGAAATCCCGCAGATCCTTATCCGTGCCCGCATCAGTCGTTGTGCCGCCCTCTTTGGGGGCCCGGTTGCCGTTCTTCTTCTGGTCGACAGCCCGTTCGGCCAGGCGCTTTGCCTGAGCCTCGAGAGCAGCCGCGTCGGAACCCGTCAGGAACAGGTCACGGTCCTCCGCAGAGATCCCGTACTTCAGAGCGATGTCGGATCGCAGCGTGCGGGCTTCCGCCTCTGCATGCTTGGCCTCGAGATCGGCAAGCTTCTGCTCAACCGTCTTCGCGCCCTCCGCCTTCGCTTTCAGCTCGGCATAGTCGCCAAACTTGTTCTTTGCCTGCTGAGCCAGACGCTCGGTAATGAGCTGATCCAGTTCGGCCTGCGTGAACGTCTTCCCCTCGGCGGGCTTCGTCTCGCCACCCTCGCCGGGGTTCGGCGCGGGATTGGGAGTTCCTTCGGTCATCGGTTCCATCCGTTTCTGTGCCGTCGCACGTCAGAACCCCGAAACTGTCGGGTACAGCCCGTCGAAACGGGAAGTCATTCCGGGAAGTTCCCTGCGAGGTAGTCACGCAAGAACGCCTGCTCCTTGGGCGTGCGACGACGCTTCGAGGCCATGTACTGGGTTGTGTCGGCCTCCGGCCCCATGGCGCCACCCTTGAACACGGGAGCCGCCGTGCACAGACAGTCGTCATGAGACGCGAACCTCGCCGTCTCCTCGCGGTACACCGCCCCACGGGCGGCGAGCATCCTGCAGAACCCGCACGACTTCGCCCCGCGGGTTATCCGCATCCACCCCACACAGGCCGGGTCACGCTTCCGGTTCGTGAGGATCGTGTCCCGATACGGGCGCGCCATCTCAGAACGCATCACCTGCGCGAGACGGGCCGCCGCCAGCTCGTCATCATCCACCGACAACGGCTCAGACGCCCACGCCACACCCCGACGAATCTTCACGGTCCGGTCAAGGACAACGGAACCCGCCGCAAACCGCCCCTCAGCCCCGACGCGCATGTCGTCGTACAGGTCGACCGCCAGCGCAGCCGACCCCTCCGAGTAGAACGCCACCACATCCGGCACCGTGTCCAACAGCTGCAGCCGACGGGACTCCCAACGCCCCGAAGAACGGCGCAGCATCCACCGCACCGTGTCCTCAGAGTCGTCAGCGAGTACCGCCAGTTGCCGTTTCGACTCCAACGCGGTCACCATCAGATGCCCCCTCGCCGAGTCGCGCCGCGATCAACGCCTGCGCGGACTGCCTACCCACGTTCTGGCGATGCTCCTGCAACGCCAGATCAATGTCCTGCTGAGACCAACCCAGCCGGCGCATCGCAACCGTCGTCTCCTTCACCCACTCCGGCAGAGACGCGATCTCCTTCGCGCCCGCATCCGCCTGAGCAGCACGAGACAGGTACACCGGGGAACGCCACTCAGTCGTGATCGACGACCACGACTTCGGGACCTCCGACTCGCCGTTCTGGATCGCCAACGCCGTCTGCACACGTCGGCGGATCGGAACAGACCAGTCATCCGTAGCGCCCTCAGCCTCAGCGATCAGATCCTCACGCGACGCGTTGTACGAGTCCGCCGACGTCGGGTTCGCCATATCCGTCAACGCGAACGCCGAATCGGGAAGGTCATACTCACGTGCGGTGAGCTTCGCCATCGCGTTCAAATCCGCAAGGTGCGGCTCCGGGGACTGTGCGGGGATGTGCTTCACATCCGCACGTCCACCCTCGATCGGTGCACCCTCGTCATCCACCGCGTCAGGAATGCCCAGCGCACGGCCTAGAGCGATCTGCCAAGACGCCTTATACGACCCGTCCGCTTTCTTGAAGATCTTGTCCGACGCTCCAAGAAGGATCAGCTGCGGGAGCGTGTACACGTCCATGTGGCCCTCAAGACGCACCAGCTCCCGCAGAGCGGCGAACTGGTGGGAGATTGCCGCACGCGTGATCCGAGACCGCCCCATCCGCTTCGACGTGCGCGGCTTGTACACCAGCGGATCAGCCGGCACATGCCACGGATGCTCCTGCCGGTCGACCTCCCACTTGCCGCCCTCGAGGTCGGCGTTGATCGTCAACCCGTCGAGGTACAGCACGAACCCGGTGATCCTGTCCCGTTCGCGGGAAGTCACCGACAGCAGGTTGTCCAGCCGTCGCTTGCGGTTGTTCCACTCGCCAGTCGCATTCAGCGCGTCCTTCGCGTGGATCAGGGCCGCGGGCTCGTCATCCTCGCCCTTCGTCGTGATCAGGTACGACACACCATGGATGAGAGAATCCGTCCGTGCCTGGGCGAGCTCCGACTGCAGGAAGTTCGCATCCGAGAACTCCCGCATCCCCAGAGCATCCAGGTCGCCGTCGGCCCAGACCATCCGCTCAAGATTGCATCGACGCGCCAGACCATCGACGCCCTTCGCGGCCCACCCCAGAGCAAGCCCCAGACGGTAATACTGCGGCGGAATCACAGAGCCGACCTGACGGATCGCCTGCTTCCCGTCATACAGGTCAGAACGCTTCCGGTTATGCGGCTGCTTTTCCTTCAACTGCTTCGCCAGGAAGTTCAGCGTCACCAGCTCGTCATCATCCAGCCCAGGGATGCGGAGACTCACATCAGCCATGCCGACCCCCTTCACAGCACCACAGCGGTACGTTCACCCACCACACGGCGCGACGGTCGCACCACGTCATCCTTCATCGCCCCCCACAGGGCAAGCGTCGACGAAACCACCGGAGTGATATCCGCCTCAGGGTCTTTCCGGTTCCACGCCCACGCGCCCGCCAGGGGCCGCTTACGCGCCACCGACAACGCCACGTTCAGTTGCGTCTGATCCGTGTGCCGAAGCTTCGGCGTCGCTTCCATTACGCCATCGAAAAACCATCCGCACGCGATCGCCATATCCCGGCCCTCCGCCGCAGCAAGAGTGACCAGAACCTTCCGATCAGTGCCAGCCAGGTAGTGTTTGCCGTTCTTCGTCTCCACCAGACCAGACATCTCATCGACAACCACTGCGTGTAGCCGGTTCCGCTCAGCACGGGACTTCACCCACGGGCCCACCCAGTCGATGCCGCGCTTCTGCTCATCAAGCTCCACATGCCACAGACCATCGGCACGCTTGCCAGCCAGCGACACAGACGCCACAGAACGATCCGGGGCAACATCAATCGCAAACGTGATCCGCTCCACAGCCATCGACGCCGGGTCAGACACCCTGCCCCACGACACCGAATCAATGACCTCAGGCGTCCCCGCAGCATCCCAGATACCGAGCGCTTCACGCAGCCACGACTCCTCAGAGGGAAGGTTCTTTCGCAGCCGGAGCATCGAGCGCTCCGGAGTGCGATGCGGGTACGACGGATTCGCTTTCCGCCACTGGTCCCGGTCGTCCGGGTCAGCATCGTCGTCTGCCGAACACTCGATGAACACCGAATCCTCGGACTCGCCGGCCAGCGCCTCAGCGCGACGTTGCATGAACGCTTCTCCGGGATCAACCGGACGCGGCGGCGTGCCCATGAAGAACAGCAGCGCACCAGCCGGGAACCGCGACTGGTTCGTCGCCGCAACCATGTCCTCAAGCGCCTTCTCGGTGAGGATCTGCGCCTCATCGAACACCTCAATGTCGACTTCCTCGAAGCCTCGGCCAAAGCCACCCTCACGGGCGCCGAACATAATCACAGACCCGTTATGAAAGTGGATCTCCTGCTCACCGTTCGTCGCACGGATCGACCGCACGTAAGGGGCAACAGTCTTGCGAGTAGCAAACCCACGCAATGACGCAAACGTCTTCGACGATGTTCGCGTGCGGTGCGCAGTCCAGAGCACGGTTAGTCCCGGGAAAAGGGTGCACAAGGCGAAGATGATCCGCGACACGAAATACGTCTTGGCAACCTGCCGAGGAATCGACAGGGTGACACCGCCGACCGTAGCCGCGTAGTCGCCGTTCGCGCGCTTTGCGAGCACCAGCTTTCCGGCGCCCACCTGCCACTCATCGAACTCGTCACCGAACTCGCGAATCCGGGCGTACACCTTCGGGAACCCCGTGGACACAATCCCTGACGGCGCGATCACATGCCGCGCAACCTCAGAAAGCTTCCGAGTGTCCCTAAATGGCTTCGACGTCGAACTCTTCGTCCTCGATGTTCGCGGCATCAGACGCCTCCTCAGACTCCTGCCGCTGCAACGCCTCAATCTCCCGAGAGATCTCAATCTGACGGCGAGACAGAGAAGCAAGATCACGCGCCAACGTGTTCGGGTCATCCAGCGCCCTCGCGATCCGCCGACGCAACGATCGAAGCTCCTCAAGGCGATCATCGGCCTCGGCGGCCTCAAGGATCGTCATCGGCTTCTTCGGCGCAGGGGCCTCGTCAGGAGCCACTGCCCGAAGAACGGGCTTTCGAATGTTCCCCATGAGCACCTCCTCGGTCGGTGTGGAAAAACGGCGGGGAGGGATGACGGCAAGCCCCGGAGACCCGGCAGGGGTTGGCTCAGAGGGGCACTCCCCCCTGGTGTTCGAAGCGATCTTCGAGTGTGCTACGTCACTGATCCGGATCGTTTGACGATCGGCGCAACCAGTCGTGCCCGTTTCTGTGAGTTGCAGCGCCAGTGTGCTGGCTTGGCGTTGCTGGTGTCGTGCCGTCCGCCTTTGTCGAGGGGGATGTCGTGGTCGGCTACGTATGCTTCGGGGTTTGGTTTGCGTGTTCCGGGGATGAAGTAGGGCAGTTCGTAGTCGATGGGTTGTCCGCAGATGTGGCAGTTGCCGCCGATGCGCTTGACGTGACGGCGCATGCGGTCTTGCATGGCTGTGTTGCGGCGTACCATCGCGCCCTTCCGTGTCCGCCTAGACGAGTGTGAAGGTGTGTCCGCTGGGGTAGCTGTCTCCCCATGCGGTGCCACCATCCACGGTCACCAGGTCGACGTTGACCTGGTTGCCGTCGGGGGTGGTGTTGAGGACGCGGGATGCGCCTTGTTCGGATTGGATGATGTCGCCGCGGGCGAGTTGGGTGGCGGTCTTCGTGGTCATCGTGGCCTCCCCCTAGTTGTTTCGGGTGAATCCGATGCGGGCTTCCATGCCGTCCCATTCGGGTCGGGCTGCGTTCTCGATGTATGCGCCCGTGCTGATGTGGTTGTCGCCTTCTGGTTCGGTGCGGTCTGGGCAGTGGTGTTGGTGCCGCCATGAAAGTACTTGGCGGGTGCTGCCACGGACCCATGCACCGCAGGAGCAGCCTTCACGCATCGGGTCGTCTCCGGTTCTTCATGTGCCGCCAGTACCTGTCGGTGAGTGGCCCGCCGATGATGTTCTCGATGGTGATGGTTTCGAACAGGAGGAGGGTGAAGAACAGGGCGAGGTAGGCGATGGGTTTCTCGAGGCTGGTGAGGGGTCTCATTGGTGGCCTTCGAGTTTGCATCGTCCGCAGAAGAGGCGTTCGAGTCCGAGGGTGACGCCGTGTTCGTCGAGCCTGTAGATGCGTGTCCATCGGAGTGCTGTGTATCCGCAGATGGGGCAGTCTCCGGGGATGGGTTCGACGCGGGCGTGGAGTGTGACGGTGAGTGGGTTAGTCATCGTCTTCGCCTACGTGGAAGTCGTCGGGTGACGGCAGGAGGAAGTCGCCGTCACCCTCAAGGTGTGCCGTGTGGTTCATGACACAACCTCGTAGATCAGGGCGCCCGCTGCGGTGAGGGCATCCTGGTTGGTGTTCTTGTGGTGGCCGCACATTGCGAGGGTGCGGCCGGATGGGAGTGCGACGATCCACAGGGCGCGGGCCGCTGTGCACTGGTCGCAGGCTATGAACGATTCCCCATACACGATCCCGTTCCTTTCACAGAACAGTCAGCGACTGCAGGTCGAACCCGTCTTCGGTGATGTCGAATACCAGCAGCCCGGCATCTGAGTCACCGCCGCCGACGTTGCGGAACCATGACGACCCGTTGTCGGTTGTGCACGCCTGCAACCACCACTTCTGTCTCCCTGTGGCCGGGTTGCGGCCGGATGGGATGACGGTGAGGTGGTGATAGTGACCAGACAGGAGAATGTCAGCTGTTGCGGTTGGCATTCCGCCGTGCTGCTGCTTCTGCCACCAGCCGATCGCCTGACCGGGAGAGAACTGATTCCCGTGCACAACACCCAAGCCGGTGCCGAGAGCATCGAACACTACCGACTCGTTGTACATGTCAGGGATCGTCCAGTGCGCATCGATGCCAGCGGCGCGTGCCAGCTTCTCGACTTGTTTGTGAATGAACAGTCCCAGGTCGTCACCGGGACGACCAAGGTTCTGTTTCCCGTTCCGCCACGCGGTGTGGTTCGAGGTGACCGCGACAACATCGACGCGCCCGTGGGCTTGCAGCACGTCAATGAACCTGTACAGCTCGGTGCCGGCGAGATCCATCTGCTGTGCAAGTGACAGGTCGTTTGTGAAGAGCGGGTTGCCGCCCGATTCGAACCCTTCGAACAGGTCACCAACCTCAGCAAGAACGGTCGCTTGCGGTTTGCGCGCCTGCAGGTGGTTGGCGAGTCGTTCCCGCATGCCTTCGAGCCGGTCGATGAGTTCTGGTGTCCCACCGCGGTGGTCAACCTTCCCGGCCTGCACATCCGACAGCGCGACAACAGTTACCCGCTGTGCGGGTGTCGTGCGGGTTTTGGCGCGCGGCTTGCGTCGAGCTGCCGCATACAGAGCTGGCAAGTCGATCGCGTCTTCGTCCTCGCCGATGCGCTCGGTCTGGAAGAAGAACGAGTAGGTGTCTTCCTTGCCGTGGTGGGTTTTCGTCCACTGGCTGATGCGTCCGACGATGCGGAACACGTCCGGGTTGAACCCGGCGAGCTCAAGCAGCTGTCGTTCGTCGGAGATGACGGTGCGGACGGGTCCGGTTGCGCCTTCACCCTTGCCGGTCGCGGTGTCGAACTCTGCCCGCTGACGGTACTGTTTCGGCACCGGGGTGTTCGCGATTTCGGTTGCACCAATTCGGTCTGCGATGCTCATCTCTGGGCTCGCTTGCGTCTCCACGCGCCGAATGTGGTGTCGGCGATCTTCGGTGCCCCCTCAGCTTCGAGGACACGTTGCAGGTCGATGTGACGCCACTGTGGGTCGAGGATCGCGGCCTCAACAGCCTTACGGTCCTTATCGCTCAGCTTCTCAACCCACAGGTCAAGGACGCTTTGCGTGCCCTTCGTTGCGGGTGGTGTTGCGAGTCGATTTGCAAGCGACACGATGCCGCCCCTTTCGAGATTTGACGGAACAAACTATTAGGTGCATGCCGGATAGTTCGCGAATATCAGTCGTCGGCGACTTCGACGACGGTCATTGTCGCCTCCTGAGCCTGTCTCGTTTGGTCTGGCACTTCTTGCATCGCCAGTAGTTTCCGCGGCGGTAGGTGTTTTCTTCGGTCAGTTCGTGCCCCCACTTGCAGTGGGTGCGCTCTACTACTGGCGCGAACAGCCGTGCGTACTCTGCGTCAGCCAGATCTTGAGTGACGGTGGCACCGGACATTTTGGCCTTGGCTTGCGCATGTGCACACGCCTTGCACCGTCTCTGGTTCCCCCAGATTGATAGGTTCTCCCTGGTCATCGGGTGCCCTCTGCGGCAATGCGTGGCGTATGCCGTGCCGTGCTTATACCGGTCTTGCGAATTCGCGTAGGCCGTGTCCCACCTCAGGTTGCTCGCATGGTTGTTACCGGGATTGCCGTCGTTGTGACACCCCATAAGCCCTGGCTCGCGAGGTCCGACGAATGCGTCGAGAACAAGCTGATGCACCTTGTGGGTGACCTGAATGCCACGCGCTCCGCGCGAGAGCGTGACCTGCATGTGCCCGGTCTTGGGGTGCGGCTGTTGGGCCATGATCGCTCCGCGCCGGCGGCGTCCGATCCCATCAAGTCGGTCTATGGATCGAACTCGGCCATGAGTGCTTACTTCGTAGGCCTCTTCATAGCCCCGAATGGGCTTCCATACTTCTGTGTCTTCCATGTTGTGGTCTCCCATGTCGGTGGGTATAGAAAACGCCCACCGCGCGGGAGCTAACCGCCGTGGGCACTCACCCCCGACAGGGTGAGCGGTCTATCAGTTGTTGAAGTCGTCCTCGTCGTTGAGCGGCGAGCAGCACATAGAGGCGGCGATCGCGTACCGGAATGCCGTGCCGCAGTCGTCGCACACATAGGGCAGGGTTTCGTCGGGGTGCTCGGTGATGTCGGTCGACATGCTGGGTCTCCGCTCTGAGACGTGGGTCGAAGGGGGAAGTAGTACCCGACCGTCAGCAGTCCCGCGTGTGCCCTATGGTGTTTGCGGCGGTTGCGGTCGGGAAGAGGTGCCAGGCGGGCATACGGGCCCCTTATCGGCGGGTTGCTACTCTGCGCTTGCCTGGTCTTCTGCGAGGGGTGCACCTGTTCCGCCCGAACGGGCCAGACCTCGCATTGTCCCCGGTGCACGATTCGAACGTGCGGCGCCCTCTCGGGCCACGGATTTTGAATCCGCTGCGTCTACCAGTTCCGCCAACCGGGGCTGCTCGCCTCACCATTACGCGGCTCGAGCGTGTGACCGACTGTAAGCCTGTGGCTAGGGCCGGTGTTTGTTGGGTTGCGCACGTTGGGGTCGTGCGCTTAGGTGCCGCACGTCACTGCGGCATCCTCGACCGGTTTTCCAGGGACCGCATGATCAACCTGACATGTCCGGGAGGCATAAGAAAACCCCGGGCTACTTGGCCTGGGGCTTCGATTTCGGACGCACTTGTCCGAGGCAGTTCCGATGATAGCACACCGAACTACATTCGTGTAGTTCGATACTCGCGCTTGTCGTTCTCGTCCTTCCGCCCATCCTCATAGCCTCGCCAGTACTCACGGTCGGGGAGACTCTTCGCGACCTCTGACATCTCGGCGGCGAACTTCTCAAGTGCTGCCGCCATCGCGCTGCTGTAAGCGGCGGCAAGACGACCAATGAGACCGAACCTCTCTGTGGTTTCTTTCATGATGCCTCCTTCTCGTCGAGTTCGTCGCGGAGTTCTTCCATCGCTTCCACCCCGGACCACACATTCTGGCATGCGCGGCACAGCACCTTCGCGCCCCGCCAGAACCTGTCGTCGTTGGAACGGTACGTCATCACCAGCGGGTTGCGGATCAGGTCGCCCGCATCGTTCGTGAACTCGCCCTGACCACACACGGGGCAGGCGGCGGTGATCTCGAGCGTCTTCGGTGGGTTCACCATCATCCGGATCTGTCCCGCCCATGATCGCAGCTGCGCCAGGTAGAACGTCTCTGGATTCGTGGACGCCGGTCGTGCCACATACCAGGACCGCAAATCCACCACGGGGTCACGAGTCACAGGGGCGCCGGCCATCCTGCACCAGTCACCAATCGTGGATGTGATGACCGCCGCCTGATACAACGCGTCACCGTCGAGGACATTCCGGGTCCATGGTGAACCACCGGCACCTGACCCGGATCTGATCGACGAAGACACAGCATCCTGAAGTTGCACCAGGAGGGGGTCTTCGGTCGCCCACGTATGCCCGTCGTCGGTTTCCACCCTCACCGGTTTCGGCAACGTGAGCTCGTCAACAACTTCCTGCAAGTCGGTCACTTGCTTTCTCCGTTCTCGTCTACGGGGAGCCAAACCTCGGCCTGTTCGGCCAGACGTTCAGTACGCTCCCGCGCCGCATCCCACGTCACGCGTGCCCCACACCGGCACGTCGTGCATGGCGGTGCAGTGTGGGGCAGCCGGCATGGGCGACGTTCTCCCTGTTCGGCTTCCCACTCGGCGCGCTTCTGTGCATCGTGGGCGGCCAGCCAGCGGTCGAACTCGCCCCATGCTGACGAGCCACGCCGTCTATCCCCGGATGCCGCCCAGTACTGTTCACGCACTTCCTCGGTCGTCGGCGTGTAGTCGGTCATCACGCCCCCTCTCTGGGGACAACCTTGTAGGTCCTCCCCTTCTGCATCTGTCGGCCGTGCTTCGCCGCTTTCTCGGCCTCAGCCTCGGTGCGGAAGTGGTGATGGAACACGCCACCATCGCGGTAGCGCTCGATGACTGTCCACGGCAGAAGGGACATCGGTCGCTCCACCACGCGGGCTTCGGTTGGCCTGTAGCCGTCAGCCACGGTCTTCCTCCTCGGTCAGTTCAGCCCTGGTCTCAGGTGTTGCCCAGTGGTGCTCGTGCGAGCGGTACGCGTAGAGGTTGATCCCGACCAGCGGAATATCGATCTCGCCCTTGCTTGTGTTGCTGAAGACACCGTGTGTGAACGCCCGCAGCGTACCCTCGACGTGATTGCCGGTCGTGCTCACGAACGTGATCCTCTTGCCGAGGTCGGCTCGGTTCAAGGTCGAGAGCGCGCGCTTACGAGTCATCGGCTCTCTCCTGTCTCGTTGAACGCGGCACGCAGAGCGACCTTCCATGCCTGACGGGTGACGCCCATCCGCCGAGGTGTCAGGAAGCCGTCATCAGGTCCGAATGTGAACTCGTGGAACGCCTTCTGTGCTGCGTCTGCCTGCGCGTCGGTCGGTTCTCCCTGGAACCCGCCAAGCTCCTCCTCGTGACGGATCGGGCGGTTGGGTGCTTCATCCAGGGCGCGGGTGAGGATGCGCGTTTCCACGCATGTCAGGTCGCTCCGGTAGCACTCATGTGCGTGCCCCAGGGCGTCCTCGATCGCATCCCGGTAGCGGTCGCGCTCAGCTAGCAGGTTGTCGTGGGCCAGACGGTCGGCCTTGTCCCACTCCTGACGATGCTGATGCTCGGCTTCGAGGGCGTCGGCCAGGCGGGTCAGTAGATCCGCGTCCTGCGCCCACGCCGTGAATGGTGCTTCTTCGCGCGCCTCCGCGATGAGGGCGGGGATGTCCTGCGTCATGATGCTCCTTCCTGGTCGTAGGTGGCGAGAATGGCGTTCAAGCCGAGGTACTGCTTGTACGACACCGTTGGCGCTTGGTCTGACATCCACCAGCCGCGCACCTTCTCGATGCACTCGCGTGCTCGGCGGAGTTCAGCGATGAGGGCGAGCACGGTGGGCGGGTCGAACGCGGCGATGTGGAGCATCGTCGGCGTGGATGTGCGAACGACTGGGGCCACCCCGAGGATCTCGTACGCACCCCGCTCCCGCCGCGACGGGATCGCAAGCCACGGCCCCGGTGTTGCTGCTCGTGCGACCGCTTCGAGTTCGTCCAGGTTGATCGTCATGACTGCTCCTAAAACGGGGTGTCGTCGCCGAAGCTGCCCGGGGTGCTCCACGCGTCGCTCTGCGCGCCTCCCGGAGTGCTCCATGGCTCATCGGACGTGGACTGTGCGTTAGGCGTTCCTGAGCGACCCTGGGACCGATCCGAAGGACGCGGAATGACACCGAGAGTCGCGAACTTCAGATCCGTTTCAACCGCGATCGAACCATCCTGCTTCTGATACGCACGCGGCACCGGCTGACCCGTGATCGTCACAAGGTCACGCTTCGCAACCCCCGCCACGATCACATCCGCCTGCTCATCCCAGAACGACGCCGTGAACCATGCCGTTTCACCCGCGTCCTCCCACTGGTTCGTCTGCTTGTTGAACTTGCGGGGCGTGTGCGGGACGGTGACCTTCACGACCCGGTGCCCGTTCACATCCCGAACCTCGAGCTCATTCGCCACGAAACCCTCAACTGTGGTGGTTGCCTTGCTCACGACGTCTCCTTGTTCTTCCGCTGTCCGCGGTCTCTGTTCGCCTGCAGCCCAACCTTGTGTCGGGCCGTCTTGATGTAGTTGATGGTTTCGCCCGTCTTCTCGGCGATCTCCCTGTCCGTGAACCCCTGACGCGCCAACGCCACCACTGCCGCGGACCGGGACAGCCTTGGGCGCTCAAGGCCCCGCACTGCTTCCACGAGAAGATCAGCGATGCTGATGCCACGGTTGTCTGCTTCGGACGCGAGACGACCCCACACCCGCAACGGAACCTCGATCTTTGCCGTCTGACTCACCGCGGCACCTCCCCAACCCGTCGCGCGTGCACACGCATCCCGATCTGCTGCTCGTAGACAGCGACTTCCCGGTCGACCGCAACCTGATCACCGGACTGGTAGGCGGCCGTCATCGCCGCCATGTTCAACGGGGCCGACGCGAACTGTCCCGGTCTCGGAAGTTCACGGAACGCGGGAGGCTGCGACGAACCACGCGCCCGTTTCACGCCGGCCCGGATGTGGTTCGGCATCAGCCAGTCGTCCGAGTTGCGGTAGTGCTCACGGGCCGCTTCGGTCGCTTCGATCAGGTCGATGTCGGACAGGTCATCCGCCCACACCGTGGCGACCTCGATGTCGACTGTTCGCCCGTCACGAGCTGAGGCCAGGGCCAATAGCTGGAATGCTTCCTGCGTGTTCATCTGCACCTCCAAAGATGCGCCGATACTCTGCGGCGTTCTGCGCCGCCTTCGACTGTTTGCGTGGCTGCGCCGGGGCAGCGCCTTGTCTCTGCTGGTTGAACTCGGCGGCCTTGCGCAGCCAGTTCGTGAAACCCGTGTTCCAGTTCTTCAACCGGCGTTGAGTCTGCTCTGCTCTCGCCCGGAACTTCTGGTACTCGTGCTGCACGTTGAGGTGCAGTGAGTTCGCCTTGTCGATGTGACCTTGGTTTGGTCGCCAATCGTCCGGTATGAGGTCGCCGCGGTCGTCGGATTCATCCGGCGACAAAGAGTTCTCTATCTCGTTAGAGATAGAGGGTCGGGTCGGGTCGGGTCGGGTCGGGTCGGGGGCGGCGTTACCGTCTTCGTCATGCGACGCGTTAGTAACGCCGTTACCAGTCCTCTCTCGCCAAGCGTTTACGCGATTTCTTGTGGCCTCACGCTTACTCTCAACTTGTGCTTTGGAGGGCTGATACTCGTGCCACGAGTGAAAGACGAACGCGTCACCATCGATCGACCAGAGGCCCACGGAGATAAGTTCGTCGGCTGACCGGCGTCTCGCGCGGAACATTCGGAGCATCGAAACAGGCACTCGGCCGTCTGTGAGATGCCCCGCCGACCATGATCCAGCACGCAACCAAAGGGCAGTTGCGCCATCGCTCAGGTCTGCAGTCTTTGGGTGCGACCAGAAGTGGTCATCAACTTTGAACCAGGGAATGCGGATCACCTCCGTTGAATAGAAGAGCGGCTGCCGATTCCGACAGCCGCTCAAGGTTTCCTTCATCGTCGGGGAGAACCCACACGCCCCGATACAGGACCGGTTGCAGTTCCGACCTGTACCCGCGGCCGATCGCCAACCCCTCACGCTCACCGTCGCGATGCGCGCGACCATGACAACCGCTCGTGTTCCCGAACCCGCACAAGTGAATGAGGTTGTGCACATCATGAGACCCGCCACGGCTTAGGTACTGCCGATGGTGGATGTCCTTCGCGGGACGGTCACCACACGACTCACACACACCGCCTGATCGCCGTTCGACGATGCGACGGTTCTTCGCTGGGATCTTCTTCGGTTGCTTCACCGGTCTCTGCCCGATCATGACGCTCTCCTCAGTCGTCGTCTGGCTGTGGGTGTTAAACCGCCCCAGATGCCGTCTGGTTCGTTCGTGTCCAACGCGTGTTGCAGGCACAGGTCACGGACAGGGCAGGACTGGCAGACGCGTCGCGCTTTATCCGCACACCGCGAATCACCCGGCTCAGGGAACCAGAATTCGCCGCCTACCTGCGCGCACAGGGCGTCTGCCATCCACGGGGCCGGGGTGGTGAGCGTGAATATCATCACGACGCCACCAGTCCCAGTTCGATGAGTCGTGCGAACATCTCGGCGCTCATGGTCACGTACTGTTCCGCGGGGTCGGTGGTGCCGCGTTTCTTGTGCATGACGACACCGATCACGGCATCGTCGTTGCCCCGCTCAACCTCGGCTTCGCGCAGCCAGGCGGGAAGACTCATGGTCGCGGTGTTCTTGCATTCGATGACCACCCGCCCACCAGGAACACGCACACCACCAATGTCGCCGCGGTCCTTGGCGCCGGTTTTCACGCGCCGGTCGATGCGGTCGTCGTTGAGCCTGTGGGCGAGCCAGTCGGCCTGTCTGCGTTCGAAGTCGGCGCCGGCTTTCTTCGCTGATGCACGTGTTCGTGTCATCGGTTCCTCCTACAGATGTGAAGAGGACCGCACCCAAACATGGGGTGCGGTCCTCGAAAGGGTGTGGCTGCTACTTCAGTCCGATGCGTTCCATGACTGTCGGGTACTCAGTGGCCGGGTCAAGCCACCGCAACGCACCCTCGGCGCCCTCGAAGTACGCCTTGTACGTGAGTGCTTCGATGATCAGTTCCGCTAACGGGCGCATGTGAGCATTCGGCTGCCATTCGTCTTCCCACTCTCGGATGACGTGAGCGATCGTCTGCTCGGGTGTCTTCTCGTCGTGCGGCTCACGATCTGCGATGTCAATCACGACAGTTCTGCCTTCCGTTTGTTGGTTGCGGCGACCACATCGGGATGCTTCTGCACACCCTTCACTCCCGCCACATCCCACACGGCCTTCAACCCGGGAAGTGAATCGGCGTTCGCGATCTCAGCGAGCACATCCACCACCGCCGACTCATCAAAGGCAGGTGTTGCGATGACCCCGATGGTCACCTCGAGGTACTTCCCGCGGGTGATCGTGTGCGCCGTCTGAATTGGTTTCTCGATGTGCGACAGTGCGCTGACCCGGATGCCGCCGACGGGTTTCCCCGCCCAGAGCACGGTCGGCTCGTTGTAGAGCTCCATCTGTCGTCCGATCCACGCCTTCGCTTCAGTACCCCAAGCTTTCGCAAGGTCACGACGCACCGTCTTGGAGGGCTTGAACGGTCGGTCTTTGCCGTACTTGTCGGTGATGATGTGCACTGGCTGATCCGCGGGGCCAGCCTTCACGTCGACCACTGTCACGATGACGGGTTCGATCAGGTCAGAGGCATTCACCTGGTCCGACTTCGCCAGGATCGTTTCTGAAACGTCCATTCTCTACGCCTCCACCGCATCAAGTCGGCTGTCAGACACCCATCGGATGATCAGTTCTTCGTCATCGAATGTGACCGTGAAAGTGTTATCACGCTCACTTCCTGGAACGAGCGATCCACGGGCGCACGCGATTGCCTTCTCGAGCTCCGCTACGTTCGTTGGCCACTCGAGCGCCACTTCCTGAAACACCTGTGTGCGCGTGCGGCGGCTGTATGCAGCCATCAGATCTTGATCTCCTCTTCATCACCCTCAAACACGACCCATGTGGGGGCGGTGAGGGTTGCGGCGCCGTACCCGGGCCACGTGTTCGTCTCGACGCACTTCCGGTACGTTTCGCGGGCGTTGAATGCTTTCCCTGCGGCGACATCCATCCACATCGGATCGAGCTCGTACACGGCGACAAGATGTGGTGGTGCGGCCTCCACCACAACGAACTTGAATGACCGCAGTTGGTCGCCTGTCTCGGCGTAGTGAACGTCCGAATACCATGCGGATTGGATGTGGTAGCCGTACGATCCGACGGAACGGTTGAACCCGCGCGGTGACGCATCACGGGTGGATTTCAGGTCGCCCGCGTCGATCCCGTCGTATAGGTCGAACCGGGCGCGACATGGCACACCCTGCACGTCCTGGATGATGGACACTTCCCGACCCTGGATGCGTTCGAGTATCTGTCTCGCATCAGCGTCGGCGAGTACCGCTTCGGCCATCCGGTCGACCCGGTGTGCGTCTTTCTCCGTGATGGGGATGAGCCCTTTGGCCCGCTGCTCCTGCTCCCACTCGACCGTTGTCGCTTTCGTTGAGATGTTCCCGGTCGGGGTGAGGTGTTCGGGCGGGTAAGTGATGATGCTGGCACCAACACCGAGGATCTTCGCGTGTGCAGCGGACCCCAGATCGAACACTGCCTTGGGTGGTTGCGGGTGTTCCTGCCAGTACTTGAATCGTGCCGGCGAGTCGAGAATGAGACGAGCTCCGGTGCTGCTGAGCTCACTCCGAGAGTGATAGGTTCTCTCGGGCATGTCCGTGTAGATCGTCATTTGTTCTCCTCCTCAGGGGTGAGCCCCGCGATGCCTTCGGACTCGTAGATCCAGACGTCGCGAGCGTTGATGTAAAGCTCCCTGCCTTCGCCGCGGATGATGATGACGTAGTTCCGTTTCGACATCGCTTCGATGTGCACGGACATGTCATGGAGGAGGATCTCGTCGAGACGAACCTTCCCGTACGTGTTGTCGAAGGTGATCCGCTCACCGGGACGCGGTTCGATCCGGTGTTCTTCGTACTCGTCAGCCCATTTGCGTTCGTTCATCGCTCGCTCCCGTCCGTGCGGTTGGGGACGGTGAGCGCCGACAGGAGACCGGCCACTTGCTCGGGCGGGACTCCAGTTCCGAAGAGCGGGCACGACGCGGGCGGGCCTTCCCAGTCGCCGGGCTCGGTACTCCCCTGCGCAGCCGCGTTGCACTCGAAGCAGACCACGGCGTCAAACGTCGGGCACTCGTCCTCGTGCTCGCAGTCCTCCACCGCGCATCCGCTCTCGGCAAGCATCGGCATCGTGATCGGGGTGTGCGTGCTCATCGTGTCTCCTCACTCCGGTTCGGGCGGTCTGTCATCACGAGCTGCGCGCGCCCCTGGTCGTCGCAGACATCCCCGATGAACGTCGCTTCCTCGTCCACGGCGAACAGGTATCGTCCGTTCACCAGGCCAACCGTCGTGAATGGCGCATGCCCTCCCGGATGGAACATCGACACCGCGTAAGGCGGGTCGCCCACGTCGCCCATCAGGGCTTCGGCATCGTCTATGAATGCCCATGCCCGTTTCACTGGATCGCCCCACGTCGCGGGACCACCGGGAAGCCCAACAGATAGAGCCTCCGCCAGCATCCAGGTCTTCTCGTCGTGCCAGCACTCGTCCGCCATGTTGCTGTCCCGGCATCCCGGGCAGACGTACTCGCTCATCGCTCACTCCCGTCCGGGCGGACCGGAGTCCGGTCGTGCTCGCATGTGCAGTGGTTCGGCTCCGTGCACCCGGTGACCATGTGGCACCATTCCTCATGATGGATCGGGCGATCTGGGACAGCGCACGATGCGCAGATCGAGTCGCCGTCTTCGTCGATCCCAACGGCAGGGCGACGCACGCAGTACGAGCACACAACACCCTCGACGGTTTCGGCGTAGTGCGCTCGCACCTCCGCTTGCGTTGTCACGCCCAGCACCTCGGCGCGCAACTCGTCCAGGATCTCCATCGTGCGAGTCGTGAAGCAATCGCGGCGCACTAGGCGGTCCATCGCGAGGTCCACACCGCGCAGGATCGGGTTCGTCGCGACAGGCTCGGACTCGCCACGGAACAGATCAGTCATCTCGCTCCTGTTCTTGTTCATGCGGTTGCTTCCATCCGGTCGACGGTGGCGGCATCAATGGCCGCGTTGAGTGCTTGACGCCACATGGTCTGCGGGTAGATGTGGAGAACATGGGTGCCCGCGTACACGAACCATGACCCCAGGGATGACTGGTGGACCCGGTATCGCATCACGGCTCCTTCCGATAGCAGGTAGGCGACTTGTCTCGGTGGTGGGTGATCCAAATGGACGCACCGAGGGGTCGCGTCCACCATGATCGCGACCCGCATGTACCGCACGTGTACCGGCACCACAGCCGCCCGAACACGCGACGGTGTTTGGCTCGGATGGGCTTCTTAGCTGTCCAGCGGGCCATCAGTAATCCCCCTGTCTGACACGTGCGTCGTGTAGGCGTTTCTCGGCCCGTGCGACACCTTCCCGGTACACGGCTTGTGCGATCTGGTTCCCGAACAGGTCGGCACGTGCGAGTGCGTCTTGTTCGATCTGCAGACGCTTCTCCAACTGCTCAATCGACTGCATTTCGTCCTCCTATCCGAAGCAGGCTCTACAGCTGCAATGTGTTCGTGTCCCGCCGTTGTGGCATTTGCGGGATGGTTCGTGTGCTGGTGCGCCCGGGATCTTGCAGGTCGGGCATGGCGGGTTCAGGGATGTCACGTACTCGTCGGGGGTCATGCCCTTCTCCCACGCCGTACGCGCGGATGTCGGGTCCAACTCGCCACCGTTGATGTGTTCCGCGCCGACCAACCACCGGTCGAACGGGATCATGGCAGCGCCCATGTCAGATACCCCCAAAGTTGAACGCCTGCTGCGACAGGCGCTTCACGATCAGTTCGCAGTACTTCTCCTCGAGCTCCACGCCGACAGCGCGTCGGCCCGCGAGCTTCGCCGCGACCAGCGTTGAACCCGAGCCTGCGAACGGGTCAGCTATCAGCCCGTCCGTCATCTCGATCAACGCCTGCATGACCGGGACCGGCTTCGCGTGTGGGTGACCGTTCAGATAGCTGTGCATCCCAACGTCGGTAGTGAGCACCGACGACCTCTCCGCAGGGCGCTTCGGCCATGCGCCAGTAAGGAATACGAGTTCGGTGTCGTTGCGGAATCCGGTCGTACTCCCGACCACTCCGGCGTCGACGGGCTTGCGCCACACGAGCGTCTGCTTGACGCCCTTCGGCGCCGGGGCGCGCCATGACCCGAACACAGCGGCCGGGCGGTCCCCCCACATCTCGAGTACCTCATCGCGTGCGCCCGTGTCCTGGTCGTTCTGGATTCCGTCGTGCGCCTTCGACTTCGCAGCCTTATTGCGGCCTTTCTTCCATCCAATGCCGTAGGGCGGGTCGGTGACGAAGCACCTGGGCTCGCGTCCAACCGCGCACCGCTCTGCAGTCGCCGTGGTGCAGCTCTACGTACTCGTCTTCGTAGTACAGGCTCATGCCGTGTCCTTCCGCCAGTAGTCCGAGATGTCCATGTGGGCCTGTCTGGCGTTGTCGGCAAGGTTGAGCAGCTGTGCCCCGTCTCTCCTACCGACCGCGATCAGAACCCCCACATGCTTCTTCAGCTCGGACACGCGACGGTGGATGCTGTAGAACGCGACCACAGGCCAGTCCCAACGTTCCCGGTTCTGGAAATACCTGCGTTCCAGTTCGGCGGGGGTCTGCGGGCCGTGCTGATCGAGCATGTCCACCAGCACGTGCATCACCTTCTCGGACGCGTTACCGGACAGGTTGATCACCGCAAGCTTCGACTCGTCCGGGTCATCCGTGTGAGTCAAGTGGAGAGGATTGAACGCGGTCATGTCAGTTCTCCTTGTCGGTGGCGTCTCGGACCGTGGACTGGTACTGCAAGCGCATGAGCACCCGCGCGGCGTGCTGTTGGTGTTCCTGCGACGCTGGGCAGATCGTGCCGTCCCAGCCGAAGATGATGAAGTTGATCCACTGGCGGATCGCGTAGATGTTGTGCGGGTCTTCACGTCCGCGGAACGCCAGGAGGATCGGGTTCGTCGGGTTGCGCTGCGGGCGGATGCTGAACTGGGTCATGAGTAGTCCTTTTCGTGTGGTTCGTTCCACCCGCGCGGGCGGTAAACAAGACGGGTTTCGAGTACTGCGATGCGGTCCTCGAGGAAAGCGAGCCGGCGTGCGAGAACGTTCACCGGGTGACGTGGCGGGAGGCGACTGCAGAGAGCCGTGAAGATCGGCGGGTGCGTGATCATCTGACCGACCTGCCCCGTTTGCGCATCTTCTGCGCCTCCCAATCGAAGGGGAGCGCTTCAGCTCGAGCAGCGATTACCGTTTCGTTCGCTTCCTCGGCCGTATCGAAGATCCCGAGATAGTGCTCAACGCCATTGAGCCCAAAGCGAGCCGTCCACCGGCCATCGACATGTCGGTAGACGCCTCGGTAAGGGTTCTTTCCGCCGCGGCGCGCCGCGAGGCCCCTGTGTTGACTGTTCTGAGCGCTTGTCACGAGCCGGAGATGCTCAGGTCTGACGCACGCGCGGTTCCGGCAGAGGTGGTCGACCTGTAAACCCGCCGGTATGGGTCCATGGTGAATCTCGTAGGAGAAACGATGGGCTCGGACTACGCGTCCATAGACGCCGAGGTTGCCGTAGCCATCGGGAGAAACGCAGGCCGTCCAGATCCAGCAGTCGCCGCGTTTGTCGACCTTCTCCCAGAAACGCTCTCTTGGATCTCGAGCTCTCATGCCGTCCTCCCTTGAAAGATGAAAGAGGCCCGGGACGCCCCTAGTCCCGGGCCATGCCGCTGCAACTCCCCAGTGAGCGGCAGATAGCGATATCCCCCGATACCGCTGTGCCCCCGGCGCGATTCGCACGCGCGCATCCCTAACCTCACGGCACGGGGGCTTGCCCCTTCACGCGGGCCGCGTCCAGAAGTCTGGGTCATTATCCGGAGTGATCTCATTCCCCGCCGCGTCAGGCGGGAACTCGGCCACCATCTGCTCGAACGACTCGAGGACCGCGACATCCGGATAGTTGCGTGCCACCATGCGCGCCTTGAACTCCGTCATCGTGTCCGGAATGTGCATGGCGATGATTCGGGCCTTCATACACCGGAACCCTCGCGAACCGATGACCGTCTCCCCGTAACCCTCGATGACCGCGTTCACCCTGTCGGGGTCGTGGTAGTCGTTGGACCCGTCGTAGTACGCGTAGAAACCGTGATTGCAACTGTTCATCGCATGCGGCTTCGTGGGTTCAGGCTCGGGTTCACGGATCGGCGTCGCATACCCTCCCTGCGAGAGGTTCAACACGGCGCGGTACGTGATCTGGTAGATGTCCCGTTCGTTCCGCTTGCACTCCGCCTGGTTCTCTCCCGGCATCCACACCTGCGGGAACGTCACACCCCGCAGGCGCCCCAGCTTGTCCACGTTGAATGCGCGGACACCCCGCACCACACCAACAGCGAACCCGACCTCCTGAAGTGCCGGGTCGATCATCTGATCAATGCCAGAGAACTCATCGATGCTCATGCGGGCACCGGTTCCTGCTCCGGGACCGTCCGCGGGGCCGGGATTTCCAACGGCTCCAGCTCGATGTGCTTCCGTTCCTCCCCGATGTCCCCCGCCCTGGGCGAGATGATCGGACGGGGAAGCCGTCGGGATCGGGCCAAGATACGTGTTGACATTTCTGCTCCTCCACCATGGGTTCATTTCGTTACCTCCTGTGCCCTGCTCGGCCGCGAACCGACGCCACCAGCAGTGGGGCAGGGCTTTCTCACGTCCGTTCCTAACCAGTCGCAACCAGGCACCTACCCGGCTCGTGATCGTGTAGCAGCAGGCACCGCGAATGCGATGGTGAATGCCCGCCCCCGTAGCTCCGTGAGACTTCTTTCCTTCGACCCACCCGGCTACGTTCCTGAGAGGCCTGCGCTCGCCTGCGCTACGGTCCATTCGTTCTCGTGCACCACACGTCACCCGTCCACCCCACAAGAGGGCTTCTCGCATCCGTGCAGCCCCCATCTGGGGGTGTCCCCCGACCGTTGGCGTGGTCGACGGCATATCTTCACCGGTTAGTGATATTCGATTGGCCCGGATCATGTTCTGCCGCAAGGGGATAGCCCGGGATTCAGTTGAAGCGACCCGTTTCCAGGTACGCCGAGTAGCGCTACCCACAAGCGATGCAGGTAGAGCCGGATCGTTTGACGGGGATCAGCCGGTCGGACGGTCCCTCAGATCCAGGACCGAAACGTCATCCGCGAACTCCTCCACAACCGGAGCCCGGTCAAGCCATGACGCGAACCAGACAGCCGGCGTCAGAACCACCACCGCCAAGAACACGAATCCGAAAGCCGAGAGGATCACGCTGCACGCTCAGGCTTCTCATCAGGGAGGCTGTCGAACCACCGCATGAGCTCCGTGAACTTCACCAGCGGTTTCGTTCCGTAGTACTTCACGGCCAGATCGTTGTTCTTGATCGCCTTCTGCACCGAGTCGACAGACAGGCGAACCTCTTCCGCCGCCTCAGCCACAGTCAGCACGCTCGGCCCTCTGCCGTCAGTCTTCTTCTCCGCGCTCACGCGGCCACCTCCACGAATCGAGTTACGGGTACACGCAGAAAGCCGCCGACACGCACCAGCTCGCCGAGAAGGAAGGGAGCACGCCCTTCGAGGCGTTCTTCCAACTCGGCGGTGGTGATGTCGGCGGCTTGTGCGACGCTGTGAACGTCAGAGCCTGCCTCGCGGATCGCGAGGTCAACTCTTCTCGCAATACCGATTTCGGTGCGCTTCCTGTCCATATCGATAGGCTACACGCCGATGACGCGAGGTGCAAGCCGTTATGGAAAGTTTTCCTGTCGATCCAGACAGGAGAAGAATCTAGACTGATAGGCATGTCGCCCACGCAGCCCCTCATCAGCCGTGTCGCCGCAGACGTACTCACTGGGTACTACAAGCGCAAGCGCCTCACGCAAGAAGAACTCGCTACCGCCGCAGACATCCCGCTGCCGACCCTGCAGAAGAAACTCAAAGGGAACGCGCCCATCACTGCCACAGACCTGGTGATGCTGTCGCGCGCAATCGGTATCGACCCGGCCAAGGTCATCACAGAGATTGTCGAAGAGGCCGAGGCTGAGGAGCGGCGCGTGTCGGAGGGTGTCGCTAGCCTCGACGCACACCGCAAGAAGAAGACCCCAGCTGACATGACGGAAGATGAGATGGAGAGTGAGCGCAGTGCAGCGAACACTGATCCTGAAATCGGATTCGACGAACCCGACACCCCTTAGAGGCCGCGCGTACGACCCGTGGGCGCACGCCGACAACCTCGGCATTGAGGTTGTCGTGCGGCGCCTGCGAACCGCGCACGGTCGATGGTTCCCCGAGTACAACCAGATCCTCATCAGCGACCGTCTCCGGGCCGGCGAACAGCGGCTCGTGCTCGCTCATGAGCTCGGGCACGGCGTCCTCCAACACCTTGACGACCGTCCGAAATACGAAAATCAGGCCGACCGGTTCGCCGCGAGGAATCTGATTTCCCCGGACGAACTGGCCGACCTGTATGAGTGGTGCCCGGACGAGCAGCGGATCGTCGCAGAGCTTGGTGTCACTACGCGCCTATTTCGTGCGTACGTCCTGGATCAAGTGGCCTAGAAGCCTCACCGATCGTCGCCATCGCGATGCGCTTCCGCTCAAGGTTCGTCCCGCTCTTGTAGGCGCGCGACATGGAACGCGACGAGTGCCCCACCAGTTCGATGATGAGGTCTTCGGGGACACCGCTCAGATAGAGCATGTCCACTGCAGTGTGCCGCAGGTCATGAAGCCGGATGTTTCGGCCCGGGAAGATTCCCTCGACGAACGTGTTCCATGCTTTCGTATCCCGGTCGGGGTCGCGCGGTCGTCCATCCTCTGTGAACACGAGCCCCCACGGGTTCTCGGGCTCCTGCTCGAGATGTTCCATCAGATACGTGCGCAGGTCTCCGACCAGGGGGATGATGCGCCATCCTGCACGCGACTTGGGGCGCGTCCAATAGAGACCGCCGCGGATGTGGCGGAACTCGAAGTTCGCGGGCGCAATA
Source organism: Microbacterium sp. 22195 (assembly GCF_052056515.1). Taxonomy (NCBI): domain Bacteria; kingdom Bacillati; phylum Actinomycetota; class Actinomycetes; order Micrococcales; family Microbacteriaceae; genus Microbacterium; species Microbacterium sp. 22195. The sequence continues at coordinate 227,505 of NZ_JBQEPE010000003.1, forward strand.
GGATTGCCGTCGTCATCGCGGCGCAGCCGCTGCAACTGCCACGACAGATCTAGAACATCCCCCACACGGTCGCGCTCAAGCCCGATCACCTCTCCACGCCGCGCGCCCGTGATGACACTGACGATCCACCTGACCCCGCCTGGCTGCGTGCGCGCGTAAGCAATGAACTGGCGCACTTCGTCGGCGCTGAGGACATCTAGGTTCGTGACGTTCCTGAGTGGCGCTTCGACGAGCTTCGCCGGGTTGCGGAAGATACGACCTTCACGGACGGCGACTTCGAACGACGCCGACATGATCCGGTGCGCGTTGAGGGCGTAGGTGGATGACCCGTTGACGCTCTCTGCGGATGCATGCACGCGACGAACGGCCGATGCCGTGATCTTGTCGAGCTTCGTGCCAGCGCCAAGGCCGGGGACGATGTGCTGCGTGACTACCGACTTGTACCCATTGAATGTCCCAGGTCGGACCCGCTTCGCGACTACCTGTCCCAGCCAGTAGTTGAACCATTGCTCGACGGTGAGAACCTTCGTCGGAAGGTCGCCGCGCTGTTCGAGTTCTTGCCGCGCCTTGTTGTACTTGGCAAGGAGTTCCGTCTTCGACTTGGAGCGGATGAACTTGCGGCGACGGTTCTTCCCATCGTGGGACGGCAGCTCGATGACTGCCGTCCACAGCCCCCGCTTGTCCTGGAAGATCGCCCCTTCGCCTTTGCCCCTCACTGGGCGCGCCTATCAAGCTTGCGCGTGAGAGACTGCACCATGCGGTTCCGACTCACGCGAGACCGTCCTTTCCGACCCACTGCGCGTACGCCTCCCGGAACTCGATAAGGTCTTCGGCGTGCCGGATCTCGCGAAGACGATTCGCTCGGGGGCTACGGTCCGCCAGGAAGGTGGGGTTGTTTGCGATCTGGTCGGCCACGTCGACAGCAGTGGCGAGCATGATCGCTGCCTTCACGAACGCCTGGTAGTCCTGTTCGGTTCCCATATCGACTCCTCTCGTCAGGCGGGCAAGCTGCCCGCCTGAGTCTTCTTCTTCCGTGTGCTGACCACATCTGTTGATTGGTCACTCCAACGTGAGTCGGTCTTCTACGGATGTTCCGCTGACGGATCATCACTGCTCCTTCCGGCCAAGGAAAGTGGGTGCAACCGTGAGGTGCATCCTTAGTCATCGGTCGGTAGCGGTTGCTACCTGTCGATATCGACAGCATATACACACGATACGCCCGATTTCAAGTCGCTCTCGACAGGATCGTGAAACTGAAAATCGAAAGGTCACCGGATCGATGCCGGTCGGAGCCACAAGGCTGATCATTACAATCAGCCCAGAAACCCTCGCGTAGCTTCTACATCGCGAGGGTTTTGCTTTGCCCTGGCGCGGAAGGGCTCTGCGGTGCTCACCTCTGGTGCCCTGACTGGTCTTAACGACTCCGCAGCATCCAGCCGTTGAGCGAGCACAGCGAAACGAAACGCGCCGCTCACGAGGCCTGTGCGGGTTTTGTGCCGGTGGCCGTTAGAGAGTCCCGCGGAGCGTCGGGGCTCGGTCGATGACTGTGATGGTCTCGATCTTGCGGTGCCCAAACCACGGCTTCACTCGCTTGCGCCAGGCGAAACAATAGCGGGATGGGCCGACACCGAGAAGGCGGCGTCGAGCCCCAGCCGGTCGGCTCACTCGTCTCCGACACCCGGGCGTCACGCCGGTGAGCGTCGGGGAAGACCTGCCGTACCAACGCGGCGATGGATCCGTTCGTCTCTGAGCGAAACCCTATTGTGGGCGGGAAAGTCGGTGCCTTCTGCCATGCTGAGCGCGAGGGGTATACGTAGCAGCGAGGGGAAAGTCGTGAGCGAGGTCAGCGGGGAGTTCGTGCGTGCGTTGAGCGCGTTCAAGCAGCCGACGCTTTCGCTGCTGAGCCAGCGGCACGCGCCTGTGATCGTCGCGATCCTTGGCAGTTGCTTCTCACGAGAGGTGCGCCAGATCCCCGCGGCGCGGTTGCACGTGAACGTGCAGGACATGCTCGCGGAGGTCGCCGGCTCGGGTCTCGCAACCACAGCCGTCGCCGGCGCGGATGCCGCGGAGGCGCCTACGGGAACCGGGCGCGAGGTGTGCCTGCGGTGGATGGCCAAGCAGTGGCTCATCCGCTCGACCACCGCCGACGGGGATGACGTCTACTCACTGACCTCTCATGCCCAGCAGGCGCTCGACTTCATCACGACGATCCGTCAGGAGCGCACGGGGCTCAGCGAGCACCGGATCGCGAACATTGTCGCCACCGCCAGGCGCATTAACCGAGAGTCCAACCCGGATGCACAATCGCGCATCGCCATTCTCGACGCGGAGATCACCCAGCTCACCGTGGAGCGCGACCGACTCATGGCCGGCGGTGAGGTGACGCCCATGAGCGAGGACCGCCTCGTGGAGGGCTTCGACGAGCTGCTGTCGCTGGTGGCGCAGCTGCCGAGCGACTTCAAGCGCGTGGAGGAGGCGTTCCGCAGCGTGCGCGCCGAGATACTCGATGACTTCCGGGCAGAGCGTCGGGTGCCTGGCGAGGTCATCGATCGCTACCTGCAGCGCATCGACACCCTGATCACGGCGACACCGGAGGGTCGCGCCTTCGATGGCGCGTTCGCTCTGCTGCGCAACGACGACCTGCTCAGCCAGCTCCGCAGCGACATCACCACGCTCATCGATCATGGCGAGGACCTCCTGATCGATCGTGACCGCGACGACCTGAGGGGCATCGTGCCGCTGATGAGGAAAGGTCTGGACTCCGTGCTCGAGCAGCGAAGCCGGATCACCGACGTTCTTCGCACGTACATCACCACCCACGATGCCTCGAAGGACCGTGAACTCGACCGGGTGCTGCGTTCACTCGAGCAGGCGACGGCGGCATGGCTCGCGGTCGCAGGCCCCAATGAGAAGGTCGATGTGGTCGTGCTGCCAGGACACCTCGACATCACGCACCTCAAGGAGCGGTACTTTGACCCCTCAGACGAGGCGGCACTCCCCGACCTCCACGACAGCGACTGTGATGAGCGCCCAGAGGGCCTGTCACTGGAGAAGCTGCGCACCTACGGCGGACCGCGGATGGCGGAACTGGACGCGGCGCTGGCGGAGATGCGGATACCGCTTGAGGGATGGAGCCTCGGCCAGCTGTTCGCCGATCTTCCCGACGAGCTGCGCCGTCCGGTGGACGCCCTGGGTCTGCTGCATCTCGCGATCAACCGCGAGGGCCTGGTGCGCGCTGCCGAGACCGAGCAGTACACGACCATCCGCCCGGATGGGTCGACTCGGAGGTTCGACGTTCCCGTGCTCGCGCCGGGGCGCGCTGCTGAGGAGGAGCCGCTGTGAGCATCATCGGGCAGGTGGGGGAAGTCCCCGAAGACGGCTGGGACGACGCGGAGCCGTTCGAGCCGGAGGACGACGCAGAGTCGTCGACGGTGGCGGAGTTCGACGGCGATGCCGGCGGCTTGTCTCCCGAAGAGCGACGAGCGCTGGTCGTGCTTCTGAAGAATCCGTTCATCACCTCGGAGAGCCATCCGCGGGAGTGGAAGGCTGTGATCGCCTCAGGTGCGGCGATCGGGCAGCGTCTCAACGACCTCTACCTGTCCCTGGAGGTGAACCACGATCGGGAGGTCGCCTACAAGCGCCCGGTGACATCGGAGACCGGATCACGGGTTTTTCCCACGCTGCTATACAACGCCACCTGGCAGCGGGAGGAGACAGCGCTACTGGTCTATCTGCGCGTGCGGGAGCGCAACGAACGAGCCCGCGGCGAGGTCCGTGTGCGGGTGAGCCGCTCCGAGATGCTCGAGCACCTTCGCGAGAACCGTCCGGAATCCGCGACTAACCAGGCCTCGGACGACAAGCGCGCCGGGCGCGCGATCGACACGATCAAGAGCACGGGGCTCCTGACGAAGACCGACGAGGACGGCGTGTACGGGATCTCGCCGGCCATCGAGCCCATGATGCCGATTCCCACCCTCAACAACCTGCTCGCGTGGCTGACTGAGCGCATGTCGGCCGAAGAGGAGATGTCATGACCCTGGTCAGCCAGATCACATCGATGCTCGACCCCGCGGACTCCGCAGAGCCGCGGTGGCGGGCGCACACGCTGCAGGTGGTGAACTGGGGAGGATTCCACGGACCCGCGCGCGTGCAGTTCGCTCCCGACGTCACCGTCATCAGCGGCCAATCAGGAGCCGGTAAGAGCACTCTGCTGGATGCCTACATCGCCTTGATGATGCCGCCGAACGTGCCGTTCAACGGCGCCTCCAATGACTCGGGTGGCGGTCGGGCGCGCTCGGCTGAGCAGCGGAACCTGCTCAGCTACCTGCGTGGAAAGCTCGATGACACCCTCGACGACGGAGAGGTAGTCGACCGCGTGATGCGCGGCAACGATGAGCCGACTTGGGGTGCGGTGGCGATGACGTTCATCTCCGCCGCAGGTGAGATGTTCACCGCGATGAGGGCGTACTTCGCTCCGGCGCGAGCCGCCCGCCCGGGCGATCTGGTGATCCGTCCGATGACGTTCCCGGGTGAGTTCGATTTGCGGGAGCTGCAGCAGTTCGCCCAGGTCGGTGAGGCGCACTTCCCGTCCCGGCAGATGAAGGCGCAGTGGCCGGGGCTGCAGCAGTACGAAACCTACTCCTCGTTCATCCAGACGCTGTACGTCAGGCTCGGCATCGGACTCGGCGGCGACGGCGCGAAGGCGCTCCGTCTGCTCGCACGCATCCAGGCCAGCGAAGACATCTCCACCGTGGACCGGCTCTACAAGGAGCTCGTCATCGAGACCCCGGACTCCTACGCGAAGGCGGACGCGGCGATCGAGCACTTCGACAAGCTCGAGGACGTCTATCAGGAGATGCTCACCGCCCAGGCTCGCGCAGAGCTGCTCGAGCCTGTCATCCAGGCGCACGCAGAGCTTGTCGCCGCGCAGGAGCAGATCGACAACGACGACGAGCTGGGATCGATCGACTCGAACGCAACGCCCGCGGGGCTGTGGCGGCTGCGGCTGCAGTCCCAGGTCCTGGAGCGAGCCGTGACGGCGAACCGGAACGACGCGCGCGCACTCCGCGAGGAGCTGCTTAGGCACACGGAGAACGAGAATGCCGTCGGACGGCAGCTCGAGGAGACCCGCAAGGCGCACAGCGAGGCCGGCGGCGATCTGCTCGTGCAGCTGGACACGCAGATCCGTGAGGCAACCAGCTCCATCCGTATCCGCGAGGAGCGCCGGGCAACCCTCGTGAAAGCGACCACGGCGCTCGGGGCCGATCTGACCACGCATGAGTCGTTTGGGCACGCGCAACAGGAGAGCCGGGCTCTGCTCGACGATTTCGCAGCCGCGGAGATGCGCGTGAAGAACCAGCGTGACGACCTCATCGTCGGTCGTGGACCGCTGATCCAGCGTCGCGATGAGATCACCCGGGAACTCGGTTCGTTCGAGAACCGCTCGGGCCGGGTCGACGAGTATCTCCATGAGATGCGTGAACAGGCTGCACGCGCCTCGGGGATTGATGTCGCGGATCTTCCGTTCGTCGCCGAGTTGCTCGACGTGCTTCCGGACGAGGAACAGTGGCGAACCTCGATCGAGGTGTCGCTGTTCAGCGGTGCACGGCTGATGCTCGTGCCCTATGAGCACTTCGAGCACTTCTCTCGTGCGATCAACCCACTGAAGCTGCACGGACGGCTGAACTTCAAGGCCGTGCGGCGCACCACTCAGCAGAAGCAGCTCATACTCGAGCCTGACCGCATCGCGGGCAAGCTCCAGTTCAAGGAGTCGCCGTACCAGAGCTGGGTCACCGACTACGTCGCCGATCCGTCGCGGAACGCTCTGTGCGTGGAGAACCCGGAGCAGCTGGGCGGTGACGACCTGCGCATCACCCGCGAGGGGCAGAGCAGGCGGGGTTCAAGCGGCAGCCACGGCCGCCAGTCGCGCCGGAACGTGATCGGGTTCGACAACGCGGATCTTCGAGCAGAGCTCGAGCGCGACCTTGAGCAACTGCAGAGCCAGATCGAGACGATCAACGCCGACGCGGATCGTCTAGATCGTGAGCGCACGACCCTCGCCTCGAAGAAGGAGGCGGCATCGCGGATCGCTGACCAGGTGTGGACGGACATCGACGTCGCCAGCGCGGTCGAGGCGAAGAGCGCGCTCGAGCGGCGCCGGGATGAGATCCGCGACAACAACGACGTGCTCGCCGAACTGGACCGGCAGATCACCGAGCTTGCCGAGCAGCATGAGAGCCTCAAGCGCGAGGGATATCTGCGCAGCCAGCAGATCAGCGAGCTCGATAAGGCCCACAGCAAGTTCGTGGACCAGGAGGATCAGGTCAACCCGGTCATCGCCCAGCTCGACGCAGACGGCGTGACGATCCGCGACGAGCTCGCTTCCGACCTGGATCGGATGTGGGCGGCGATGCTCGGTGACGAGCCGGATGTACCGGCCTCGTTCGCTCGGACGCTCAACGTAGTGCGTCGGGAACTCGGCGCCCGGGCGGAGCATGCCCGCGAGCAGGTATCGCGGCTGAGGACGCAGATCGAGGGGGCCTTCAAGAGGTACCAGTCCTCCTGGAACGATGCGAACCTCGGCGTGAGCATCGACTTCTTCGATGACTACGCGGCCATCTACGAGCAGATCGTGCGCTCCGGGTTGCGTGAGCGTCGTGAGGAGTGGCGCAACCGCGTGCTGGCATGGAGCGGCGAGCACCTTCAGCAACTGTTCGGCTCGTTGAACTCCGCGATCGAGGAGATCGAGGACCGGCTGGATCCGATCAACCAGATCCTGCGCGACCTGCCCTTCGGGGCGACGGAGGATAGACTCTACATCGACATGCGCCGGCTCAAGCCTGAGCACGTCACGAATTTCCGAACTGATCTACGCAGACATGCGTCGATGGCCACCGCTCACCTCGATGAAGAGGAGCTGGAGAAGCGCTTCAAGGACCTGCAGCGCTTCATCGCGCAGATCCGTCGCAAGGATGACGTGCGCCTTCCGCGCGAGATGGCGGTGCTGGTGGACCGTGACAGGCTCCTCGACGTGCGCCGGCACGTGGAGATCAGCGCCCAGCGCCTGGGCGAGGATGGCAAGCCGCTGAGCATCTACAAGTCCCTGCAGGGCAAGAGCGGCGGGGAGATGCAGGAGCTCATCGCGTTCATCGTCGGAAGTGCCTTGCGATTCCAGCTGGGCGACCAAAAGCGCTCTCACCCCCGGTTCGCCCCGGTCTTCCTCGATGAGGGTTTCATCAAGGCTGACGGCCAGTTCACCTCGCGCGCGGTTCAGGCCTGGCAGGGCCTCGGGTTCCAGCTGATCATCGGCGCACCGATCGATAAGGCGCCGGCGCTCGAGCCGCATGCCGACGTCGTGGTGGAAATCGCGAAGGTGCTCAGCACAGGTCGTTCGTACGTTCTGGAGATGCGCGCGACGGATGCCGCGCGAGGAGGAGGCGCGTGAAGACACCCGCTGATCTTGTCCGCCTCATCGAGCGCCGTATGGAGCGCACGTGGGCCGAAGAGATCACGGGCGAAGGCGGTGCGCCCATGTGGCCGCATCGGTTCCCTCTGTCGTCAGGGTCGTCGAGTGCACTGAGCGAGGACTTCGCCAGCGTCGTCGAGCAGGTGTCGAGGTGGCGCGGGTGGGCCTCCGATCAGGATGCGGTACTGGACGAGCGAACTCGGCGGATCGGTGGCATCTCGCACTCGATCCCGTCGCACTTCGTGGTGCGCTCGATCGAGGACGCGGCGAGACTCCTGAGCGGAGAGTGGCAGGTACGCCTCCAGCGCGGGATCGCCCGGAACCAAGCGCTTGGAGAGCGATTCCCGACGTTCACGAAGCGAGGGTGGCTGCTGCGCCTCGTCGACGGGTTCGACGATGTGGACTTCGCGCTGCTCCTTCGCGCCGGCGCCTGGTTCAGAGAGAACTCCGCGGCAGGGCTCACACCCCGCCAGGTGCCCCTGGAAGGCTTCCACGCCAAGTGGCTGAACACTCGTCAGCACCTGGTCGCGGCGCTCTCCGGGCGAGACAGCCTGGAGCTGGCCCCGAACCATCCGTCAAGGATCCACTTCACGTACCTCGACCCCGGATATCTGGGCCGCGGCGGCCGCCGCCATGACAGCGCCACGATCGGCGACCAGTTCGCACCGGCCTACTCACCGCAGGTGGTGATCATCTCCGAGAACAAGGACACCGCGGTGAACTTCCCCGCGCTGCCCGGCGCCATCAGCGTGGAGGGCGTGGGCAAGGGCGGTACGACGATTGCAGCCTTCGATTGGATCACCGAGGCACCCGCAGTCGTCTACTGGGGGGACATGGATGCCGACGGGCTCGAGATACTCGACGGATTCCGTGCTGCTGGGGTTCCCGCTCGCTCAATCCTCATGGACCGTGAGTCATTCGCTCGCTGGGAGAGGTTCGGCACGAACGTCGACCAGGGTGGACGAGCACTTCAGTCCCGCACCCCGCGGGCGGTTGAGCACCTGACCGACGATGAGCGGGCGCTCTACCTCGACCTCGCAGACGCCGGCTGGTCACGGGTGCGGCGTATCGAGCAGGAGCGTATCCCATTGGACGTCGCACACGCACTGGTGGCCGCTCATGTAAGCATCTAGCGCCCCGGCAGCCGCCGCGGCGAGGCCTATCAACGCGCCATCGCGGCGCGACAGACGGCGATTCCCGCCGCGCCGCGCAGGGCGCGGCGTTCCCGCTTGGATGCCTCTTGCCCCGGTTCAGATGCGCGCCTATTGCACGTTCTTCCGCCGAGGCGCGGCGGCACACCGAGGCCCGATCCGCTCCACCTTTCTCTGTCGGTTGCATTTCCGGGTTCTCCGCCGGCCGCGCGGAGTCCCTAAGGCCGGTGAATCGGATGGGAGGGGCTCTACCTCTCGGCGGGCACCAGCGTCTGCCGCTGGGAGCCGAGTCCGTCGATGCCGATCTCGACGACATCCCCGGCACGCAGGTAGGGGAACCGACCCGATAGAGCAACGCCCTGCGGTGTGCCGGTGTTGATGAGGTCTCCCGGCTCAAGCACGAGGTACTGCGACAGGTGATGCACGATGTGCGCAACGGTGAAGATCATGTCGGCGGTGTTGGAGTCCTGCCGCGGTTCACCGTTGACTGTGGACCACAGGCGCAGGTTCTGCGGGTCGACCTCTTCGGCGGGAACGAGCGCCGGCCCGAGCGGGTTGAACGTCTCTGCATTCTTGCCCTTCGACCATTGACCGCCCGACTGCTCGACCTGGAACGCGCGCTCCGAGACGTCGTGCGAGACGACGTAGCCTGCGACGTGCGCGAGCGCGTCCTCAGGACTGGCGAGGTAGCGGGCACGGGTGCCGATGACCACCCCCAGCTCGACCTCCCAGTCGACCTTCTCGGCTCCCGGCGGAATGAGAACGTCGTCGTACGGACCGACGACGGTGTTCGGGTGCTTGTGGAAGAGGATCGGCACCGATGGCGGAGCGTCACCGGATTCGGCCGCATGGGCGGCATAGTTCTGACCGATGCAGAGCACCGCCTGCGGGCGGGCGATGGGCGCGCCGACGCGCAGCAGCTCGGCGCCATCGAACGAGGGCAGCTCGCCCGCGTCCAGCGCTGCGCGGGTTCGAGCGATGCCGCCGCCCGCGAGGAAGGCGCCGTCGATGTCGCCGGTGAGGCCGTCGAGGCGCAGGACGCGGCCCTCATGGCGGACCGCAGGGGTCTCGGTGCCGGGGTCGCCGAGGCGGAGGAATTCCATGTGTCGTGCTCCAGATCAGTGTGTGTAGGGACGGTGCTTCTGAATGGCATCCGAGAGTTCGACTCCGAAGCCGGGCGTCTCGGGAACCTTCAGTCGGCCGTTCACAGGAACGGGCTCACCAGTCAGCATCGGGGAGAACATCGGCACCACCTCCTCGGCGGTGGGGTGCATCATCAGGAACTCCGCGAACGGGCTGTTCGTGCGCGTTACGACGAAGTGATACGAGTACACCGACGAGCCGTGCGGCACGACCATCGTCCCGTGCGCGTCGGCAAGTGCCGAGATCTTGATGAGCTCGGTGATGCCGCCGCACCAGCCGACGTCGGGCTGGATGAGGTCGACGCCGGTCTCGAGCAGCTGGCGGAAGCCCCAGCGCGTGGCCTCGTGCTCGCCGGTGGTGATGAGCATCGACGAGGGTGCACGCTTGCGCAGCTCGGCGTATCCCCAGTAGTCGTCGGGGATGAGGGCTTCTTCGAGCCACTTCAGACCGTGGTCGGATGCCGCGTGTGCGAGCCGGGTCGCGTAGTCGACGTCAAGCGACATCCAGCAGTCGTACATGAGCCAGAAGTCGTCTCCGACCCTCTCGCGCATGTCGGCGAGCAGTTCGATGTTCCTGCGAAGACCCTCCTCCCCTTCAGCAGGACCGTGGTGCAGGGGCATCTTGCCCCCGATGAAGCCGAGTGCCTGCGCCCTGTCGGGGCGGGCGCCTGTGGCGTAGAACTGCAGTTCGTCGCGGACCGGGCCGCCGAGCAGCTCGAACACGGGGACCTGGCGGATGCGTCCGAGCAGGTCGTACAGGGCGAGGTCTACGCCGCTGATGGCGTTGAGCACGACGCCGCGTCGGCCGTAGTACAGCGTGGACTTGTACATCTGGTCCCAGATGCGTTCGATGTCCGTGACCGCGCGCCCTTCGAGGAACCGTGCGAGATGCTTCTCGACGATGAACGCGCCTATCTCGCCGGCGGTGGTGACCGAGAACCCGACGGTGCCGTCGCTGGCCTCGATCTCCACGACGAGGGTGCCGAGGACGTTGATGCCGAAGCTCTGACGTGACTGGCGGTACTCGGGGTAGACGCTCATGGGTGTCGCGATGTGGTCGTCGATCCAGTGCCCGGCGTTCTGGTCGTGGTAGTCGGCTCCGCCACCGCGCACGGTGTAGGCGCGGACTTCGCGGATGGTAGGGGTGCCTGTCATCGGGTCTCTCCGTCTCGGTCGAACCGGACAAGCACCTTGCCCGGGGTGCCGTCGCCGGCGGCAAGTCCGGCGAAGGCGTTGTCTGCGTCGGCGACGTCGATCTCGCGGCTGACCAGCACACGATAGACGTCGGGGTCGCCGGCGATGGTGTGCGCCGCGTGGATGAAGTCGTCCGACCCGTAGGTGAAGCTGCCGATGAGGGAGCGCTCCTCGGTGCTGATGAGGAAGGCGTCGAGAGACACCTGTGGCGCGCCCATGCCGACCAGGCAGACGGGAGCACCGAGCACCGTGCTGGTCAGCGCGTCTTGCAGCGTGGGGGTGATGCCGACAGCATCCACCGCAGCGTCGGCGAGCCCGCCGCGCTCTCCGAGCTGTTCTGCGATGGGACCGTCGACGGGGTCAATGACCTCGGCGCCGAGCTTCTGCACGAGCTCGCGCCGGGCGGCATCCATCTCACTGACGAGGATGGTTCCCGCCCCGGCATCGCGCAGCGCGATGACGACGGACTGTCCGATGGGACCACCGCCGATGACCAGCACTCGTCTGAGGCTGTCGGCGGGCAGCTTCCTCACAGCGTGAACGGCGACGGCAAGAGGCTCGATGAGCGCGCCGAGCTCAATGGGCAGCGAATCAGGGAGCGGAACAACGTTCCGCGCAGGGACCACCACGTAGTCGGCGAAGGCCGCCGGGATCTCCGCCGCCACACCGATGACGTATTTGCGTGGGTGGTGCTGCTCGCGGCCGGCGTACTCGGCCGCGTCGTCGGCCGGAACGACGACCGGGTTGAACGTCACCGGGGTGCCCTCGACGAGTCCCTCCACGTCGGCGCCCACCGCCGCGACTGTGCCGCTGGACTCGTGGCCCATCACCTGCCCGGGGTGACGGCGTCCGTTCTCGCCCGTGTAGCCGTGCACGTCGGATCCGCAGATCCCGGTCGCGGACACTCGGATGAGAACTTCGTCGGGCCCCGGATGAGGCGTAGGGGTGTCACGGACGTCGAGGCGTCCGATCTCGCTGAGGACGAGCTCGCGCATGAGTAGGTCTCCTTGATCTTGCCGACCGGGGGTCAGCGCTGGTGGGTGGGCGCGGACACTGCCAGTCCGATGCCGTCGGTCTCCCGCACTGCGGGGCTGACGACTCGGCTGAGTGCGATGAGAGCGGCTCCCAGCAGGGCGATGACGGCGAGCACGATGAGTCCGGCACTGTCGCCGAACGTCGCGTCGGCCCAGTTCTTCAGAATCGGGGCGAGGAATCCACCGAGGCTGCCGAGCGAGTTGATCAGCGCGATGCCGCTCGCGGCGGCCGCGCCGAGCAGGAACGACGTCGGAAGGGTCCAGAACACCGGCTGCACCGAGATGAATCCGGCGGCCCCGATGCTGAGGGCGGCGAGAGCGACGATCGGGTCCTGGATCACGGCGGAGAGCACAATCCCCACACCGGCTGCTGCGAGAGCGAGGGTGGCGATGAGCCGCCGCTGGCCTGTGCTGTCGGCGAGGCGGGACAGCACGAACGTCACGATCAACGCGAACGTCCACGGCACAGCGGTGAGCAGTCCGACTTCGAGACCGACGGGCTGCCCGACGATGGTCGCGATCTGGGTCGGCAGGTAGAACGTGACGCCGTAGACACTCATCTGGATGGTGAGGTAGATGGCGGCGAAGTAGAGCACCACGGGGTTGCCCAGAGCGCGCAGGGCACCGCGCGGGGAGTGATTCTCCTTGGCGGTGTTCTCGTCGTCCAGCGCGCTCAGCAGCGCCTCGCGCTCGTGTGCGTCGAGCCACTTCGCATCCTTCGGGCCGTTGTCGAGGTAGAAGAATGCCACGATGCCCACGAGGACGGTGAGGATTCCGGTGACCAGGAACATCAGCTGCCATCCGTGGATCGCGACCTTGTCATCGAGGTCCAGGAGCATGCCGGACAGCGGCCCGCCGAAGATGAACGCCAGCGGTGCGCCGAAGTAGAACAGGCCGTTCACCCGAGCCCGGTACTTCAGCGGAATCCAGTACGTCAGGAACAGGATGACCCCGGGGAAGAAGCCGGCTTCGGTGATGCCGAGCAGCACGCGCAGGATGTAGAAGGTCCACTCGTTCGTGGCGAAGATCATCAACGAGGAGACGATGCCCCAGGAGATCATGATGCGGGCGAGCCAGATCTTCGCGCCGACTCGGCGCATGAGCAGATTCGACGGGATCTCGAAGATGGCGTAGCCGACGAAGAAGATGCCAGCGCCGAGTGCGTATGCGGCGTCAGAGATTCCGGTGTCGGCCTGCCAAGCGACCTTGGCGAAGCCGAGGTTGGCGCGGTCGAGGAACGCCAGGATGTACATGAGGAGCAGGATCGGGATCAGCCGGAGCGTGACCTTGCGGACGATGGCGGCGAGTTCCGGCCGCGTGGAGGACTGAGAGGACATCGGGACATCTCCATTGACGAGGGGTATTCATGGCGTTCACGTATATGAACTTGGTGTCTCAGACCTGAACGCGCGATAGTGTGACACAACACTCCTGTTCACACAACACAGCGCGGAGGTGAGGGTGACCGAGATGGAACCGGGGGCGGTCAAGTCCGCCGGCCGGGCGCTCGAGATCATCGAGCACCTTGCCGCGGTCGAGGCGCAGACTTTCCCCCAGCTGTTGAAGGCCCTGGAACTGCCGCGGTCGAGTGCTCACGGACTGTTGCGCACGCTCGTGGCTGCGGGGTGGGTCGAACTGGATCCGGCGACGAAGCGATACACGCTCGGGCTCAAGGCCTGGCAGATCGGGCAGCGCTACGACGGACATCGACTTCTCCTCCACGCCGGGCCGTCTCTCATGGCGAAGCTCACTGACGAGACAGGCGAGACTGTGCAGATGGCCAGGCTCGACGGCGTGGAGAACGTCTACATCGCGATCAGCCCCTCACCGAATCCGATGCGGCTGGCCTCAAACGTGGGCATGCGCCTGCACGCCCACGCCACAGGAATCGGAAAGGCGCTACTGAGCACGCTCGATGATGACGATGTCCTGCGGCGACTTCACCAGGTCGCCATCCCGCGGCTCACGGCCCGAACGCTCACGCAGCCGGACGAGATCCTGTCCGCGATTCGCAGAGGACGAGATCTCGGCTTCTTCGTCGACGACGAGGAGTTCATCGACGGATGCCGCTGTGTCGCCATCCCGATCACGACGACGGAGGAGACGGGCGTCGCCGCAGCGATGAGCATCACGATGCCGACCAGCCGCACCGATGACCTGTGGCCGTACTCGATGGTCGAGCCCCTGCGCAGAACCGTCCGGCACCTACGGGCGGACATGGCACTCGAACTCGCGTGATCCACTCCAGCGGCAGGGCTGGTGCAACACCGAAGCAGACGCTCCGCTTGTACCCGAGGCCGCTTTCCGCCTGACCTACGCGGCCTTGCTCGCGCTGAGCAGGAACGGCGAGGCGCAGGATGCCTACGCGAGCGCGTCCGCGGTCTCCCGCAGGGTGGACCCCGTCGACGCAGGTTCCGGCGTGAGGTACAGCCCGCCCGGCGAGTTCGCGGTGAAGGCGAGGGCATCCACCCACGCACGGTTCACGCTCGGCTGACGACTGCCGTAGTACTTGAACACGAGAGCGCTGTTCGCATGCATCCAGACGGTGGTCCGACCGCCGCCGACGCTGACGTCCTCCCGCCAGGAGAACGGGAACGGCTCGCTGCGTCGAAGCTTGGCGGTGATCACGAGCTGCATGTGCAGCAGCGCGCGATCCTCGATCTCCACCTTCTGCGCACCCTCGTAGATGAACTTGCCCATGACGGTCCCTCTGATTATGTCTCCACGAAACCCGTTGCCAAGAGGCACGGCCCGGGGACCGTCATGTGGGGATATCCCCACCCTCGCACACTTCGCGCCGCAATGCCCCCCCGATCTCGCGCCGCGAGGAGACCGGGCGCGAAACGAGACTCCCGCCCCGGCATGAGACACCTGAGTGCGGGTCTCATGCCAGGACGGAAGTCTCAGCGGCCGAACGGAGAGCCTCAGGCCTCCGGACGGTTGGCGCGCAGCACCTCCAGGCGCGCACGGTACTCGGTCTCGTCGACGTCGCCCCTGGCGAACCGGTCGGCGAGGATCTGCTCGGCGCTGCGGCTCTGCGCACCGCGCATCCAAGGAGCCCCTCCGCCGGGAGCCGCCTGCCAGGGCCCACCCCAGTAGCGCCGGCGGCGCACGATGAGGGTGATGAGCAGGGCCACGATGATGAGGAACATCACCGGGCCGATGAAGAAGAACGGCCAGAACGGGGCGACGCCCCATCCGGCGTGTGCGGCGACGGCCGCGGTTGCTGCGAGCATGATGCCCTTCCTTTCATCGGCCGTGTCTCGACCGATGACTCCAGCGTCGTCCGATCGCTCGCCGGGCGAATCCGCCCCGGGGAGTGACTCCGGATGCTCCCGCGGGAGTACCCGCAGCAGCAGGCGCTACCGCCAGCCGGGCGCGACCAGGCCGGTCTCGTACGCGATCACGACCAGGTGCACCCGGTCGCGGGCCTGCAGCTTGGACAGGATGCGGGAGACGTGCGTCTTCGCCGTCAGCGGGCTGAGGAAGAGCTCTACGG
This sequence comes from Microbacterium sp. 22195, assembly GCF_052056515.1. Classification (NCBI taxonomy): domain Bacteria; kingdom Bacillati; phylum Actinomycetota; class Actinomycetes; order Micrococcales; family Microbacteriaceae; genus Microbacterium; species Microbacterium sp. 22195. The sequence goes on from NZ_JBQEPE010000003.1 coordinate 242,990, forward strand.
CGATCTCGTCGTTGCTGAGCCCGAGGCCCACCAGCCGCAGCACCTCGCGCTCGCGCTCGGTGAGAACGTCCAGCTGCGCGGCATCCGGAGCCTCCCGCAGCCCGACCGCCAACCGGTCCAGCAGGCGCCGGGTCACCCCTGGAGAGAGCAACGCGTCGCCCTCGGCGACCGCCCGCACCGCCCGCACCAGGTCGGCGGGCTCGGTGTCCTTCACGAGGAACCCGGCTGCACCGGCGCGCACGGCGCGGGCGACGTACTCGTCCAGTTCGAAGGTCGTCACGATCACCACGTGCACGTCCTGCAGCGCCGGGTCCTCGGCGATCTGCTCGGTGGCCCACAGGCCGTCGCCGTCGGGCATCCGGATGTCCATCAGCACCACGTCGACGGGCGTCACCCGGATGCGCTCGAGCAGCTCCCGGCCTGCGGCAGCCTCCGCGACGACCTCGATGTCGTCCTCGGCGTCCAGCAGCGCGCGGAATCCAGCGCGCACGAGCAGCTGGTCGTCGGCCAGGGCGACGCGGATCATGATGTCCTCCCCCACGGCAGCTCGGCGACGACCTCGGCGCCGCCGCCGGGTCGGTCGGAGAAGCGGATGCCACCGCCCAGCAGCTCCGCGCGCTCACGCATCCCGAGCACGCCGCCATGGCCGGCGGCCGCCGGATCCACGCCGCCGAACCCGGCGCCGTCGTCGCTGATCGTGACGATCAGCTGCCCATCGAGCCGCTCCAGCACGACCCGCGCATGCGCGGCATCCGCATGCCGGACGACGTTGGTGAGCGCCTCCTGCACGATCCGGTAGGCGGCGAACTGCGCGGCGCGGCCCGGCTCCTGCCCGTCGAGGCGATCGTCGAGCGCGACCTCCAGGCCGGATCCGGTGACACCCGCGATCAGTCGCGGCAGCTCGGCGAGCTCGGCCTGCGGCACCAGGGGCACCTCGCCCTCGCGCAGCACGCCGAGCACTCCGCGCACCTCCTCGAGCGCGAGCTTGGACGTGTCCTTCACGTTCTGCAGCGCGGCGCGCGCCTGCTCCGGATCGCGATCGAACAGGTGCAGCCCCACACCTGCCTGCACGTTCATCTGCGACAGGGCGTGACCCAGCACGTCGTGCAGCTCCCGGGCGATGCGAATCCGCTCCTGCTCCTCGGCGCTGCGACGGCGGTGCTGGATCTCGGCGCGCATCGCCGCGCGCCTCGCGCCTCGCGAGCGCAGCCCGGTGCCGATCGCGAAGCACACGGCGAGTCCGACCGTCGCCGCGACGACCACGCCCGGGAACCAGGTTCGGTCGATCAGCGTGCCGATCAGGATGGCGGATGCCCAGCCGACGCCGACCGAGATCGCCGCCCACACGATCGCGCCGCGGGCGACCGCGCCGATCACCGCGAACGCCAGTGCGATGTACGGCGGACCGCCGATCGGGGTGGTGAGCACGTCGAGCAGCGCGAACCCCGCCACCGCCGCGACCGTCGGGCCGGGAAGCCGGCGCAGCGCCAGGAGCGCCAGCGGTCCAGCGACCGCGAGCGCGATGTGCAGCACGACCGGCCAGTGCGGGACGTGCGGCGCCGTGCGCACCGTGATCCACACCGCCGCCGGCACCTGGATCAGCAGGCTCAGCACCACCGGCGCGACCAGGCGCAGGCGCCGTCCGACCCGCGCGGGAGGGCCCCAGCCCGCGCCGTCCAGGGGATCGGCGCCCTGGTCGGCGAAGCGCTGCAGATCCGGCATCCTCCGATGCTAGTTCTCGCGCCCCGCGCGCGGCATCCGCTCGTGGTCGTCCCCGCTCGTACTCCCGGAGGAGTACGTCAGCACTCCCCCGCCGCGTGCCACACTGGGCGGATGACGGATGACCCGCGCCAGACGCGACGCCTGCCCGAGACGCTCGACGAATTCCAGCAGGCCGAGGGGCATCCCGACTTCCGGGTGGACGTGGAGCGCATCCGCTTCTCGCCGTACTACTCGCGGCTCTCGGCCGTGACGCAGGTGATCTCGCAGGCCGGCGCCGGCCTCGCGGTGCACAACCGCCTGACGCACTCCATCAAGGTCGCGGCCGTCGCCCGCGCGATCGCGACCCACCTCTCCACGCGCACCGACAACCGCGGCCGGATCGTCGGGGAGCTCGGCGGCGCGCATCCGGTCGTCGTGCAGGCGGCCTCGGCGGCGCACGACCTCGGGCATCCGCCGTTCGGGCACCTCGGCGAGCAGACCCTCGACCGCCTCGCACGCACGCGATTCGGGTTGCAGGAGGGCTTCGAGGGGAACGCGCAGACCTACCGCATCCTCACCCGCCTGGACGAGCACGACCGTCCCGGCGTCGGCCTCAACCTCACCGCGGCGGTGCGCGCCGCCGTGCTGAAGTACCCCTGGCGGCGCGGCGAGGGCGGCGCACGACGGGGCGGCGCGAGCAAGTTCAACTTCTACGCGATCGACGAGCAGGATGCCCGCGGAGCCCTGTCGGCGTACCCGCTGATCGAGCCGGGGCAGCAGACCGTCGAGTGCTCGATCATGGACATCTCCGACGACATCGCCTACTCGCTGCACGACCTCGACGACTTCTACCGTGCGGGTCTGCTGAACCCCGCGACGTTGTCGGCCGAGTTCCGCACCTGGCACCGCGAGCTCGCGACCCTGCGCGCCTCCGACGTCGCTGCGCTGGCCGCCGACTCCCGCATGCCCGGTTCCTCGCTGGAGCTGCTCTGGCGGCGGCTCAAGGAGAAGGACGCCTGGATCGCCGACCCCGACGCCTTCAGCGAGGCGGTCGCGAAGGTCAAGACCGAGGTCATCGACGGGCTCGTCGCCGAGCCGTTCGACGGCTCCCTGGCGAGCGAGCGCACCCTCGCGAGGTTCACCAGCGGGTGGATCGCGCGCCTGCAGTCCTCGGTGGAGGTGCACCGGCATCCGCACATCCGCTGCGGCCACGTCTCCCTGAACCGGCAGGCCTGGCACGAGGTCGCGGTGCTGAAGTTCCTGCATGAGCGGTTCATCCTGGAGCGCCCCGACCTCACCGTCTACCAGCGCGGTCAGGCCAGCGTGCTGGAGCGCCTGGTCGACGGCTTCACCGCCTGGCTCGACGATCCGCGCGACGCCCGTCGCGCCCCGCGCCGGCTGATCGACCTGGTCGAGCTCTCCACCGACGACTACCGCCGGTTGCGGAAGGACGCCCCGGAACTGGTCGAGTCGCGCACGGATGCCGATCTCGACGCGCTCGCGCGGGGCCGCGGCATCATCGACTACGCCGCCTCGCTCACGGACGCACAGGCGATCTCGCTGGATGCGCTGCTCGCCGGCCGCACCGAGCGGCTGTGGGACGCCGGGCAGGGACTGTAGCCCGGGATCGTTCCTCATCCCGGAACTTCGGCCCGGTGGGTGCGCACGCGTGCGAGAGTGGAGGACACGTCCCTGAGGAGGCCTGCATGCGCGCCGTCGTCTATCACCGTTTCAGCCAGGATCTCGACACCCTCGAAGTGCGTGATGTCCCCGAGCCGAAGCTGTCCCCGGCATCCGTGATCATCGAGGTGCGCGCCGCGGGCGTGAACCCCGTGGACTGGAAGCTCATGGCCGGCGGGCTGGACGCTCTGATGCCCACGCAGTTCCCCGTCATCCCCGGTTGGGATGTCGCCGGCGTGGTCGTGGCCGTGGGGCTCGACACCCCCGAGTTCCAGGTCGGTGACGAGGTGATGGCGTATGCGCGCACCGACACGGTCGGCGGCGGGACCTTCGCCGAGCGCGTCGACGTGCCCGTGCGGGCCGTCGCGCACAAGCCCGCGGCCCTCAGCTGGGAGCAGGCAGGAGCCCTCCCGCTCGCCGGCGGCACCGCGCTGCGTGCGGTGGACGCGCTGGGCGAGCTGCACGCGCGCACCGTGCTGATCCACGGCGGCTCCGGCGGTGTCGGCAGCTTCGCCGTGCAGATCGCGCACGCCCGCGGCGCGCGGGTGATCGCCACGGCATCCGAAGCCAACCACGACTACCTGCGCAGCCTCGGCGCGCACCCCGTCACCTACGGCGAGGGGCTCGCGGAGCGGGTGCTCGCCCTGAACGGCGGGCCCGTCGACGCGGTCGCCGACTTCGCCGGCGGGATGCTGGACGTCACCCTCGCCGTGCTGGCCGACGACGGCGTGCACGTGTCGATCGCCGACCCTTCCGTCACCCAGCACGGCGGCCGGAACATCTGGGTGCGCCCGGACGGCGAGCAGACGGCGCGACTCGCGGCCATGGCGGCGGAGGGCGTGCTGAAGGTGGAGATCGCGAAGACCTTCCCGCTCGAGGGGGTCGCGGATGCCTTCCGCGCCAGCCAGACGCACCACGTGCGCGGAAAGCTGGTCATCGTTCCCTGACCGCGGCGTCCGGTCCGGCCACCAGACGCCTCTGATCGCCGTCAATCCCCGCTCGTTCACAGCATCGGTGGCGCACACTGAGCAGAGTCGGGGGACCAGACGCTCAGGAGGATGCGATGTCGGACGATTTCATGCTGCACCAGGTCTCCCCCGATGACTGGATGATCATCGACATGCGCTTCCCCGCCGGCGACCCGCAACACCTCGTGGCCTGCATCATCGAGGAGGACGGGCACGTGGAGGTCCGCTGGTTCCGGCACGTCACGCTCCCCTCGCGATTCCGCAGCCGCACCGATGCGCTGGACGCGCTCGTCACCGCCGAGGAGCCCGAGCCCGAGCCCGAAGCAGTGCTCGCGGCGCCGGCGCCCGCCTGACTCGCAAAAGGCGCGCCCCGGCTCCCGGAACGCGCACCGGACACGGTGAACGGCCGGGCCATGACGACCCGGCCGTCGGTTCCGGTCAGAACACCTCGTCGCCGCCGGGCTCACGCACCGACCGACGCGAGACGTTGCCTCCGTCGACGGTTCCGTCCGTGCGCGTGACGACGTCCGTGCGCCGACGACGTGCCATCAGCACGATGCCGACGAGGAACGCGACGACACCCGCGCCCATCAGGATGTAGCCGATCATGTGGAGATCCGCCCACGGGACCTGCACGTTCAACGCGAAGGCGAGGATCGCTCCGATCACGAACAGGACGATTCCGGTTCCGATGGTCATGACGGTTCCCTTCGTTCAGGTGGCGTCGGGTCGTCGCCACGGGAACCACGGTGACCGAGTCCGCCCGCGTTCTGAAGGGGGTTGACAACCCCGCCCCAGGTGCGGGCGGCCGATCACCCTCCGATCAGGCCATCACGCGATCTGCGCGCGGATCGTCCTGCGGGCCAGCAGCGCGTACAGCCCGACCGACACGATCAGCCCCACGGGGACGGACAGGTCCACCCCGCCCAGCGCGGCGCCCAGCGGGCCGACCCACACCGTGGTGGACAGGAACAGCGCAGTGGCGACGCCCCCGACGACCACGGCCACGACCCCGGCCATGCCGAAGCCGCCGCGGTACCAGAACGGGGCGCCCGGCCGCTCGTCGAACAGCTCGAGACCGTCGTAGCGGTTGCGGCGCAGCACGATGTCGGCCACGTAGACGCCCATGGTGGGCACCGAGATGATCAGCAGGAACTGCAGCATGAGGTTGACGGCGCTGATCAGGTCGGATGCCAGCACCAGCACGATCGTGAACGCGCAGCCGAGCGCGCCGATCAGGATCGCGGACGGGATGCGGCGGATCGGCACGCCGATCGACTGCAGCGCCATGCTCGCCGTGTAGGTCGTCATGCCGTTCAGCGAGATGCAGTTCACCAGCACGCCGAGCACGAACAGCGGCGCGAGCCAGGCCGGCAGGCTCTCGAGCAGCGAGTACTCGATGCCGTTCGCGAGGCTCTCCGGCCCGACCGTGCCGCCCAGCACGACGCCGAAGGCGGTGATCAGCACCGCCGGGAACAGCTGTCCCAGCGCTGTCGCGCCGATGATGCCGGATGCCTTCGTGTCACGCGGCAGGTAGCGGGCCATGTCGGCGCTGTTGCTGAACGACAGCGGCGACGACGCCATCAGGGCGAACGCGATCGTGATGCTCACCCACAGCGGCAGCCCTTCGAGCGGCGCGGGCTGCGTGAAACCCCAGTCCAGCGTCGGCGCGATGAAGCCGATCACGAGCGCGAAGATCACGAACAGTCCGATCGAGATCGCCATGTAGGCCTTCAGGATCAGTGCGTGGCCGTACACGGCGACGATCACGGTGATCGCCGAGACCACCACGGCGACCAGGATCGGTGCCAGGACCGGATCGGGGAAGCCCCAGCGCTTGAGCAGCTCGCCGCCGATGAACGAGGCGGCCACCCAGTTCAGCGCGAGGAACACCCCGGAGATGAACCAGCCGTAGAACGCGATGACGATCTTGTTGCCGTGGATGCCGTAGATCGCACGCTGGACCACGGAACCGGAGGTGCCGGCCGCGGGACCCGAGATCGCGACGATGCCGGGCAGGACCGCGAGCACGCTGGAGACCAGGACGACCAGCAGCGCCTGCCAGATCTCCAGCCCCAGCACGAGCGTCATCGACGCTCCGACGGTGATGTTCAGCACGCTGACGCCGGGCGCCGACCAGACGAAGAACAGGTCCCGCGCGCGGCCGTGGCGCTCGGAATCGTCGATGATCTCGATGCCGCGGGTCTCGGGGGTGTTCGCCGCGTCGACGAACTCGGTTCCCGCGGGGTGCGCCTCGGCGGCGAGGGGGGCGGGAACAGCGGATGCTTCGGACATTGCGGTCCTTCCAGGACGGTCGCCTCCTGCGTCGCTGCAGGGGCGTATGGGTTTCGGGGGCGTTCGGATTCAGTGGGGGCGGGTCACGGTCGCCGGTAGGCGGCCTCGCCGTGCACCAGGGTGAGGAGCACGGCGCCGGTGAGCAGGTCTTCTGTGGGGGCGGACAGCGGATCGATGTCGAGCACGGCGACGTTCGCGTGGAAGCCTGGCGCGATCCGCCCGTAGGCGTCGTCGATCGCGCCGACGTAGGCCGCGCCGGAGGTCGCGGCGGCGAGCGCCTGCGCGGCGCTGAACGCCCGCTCCGGGTGGTACGGGGCCAGCGTGCTGTCGATGGACGATCGCCCTGACATCGCGATGAACAGGTTGTGCAGCGCCTCATGGGGTGCGGTGGGGGCATCGGTGCCCAGCGCGACGGGGACGTCGACGTCCCGGAACCAGTTCCACGGGAAGCCGTCTTCGGCGCGCTGATCGCCCAGCACCGCCATCCAGTTGTCCAGGATGGCGGGGTCGCAGTGCACGGGCTGCATCGACGCGGCGATGCCGTGCTCCCGCATCCGCTCGACCGTCTCGGGAGCGACGGACTCCAGGTGCTCGATGCGCGGCCGTCGTCCGGTGCCGACACCGTTCGCCTGCTCGCAGGCCTCGACGAGATCCACGGCGAGCGCACTCGCGGCATCGCCGATCGCGTGCATCGCGAGCTGCAGGCCGGCGCGGTCGGCGGCGATCGCGACCGGCGTCGCGGCCTCGCGGCTCCAGATCGGGTCGGCGTTCGACCCGTCCGCATAGGGGCGCACCATGGCGGCGGTGCAGGCGTCGATCACGCCGTCGAGGATGAACTTCACGCCGACGACCTTCAGCCACGGGGTTCCGGTCGCCGCCAGCTCGTCGCGCAGCTGCACGGCGCGATCCACCTGTGCGAGGTCGGCCGCCGGGTCGCCGGTGGAGCTCAGCCACCAGTGCGCGGTCACGGGGAACGGCAGCCGCCCGTCGCGGTCGAGCCGGCGCCGCAGCGCCGCGATCGACTGCTCGGTCATGCCCATGTCGGCGGCGCCGGTGACGCCGGCCGCCAGGTAGGCGTCGAACGCGAGGTCGAGGTGCCCGTCGACCTCCTCCTCGGTGCGGATGCCGTCGAGATAGTCGGCGAGCAGATCCATGGCCGCGGTCTCGAGCAGGAAGCCGGTGGCGTCGCCGTTCTCGTCGCGCACGACCTCGCCGCCGATCGGGTCGGCGGTGTCGCGATCGATGCCCGCCGCCCGCAGCGCGGCGGTGTTCACCCAGGTGCTGTGCAGATCGTTCGCGTCGAGGAACACCGGGATGTCGTCGATCACGGCGTCGATCATCGCGGCGGTCGGCTGCGTGACACCGTCGGGCAGCGCGTCGAACAGCCAGCTGACGCCCTCGATGATCTCGGCATCCGGATTCGCCTCGCGCGCCTCCCGCAGCCGCTGCTGGATCTGCTCGACCGAGGTGCAGTCGCGCAGCTGCACCTTGCCCTGCGCGTGGCCGAACATCGCCAGGTGCGCATGCGCCTCGATCACTCCGGGCATCGCGAACGCCCCGCCCAGGTCGACGACCGCGGCGTCCGGGCCCGCCGCAGCCCGCACGTCGTCGTCCGTGCCCACGGCGAGGATGCGGTCGCCGCGCACAGCGAAGGCCGAGTGCAGCGGGGCATCCGCCAGACCGTCGAAGACGACGGCGTTCACGTAGACGGTGGTGTTCTCGGTCATGGCGGATCCTCCTCGATCAGACGGTGAGTTCTCAGACGGTGAGTTCGATGTGCGGCCGGGTGGTGTTCTCGGCGGGGGTGCCGTCGAGGACGTCGGCGCGGCGCGCCGCAGGGTCGAGCACGACGGTCGCGAGGCTCGCCCAGCGCTGCCCCATCGGCAGGCCGAGGTCGGGCACGCAGGTCACGGGCGGTTCCCCGTCGCGGGTGACGAGAGCGGCACGCAGCTGCTCGGCATCGGCGGGTGCCGGGCCCCCGGCCAGACGATCCCGGAGGAAGTCCCAGCGCTCACCGGAGTCGGGCTGGTACAGCCAGGTCTTCTCCTCGGCCGCCGGCTCGGCGGTGAGGAAGTGGTTCGTGCGCAGCCAGGTTCCCTCGGTGACCGCGGGGGCCTCGAACACGCCCTCCGGGCTGATGTCGAGCAGCACGGCCTCACCGTCCGCGTCGAACAGCGCGAAGGAACCGGAGCTCGTCACGGGCGCCGTGCGCACCAGCTCGACGGCGTGCGCGACGCTGGTCGCCTCCTCCAGCACGAGCGCCGCGAGCACGTGCATCGGGATGCCCTCCGGCCGGTCGGACCGGTGCCCGAGGATGTTGAAGTGCAGGGCGACACCGGCGCTGTTCACGCCGATCTTGCCGAGGATGCCGCATTCGGTCAGCCCTGCGTAGTCGTGGGCGCCGCCGCGGGAGACGACGGTGTGCCAGTAGGGCGCGATCTCCATGTGCCAGTCCCAGGTCTGCACACCGAGGGCGTGCGCACGCCCCTGATCATCACGGACGGAGCGCACGATGGTCGAGCACTCCCCCGGCGGAACGGCGACGCTGCGGGACAGGATCTCGGTGCGCCCGTTCAGCGCGGCGACGCGCCACAGCTCGGCATCCGCCCCGGACGCGATGCCCTCGATCTGCGTGCGCAGCGCCGGACGGTGGGCGCCGATCGCGTCGAGCAGCCGCTCGGCGTCGTCGCGCACGGTGCGCTCGTCGATGCCGCCGAGACGGAACAGCCGGTCGTAGGCGTCGATCGTGCCGGGCAGCGTGTCGCGCAGCTGCCGGCCCCTGTCGGCGCCGCGCTCGAACGGGTCCGTGGCGTCGACGACGATCTGCAGCCGCCGGTCGGGGCGCGGGAACGGCGAAGTCATGAGAGTTCCTCTCCGGGAAGGGCGGGCGTGCGCGGCGGCGACGTGCGGCGTGCGCCGGTCGCCTCGAAGGCGGCGGCGAGGCGGAGCAGTACGGTGTCGTCCCATCCTCGACCGGCGAAAGTGAGCCCGACCGGCATCCCGATGTCGGCCATCGTGCCCATCGGCACGGTGACCGTCGGCACGCCCAGGTGCCGGATCGCGAGATTGCCGTTCGCGACCCAGACCCCGTTGCGCCAGCCGGCGTCGGCTGATGCCGGGTTCACGTCCATGTCGGCGGGCCCGACGTCGGCGACGGCGGGGAACACCACGGCGTCGAGGCGGAGGCCGTCCATCCACTCCTCGAGGTCGATCCGCCGGGTCTCCTCGAGCCCGTGCACACCCTCCTCGAGGTGCGGGATGTCGGTGAACGTCGTGTGCGGCCTGTCGCGCACGAACCGCGGGTACTCGGCGATGTCGTCGTCGAAGCCGGTGTAGCGATCGGGCAGGGCGCCCTCGGGCTGCGGGAAGATCCGGGCCCCGTCGACCAGCTCGAGGCGGTCGAGTGCGGGGTCGCCGTTCGCCCGCAGGAAGTCGTCCCACGCCCAGGCGGAGAGGTCCTCGATCTCCGAGCGCAGGAACCGATCGCTGATCAGGCCGCGGGTCTTGAGCGTGGGCGCGCCCGCTCGATCGCCCTCGTAGTTCGTCACCAGCGGGAAGTCGACCTCGACCACCTCTGCGCCCGCGGCCTGGAGGTCGCGACGGGCCCGCTCCCACAGGTCGATGACGGATGCCCTTGTCTCGATGCGGCTGCCGGTCGGGCCGCCGATCGTGGTGCCGGTCCCGGCATCCGGGTCGGCGTTGATGTACATCCGCGGCACGCCGAAGCGACGCCCGGCGAGGGTGCGGTGCGCCTCGTCCGCGTCGGACGGCGCCAGCGCGACGTACGACGGCGGCCGCACCGCGGATGCCGCAGGGATCGTCACCCACGGCTGCCCGCGCCAGAAGTCACCGCGCGGATCGGCGTCGTCGGCCACCACGATGTCGAGCACCTCGAACAGATCGGCGATCGTGCGGGTGTGCGGAACGACGACATCCATCGTGGGGACCAGCGGCCAGTTGCCGCGCACCGAGATCACGCCGCGCGAGGGTGTGTAGGCGCACAGCGCGTTGTTCGATGCGGGAGCGCGACCGCTGGACCAGGTCTCCTCGCCGAGGCCGAAGGCGCAGAAGCTGGCCGCGGTCGCCGTGCCCGAGCCGTTCGACGAGCCCGAGCCGAACGCGCTGGTCAGCCAGTCGGCGCTGTAGGGGCTCTCCGCGCGGCCGTACACGCCGCGCTGCATGCCGCCGTTGGCCATCGGCGGCATGTTCGTGAGACCGAGGCAGATCGCGCCTGCCGCGCGCAGCCGCTCGATCGTGAACGCGTCGCGCTGGGCGACGAGGTCGGCGAACGCCGGGGACCCGGATGCCGCGGTGAGACCCGCCACCAGATAGCTGTCCTTGGCCGTGTACGGGATGCCGTCCAGCGGCCCGCGCGTCTCTCCGGCGGCGCGGCGGGCGTCCGACGCGGCCGCCTCGGCTCGCGCGGCGGGGTTGCGCACGACGACCGCGTTCAGCGCGGTCTCGGTACCCGGCGCGTCGAAGGCGTCGATGCGAGCGAGGTAGGCGTCGACGAGCGCGACAGCAGTGGTGCTGCCGTCCTCGAGCGCGGCGCGGAGGTCGGCGATGGATGCCTCGACGACGTCGATCATGCGACACCCCCGGCCGACGGCAGCAGGGGCTGCTGCTGGGTGATGCAGTGGATGCCGCCGCCCCGCGCGAAGATCGGGCGGGCGTCGACGGTCACGACGCGTCGGCCCGGATACGCGTCCTCGAGGATGCTCCGCGCCCTGGCATCCGCCTCGGGCTCGCCGAACCCGCACGCGATGACGCCGCCGTTGACCACGAGATGGTTCACGTAGCTGTAGTCGACGAACTCGCCGTCGATGCGCAGCGTGGCGGGCGCGGGCAGGTCGACGATCTCGAACGAGCGGCCCGCGGCATCCGTCTGCTCGGCGAGGTGCTCGCGCAGTTCACGGGTCACGGCATGGTCGGGATGTCCGGCATCCTGCTGGGCGTGCAGCAGCATCCGTCCGGGTGAGGGAATGGTCGCGACGATGTCGACATGCCCGTTGGTGCCGAACTCCTCGTAGTCGGCGGTGAGCCCGCGCGGCAGCCAGACGACCTTCTGCGCGCCGATCGTGCGGGCGAGCTCGGCCTCGACACGGGCCCTGTCGGCGAGCGGGTTGCGACGGGGGTCGAGCTGCACGGTGTCGGTGGCCAGCACGGTGCCCTCGCCGTCGACGTGGATGCCGCCGCCCTCGTTCACCAGCAGGCTCGAGACCACCTCGGCGCCGACCTGGCCGGCGACGATCCGCGCGTGCTGGGCCGCCTTCTGCCATTCCGCCCAGGCCGGTGCGCCCCAGCCGTTGAAGATCCAGTCCACGGCGCCGAGCACGCCGGGTCGCTCGTCGTCGACGACGAAGGTGGGGCCGGAGTCGCGCAGCCAGTACTCGTCCACGGGGGCCTCGACGATGTCGACCGCCGTGCCGAGCATGCGGCGAGCGCGGTCGGTCTCGGTCGGGTCGACGAGCAGGGTGACGGGTTCGAACTCGGCGACGGCGAGCGCGGTGTCGGCCCACGCCCGGTAGCCGCTCTCCCGGTGCTCATCCCCCGTGCCCAGCGTGGTGCCGGCGCGAGGGAAGGCCATCCAGGTGCGCTCGTGCGGGTCGCCCTCGTGCGGCATCCGCCATCCCATGCTGTCCTCCTCGACGTATTGATCAGACGATCAATAACTGCAGACGACAGTAATAGGCCTTCGGCGTCATGTCAACAGCCGAACGCATCCGCGACGCCGCGAGGCGCCGCCGGAACACCCCGCAGCACGCGCGGGGTCAGCGGGCGCTGTGCTCCTTGCGCACCGGCGGACGCAGCACCAGCACCACCACGATCGCGACCAGGATCACCGCAGTGAGGGTGACGGGCACGGGAAGCACCGCGTCGAGCAGCACCAGCACCGCGCCGAGCGGCACCACCGTGTTCACCACGCGGTCCGCGTTGTCACGGATCGCCACGATCCAGATCCCGAGCAGGAACACCGCGATCGGCACGCTGGTCGTGAAGGAGGCGGGGACGAAGCCCAGCTCGGTGTGTCCGGTGAGCTCGTCGATCTGCACCTCCACGCCGGCCGAGAAGGCCGCCGCGGCGGCGAACACGAAGTAGTGCGCGTAGCCGTAGGTGAGCGAGCTGCGCAGCGTGGAGATCGCGTGGTGGTGGGGCGGCCAGAAGTAGATCCACCACATCGCCGCGGCCGAGATCAGGGTCACCGCCGCGATCCAGATCAGCGGGCCGATGGACTCGACCTCCTCCCGCGCGCCGATGATCGCGGTGGCCGATGCCAGCAGGCTCTCGCCCAGCACGATCAGGGTGAACAGGCTGTACCGCTCGGTGATGTGGTGCGGATGCCAGGGCGTCGATCCCTGCCGCTCGGCGATGATCGGCACGGAGATCTCGGCGAGCATGAGCACGATGAACACCGGCAGCTGAATGCTGTCCGGGATGAAGAGGAAGCCCACCCACAGCACCTGCACGGCGCCGATGCCTATGGCGTAGGCGCGGGCGGTGCGACGGAGCGCAGGATTCGTGCGGGATGCCCGCAGCCACTGCACGATCATGGCCACGCGCATCACCACGTACGCGGCGACGACGATCGTGAAGTCGGGCTCGTGCGCGTCGAAGACCGGTGCGATGCCGGCCGCGAGCACGAGCACCCCGGCCATCTGCACGATCGTGACCACGCGGTACAGCCAGTCATCGACGTCGAACGACGTCGCGAACCAGGTGAAGTTCATCCACGCCCACCAGATCGCGAAGAAGATCATCAGGTAGGACGCGATCCCGGTCGCCGCATGGCCTTCGGACAACGCGTGATGCAGCTGACTGGAGGCGGTGCTCACCGAGATCACGAAGACGAGGTCGAAGAACAGCTCGAGCGAGCTCGCGACGCGGTGCGGCTCGTGCGGGTCACGCGGCAGCATCCGCCCCAGTCGGAATCTGGCCCCAGTCGCGTAGTCGCTCACCGGCCCAGGATAATGCGATCGGGCGCGCGCGCCGCACGCCGGGGGTCAGAGCTCGCCCGGCCGCATGGCCTCCGCGTCGATGGCCTTCAGCACGCGGATGCCCGCGGTGTCGACGGGCGGCTCCTCCACGGCATCCGCCCGGCGTCTCCGCGGCGCGTAGACGACCAGCGCATGGAACAGAAACCGCGCGAAGAACGCCACGACGAGCGAGATGGCGGTGGCGACCACGGCCGAGATGTGCCAGGACTCCACCATCAGCGCCATCACGGGGATGCGCAGCGCCGCCTCGATGCCGTTGAACGACGCGGATGCCGCGAAGCGCACCCACAGCCGGGAGGCGTCCGCGCGCTCGTCGCGGAAGACGAACAGCTCCTGCAGCACGAAGTTGCCGGCGATCGTCACGACCGCGCCGATCACCGCCGCGAGCACGTAGTCCATGCCGAGGTGCGTGAGCGCCCACATGATGCCGACGTTCGCGACCGCGCCGACGCCGCCGATCATCGCGAACAGGCCCATCTTGCCGAACCGCAGCCGGGCCAGGTGCGCAAGGAACATGGCGCCCTGCCGCAGGCTCGCCTTCGAAGTGCCGTGGCGGCGCGCGCCGAACTCCATCGGCACCTCGGCGATCCGCAGCGGCCCCGCCGAGCCCCCGCGCACGAGGATCTCCAGCAGGATCTTGAAGCCCTCCGGGCGCAGCGTGCCGACGTCGAGCCGCGAGCGGTCGACGAGGAAGAAGCCCGTCATCGGATCGGTGCTGCGCCACAGCCGGCGCAGGAACATCGCCTTGGTCACGGCGGTCGCGGCCTTCGAGACGCCCAGGCGCATCGTGGTGCCGAGTCCCGCGGTGTCGCCTCCGCCGATGTAGCGCGAGGCGGCGACGACATCGGCATCCCCGGTTCCGAATCGAGCAAGCAGGGCGGGCAGGAGCTCGGGCGGATGCTGCAGATCACCGTCCATCACGATGCAGACGTCGTGCGCGGCCTCGGACAGCCCCCGCACCACGGCGCCGCCGAGCCCGCCGGTGTTGTGCTCGCGGTGGATGCCGCGGACCGGAATCGGAGCGGATGCCGCCACGCGCACGATCTCGTCCATGGTGCCGTCGGAGCTGTCGTCGACGAAGAGGATGTCGGCGTCGAACCCCTCCAGCGCGGCGGCGGTGCGCGCGACGAGCTCGGCCACGTTGTCGCGTTCGTTGTACGTCGGGACGATCACTGTGACGGCTGTGACCGTGACGGAGGCGCTCATCGGCAGACCTCCCCGGAGTGATGCGACGCGGCTTCAATCGTGCCATCTTTCGCTGTGCGGCGAGTCCGTGCCGGCAACTCCCCGTCCTGGCGGCACGTCAGAGAGCCGGGCCGGGATTCCGCGGGCGGGTAAGGTGGCACGGGCCGGAAACACGCACGATGCCGAAGACGCCCAGACGAAGAGGACTCCATGACTCTGCTCAGACACCCTGCGAACTGGTGGCGCGAGAATCGCCTGCCGCTACTGGCGAGCCTCACCACGCTGCTCATCCTGCTGTTCACGGTGGGCGGCGCGGTCGGCATCGCGAACGCCGCGACCAAGCCCGCCTCCGCCGATGACGGCGTCAAGGGCAAGACCTTCACGATCGCGACGGACACCACCTGGGCGCCGTTCGAGTTCCAGCGCGACGGCGAGCTGCGCGGCATCGACATCGACCTGATCAAGGCCGTCGCCGAGGACCAGGGCTTCGACGTCAAGGTCGACGTGCTCGGCTTCGACGGCGCACTCGCCGCGGTGACGGCCGGTCAGGCGGATGCCGTGATGGCGGGCATGTCCATCACCAAGGAGCGCCAGAAGACCTTCGACTTCTCGAACCCCTACTTCGACTCCGGCATCCAGATGGCGGTGGGCAAGAACGACGCCACCATCAAGGGCTACGAGGACCTCAAGGGCAAGACCGTCTCCGCGAAGACCGGCACCGAGGGGTACACCTTCGCCGAGAACCTGGGCAAGCAGTACGGCTTCACCGTCACCGGGTTCCAGGATGCCGCCGATGCCTACAACGACGTCACCACCGGCAACTCCGCCGCCGTGTTCGACGACTACCCGATCCTGGCCTACGGCATCGCCACCGGCAACGTCGACCTGAAGACGGTCACGCCCCAGGAGAAGGCTTCCAGCTACGGCATGGGCGTCAAGAAGGGTGCGAACGAAGCGCTCCGCAAGGCGTTCAACGAGGGCCTGAAGAACCTGATCGCCGACGGCACGTACCAGAAGATCCTCGACGACTACCTCGGCGAGAACGCCCCGAAGGCGGCGGCGATCGGCGAGGGCAAGGCCGCACTCGGCAACGACAAGCTCGACCCGGGCAAGCCGGGCGAGCTGCCGAAGAACCCGGGCTTCGCGACCGACACCGCGCAGACCCACGGCGAGTTCACCATCGCCACCGACACCACCTTCGCCCCGTTCATCTACCAGCTGGACGGCAAGAACGTCGGCATCGACATGGACCTGATCCGCGCGATCGCCGCGAACCAGGGTTTCAAGGTCGACATCAAGCCGCTGGGCTTCGACGCCGCCCTCGCCGCCGTCTCCGCGGGCCAGGCCGACGGCGTGATCGCCGGCATGAGCATCACCGACGAGCGCAAGCTAGCGTTCGACTTCTCGAACCCGTACTTCCAGTCGGGCGTGCAGATGGCGGTCGCCAAGGACAGCGACATCACCTCGTACAAGGACCTCAAGGACAAGAAGGTCGCGGTCAAGACGGGCACCGTCGGCTACGACTTCGCCAAGGAGCTCGGCAAGAAGATCGGCTTCAAGGTCAATGCCTTCCAGGACTCCGCCGACATGTACAACGACGTCGCCACGGGGAACTCGGCGGCGACGTTCGAGGACGCGCCGGTGCTGCAGTTCGGCATCGCCTCCGGCAATGTGCCGCTGAAGATCGTCACCGATCCCGAGCCGGGAGCGGACTACGGCTTCGCCGTACTCAAGGGCAAGAACGCCGAACTGCTGAAGATGTTCAACGAGGGTCTGCAGAACGCCAAGGACACCGGCGTCTACCAGCAGATCGTGGACCGCTACCTCGCGATCGACGACGAGGGCGCGACGTCGGACAACTCCTTCCTGGCGCTGCTGAAGACGTCGATCGGCCCGCTGTCGCAGGGTCTGCTGCTCACGCTACTGGCCACGGCGCTGTCGATCCTGTTCGCCATGGTGCTGGGCATCCTGTTCGGCATCCTGAAGCTGTCGACGAACCCGTTCCTGCGCTTCCTCGCCAGCGCCTACGTCAACATCTTCCGCGGCACCCCGGTGCTGGTGCAGGCGTTCTTCTTCTACTTCGGCGTGCCGGCCGTGACCGGCCAGCCGCTGGACGCTCTCACCGCCGGTGTGATCACGCTGTCGCTGAACGCGGGTGCGTACATCACCGAGATCGTCCGAGGCGGCGTGCAGTCGGTCGACCCCGGCCAGATGGAGGCCTCGCGCTCGCTGGGCCTCGGCTGGGGCGCGTCGATGCGCCGCGTGGTGATGCCGCAGGCGTTCAAGATCATGACGCCCAACCTCATCAACCAGTTCATCATCACGCTGAAGGACACCTCGCTGCTCTCCGTGCTGGGCTTCGCCGAGCTGACGTACCAGGGCCGCATCGTGATCGCGTCCACGTTCCGCTCGTTCGAGATCTGGATCATCGTCGGTGCGATGTACTTCATCGTGATCTGGCTGCTGACCGTTCTCTCGAACTGGGTCGACCGGAAGTTCAACAAGTAGGGGATGACCATGACGAACAACGAGCAGACGTTCACACGTCCTGTCACCACCGCTTCGGGCAACCCGATCGAGGTCCGCGAGCTGCACAAGTCCTTCGGGAAGAACGAGGTGCTCACCGGCATCGACCTGACCGTCGCCAACGGCGAGGTCGTCGCGGTGATCGGCCCCTCGGGTTCGGGCAAGTCCACGCTGCTGCGCTGCCTGAACCGGCTGGAGGAGGTCACCAGCGGCGAGGTGCTGATCCTCGGCGAGAACATCGCCACCGCGAAGGGGAAGAGCCTGGACGCCGTGCGTCAGCGCGTGGGCATGGTGTTCCAGCACTTCAACCTGTTCCCGCACATGACCGCGCTCGAGAACGTGGCGCTGGCACCCGTCGAGCTGAAGATGCTGAGCAAGGCGGAGGCGCGCAAGCGCGGCATCGAGCTGCTCACCCGTGTGGGGCTGGCCGAGAAGGCGGATGCCCGGCCGGCGTCCCTCTCCGGCGGCCAGAAGCAGCGCGTGGCCATCGCCCGCGCGCTGGCGATGAGCCCGGGCATCATGCTGTTCGACGAGGCCACCAGCGCCCTGGACCCCGAGATGGTCGGCGAGGTGCTGCAGGTGATCCGCGACCTCGCGGCATCCGGCATGACGATGGTGCTGGTCACGCACGAGATGGGCTTCGCCCGCGAGGTCGCCGACCGCGTCGTGTTCATGGCCGACGGCAAGGTCGTCGAGTCCGGCCCGCCGGCCGAGATCTTCGACAGCCCCAAGGAGCCCCGCACGCAGGACTTCCTGTCCAAGGTGCTCTGAGGCGTCTCGGGGCGGATGCCGGGCCGACCCTCGGCATCCGCCCCGGCCTTACCCTGGATGTATGACCACTCCCTCATCCGAGACCATCACCATGTTCGGCGCCGCCTGGTGCGGCGACTGCCGTCGCACCAAGAAGCAGCTCGACGAGCTCGGCATCGAGTACACGTACATCGACCTCGTCGCCGACCCGGCCGCCGCCGATGTGGCCAAGGAGATCTCGGGCCGCACGAACATCCCCGTGGTCGTCTACCCCGACGCCAGCCACCACGTCGAGCCGTCGAACGCCGACGTCGAGGCCAAGCTGCGCGAGCTCTCGCTGATCTGACGCGCGCATCCGAGGGTGGAACCCGGTCCCACGAACTCATAGGCTGGGTTCCATCCCGAAGGAGACGACGATGACTCAGGATGCGGCCGTGACCACGGCGACGAAGGATGCCGCCCGCCAAGGCGCAGCATCCGGTTCCCCCGAACTCGACGACGCCACCCGCGCGGCGCTCGACGCCGACATCGCCCTGCTGCAGCAGGGCTCCCGCACCTGGTCGAGCGTCACCGTCGCGCAGCGCGTGACGCTGCTGCGAGCGCTGCGCACGAGCGTGGCCGCCACGATCGAGGACTGGGCGGACACGGCCGCCGACTCCAAGGGGCTGCGCCCCGGGCATCCGCTGCGCGGCGAGGAGTGGCTGAGCGGGCCGTACTCGGTGCTGGGCGCGATCGACGCCTACGCCGACACCCTCACCAAGCTCTCCGAGGGTCGCAGCGCGCTGGACGGCGTGCGCATCGGTCGCGCACCGGGCGGACGCACGAAGGTCGACGCGTTCCCGCTCACGGGCATCGACCGCTTCCTGCTTTCGGGCTTCACCGGTGAGGTGTGGCTCCAGCCCGGCATCACGCCGAACACCGCCCGTGAGTCCGCGGGTCTCGCGCAGCTGACGCCCTCGGCGTCCGGCGGCGTGGGGCTGGTGCTCGGAGCAGGCAACATCACCTCCATCCCCGTGCTCGACGTGATGTACGAGCTGCTCGCGCACAACCGGGTCGCGCTGCTCAAGGTCAACCCCACGCAGGATGCCCTGGTCCCCGTGTACGAGCGGGCTCTCGCCCCGCTGATCGAGCCCGGCTTCCTGCGCATCGTGCGCGGCGGCCCCGCTGTGGGCGCCTACCTCACGGGGCACCGCGACCTGGTGCACGTGCACATCACCGGTTCGGCCGCGACGTTCGATGCGATCGTCTGGGGCTCGGGCGCCACGGGCAAGCGCCGGCGGCGGGAGAACCGGCCTCAGCTGAAGAAGCCGATCACCGCCGAGCTCGGCGGCGTCTCGCCCATCATCGTCGTCCCCGGAGAGTGGACCGACGCCGACCTCGCCTACCAGGCCGAGCACGTCGCCACGATGCGGCTGCAGAACTGCGGGCACAACTGCATCGCCGGGCAGGTCGTGATCATGTCGTCCGACTGGCCGCAGGCCGAGCAGTTCCGCGCCGCCCTGCGCCGCGCCTACGCCGGCGCCCCCGAGCGCCCGATCTGGTACCCCGGCTCCCCCGTGCGCATGCAGCAGGCGAGCGACGACTACCCCGACGCCCTCGTGCTGGCCGACCGCCTGCTGGTCGAGATCGGCGACGGGCAGGACGCCACGGCGCTGGAGAACACCGAGTACTTCGCGCCCGTGCTGGGCGTGGTGGAGCTGCCTGGTACCGGGCAGCGGTTCCTGGACGCCGCGGTCGAGCACGCGAACGAGAAGCTGCAGGGCACGCTCGGCGGCAACCTGATCATCGACCCTGCGACGGAGAAGGCGCTCGGCACCGGCTTCGAGCGGGCGATCGCGGAGCTGCGCTACGGCTCCATCGCGATCAACGGCTGGACGGCGTTCGGGTTCATCACCCCGACCCTGACCTGGGGCGCATACCCCGGCAACACCCTCGACGACGTGGGCAGCGGCATCGGCGTGGTGCACAACGCGCTGCTGCTCGACGGCGTGGAGCGCTCGATCGTGCGCGGCCCGTTCCGGCCGTTCCCGCGGTCGCTCCCGGTCCTGAACGGCGGTGGCCGGTTCACCATCCTGCCGACCCCGCCGTGGTTCGTCTCCGCCCGCACGGCCGCGCAGGTGAGCGAGGGCCTCACGCGCTTCCGCGCCCGCGGCGGCGTGCTCGGCCTCGTGAAGACGCTGCTCCAGGCGCTGCGCGCCTGATCAGCATCCTCGCCCCTGGCGCCCCCTGACCCTCGCCGAGACCCCGACTTGTCGACGACAGCACGAGGTCTCAGCGGGAGTGAGTCAGTCGTTGAGCGCGGCGAACCGGTCGGTCGCGGCGCGCAGCGCTGCGGCGATGCCCGGCTCGGATGCCGAGTGCCCGGCGTCGTCGACGATCACCAGCTCGGCCTCGGGCCACGCCGTGTGCAGATCCCAGGCGGTCATCATGGGCGTGCACACGTCATATCGTCCCTGCACGATCACCGCGGGGATGTCGCGGATGACGCCGACGTTGTCGATCAGCTGACCCTCCTCGAGCCAGCCGCCGTTGACGAAGTAGTGGTTCTCGATGCGCGCGAACGCGGTGGCGTGCGCGGCATCCGTCGCCTCGTCGACGTGCTCGGGGTCCGGGCGCAGGGTGACGGTCGACGCCTCCCACTTGGTCCAGGCAACCGCGGCCGGCACATGCACCTCCGGGTCGGCGTCGAACAGACGGCGGTGGTACGCCTCCATCATCCGAGTGCGCTCGACCGGCGGGATGACCGCCTCGTAGTCGGCCCACAGGTCGGGGAAGAGCGCTGCCGCGCCGCCCTCGTAGAACCACTCCAGCTCGTGCCGGCGCAGCGTGAAGATGCCGCGCAGCACCAGCTCGGTCACGGCCTCGGGGTGCGACTGCGCATACGCGAGCGCGAGGGTGCTCCCCCACGATCCGCCGAACACCTGCCACTTCTGGATGCCGAGGTTCTTGCGCAGCAGCTCGATGTCGGCCACCAGGTGCCAGGTCGTGTTGTAGCGCAGATCGGCGTCCGGCTCACTGGCGTGCGGCGTGCTGAGACCGCATCCGCGCTGGTCGAACAGCACGATCCGGTACACCTCCGGATCGAAGAAGCGCCGCTGCCAGGGCGAGGTGCCGCCACCGGGACCGCCGTGCAGGAAGACGACGGGCTTGCCGTCGGGATTCCCGCTCTGCTCCCAGTGGATGCGGTTGCCGTCGCCGACCAGCAGGTCGCCGGTCTCGTACGGTTCGATAGGCGGATACAGTCCGTCAAGTTCCATGATTCACTCCCCCGAGTGCCCGTGGCTCGGGCCTCTTCACCGTATCCCGAATCCGGTATACCGCGTGGGAGAACCGCCTGTGATTACAGCTTGTCGCCGGGGACCTGGAAGGTGTCGCAGACGCTGAGGCCGTTCTTGTAGCCGTTGGCGAACCAGTATTGGCGCTGCTTACTGGTGCCGTGCGTGAAGCTCTCGGGGTTCACGAAGCCGGACTGCTCCTGGATGTGGTCGTCGCCCACGGTGTACGCGGCGTTCACGGCGTCGTTCAGCTGCGCGTCGGTGTACGGCTGAAGGTAGTTCTGGCCGTTGGAGTCCTTCTGCGTGACGGCGTCCTTCAGCCAGGCGCCCGCGTAGCAGTCGGCCTGCAGCTCGGTGCGCACCCCGTTGCTCGTGGGGCCGGTGCCGTTGTCAGGGTACTTCTGCATCACCCCGGTGATGTTCTGGATGTGGTGGCCCCACTCGTGACCGACGATGTACAGCTGGGCCAGAGATCCCGCAGACGCTCCGAACTGCTGGCGCATGAGCTGGAAGAAGGTCGGGTCGAGGTAGACGCCCTGCTCGGGCGGGCAGTAGAAGGGACCGACGGCGTTGGATGCCGTGCCGCACTGCGTCTGGGTCTGACCGTCCACGATCGTCAGCGAGGGCTTCACGTAGCCGTCGACGTGCTTGCTCCAGTAGTCGTCGAGCAGCACCTGCGCGCCGGCCATGCGGCACGCGTCGTTCGTGTTCGCGTCCTGGCCTGTGTCGCACTCGGTGAGGGTGTTCTCGCCGGTCGCCGCGGGCTGGTCGCCACCGCCGGGCACGCCGCCGACGAGGCCGGTCAGGTCCGGGCCGCCGAGCAGGGCGACCACGAGTGCGACGATGCCGAGCACGCCCACGCCGCCGCCTGCGGCGATCGCGGTGTTGCGTCCGCGGCGTCGGGTGGTGTTGCCCGAGATGTCGGCGTCCGGATTGAAGGTCATGGAGAAAAGGTACCCCGAGCGGGCCCCTTTCACCCGCTCGAGGCCGGATGCGGGAAGCGTAGGCTCGGCGTCATGGCGACGACGATCACGATCACGGGAGCCGGCGGACAGATAGGCTACGCGCTGCTGTTCCGCATCGCGGCGGGAGACATGCTCGGGGCGGGCGAATCGGTGCGGCTGCGGCTGCTGGAGATCCCGCAGGGCCTCAAGGCCGCCGAGGGTGCTGCTCTCGAGCTGCAGGACGGTGCGTTCCCGCTGCTGGAGCACGTGGAGGTCACCGACGACCCCGCCGTCGCGTTCGACGGCGCGAACCACGCCCTGCTCGTCGGAGCGCGGCCGCGCGGTCCCGGTATGGAGCGCAGTGACCTGCTCGCGGCGAACGCCGGCATCTTCGGACCGCAGGGCGCCGCGATCGCCGCGCACGCGGCATCCGACGTCCGTGTGACCGTCGTCGGCAACCCGGCCAACACCAATGCGCTGATCGCCGCGTCGTCCGCCGACGGGCTGCCCGCCGAGCGCTTCACCGCCCTCACCCGGCTGGACGAGAATCGCGCCAGGGCGCAGCTCGCGCAGACCCTCGACGTCCCCGTCGCCGGCATCCGCCGTGTCCCGATCTGGGGCAACCACTCCGCCACGCAGTTCCCCGACGTCTCGCACGCGACCGTCGACGGCCGGCCGGTCGCGGATGCACTGGCCGCGCGCGTCGGCGACACGACGGCCTGGCAGGAGCAGACCTTCATCCCCCGCGTCGCCAAGCGGGGTGCCGAGATCATCGAGGTGCGCGGATCGTCGTCGGTGGCGTCCGCGGCGAGTGCTGCGATCGATCACGTGCGCGACTGGGTGCACGGCACGGACGACTGGACGAGTGCGGGCGTCGTCTCGCACGGCGAGTACGGCGTACCCGAGGGCCTGATCTGCTCGTTCCCCGTGCAGTCGGTCGACGGAGGCTGGCGGATCGTCGAGGGCCTGGAGCTGGATGCCTGGGCGCGCGCCCGCGTGGACGCCTCCGTCGCGGAGCTGATCGAGGAGCGCGACGCGGTCCGCGCACTGGGGCTGCTCTGACCCCGTACCCCTTCACCGGGGCGCATGTCGGCGGACTCGGGCAGAATGGGAGCGCAGAATGGGAGCGGAGGTGCGTTCATGAGTGACGTGACGAATGCGAAGGGCACGGGCTCGATGGAGCAGGGCCTGGAGGCCGCCCTCACGAGCCCGCTGCACCTGCCGCACGCCGCGGCGACGTGCCCGCAGTGCCTGGCGAACGAGAAGCACGACTGGTGGTCGGCGCGCCCCGAGGGCACCCGACTGGTCGGGCTGGTGGTGGCACGCGACGGGATGCCGTCGGTGACCCAGCAGCGTGAGGATCTGACGCGCTTCGGCGTGCCGATCGAGGGCTTCCGGCATCCGGCACCCGAGATCCTGGAGAGCTGGGGCGACCGGCTGGCCCGTCTGATCGAGACCCTGCGCGCGGGCGATGTGCTGGTCGTCGCCAATGTGCACGCGCTCGGCCGCGACCGCGACGAGGAGTCGCGCACGGTGGCGGAGCTGCGTCAGCGCGGCATCATGGTCAAGGTGCTGGGCCACCACGCCCGGCATCTCGCCGACGCCGAAAACTGAGCTCCCGCGCACGACGCCGGGCGCACGCCGCCCGCTTCGCGCACGACGAGAAACCGGCTGCCATCCCCGAGGGGATGACAGCCGGTTCAGAACGCCAGACGCGTCAGTGACGGAAGGTCACCAGCGGTTGGTGTTGCGGTTCTCGTTGGCCTGGCCGTCGGCCGAGTCCTGCGAGACCTGACGACCGATGTCGTTCAGGAGCGCCTTCATCTCGGTCAGTGCAGCGTTCCACTGCGCCTTGGCCTGGACGTACGCCTCGGACGCCGAACCGGTCCAGTCGGCCTGGAGCGGCTTGAGCGCGTTCTCCATGTCGTTGAGCTTGTTCTCGATCTGGTTCGCGCTGCCGACCAGGTCTGCACCTGCTGCGTCGACGGCGCCGAACTGCATCTTGTAGCCGTTACCACCCATGTTGTTCTTCCCTCCGGGTCTCAGCCGAGACGGCCCATGAACTTGTTCTGCGACTGCGCAGAAGCGTCGTCGGTCTGCGTGTATGCCGACTGGGAGTCGCGCAGGTTCTGCTCGAATCCGTCGAGAGCGTTCGTGATGCGGCGGGACTTCTCCTGCCACGCCTGGAACGTCTGCTGGAACGCCGCGGCGCCGGAGCCGGCCCACGATGCACCGATGCCCGAGAGCTTGTTCTGAATCGAGTTCAGCTCCCCCACGATCTCGGCCTTCGACTGGTTGACGATCTGGGCGCCCCGCTGAAGAGCACCATCCGCTGCAGAGACTTCTCCGCCCACGGTCACCTCCTGGTCCTGAGGGCTGTGTCAGCCCCGATTGCTTCAGCCCCGGAGGGGCCGTGTCCCCGATGTCCGGCGACTAATAACACCTTATGGTCCCCGCTGGGGGATGCCTATGGGTAGCACTGCCCACGCAGATCTGCCCATCGGCATCCGCTCACAGCTGGGACGGCGGCGCGTACGCCAGCTGCATGATCTGCAGCCCGCGCTCGCGCGTGATCACCTTGGCGCGGCCGGCGACCGCGGGCGAAGCCTTGACGTTTCCGATCAGCGGTCCCTCGTCCGGGCTTCCGGAGAGCATGATGCCGGGCGAGGCCAGATCGCGCAGCGTCTGCATGACCGGCTCGAACGTGGCGCGCGACGCACCGCCCGATCGGCGCACCAGCGTGAGATGCAGACCGACGTCGGTCGCCTGCGCGAGCAGGGGCTGCAGGGCGGCGATCGGGTTGCCGGACTGAGTGTTGACCAGATCGTAGTCGTCCACGAGCACGTACACCTCGGCACCCGTCCACCACGAGCGGTCGCGCAGCTGCTGCGGCGTGACGTCGGGGCCGGGAAGGCGGCTGCGCAGGTACTCGGTGAGCCCCGCGAGCTCCTCGGTGGCCTGCTGCGCGGTCGTGTAGTACCCGGCGAGGTAGTCCTCGGGGATCTCGGACAGCAGCGCACGGCGGTAGTCGACGACGAAGAACTGCGCGTCCTTCGGGCTCGCGGTGCGAATGACCTCGCGGGCGAAGGTGCGCAGGAAGCTCGACTTGCCGGACTGGCTGTCGCCGAACAGGTACAGGTGCGGGTTGCGGCGGGTGTCGAACGCCGTGGGCGCCAGCTCCGCCTCGTCGACGCCGAGCAGCACCTGGTTCTGCAGCGGCGTGCCGGCCGCGAGCTGCTGCAGCTGCGAAAGCTCGAGCATCTCGGGCAGCAGACGCAGCTTGGGGCCCTGCGGGCCCTTCCAGGCCGCGTTCACGCGATCGATCAGGTCCTCCACGCCCTCGCTGAGGGTGTCCGGGTCGCCGGAGCCGTCGACGCGCGGCAGCGCCGTGAGCATGTGGTGCTTGGACGGCGCGAGACCGCGACCGGGGCGGCCCAGCGGAACGTTCGCGGCCACCTTGCGGTCGATCTCGGAGTCGCTGGTGTCGCCGAGGCGCAGCTCGAGCTTGGAGCCGAACGTGTCCCGGATCGCGGTGCGGAAGTCCATCCAGCGCGTGGTGGTCACGATCAGGTGCACACCGAACGTGAGCGCCCTTCCGGCGAGCGACTGGATCTCGAACTCCATCTCGTCGAACTCGGCGCGGATGGTCGGCCAGCCGTCGATGATCAGGAACACGTCGCCGTAGCCGTCATCCGCCCTTCCCTGCGCGCGCAGGCGCCGGTACGTCTCGATCGAGTCGATCGCGTTGGCGGTGAAGTAGCGCTCGCGGGCGTTGACGATGCCCACGACCTCCTGGAACATGCGTCGCAGCACGTCGGGCTGGTTGCGGCCCGCGACGCCGGCGACGTGCGCCATCTTCGAGAACGGCACGAACGTGCCGCCGCCGAAGTCCATCACGTAGAACTGCACCTCCTGGGGAGTGTGCGTCAGGGCGATGCCGGTCAGCACGCTGCGGGCGAGCGTGCTCTTGCCGCTGCGCGCACCGCCGACGATGGCGAGGTGTCCGCCGGCTCCGACCAGGCTCATGGTCAGGCTGTCGCGGCGCTGCTCGAGCGGACGGTCGACGATGCCGAGCGGGATCGTCAGCGGGCCGGCCTGACGCCAGCGCGGCGAGATCAGGCCGAGCTGCGGGTCCTCGACCAGATCGCCGAGCATCTCGTCGAAGGTCGCCGGCACGTCCAGGGGCGGCAGCCACACCTGGTGCGCGGGCACGCTGCGGCCCTTCATCAGCGAGACGGCGATGTCGAAGGTCACGCGCTTCTCGGGAGCCTCGGCTCCGCCCACCTCGGGCACGGCCTCGGGCTCCTCCACCGTCTCCTGCACGATCACGGGCGCCGCGGTGAAGGCTCGCGCCTCGATCGCGCGGACCGGCTGCTCGAGCTCGGCGGCCTCGGGCGCGGCGCCCGGGCGCCGGCGGCGCGTCTTCGGCGGCGCGGAGACGTAGGCGGCACGGAACTGCGTCAGCGTCTCGGCATCCGACTTCAGGATGCCGTGACCACCGCCGCCGGGCAAGGTGAACGCGTCCGGGACGCCGATGACGGCACGCGAGTCCGCGCCGGAGAACGTCTTGAGGCCGATCCGGTACGACAGGTGCGAGTCCAGCCCGCGCAGCTTGCCCTCCTCCAGCCGCTGGGTGGAAAGCAGCAGGTGCACCTGCAGCGAACGGCCCAGACGTCCGATCGCGACGAAGAGTTCGGTGAAGTCGGGCTTGGCCGACAGCAGCTCGGAGAACTCGTCGGCGACGATCAGCAGCGCGGGCAGCGGCTTCAGGTCGGTGCGTCCGCCCTTGCGCGCGGTCTCGTAGTCGGTGACGTTGGCGAAGTTGCCGGCGTCACGCAGCAGCTCCTGACGGCGCGTCATCTCACCCTGGATCGCGTCCTGCATGCGATCGACCAGCGTGAGGTCGTCGCCGAGGTTGGTGATGACGGCCGAGACGTGCGGCATGTCGGCCATGCCCGCGAACGTCGCGCCACCCTTGAAGTCGATGAGCACGAAGTTCAGCGCCTCGGAGGAGTGGGTCAGCGCGAGCGAGAGCACCAGCGTGCGCAGCACCTCGGACTTTCCGGATCCGGTCGCACCGATGAGCATGCCGTGCGGGCCCATGCCCTGCTGGGCGGACTCCTTGATGTCCAGGATCATGGGCTGACCAGTCGCCGTCAGGCCGATCGGAACGCGCAGCCGGTCGCGCGCCGAGCGCGGCTTCCAGGCCTCCTCTGGATCGAAGTCGCGCACGTCGGGCAGACCGAGCAGGTCAGTCAGCTCGGCGGAGATGGTGCGCGCGCCGCCGCCTGCGGCATCCTCGTCCTGCGCGGACTCGCCGAGTCCGGTCAGGCGGCGGGCGACGGCCTCGGCCGACGCGATGCCGAGGAAGTCGGGCGTGGCCTGCACCGCCCCGTAGCCGCGACGGGCGACGGTGA
Organism: Microbacterium sp. 22195; assembly: GCF_052056515.1. NCBI lineage: Bacteria > Bacillati > Actinomycetota > Actinomycetes > Micrococcales > Microbacteriaceae > Microbacterium > Microbacterium sp. 22195. The sequence goes on from NZ_JBQEPE010000003.1 coordinate 270,726, forward strand.
GCTGCGAGCCGTTCTCGCCTTCGATGATCAGGCGGATGGTGAGCGGATCGGTGAGCTCGGCCCAGTCGCGCGCGATGTCGATGACGGTCACGCCGTCGACGCCGCCCTCCTCGGCGAGCGGATGCCCGGGCGGCAGCTCGACGCCGTCGGTCACGATGACGAGGTGCGGGAGCACGGTGCCGCCGCGCCCGCTCGCGATGCCGCGGGAGCGGATGTCCACGACCAGGGGCTCGATCTCGTGCCAGGACGAGCCGATCCGGCGGGCGCCGCCCACGGCATCCGTCCTGCTGTCGGACTGGGCGTGCGGGAGCCACTTCGCCCACTCCCAGTAGGGCAGGTCGGTGCCCGCCGCGATGACCGCGATCTGCAGGTCCTCCGGGGCGGCGAAGGTCGCCAGGTGCGCGACGATCGCGCGTGCCAGGCCGCGTCCGCGGACCGTGTCGCCGACGATCTCGAGCCGGCCGCAGGTGCCGAGGTCGAGTCCGAAGGGCAGGTCGGGGACCTGGTCGTGCGTGAGCACGAAGCGATGCGCGGCGGAGGCGCTGACCGGGTCGAGCTGCGCGAGTGCGGGGATCGGCGCCTCGTCAAGGGTCATGGCGAGGGGCTGCGTGGCGGTGCCGATGCGGGCGACGAGGAACTCCGGGCTGCCCGTGGTGTGCTCCCAGACGCGCGAGCCCTCCTCCACGATGAACGGCAGCGTGTCGGGTGCCGGCAGCATCCACTCCTCGTACCGCCGCTGACGGGTGGCGACCTCGCGCACGGCGTCCCGGGTCTCGGCGAGGTAGGCGAGGTACTCGCGACGGGTGTTCTCCACGTTGGTGGAGTGCTGCGACTTCTGCCGCCACATCTGGCCGCCGACCATGGACAGCGCCATGAACAGGAACATGCCGCCCATGATGTAGGTGCGCGTGGCGTCGCCGCCCTGGGTGAGGGAGAGGACCGCGACGGACCCCAGGCTGCCGACCATCGGCAGGGCCATCATCAGGGTGTTCGAGGCGCCTTCCGGTTTGGGCAGCTCCGGAGCCTGCTGCAGAGTGAGTTGGCCGCCGGCCGGCGGTTTCGGCGCACGGCGGATGCTGGTGGTGCTCACGACTGGCCCTCCTCAAGTCGCCTACTATCATGTCAGGGATGCCGACATGAACCGGTGTCGCACGGAGGAACGTCGAGGGGCGGGGGATGTCAGCGAAGACGGTTCGCCTCACCGTGGCCGACGCGCACAGCCGTCATGACCTGGTGGTCCCGGCCGATTCCACGGTCGCCGAGCTGCTCACGGTCGGCGGCGTCGATCTGCAGCGCTATGTCGGAACCACCACCTCCGGTGCGGCCATCGAGCTCGACAGCGAGGTGTCGGCCACCCCCGGCGACGGCGGCGTGATCTGGCTGCTCGACCGCACCGCTGCGGCGGAGACCGGCAGGGCGGCGCGGTCCGCCAAAGAGGCCTCTCCCGCCGCGCGCTCGCGCCAGCACTGGACGCTGCTGGCGCTGCTCCTCGCCATCGCCCTGGCGATGGTCGCCTGCACCGTCATCTCCCCGGGCCCCGTGACGATCTCGGTCTCCGCCGCCGTGCTTCTCGCCGGTGCACTGGTCATGCTCGGACAGCCCGTGCACGGCCGGAACACCTATGTCGCCTACTTCGCCCCCACGCTGGCTGCGGCCGCCGGCGCCCTCGCGCTCGCGTCGTTCGCCGACGCCGGCGCGATGATGGCGGCCGGTGCCGTCGCGGGCGCCACCGTCGCGTGCGCCCGGCACGCTCTCACCCGCGCCCACGGCCGGATGTCGGCGGGCAGCACGGCGGTCATCGCTGTGATCTGGTCGGTGCTCGCCGTGGTCAACGCCGCCGCCTTCATCGCCGGCATCCCCGCGGCCGTGATCGCCGCGGTGCAGGTCGCCGCGGCGGCGCCGCTCTTCCACTACATGCGCGGATCCGCACTCGAGGTGGCTGCGGACGACCTGATCGACACGCCCTTCGTGATCCGCGACGCACAGGGCATCCGCGCTCGCCCGCCGGCCGAACCCTCGCCCGTGCATGCCGAGGGGGCAGCCGGGCAGTACCGGCTGGCACGCTGGCGGTCGGAGGCGGGCATCGTGATGGCCTGCGCGCTCGCGCTGCTGTCGAGCCTGTACGCGGTGCCCTCATTCGCGAACGGGTCGATCGAGGGCTGGTGCGTGCTGGGCGGCACGCTGGGCATCGGCTGCTACTTCCTCCTGACCTCGCGCAAGCTGCGCGACGGCCTGTCGCGCGGTGCGGCCCTCGCCACGGGCACCGTGCTGGCCGTGCTCGCGACGGCGACCCTGGTCACGGCGCTGCAGTTCAGCGCGCTGCTGGTCGCGGTCATCCTCGTCCTGGCGGGAACGATCGTCGGATGCCTGACCGTCCCGCTCTCGGCGGACTGGCGCTCCCTCGGCTGGTCGCGCACCGGCGACATCCTGGAGGGCCTGACGCTGGCCCTCGGGCCCGCCGCACTGCTGTACGGCTCCGGCATCGCCGGACAGATCCTGGAGGTCTTCTCATGACCTACGCCCCTCCGATGGCGCCCCCGTCGCGCGGGGGCGCGGTTGCGCCCGGCGCCCAGACGGCTGTGCGGGTGCAGGCGACGGCGGGTCAGCGCGCCGGCGCGTACCTGATCGACGTCGCGATCGTCGCGATCGTCGCCGTGCTGGTCTGGCTGGTGAGCGGGTCGCTGGTGCTCACCGCGGTCGTCGTGGTCGAGCTCTGGGCGATCGGCTGGATCTGGGAGGGGCACACCGGCGGGACGCCGGGGAACCTGATCTGCGGCATCCGCACCGTGCGTCGCGATTCCGAGGTCACCCTCGGCGCGAGCAGGCTGTTCCCGCGCAGCCTGGTGATGGGCGTTGCCCACATCGTCCCGATCCTGCTGCCGGTGGGACTCGCCGCCTCGGGCGCGCTCGACGGCATGGCCGGCGCACGGATGATCGACGTGCGCAAGGCGCGCCTGGCTCCGGCAGGAACGGGCCGCACTCCCAACCTCGAAGCACGCGTCATCGGAGCCGGTGGGCCGGGGGTCATCGGCTCGGAACGCGCTCTCATCACGAACACCCCGCTCGCGCGCACGCCCGCCTCGCAGGCGCCGGGCGCGGCGACGACGGGCGTCGCAGCCGCGGCATCCGCTCCCGTCGCGCCGCCGCAGCCGCAGGTGCCCGATGCGGGCACCGTGCCGGTGTTCGAACTGTCGGACGGCACGGTGATCCGCGCGACCGGCCTGGGCTTCATCGGACGGGCGCCCCGCGCACCCGAGTCGATCCCGGATGCCATCCTCGTGCGCGTTCCGGACGGGGCCCGTTCGCTCTCGCGCACGCATGCCGCCTTCGGCATCGAGGACGGCGACCTGTGGGTGCAGGACCTCGGCTCCGCGAACGGCGCCTCGGTACGCCACCTCGGCGGCGGCGTGACCGACCTCGCATCGCAGACGCCGTACTTCCTGGTGCCCGGGGATGTCCTCGTGCTCGGCGGTGACGCCGAGCTGGCCTTCCGCCGCGTCGTGGACCGTTCCGCGCCGCCGGCGCCGCGACCGCAGCCCACGCCCGCGCCCGCGCAGGTCCCGCCCGCCGCATCCGCCCTCCCCACGCCGGCTCCGGCCGCTCCCGTCGAGGCTCCCTCGGTCGAGGAGGCGGCGGCGGAGACCGTCATGGCGGCTCCCGCTCCGCAGGTCGCCGAACCCGCCGTTCCCGCAGCACCCGCGGTCGCCATCGTCGCCCTGCAGTTCCAGGACGGCACCACCGTGCCGATCCGCGGCATCGGCTACATCGGCCGGGCGCCCAGCCTCCCCGCCGGCGAACGTCCGGATGCCGTGCTCGTCGCGGTGCCGGACGGCGACCGCTCGGTGTCGCGCACGCACGGCCGCTTCGGCATCGTGAACGGCCAGACCTGGTTCGAGGACCTGGGCTCGGGGAACGGCTCCACGCTCCGCACGGGCGACGGCCGGTCGGGCCCGATGACCCCGCACCAGCGCTTCGGTCTCGTGCCGGGCATGGTGCTGCAGCTGGGCGACTGCATCATCCGCATCGTCGAGGGCTGAGGTCTCTCAGGGCGGTCACTCGGTCGCGACGACCATCATCCTCCTCGCCCTCGGTGAGCGGGTGGTCTCCGTCGCCACCCGTCTCCGGACCGCACGACAGGCCGCCGGAGAGGCGCTCGAAGCGCTCTCCCCCAGGTCGAGACACCCCCGCCGGGACGGCAGGCGCTGTCGCTCATGGTCCACCCAGACGAAAGCCGCCCACCCGCGCGATGCGGATGGGCGGCTCTTTCGTCTATGCGGGGCTCACCAGCCGAGCTCTTCCCGCCCGTCGGACGTCGAGCTGCCTGCGGAACCCGCGGCACCGAGATCCGGCTCGGCACCGTCCTCTTCAGCGTCGACGGAGAACGCGAACAGGTCCTGGCCACGACGACGCTTGCGCTTGTCGCCCTTGCCGCCGCCTGCGGCGCCACCACCGGCCATCATGCCGCCGCGTCCGCCGGCGCCGGACTGAGCGACCACGCCGCTGGCTCCGGCACCACCAGGACCACCCGCAGCACCGGCTGCGGTGCTCATGCTGTTGAGACCACCCATCGCACCGACGCCACCGGCACGCAGGCCGCCGGCCAGAGCCGCACCGCCGACACCCGCGCCTCCGACCAGACCGCCGACACCACCGGGAGTCGGTCCGCCCACGCCGCCCGTCAGGGGGCCGCCGGGGCTGACGACTCGCGGGCCGCCCGGACCACCGGGGCCACCGGGAACCGTCCCGTCGCCACCGCCGTCGATGTTCGGCGGGTCGTTGGGGTCGTACGGCGGGTCGTACGGGGGACGGTGCGGGGGATCCACGACGTAGTGCGGCGGACGCGGGTCTACCACGTACTGCGGCGGACGCGGGTTGTCCGTGCCACCGGTTCCACCGGGGCCGATGTACTGACCGCCGCCTGAGCCGCTTCCCGAGCCCGTGCCGTCGGTGCCACCGCCCACACCGCCGTAGTTCGAGGAGCCGTCTCCGGTGCCGTCACCGCTCCCCGGGTCCTCCGGCGGAGGCTTGGGCGGGTCGTAGTCGGACTCCGGCATGCCGTCGATGATCTCCTGGAGCCGCTTGTCCAGCGCGGCCGCCATCTTGCGGGCTGCCTCCTCCTGTTCAGCCTCTGCCTGGTCCGCGTAGTACTGCTTCGCCTCGGCCGGCGTCATCGTGACCCCTGGAGAGACCTGAACAGGGCTCTCCGTCTGAGTCGCCATGTCCAGAGTGCTCTGCTGCTCGGCGGTCAGACCGGTCGAGGGGAGTCCCTTCACCGCGGATGCCGTGTCCTGGAGCGCCTGATGCGCCTGCGCGATCGACTTGTTGAGCGCGGCCTGGTAGTCGGTGAACTTCTCCAGCTTGTCGCGGATGCCGAGAAGCCCGGACTTGATCGTGTCCCCCAGCTTCCCTTCGAAGCCGTCAGTCTGAGCGGCCTTGCGCATGTTGACCGACGCGGAGTCGACCGAGCCGCCCATCACCGTCCGCTGAGTGTCCTGGACGGCCCGGAAAGCCGCGGCCACGATGCTCTCCCGATTGCTCTCCAGCCGGCCGAGCCGTTCGACGTTCTCTCCCATGTCTCATCTCCCCCAGTCAGATCGGCATCGGCTTGTAGTGGCCGATCGTGCCGACCACGCTCACCAGTTGCGCCGAGAAGGCATCCTTCGACTGCTCATCGAGGAGCTTGGTCTCCTTGATGGCCTTGTCGAGGTTGACCGCCGCCTCATCCACTTCCTTGCGGATGTCCTTCAGCCACTTCACACTGGCGTTGTACTTGCTCGTCAGCACCTCCGCGAGTGCGACGGACTTGCCATCCGCCGTCCACACCAGACTCGTCTGGCCTTCGCGGAGGCTCTCCGACGTCGCCTCGCACTTGTCCAGCAGATCTTTGCATTCAGCGATCAGCTTCAACTGGCTGTTCGCCATGGACTCATCGAGCTGCATGATCATGTTCATCGCGATTCCCCTCCGGTCAAGCTCCACAAGATCGTAACGCGCGGGCCGTCAGGTATCCATGGGGAGCACTGCCCACTCAGATGGATGACACGCCGACGGTCAGGATGATCGCGTCATCCGTACACGCACTGAGTTCCGGCATCGATCAGGACCGACTCGAAGGCATCCGCCTCGTCCCCGGCCGTCTCCTCGGTGATGACCTCGCCCGCCGCGACGTGGCTCAGAAGCGCGTCGGAGAGATCCGAATCGTACAGGTGCTGTCCGATGCAGGCGGAGGCCTCGGGCGTCGTGAACTCCTCGAATCCCGGTTCGCCCTGCAGGCCGATGACCAGGCCCTTGCCGATCGCGTCGGCTGACGGGCGGCCGTCGCTGTCGCCGGTCGCGGGCGGCTCGGAGGGCTCGCCGGCCGGGGTCGAGGATGGTGCCGTCGGCAGATCCGGAACGGGGATGTTCGCGATGGCGGTCGCAATGGTGATCGTCAGCACGATCACGCCGATGATCCCTCCGACGATCGACAACGCGATGCCGACGATCGAGGGCCACTTCACCGTGCCGCGCTTGAACACCGCGATCAGCGACACGACGAACGCCGCCAGCAGCACGAACGCTGCGATGCCGAAGGTCACGAAGTTCGGGATGCACGCAAGGACCGTGCCCAGCACGGCCAGTCCGAGCCCGATGAAGCCGAGAGTCGACCCCTGCTTCGGAGCAGCAGGCGCTGCGGCAGCATACCCAGGTGCGGCCGGAGCCGCATACGCGCCGGAACTCGCCGCAGGAGCCGTCGTCGAGTCGGGGCCCGGTGCAGAGGGTGAGGAGTCACCGGAGGGAACGTCGTCACCCGCGGGTGCGTAGTTCTCCGTCCACTGCGAACCGTCCCACCAGCGCTGCCGCCCGGAACCGTCGTCATACCAACCCGCCGGAGTGCTCATCCACATCCTCCTCGTCGAAACCGTCCGCGCGCCTCAGACGCACAGCCCCCATGACGCGAACGCGTCCCTACGTGTATACCAGGCGAACCCTGGGCAATCCGGCCCGCATTCGACGCTCAACCGTTGAGAGGGTCGCACTCGGACGTGGCGTCCAATCCGATCTGGATGGCGTGCTCCCGCACCGTGCCCGTCGTGCTGTCCAGGCCCTGAGCGAGGTCGAGCAGAACGTCGTCGGGCAGATCGGAGTCATAGAAGTACCCACCGACGCACGTGAAGAACTCAGGGTCGTCGTCGAACTGGTGGTCGCCGCCCGCGTTGAGCATCACCTTGTAGCCCTTGCCGATGGCTTCGGGCGAGGGGCGTCCCGTGCTGTCGCCGGTGGCGGGCGGGTCGGACGGCTGTTCGCTGAAGGTGGACGTCGGGAACGGCGAGGACGCGGCGTCGATGATCGCCGTCGTCAGCGTGAAGATCACCACAGCCGTGAACACGATCGCCCCCACGATCCCGCCGATGATCGACAGGCAGATTCCCACGATCGACGGCCACTTCGCGGTGTTCTTCCGGAACACCGCGACGAGCGAGACGATGAACGCGGCGATCAGCACGAGCGCGCCGAGCACGAAGGTGATCAGCAGCGGGGTGCACGCCAGCGCCGTGCCGAGCACGGCAAGCCCCAGGCCGACGAAGCCCAGCGTCGGCGGCTGCCGAGGCGCGACCGGTGTCAGCGCCGGAGCATATCCCGGCGCCGCGTACTGAGGCACCACGTGCTGCGCTGAGACATATGGCGTCGACGGCGTCGCCATCGGCGATGCACCGCCCGTTCCGGCATCCGCGCCCGGTGCGTACTGATCGGTCCACTGAGAGCCGTCCCACCAGCGCTGTCGTCCGGAGCCGTCGTCGTACCACCCGGCCGGAGTGCTCATCCGTGTCCTCCTCGTCGCGCTGGATGCGCGATCCGCCTGCGGGCGGAACGCGCCCGTCGTGTCTACCGGGATGCCGGCGTCAGAGCGTCGCTCCGACGGCATCCTGAGCCACGAACGCGTCGAGCAGCTCGAGGTCCTCGGCCGTGACGATCCGTGCGCCGACCGCGTGCTCGACGATCCGCGAGCGTGCGGAGGCGAGCAGCTCGCCCTGCGCGTTCCGCTCCAGACCCTGGATGCCCATCCGCGCGAACTTGCTGCACAGCGTGCCGACCCGGCGCTCCAGCTTCTCGAGCGGCCAGCCCAGGCGCACGGCGACCTGCTCCATCGACGGCAGCTGCACGGCGCCCTCGGCATCCGGACGCAGCATCGGCTCGGCGAGCGCCGTGAGCAGGATCCGCTGCACGGGCGAGAGCATCTCTGTGACCCCGTCGACGCCCGTGCCGGGGTTCCACGACGTGGAGACCTGGTAATACGGAGCCTCCGCCGCGAGCGACAGCTCGTAGGTCGTCTCACCGGCGGTGAACATCACCGTCGTCGCACCGAAGACCAGCGGCATCGCGGCGCCCGGCGCGAGCCACGCCTGTGCCAGTCCGTCTGCCGAGGCGACCGACGCGGTCAGTCCAGACCCGGCGTTCGTGAGCCACCACATGCCGTCGCGCTGCGCGATCTCGAGGAATCGCCGGTGCACGTACGGGTTGTCGTCGATCGACAGGTCCGTACCGCGCCCGATCACGAACGTGGCGCCTGCGGGGATGCGCTCGCGGCGTCCGCCGAAATCGAGCAACAGGGCGCCGCCCTGTGCCGTCTCGGCGCCCCCCGGCTGCGAGAGATCCGTCATGCTCACGCCGCCGTGTGACGCGGCCAGGCCCCACCGGGGAATGCGCTCGTCGACGCCAGGGCGTTCGTGACGTTCACCACGAACGAGGACGTGGCCTGGCTGGCCGACGTGATGGCGCTGATGGCATCCACCAGGAAGGTGATGAACAGGCCGACGGCACCCACGATCGTCACGATCGCGGCCGGCGCCGTCACGACACCCGCAAGCTCGGCGGCGGTCGCGATCACGCCGACGACCAGAGAGCCGACAGCACCGAGGAAACCGATCCAGAAGTTCTCGATCGCGCCGGCGAAGCTGTCGAGCTGGGTGTTGATCATCTGGCACTTCGAGAGCACGTCGTCCGCGGCGGGCTTCTGCTGGTCGACGCGGAGCCGGTAGGCGTTGTAGGCCTTCCCCTCCCAGTTGCCGGTGGTCGGGAGAGCGGTCGGCAGCAGGGTGGCGGTGCACTGCTGCGCCGGCGTGCCCACGCTCTGCACCCAGTCCAGCCCCGTGCTGCGCAGCGTGGACGGGCTTCCGACGTAGGCGAAGACCTGCGCGGCCTTGTCGATGGCCTCGTTCACCTTGGCGAACATCTTGTCGAGCCAGGCGTTGATCCGCTCCATGATCCCGTCGGGAAGCACCAGGTCGAGCAGACCGGAGATCCCGCCGTTGATGATGTCGACGACCGTGTCGATGAAGCCGGTGAAACGGTCGAAGTCCGACTTCGACTTCTCCGCGTTCTGCGCGGTCGTGTCATTGCCGTCGGCGTGCCTGCGGCTCGAGGAGCGGCCACCGCTTCCAGTGTTGCGAGTCATGTCAGACCTTCTTCCTGCTTGTGCTGTTCACGTTCAGTTGCCCAGACGGCTCGACCAGGCCGGAGCCGCCGGGTCAGCCGGCAGCGGGCGGGACTCGGCATCGATCGAGGCCGAGAGGCGCGACTCGTCGGATCCAGGGCGGAAGTCCGGTCGCGAGTCGCCGACCAGATCGTCCACTCCGGGGCGCACGTCGGGGAGAGGCTCACCCACGATGCGGTTGTCAGGGGCGGGCACGGGCTCGGGGCCGCCATCGATGTTGCCGCCGGGCGTGGTCGAACCGTCCGTGCCGGTCGAACCGTCCGTGCCGGTCGAACCGTCCGTGCCGGTCGAACCATCGGTGCCGGTCGAGCCGTCCGTGCCGGTCGAACCATCGGTGCCGGTCGAACCATCGGTGCCGGTCGAACCATCGGTGCCGGTCGAACCATCCGTGCCCGTCGAACCATCCGTGCCCGTCGAGCCGTCCGTGCCGGTCGAACCGTCCGTGCCGCCGTCGGTGTTCGGCGGGGTGTCGCCGCCGTCCGATCCGACTTCGGCCACCGGCTGGTCGACAGCATGGTCGGCGATGCCCTGGCCCGAGGCCTCATGGTGCAGCTCGGCTGCCTGGTCGCGGAGGTCCGCGGCCTTGTCGCGCAGCTCTGCGGCGTCCTCACGGGCATCCGCAACCTCGTCGGCAGCGGCGTCGCGCGAGTCCTCGAGCTTCTCGATCTGCTCGCGGATCTCGGCGGCGTCGGCGCGCTGCGCGGCTGCGTCTGCACGCAGCGCGGCAGAGTCCGTGCGGCTCTGCAGAGCACCCGCCGGGTCACCGGCGGCATCCTGCTGCTGCGCCTTCAGGTCGAGCTCGGTCGCCTGCCGCTCGAGGTTCGTCGCGCTCTGGTCGAGGTCCTTGGCCTTGGCCTCGAGCGCGTCGATCTGCTTGTCGAGGGCGTCGACCTGCTCCTGCGCCTTGTCGGCGTGCTGGTCGGCCTGGTCGGCCTGCTTGTCCAGCGCGTCGGCACGGGCGTCCAGCTGATCGGCCTTGGCATCGGCCTCGGCGCGCGCCTGGTCGTCTGCGGAGAGGTCGCCGTCCAGCGAGCCGTCCACGCGCGGGTCGTCGACGGAGCCACCGCCGCCGAGGCTGCCACCGGCACCGCCGCCGCCGCCACCGCCGCCACCGCCGCCACCGCCACCGCCGCCGCCGCCGCCGCCGCCGGAATTGTTGTTGTTGCTGCTGGAGCTGCCGGGATCGTTCTTCTTCTGCTCTTCCTCGGACTTCTGGACGGTCTTGTCATAGTCGTCAGCCGTCAGACGAAGCGAGTCGGCGAAACCCTTGTGCGCCTCAGGAGCGCTGTGCAGCAGCTGCGCCATCGTCACCTGGAAGTCCGCGTACGCCTGGGCCGCATCGACGCCGAAGAACGTGAACGCCGACGCATCGATCGTCAGACCGTCGGCCGCGCCGGCGATGGTGCCGTAGCTGCTCGCCGCTTCGTCCCACAGACCGGCGTCCTTGCGCAGGTACGACGTCTCGACGTCGACCTTTCCCTCCGCGCCGAACGACGATGCTGCCGGCTGCGGCGAGGGCTCAGGAAGCGCGGACTCCCCCTCGATCACCGGCAGCTTGTCCGGCAGGTCGTCGGTCAGGTCCGAGATGCCGAGATCCGGGCCTCCGAAGAGGTGGGACCCAGCGCTCACGATCTCGTCGATCGGGGTGGCGGCGTCGACGACGTTGCCCAGCGCGCCGATGAGGTCGCCCTCCATGACGTTCTTGCCGGCATCGATGATCTCGTCGACCGGGGAGACCGCGTCGACGACGTCACCTACAAAATCTCCAAATCCCATTGCTCTGCTCCTTGTCTCAGCGGATGCTGCCCATGCGGCGCAGCATTTCCTGAGGATCCCGGGTCATCTCCATCAGCCTCTGAACGGCCGGGAAGCCTTCGTACGTGTTCTGGCGGTCCTGAGCCGACATCGTCATCACATTGTTCATGGCTCGGACGATCTCGCGCTCGATCACCCCGTCATTGGTGTTGCGCACCCAGCGCTCATCGAGAGTGATCCCGGTGATGGTCGTTCCGCGGCGCGAGACCGTGACCGTCTTCGCGGAGTTGACCGCGTCCCGGACCTGGCTGCCCCTCTGGTTCACCTTTTCGAGGTAGGCCTCGCGCTGGTCCCTCGCCTCGTCGATCGCATCGAGGATCTCGCTGCGCGCCTCCGCCGCCGAGCTCGTCGTGGGGTCGCCGAGCTGGAACTGCGGCGCGGGGATCGTGACAGGGGTGTCGTCCTCGTCCTGCTCCTCGAAGCCACCCATCAGCTGATCGAATCGCTTGCCGAGCGCGGTCTGGTAGCACAGGCTCACCACTGCGCCGAGTCCCGCTTCGCCGATCGTGTCGCGCCAGTCCTCGTCGAGGACGAGAGCCTCGACCGCACCGTTCTTGGCGAGGGTCAGCTTCACGGCCTTCCGATCATCCTCGACCGTCACCGGGGTCATCTGCTCCGCCGCGGTCGCAACCGACCTGAGCTCGCGCTGCAGCTCTGCTGCGGTCTCACGCAGCTCCGCCATCAGGCGACCGGCATCCGCCATGTCCATGCTCACGTGGGACTCCCTACTGTCGTGGACCGTTGAAGCAATCCTACGAAGAGGCGTCCGAGCGCCATAGGGGGAGGACTCCCCATGCAGCGCTGCCCATCGGGCTCAGTCGCTGCCGCGACGCGAGCGGGCTCGAGCGAGCAGCAGCAGGATCACGGAGATCGTCGCCCCGGCCCCGAATCCCCAGCCCACGATCGCGCGGGCGGGGTCCAGCGGGTCGGCCACCGGATCGATGTCGACGACCCGGGTCGGCGCCGGAGAGGGCGTGGGCGCGCCGTGCACAGGCGAGGGCGGGCCGGGCAGCATCCCGTCGTCGGCGAGCGCCAGTGCCGCGGCGGGGCGGACCTCTCCCCACCCGACAGTGTCGCTGCGCTCACCGGGCGACACGCGCATGGCCGACTGGGTGAGGCGGAACGCCCACTGGTCGGGCGACTCGTTCGGGAAGCGTGCGGCGACCAGGGCGGCCGCGCCGGCGACGACCGCCGTCGCGTAGCTGGACGAGGCGGAGTCGGCGTTGAGCACGCAGTCCCCGCCGGAGATGTAGGCGGTCGGCATCGACTGCCCGGGCGCCGCGATGTCGACGTGCGGGCCCGCGAACGAGGAGTCCGCGTTCCAGGTGCCGTCCTTCATCACTGCGGCGACAGCGAGGGCGCCGGGGAGCTCGCCGGGGTAGAAGTTGGTGGGATCCGGCCGGTTCGAGTCGGCGGTCTTGCGGTTGCCTGCGCTCGCGATCACCAGCGAGCCCAGCGAATGCGCGTAGTCCACGGCGCTGCGGTAGACGTCGGCGGATCCGCTGTCGGACAGCGACACATTGATGATCTTGGCGCCGTGCTCGGCCGCCCACCGGATGCCGGAGGAGACGGATGCCGCCGACGGCACCACCAGGTCTCGCGAGGACCCGCCCGGTTCGGGAGCGGATTCGAACGCCCGGACGGGCATGATCTTCGCCTCGGGCGCGATGCCCACCACGCCGGAGCCGTCGATCTGCCTGGCGGCGATCAGCCCGGCCACGGCTGTGCCGTGCGCGGCGACATCGGTCGTGGAGGGCACCGAACCGTCGCCGAAGCTGGTGAAGCCCGGCACCAGGGCGCCCTGCAGGTGCGCGTTCCCCGCGTCGACGCCGGAGTCGACCACGGCGACGGTCACGCCGCTGCCGCGACTGAGCGCCCAGGCCTCGTCCAGGCCGAGCCGCTTGACGAGGTAACTGGGAGTGGGGGTGAACAGCCGCTGGCCCGGAGTGCACTGCTGATCCGCGTCGACGACGGGCGCCGCGGGAGTCGGCGTCGCGGCCTGCGCTCCGGCGGGGAGACCCAGGCCGAGCACCGCCAGCACGCCGACGGCAGCGGCAGCACTGCGCAGCGCGCGCCCGCGCATCACTTCGCCTGCCCCGGCGCCGTCCTCTGCGCGATCGCCTGACTCAGGGTCGGGCCCTGCTCGAGCAGCTGCGTCCAGGCGGCCGGCACGGTCACTGCCTGCGTGGTCTTGTATCCCAGCAACTGCAGGTCCGTGGCGGTCTCGACCGGGAAGAACACGCCCGACTCGGAGACGAAGCCGTAGGTGGACCCCTGGCCCGTTCCGCGTGCGCTCACCGCCACGCCGGCACCCGGCTTGACCTTGGTGCCCGGCTCCAGGTCGCGCGGGCTGTTCGTCACCGAGACGACCGGGCCCTCCGAGCTCGACTGCATCTGCAGGCACACGTCGGACGAGTTCTCGGGCTTGACGGGCTCGCGCTTGGGCCAGTCGCCGGGGAGCGCGTCGGAGTTCACGTCGCGGAGGTTCGTCGCCTCGGCGACCGTCATCGACACCGGCTTGATGCCGACGTACGCGGTGAGGAGCTGGCGCGCGAACGGGGTGGCGGGCACGAGCCTTCCCTTGCCGTCCACGATGTACTCGCCGACGACCTTGCCATCGGCCTGCGTCTGCACGGCCTGGCCGACGACCAGACCAGCGGTGCCCGTCTCGGCCTTCAGCTCGCCGCCGAGGTGCACCGCCAGCGGTGTTCCGGGCGTGACCAGGTTGAGCCACAGCGCCGACACCGTCGGAACCGCCTGCACGTCGTCGATGCCGAGGAAGACGCTCGCGACGACCGCCACGTTCTCCTTGTCGACCTTGTACCGCCGATCGCCCTGCACGAACCAGTAGCCGCCGTCGTCGTCCTTCACGAGCGCGGCCTGATTCGCCGCGCCCGGCCGATCGCCGAGCAGGCGGGTCGAGATCTCCAGCGGGGCGTCGGAGGCCACGCAGCTGAGCCAGGCGCCGGTGTACTGCCGATCCGGGGCGGGCAGGTAGTCGGGGGCGTCCTCGATGCCCACCGGCATGGGGTCGCGCTTGATGTCGTCGAGCTTGCTCGCGGGCACTGAGGTGATCTTCGTCGTGCCGCTCAGCAGGCGGGCGCTGGCCAGGTTCCTGACCGGGTACAGCGTCTCGCCGATGGCGACGTAGCGCGATCCCTCGCCCTGCACGACGATGATCGCGCCCTTGCTCCAGTCCTTCGGCAGGCTGCCGGTGAACGTGCCGATCAGCAGGGAGACGATGATCGTCAGGATGCCGAGGGCGATGCTGACGACCACGCCGCGCAGCGGCTTGCCCGGGGGCAGTTCACGTCCGCCAGGCGCTCCGCTGGTGAAGGCGGTCTGGAGTCGTCGGCGGTTGAAGGCCTGGGCCTGGAGCAGCTCGGTCTTGGATGCCATGGATCAGAACCAGCCTCCGGCGATGATGGCCAGGGGGAGCAGCAGGGCGATCGTCGCCCACTCGGCGAAGTCGGCGAAGCGGGTCAGGCCGAGCCGCACCTTCGAGCTGAGCAGCACGATCACGATGACGCAGACGGCCGCGACGGCCAGCGCGATGACCAGGCCGCCGATCCAGCCGGGGTGGGAGATGACGGCCGCGACGATCACGAGGGCCACGCCGAGCAGCACACCCGCGACCACGATCACGATGTCGAAGCGGGAGTACACCTGCCTGGTGCCCAGGAACATGCCGGCGTAGGTCACCGCGCACAGCAGCAGACCCCAGAACCCGGATGCGACGACGGGGACGGTCGCGACCAGCACGATCAGGCAGAGCGCGATGCGCAGCGACACCTGGTAGCGGTGGGCACGGACGTAGAGCTTCGCGACCTGCTCCGGCGAGATGTGCGCAGGGGCGTCGTAGACCTCGGAGTCGTCGCGCGCCGAGACGACGCGCAGCGGCACGGAGGCCAGCGCCATCCACGGGGCGCCGAGCCCCGCGATGCCGGCGACCGCCATCGCAGCGGCCAGGGTCGCGGGGACGGGCGCGCCGAGCCAGGTGATGACGGCGCCGATCACGAGGAACACGACGCCGAGGGCGACCGGGATGAGACCGTACTCGCGGCGGCTCTTCAGCGCCAGCATGGTGACGACGCCGAAGACCAGCATCGCGGCGCTGCCGACGACGATCGGCAGCCCCCAGCCGGGGCCGCCCGGCAGCGCGGTGTATCCCGCGACGCCGGCGAACAGCGAGGAGACGAGCGCGAGGGACATGGACGCCTGGGTGGGCGCGCCGGTGCGGTCCATCACGAGCGCGCAGATCATGAGCACGACCGCGGCCGCTCCCGCGCCGGCGGCGGTGATGATCGAGCGCGAGTCGACCCAGGCCCACACCGCCGGGACGAGGCCCAGCAGCAGCAGCACGGATGCCACCACGGTCGCCGTGGTCACGGAGTTCTGCACCGACCAGGCAGGCGCGTTCTCCTCCACGACGTCGGCGACGGCCTCGACCAGGTCGTCATAGCGCTTGGGCACTGCGGCGCTCGCGCCCTGCTCGAGCACGAGGAAGTCGCCGTCGTGCACGGTCTGCGCGGTGAGCGTGCGGTCGGGATCCAGCGCGGAGCCGTCGGCCCTGACGAGACGGAACCCCGCGGATGCCGACATACTGTCCAGCATCCGCAGACGTCGCGTCAGCGACGGGAGCACCTCCGCGACCGGGACGCCGCCGGGCACGCCCACGTCGATGCGCTCGGACTCCCACTGCACCGAGAGGCGCACGAGCTGCGACTGCGCGACAGCCGTCGTCTGGGGCGACATGAATCCCTGCTTTCGTTGAACCGCGCGTTTCACACTATCGCGCGCTCGATCTGCTCCTTGTGGCGTCCGGCCGACCGGGGCGTCGGACTAGGCGTCGACGTCGTCGTCGGGGACGAGAACCGGGGCGTCCAGCAGCGCCAGATCGTCCCTGGTGACCAGCCGGCTCGACACCGCGTGCTCGACCAGGCGCGCACGGCGGTTGGTCGCGAGCTTGCCCTGCCCGCCGCGCATGCCCTGGACGCCGATGCGGTCGAACTTGTCGCAGACGTTGTCGAGCTTGCGGTTGAAGCGCGTGCTCGTCCACCCCAGTCGTTCCGCGGCCTTCGCGGAGCTGGGGATCTCGCTCGTACCGGTTCCCTCGCGGCGCAGCACCGGCTCCGCCAGCGCCAGGATCAGCAGCTTCTGGCTCTCGGTCAGCGGCACGTGCCCGATCGTCGACTGGCCGCCGTCGGCCGCCTCGCGGGGCGCGATGCGGAACGCCGGGCCCTTCGCGTGGATCGTGAACTCGTACGTGGTCGGACCGGCGGTGAACACCACCGTGGTCTGCTCGAAGACGATCGGCAGTCGCGCACCGGGGGCGAGCCAGGCGTTGACTCCTCCCGAGGAGTCCGTCACCGTCGCGGTGAGCCGCGCTCCGACGTTGGACAGCCACCACAGCCCGTCGGTGTTCGAGATCTCCAGGAAGTTCCTGTGCAGGAAGAGGTTGTCGTCGAGTTCGAGGTCGCCCTGCCTGCCGACGTGGAACGGCTCGTCGGGATCGAGCGCGAAGTACTCCCCCGCGTACTCCACCGTGATGTCCATCAGCCCACGCACCCCCTGACCGGATCGGGCGAGGAACGCCCGTCAGCCCTCTTGATCAGCACCTCGACGCAGGTCGCCCCGGTACGTGCTCCGTCCAGGGTGACGCTGGTCTTCTCCGTCGTCTGCAGAGTACCCGGCCCGTCCAGGGTGTACTCGTACCAGATGTACGAGTCGCCCTTCTCGGGGTCCGGGTTGGTCCAGGTGAACGTCACGACACCGGCATCGCTGGTGCCCTTCAGATCGGCGACGTTCGGCACGAGGCCCGCGATGGGGTCCTTCGGCTGCGGCGGCCCCGCAGTGGTCTTGTCCGGCGTGGGCGTCAGCCCCCCGGCCAGTGTGCTGGCGAAGACGATGCCCAGCACCACGGCGACGACGCCGACGACCGCGATGAGCCAGCCCCACCACGGCATGCCGCCGCGGCGGCGTCCGGTCTCGAAGAGATCGTCGGATGCCGAGGCGCCCGGCCGCACGGCATCCGCCTGGGTCGCCCGCGCAGCGGCCGGAGCGTGCGGTGCGACCACCTTGGGTCCGCCGCGCAGCACCGTGGCGTCGTCGTCATCGGCATCGGCGGCCGCGGGCGCGGCGGCTCCGCGACGCTGCGTGCGCATCTGCGTCTCTTCCAGCGCATCCGCCGACGGACGGTCGAAGCGGGGCACGTCGGGCGTGCTCGGCTGCTTCCGCACGGTGGTCGCGGAGGGGCGCGTGGCCGACTGCGTGTCCGGGTTGATCGAACGGACCTCGCGGACGCGCGTCAGGCCGTCGTCGTCGTCCTCCAGCTCCTCGTGCGAGGGGTGCTCGTCGACGATGTCGATCGGCGTCACGGAGTGCGCGAGCTCGATCTGCACCTTCTGCAGCGCACGGGCGAACGCCACCGCACTCGGGTAGCGGTCCTCGGGCCGCTTGGCCATCGCCCGCGCCAGCACCGCCTGCAGGCTGTCGGGCACGTCGGCGCGATCCACCTTCGGAACGGCCATGCGCTCGATGCGCTCGATCAGATCGGCGCTGGAGTTGCGCTCGCCCTTGCGCTCGAACGGCGAACGACCGGAGAGCAGCGTGAACACCGTCGCCCCCAGCGCGTACACGTCGGTGCGCACGCCGGTGGTCGGGTTCTCGGCGAAGGACTCCGGCGGCGACCACGGGATCGACATGCCCGCTGCCTCGCTGTCGGCGGCGGTGGTCGACGCGATACCGAAGTCGGTGAGGGCCGGCCGGTTGTAGACCGTGACGAGGATGTTCGCGGGCTTGATGTCGCGGTGCAGCACGCCCGCGCGGTGCGCGGTCTCGACGGCGCCGCTGACCTGCACGCCGACGCGCAGCGCCTCGGCCACCGAGAACGGCTCCTTGCGGGTCCGCACCTGCAGGTTCGGCTTGGGGCAGTACTCCATCACGATGTACGGGCGACCGTCGGCGGCGACGCCGGCCTGGTAGATCGTGACGATGGCGGGATGCGTCGACAGCATCGCCATCACGTTCGCCTCGTTGGTGAACTCCTCCGCGGCGCCGGCGCTCAGCCGGTCGGCCAGCAGCACCTTGACCGCGACCTCTCGCTTGGGCAGCTGCTGCTCGTAGAGGAACACGTCGGCGAACCCGCCGGTGCCGAGCGGCCGGAGGTACTCGAACCCCTGCAGCTCGGGAGGCGGAGAGGGAGCGCGCGTCATCGCAGCTCCTCGACGGTGACGGTCACGCCGTCGCCCACATCGATGACGTCGCCGTGCAGCACCAGGGTCTGCTCGCCCGGATGCAGGCGCACCGGGTCGGCGCCGGGACGCAGCAGAGTGGAGCCGTTGGTCGTGTGCAGGTCGATGACCACGACCGAGTCGCCCTCGGGGCGCACCTCGAGGTGGTTGCGGGAGATGTCGGACTCCGGGCTGTCGACCGCGATCAGGTGCGGCATGGTGCTGCCACTGGTGCGGGTGGAGCGCGGCTTGCGCCCGATGATCACCGTGCGGTCGAGATCGACGACCTGCCCGGTGGAGAGCCGGATGCGGGCGCCGGATGCCGCGACGGGCGCGTTCTCGAAGACCGGGATGGCCTCGGTCGGGGCGTCGGGCGCGGAGGTCGCGGCCTCGGCGCGCAGGCGCCTGGCCTCCGCCAGCGAGATCGTCGCACCGTCGTGGTCGCCGATGTCACCCGCCGGGTCGGTCTGCGGCACTGCCCCGGGGAGCGGGGGTGCCGGCGGGATCGGCGTGACGAAGCCCGCCATGGTCTCGGCCACGTGCGGCGAGTCCTCGTCCGCCGCGGGAGGGGCGATCGTGGCGGCCACGTCGGGCGTGATCGTCGCGCCCAGGTCGGGCGTGATCGTCGCGCCCAGGTCGGGCTCCTCGGCGGGCGCGGCCTGCTCCGGTGCGGCATCGGCCGCGGCGCGCGCCAGCAGCATCTGGTCCGGGGTGATCGTCTCCGACACCGCTGCGCCGTCGAGGGACGCGGAGGGCTCGGGCTCGGATGCCGGCTCCTCGGCGGATCCGGGTTCGGCGATCTGTGCGGCTTCGGGCGACGCCTCCTCCGACGCCGCGTCCTCGGACGGGACGTCGGATGCGTCCTCCGGCTCGACGATGTCAGCCGTCTGCTCGTCCGCCGGCTCGGCGTCGGCAGCCGTATCCTCCTCGAGCTCGACCGCAGGCTCGTCCTCGGCGTCCTCGGCGTCCTCGAGCGGCTCTGCGTCGGCCTCGGGGGCGTCGTCCGCCTGCTCGCCGCCGCCGACGACGAGGGCGGCCTCAGCATCCTCCTCCGGGACCTCCTCGGGCTCGGGAGCCGTGAACGGCTCCCCCACCCGGACCCCCGACGTGAGCACCACGCCGGAGCGGATCGGGTACTCCACGGCATCCGCAGCATCCCCGATGCGGATCTCGAACCGCGGCTCACCCGCGATGTAGCGCTCGCTCCACGTGGTGATGTCCTCGCCGGAGAAGCCCTCGTCGAGACCGGTGCTCACGGTCACCGCGCCGCGCACGGCGAAGCGCGTGCCGCCGGGGCCGATCAGGGCGACGGCGAACGAGCCGAGGCCCGTGATGGCGCCGCCGGAGAGCACGTCGATGACCTCGGTCAGTGCGGGCACGCCCCTGCGCAGCATCTCGGACAGCGCCACGACCTTGTCGGCGCTCGCGTCGGCGGGCAGCGCGGCGATGCCCGCATCCTCCACGACGACCTGCCACTCACCCGGACGATAGATCACGTCGTTCATCGCATTCCTCCATCCGCCGCCGCGCGCGGACGCGTGTCGGCAAGGTCCTCGTCCTCATCGGCCTGCACGTGGATGCCCCGCACCGACGCGACCGTCAGCGCGTCGACGATCACGACCGTGACGTTGTCGCGGCCGCCGGCTCGCACCGCATCCGCCGTGAGGATCTCCGCGGCACGCTGCGGGTCGCGCTCGCTGCCCAGCACCTCGGCGATGCGCTCGTCGGACACCTCTGTGGTCAGCCCGTCGGAGCAGACCAGCATCCGGTCGCCGCGCTCAGCGGGGAAGAGCCAGTAGTCGGCGTCACCGACGCTGCCCGCGCCGATCGCACGCGTGATGATGTTGCGCCGCGGGTCGGTGTTGGCCTGCTCCGGGGTGATCTCGCCCTCTTCGATCAGCTCCTGCACGTACGAGTGGTCGACGGTGATCTGCTCGAGCTCGCCGTTCGAGAACTGGTACGTGCGGGAGTCGCCGATGTTCAGCACCAGCCAGTAGCCGAGTCCGTCCACCGTGGCGACGGCCACGCCGCTGAGCGTCGTGCCCGCGCCCGCGGAGCCGTGCTGGCCGATGGCGCCGACCGCCTCCCGAGCGGATGCCAGGGTGTCGCGCACCTGCGCGATCGAAAGCGCGTCCTGGCCGACCAGGGCCGAGAAGTGCTCGATGACGGTGGCACTGGCCACCTCGCCGGCGTCGTGCCCGCCCATGCCGTCGGCGACGATGAACAGCGGCGCGTTCGCCAGGTGGGAGTCCTCGTTGAGCTTGCGGCGGGCCCCCACGTCGGTGGAGCGTCCGCTCGCCGTCAGGATCGGCGCGGTCACACGTAACCTCCGATGGTGACGATGCGGTCGCCGATCTCGAGCGCGTCGCCCAGACGCACGGGAACGCGAGTGCCAGGGGGGCACGCGATGCGCACGCCCTCGCGCACGATCACGGTCCCGTTGGTCGACTGGCGGTCCATCACCCAGCCGCCGCGGGCGTCCGCCCCGGCCTCGAAGTGCGTCTTGGACAGCGAACGGGTCTCATCGCGGACGGCGACGTTGACCGCACCGTCGCGCTCCTCGGGGTTGCGGCCGAACACAGTGCGCCCGGAGACGGTCGCACGCTGCCCGTCGTCCCAGGTGAACACGAGGCGGTGACCGGGGACGCTGATGCGGGTGGACTCGATGTCGTCCTCATCGGGGTCGGTCACGAGCGGTGCGGACGGGGTCGGTGCGGCCATCGGCGCGACCGGGTTCTCCGCCGTGACGGGGACAGCGGCCGTAGCATCCTGCGGTGCGGATGCCAGCTCGGCAGGCGCCGGCGCGACGGGAGGCACGGAGCCCAGGCGCGCGGCCACGGTCTCGATCGGCGTCGGACCGGTCTCGGCCGGCACGGGAGCCGGGGCCGGGAACGCGGGCGCGTCCGCCGGCGCGGCAGGGGCAGCCGGTGCCGCCGGAGCGACCGGAGCCGCGGGGGCCGGGAAGGCGGCCGGCTCGGCGACCGGCGTCACCGGCTCGACGGGAGCGGGCGCCGCGGCGGGACGCACGGGCTCCTGGGTCACGCCGGGCACGAAGGAGATCAGCGGGTCGTCGGGCAGATCGCGGTGGATCGGCGGTGTGCTGGGAGCCGCATGCCGGGCCGGCGGCGACAGCACGGTGTGCTCGGCGAACTCGTCGTCCTCGGGCTGCTGCGGATCCTGCGCCGGAACGGCGGCCGGCGCTGCGGGGGCGGCGCCGGGCGCCGCCGGAGGCGCGAACGCACCTGCGGGCGAGGGCTGCGCGAATCCCGGCATCGCGGTCTGCGGCGCCTGCGGCGCCTGCGGCGCGGCGAACCCCGGCATCCCGACCGGCGCGGCCGGAGCCGCGCCCTCGGGTGCCTGCCCGGGCAGGAACGGCAGCGCTCCACCGTCGTGCTGGTGCACCGGTGCTGCCTGCGCGCGCGTGCTGTCCATGAGCATGACGGCGCCGCCGACCTTGTCGTGCCAGCCCTGGAATCGGCCCGAGCCGTCGAAGAGCACCGTGAAGTACCCGACGACGATCGACGCGGCCAGGCCCCAGATGACGTTGCGCAGCAGCGCCCGGCCGAAGCCCAGGGGCGACCCGTCGGTGGCCTTCGCCAGCCGCAGCCCCTGCGCGCGCATGCCGATGGATCCGCGTCCGGCCTGCAGGAAGGTGTAGACCAGCACCCACGCCAGGCCGAGGACGCTGAACAGCGGAGCGGCGATCAGCAGGGAGGTGAGCAGATCCCGCGTGCTCATGACGACGACGATCAGGATGATCGTCGGGACGACCACGCTGATCGCGAAGCCGATGGCGGCGTCGATGATGTAGGCGATGGCCCGCCGCTTGATCGGCGCGACCTCGTCGAGGGGAAGCATCGTCATGAGGTCTCGCTCTCGGATCGCGTGGTCTTGCTGTCGATGTTGCCAGGTTCACGACGCACGCGCGCGGCCGCCGCATCCTTGAGCTCCTGCAGCCGGGCTGCGACACGGCCGCCGCCGGTGAGCGAGCGCAGGCTGAGCCGCGCCTTGGTGCGCTTCCAGAATCCAGCCTCCTGGCCGAGTCCGCCGACCAGCGCGTCGACCTCCGCCCAGAAGGCGTCGACCTCCTCCTGGCTGGGGTCGTCCGGTCCGAACACCTGATCGTCGGCACGGTCGGCCAGTGCGGTCGCCGCGGGGAGGGCGAGGGCGGCCGACACGGTCGCCGCCTCCTCCACCCGGGTCCCGCCCGGCGCGAGACGCGCGCCGTAGTCGATCGCACGGTCGGTGAGCTCGTCCCAGCCGCCGCTGATGCGGTCGGCCGTGCGCTCGGCGTTGCGGCGCGCACGACGGCGGGACGCCTTCCACGCGCCGATCACGATGAACGGGGAGCTGAGGATCAGCAGCACCAGCAGCGAGACGCCGCCGATGGCGAGGATCGCGCCGATGATCGCGAGGATGTTCGGGGTGTCGTCCTCGGGCTGACGGTCGTCCGGCACCGTCGGGGGCAGGTCGACCGGCTCCTGCGGCGGGGGCGGCGGCTGCAGCACCTGCGGCTTCGGGTCGACGCGCGGCTTGGTGTTCTGGTCCTGCGGGACCTGGTCCTCCGGCGGCGTCGGGTCGAACGGCAGCCAGCCGTAGCCGGCGAAGTTGACCTCGACCCAGGCGTGCACGTCGTCGCCCGTGACCTTGAAGACGTTGCCGGTCTTGCTGTCCTTCTTCGGGTAGTACCCCATCACCACACGGGCGGGGATGCCGATCTCGCGCGCCATCAGCGCCATCGTGACCGCATACTGCTCGTCGTCGCCGACCATCTGGGTGCCGCCGATGAGCGTCGTGATGCGCTCGGCGCCGTGCCCGGCCCGGGAGAGGTGCGCCTGCGCGCCCAGACCGTGGCTGAAGAAGCCCTTCTTCGACAGATAGGTCTCGAGGGCGCGCACTTGCGCGATCGGCGTCTTCGCGTCGGTGACCGTCTCGGCGGCGAGGGTGCTGAGCTCCTCGGGCACGTTGTGCAGCTCGGGCAGCCGCATCTTCACGATGGGGGTGTCGCCGAGCTCCTCGTCGGTGGGGATCTTCGGGAACACCGCGTCGACCCTGTAGGTGTCGCCCTTGCGCAGGCCGGCGGTGACGACCGTGGTCCCCGTGGCGCTGTTGTGATAGCCGCTGCGGCGCAGCTCGTCCGCACGGGCGCCGTCGAAGGCGACCAGGTCCTCGGTCGCGGTGCCAGGCACCCACACGCCGCTGTAGTCGCCGATGTCGAAGCGCAGCGAGGCCTGCTTGCCCTCGACCCCTGCCGCCATGTTGGAGCGCAGCGGCGTGAACGCGCTGGAGGTGCCGGGGCCGCCGTCGGTGACGTTGTAGACCACGCCGTCCCAGTCGTCCATCGCCGCCAGGCGCACACGTGCGCCCTCCGGCAGGCCGGTGACCGTGAAGAGGGTCTTGTCCACCTGATCACGGACGTTCTTGCGGAACGCCTGCAGCGGGCTCGGATAGTCGCGGATGTTGAACGGCGGGACGATCGCGTCGCGGAACACGTGGCGCGGCTCCGCGGGCTGTGCGACCGCGCCCAGTCCGGCGCCGGCGATGCCTGCGACCGCCAGCACGGCGACCCCGCCGAGCAGCCGGCGGGTGCGCATGTGCGAGGCGCGGGTCGGGTCGACCTCGGAGACGTCGACGGCGCTGTTCTGGGGCGCCCACCAGACGCGCAGCGACATCCACACGGCCGTCACCGCGGCGAAGATCACGCCCTGCACCAGCGGGAAGGCGGGGTCGGGCACGCCGAGCGCGATGACCAGGATGAGGGCGGATGCCGCGGGGATCAGCGCCCACCACACCTGGCGCAGCCGGAGGGCCAGCGAGGCGGTCGTCACCGTCGCCACCAGGGCCACGATGAACGGGACGACGAGGTGGCCGTCCGCCGCCGACACCGGGGCCACCGTCGTGAGCAGCTGCTTCCACGAGGTCACGGCGCCGAGGGCGAGGCTCTTCAGCGTCTCGATCGTCGGCACGAACCCGGCCAGGGCCGTGTGCGGCAGCGCGAGTGCACCGCCGAAGAGGAAGTAGGCGGCGATCGTGAGCCCGGCGATGATCAGGATGCCCCAGCGGCGCCACATGCACACCGCCGCGATGGCCAGCCCCAGCAGCATCCCGCCGAGAGCCGCACCGAGGAAGGACGGGCCGGCGAAGCTCGGCCAGAAGCCGAGCAGCGCCACCGCCATGAGCACGGCGGTCGCGGAGAGGTCGAGGATCCAGCGCCGCAGCGGCAGCGGGGCACCCTTCGAGGTCGATGCGGAGGTCATGCGAGCACCTTCTGGAGAGCGAGGGGGAGCTGGTCGAGCGCTCCGATCGTGACGACGTCGGCGTCGGCGATGCGGCGGAGCGCCGGCTGCTCGACGCCGCCCTGCACGACCACGGCGATCACGCGCGCGCCGAACGGCATCCGCGAGCAGGCGAGCCGCAGGTCCTCGCTGGAGACGGCGGAGCCGCACACCAGGGCGACGACGCTGGCGGATGCCGTGGTCGCCGCCAGCACGCCGGCGAGCTCGGGCACGCCGCCGTCGCGGGGACGCGAGTGCTCCACCATGGACAGCGAGTCGAGCAGCTGCTTGCCTGTGCCGGCGGGCAGCTCGCGCCCCTGCACGCGCACGTCGACCTTCTGCGAGTCGCGCAGCGCGCGCAGGCCGATGGATCCGGCGACGGAGATGGCGAGCTCGAAGTCCTCGTCGCTGCGGTAGTCCCGGGGCGAGCGCGTCAGGCCGATCACGAAGTGCGAGCGGCGGGTCTCCTCGAACTGGCGCACCATCATCGTGCCGGTGCGGGCCGTCGAGCGCCAGTGCACGTGACGCAGGTCATCGCCGGGCTGGTACTCCAGCAGTGCGTGGAAGGACACGTCGTCGCGCGACAGGTCCGCCGCGGGCAGGCCCTCCAGATCGCGCAGGAAGCCGAGGGACTGGCCGCCGAACAGCGTGGTCTTCGGGTGCACGTACAGGTCGACCGGGTCGTCGCGACGGTGAGCGCGCTCGAACAGTCCCAGCGGGTCGCCGCGCACGACGCTCACAGGGCCCACCTTGACGACGCCACGGCGCTGCGTGGGGATGGCGAACAGCTCCTCGGCCTCCTGGCCGGGAGCCAGACGGCCGATCGAGAACTCGCCGCGGCCGGCGCCGACCGGCAGCACCACCCGCGAGGGCAGGATCGCGCGCGATCCGCGGTTGAGCAGGGTCAGCGCGCCGACCGCGCGCTCCCCCACCACCACGCGCGTGCGCGCGAGGTCGAGGGAGACGTCGTACTCGGTGCGGCCGATCAGGAACAGCGCGCAGATGACGGCGACCGCGGCCAGCACGAGACCGGTGACCACGACCTCCTGCCAGCCGAGCAGCTGGCCGGTGACCCACGCCGCGACCGCGAGACCCATCACCGTCCAGCCGAGAGGGCGGATGACGGCCGCGATGCGCCGCAGGCGGTCGAGGACGCGCGCGCCGATGACCGCGACGATGTCGCGCCATCCGGCCTCGCGGTCCGCCGCCCGGGGTGCCGCGATCGCATCCGCCGCCATCAGGCGTTCGTCCGCGCCTGGGGTGCCGCGACGGTGTCGAGGACCCGTGCGATGACGGTGTCGGCGGTGGTGCCGGCGAACTCCGCCTCCGCGTCGAGCATGAGACGGTGCTGCCACACGGGGCGGGCGAGAGCCTTGATGTCGTCCGGCAGCACGTAGTGCCGGCCGTGCGCGGCAGCCCAGACCTTGGCGATGCGGATCATGGCGATCGCACCGCGCACCGAGACGCCGAGCTTGATGGCGCTGTCGCCGCGCGTCGCCTCGGCGAGCTCGGCGGCGTACCGCAGCACGGCGGGCTCGACGTGCACGGTGGCGGCCAGGTCGGCCATGTCGGCGACGGCGCTGGTGGTGATCACCGCGGCCAGCCCCGCGGCGGGGTTGCGCTGCGCGGCACCGGCGAGGATGCTCTCGGTGACCGCCAGGCTCGGGTACCCGATCGAGGTCTTGATGAGGAAGCGGTCCAGCTGCGCCTCGGGGAGCTTGTAGGTTCCGGCCTGCTCGACCGGGTTCTGGGTTGCGATCACCAGGAACGGACGTCCAGCCTCGTGCGTCACGCCGTCGACGGTGACGCGCGACTCCTCCATGACCTCCAGCAGCGCCGACTGGGTCTTCGGCGAGGCGCGGTTGATCTCGTCCGCGAGCACGATCGACGCGAAGATCGGGCCCTTGTGGAACTCGAACTTGTGGTTCTGCTGGTCGTAGATGGTCACACCCGTCACGTCGGACGGCAGCAGGTCGGGGGTGAACTGGATGCGGGAGCTGGTGCCCTGCACGGTGGCGGCCAGCGCCTTGGCGAGGCTGGTCTTGCCGGTGCCCGGCGCGTCCTCGAGCAGCACGTGGCCCTCGGCGAGCATGGCCGAGAGCACCAGGCTCACGACCTCGGGCTTGCCCTGCAGCGCCTTGTCGATGTTCTCCACCAGGCGGGTGAAGGTGCTCTGGAACCAGGCGGCCTGTTCGGGGGTCATTGTCATGTCGATGTCTCTTCTTCTCGAGTGGTGGGAAGTCTGAATCTGGGGAGGGGCGCGGCTCGGCTAACCGAATGTGGCGCTGATGCTGCTGGGATCTCCGCCGTGGATCAGAAGCGTCTTGGCGGTGGAGAAGCCGTTGTAGCAGTCGATCACCACGCTCCCGCCGGACGGGATCTTCACGGGGTAGCCGGCGTTGGTGCCGAACGTCTTTCCGCCAGCCTGGCATTCGATGTTGTAGCTGCCGGCCTTGAAGGCGCTGGTGGTCGTGACCTTGAACTTGTGACACGTGCCGCCGCCGACGACAGAGCATCCGGCCACCTCGGGCCCGGGTCCGAGCGTCGCCTTGACGGGCTGCTGGCTTGTCGTGGCCTCGTACACCGGCGACAGCGCCTCACCGCCTTCGGAGGCGACTGCCTTGACCCGGATCTTGTGCGTCTGCTCGTAGCCGTTGCCGACTGTGCGGCTGCCGCTGGTGGCGACCTTCTCCCAGCCGTTGCCGTCCACGTTGATGTACGTAGTGATGGGCCGCCCGTTGTAGGAGCCGTTGGCGTTCCAGGTGAGCAGGATGGCCTTGTCTCCCGACTTGGATGCCGATCCGGTCGGAGCGAAGGGCGCGCCGAAGGGAGTCACCTGGTTGGACGGGGCAGAGGCGTTCCCGGGCTGCGACTGCTGACCGCCGACCACGGAGTACGCCCGCACCTGCACGGTGTACGCTGTGCCGTTGTTCGCCGGGATGGCGCTGACACCGTCCCAGTTGGTCCACGCACCGCCGGTGATCAGGTACTGGTACCGGATCTCACCACGATTCGCACCGTTGAGCGCGGAGTCCGGCATGTCGAATACCACCAGGATCGCCCGGTCGCCCGGACGCGCCGACACGTTCGTCGGTGCGCCCGGCTTGCCGAATGCCCGCTGCGGTGCGGACTGCGGGCCCGGGGCGCTCGTGCCGGCCTTGTTCGTCGCCTTCACCGCATAGGTGTAGTCGGACGAGTTCGTCGGGACGGTCACTGTCTTCGACGTCGCCGTGCCCGCGGACAGCGTCTGGTAGAGCGCACCACCCCGGTAGACGAGCAGGTCGTAGTTCTTGATCGCGTCACCGTTCGGGTCCGCCGCGGTCCACTTGACGGTCATCTGCGCCTCGGTGCCGACGGACGGCGCGCTGACGACGCTCGGCGCCGGAACGGTGCCGGGCACGCCAGCCGGCGTCTCGCCGAGCGACCAGATGCTGTAGCTGGAGGGGTCGGGCGCCTGGTTGTGCGCCTGCACCCGAACCTGATAGTTCGTACCGTTCTCCAGACCGTCCCACGTCAGCGACGTGACATTGCCGACCTTCCGCTCCGATGAGCCGCTCAACGGCGCGGGTGAGATCTGCAGCGTGTAGGAGTCGACCGGCGAGCCGTTCGACTGCGGAGGCGTCCACGACACCTTCAGCGACTTGTCACCGAACGCCAGCTTCGGCGGCTGAGGGGTCTCGGGGCGCACATCGGGGCGTGCGGGCTCGGACACCGGGGAGGCCGGCCCGTCGCCGACGCGGTTGTGCGCGGTGACCTTGAACGTGTACTCGACGTTGTTGACCAGCCCGTCCAGCGTGCAGGTGGTGGTCTGGCAGGTCTTCGTGTATGGACGGCCGCCGACGGAGGTCACGGTGTAGTGGTCGATCTCGGCGCCGTTGTTCGACGGGGCAGACCAGTTCAGCACCACGGTGCGGTCCTCGACCGTCGTCACGCGCGGCACACCCGGAGCATCCGGCACACCCTGCACCGTCACCGTGATGCGACCGTCGACCTCACGATCGGGGTCCTTCGTCGCATCCTGGATGCGGTAGCGCACCACCAGGACGCCGACGAACCTCGCGCCGGAGGTGATCTCCACCTGATCCCCGACCACGCGCGCGGTGCCGTCGCCGCTCTCACGCTCGGCCGAGAGCAGCTTCAGGGGCGTTCCCTCGTCGGCGAACGGGTTGATGTCGTTGGTCAGGACCGGGATCTTGTAGGTCTTGCCCTGATCGGCCTCGTCGATGGTGTCGGGGCTCGCGACGGCGAGGCTGCGCGTGGATGCCGTGACGTTCACGGCGACGTTGCCCTCGACGGGCTCGGTCGTGCCGTCGGTGATGCTCAGCGACACCATCGCGTTCGTGCCCTTGGGGGTGCTGGAGGAGGCGTCGACGAGGAGCCGGGTGCCCTCCAGTCGGGCGTTGATGCCCTCGCCGGGCTGCTTCGAGATCCGGTACTGGATCTTCCCGGCATCCGCCTTGTCCGGGTCGGTGGTCAGCGCGGCGAGGTCCAGGGACGTCGCCTTCTCCCCCGGTGCGACGTCGACCTGACCGTTGACGAACACGGGCGGCTGGTTCTCCGGGGGCAGCACGGTGATCGGGATCGACAGCGTGCTGCGGCGGCCCTTCGGGTCCTCCAGCGTCTTGCCGTCGGTGACCTCGAAGTTCAGCGCGTCGTCGCCGAAGAAGCCCTTCTTCGACGTGTACACGAGCGTGGTCTCGTCCTTGATCAGGTTGTCGCCGTTGGCGTGCGCGGCGCTGACCTTGGATGCCTCGGTCAGGCGCACCGCGCCGCCTCCGGCGACCGCGACGTAGTCGGAGAGCTTGAGCTGCTTGGTCTCGCCGCTCTTGACCTCGACCGGCTTGGTCGAGCGCAGCGCCGGGCCCAGCTCGTCGAGCGCGGGGACGAAGATGAACGCCGAAGCGGTCTGCTCGTCCTGGTCGGTGATCGTGTACCGGATCAGCTGACGCTGGTCGGTCACGGTCACCCGGGCCTTGCGGGCGTCGACGAGCTTCGCACCGGCGTCGACGGTAACCTTGAGCCCGTCGACCGTGCCGTCGGGGTCCTCGTCATTGGCGAGGATGTCGATGTCGGCTGTGAGGGAGTCCTTCAGGTCCTCCACGCGCAGTCGGTCGTCCCGGGCGATCGGGGGGATCAGCGGAACATCCTTGTCGACCGTCACGAGGATGGGGGCGGTCGCCTCAGCGCCCTTCGCGTCGCGGATCGTGTACTCCAGCGACGCCTCCATCTCCTTGTCTGGCACCTTCACGACCACGCGGTCGCCGGACGCCTTCGCGGTCATGCCGGAGTCCTTGGGGACTTCGATGCCGTCCTTGACCAGGCGGATCTCGTCGCCCTCGGGGTCGGAGTCGTTGGCGAGCACCGGGACCGCCACGGAGCGTCCGGGACGCACGACCACGGCGTCCTTCACTGCGTACGGGGACTGGTTGGTCGCCTCGGGAGGAGCGATGCCGATGCGGATCGTCGCGGTGCCCTCGGCGCCGAGGCGGTCGCGCACCCGGTAGACGACGGTGTCGACGCCCGTCGAGCCCTGGAACGCGTCGTACTGCAGGAAGTTGCCGCCGGTCTCGGTGATCCGTCCCTTGACGGGCGCGACGTCCTGACCGAGCAGCTCGACCGAATCGCCGTCGGCGTCGATCCCGTCGAGCGGGATCGGAATGCGGATGCTGGTGCCGGCCAGAGCCCGCGCGGTGAGATCGTGCGGGTGCGGGGGCGCGTTGACGTCGGCGTCCTTCGCCAGCACCTGGATGGTGATGTGACCGCCGGCCTTCTGCCCCATGGCGTCGACGGCCTCGTAGGTGAGGTAGACCGTGCCGGGCTGGTTCGCCGCGCGGAAGCGCACGGTGTCCTGCGAGACGAACGCCTCGCCGTCCTTCGGGTCGACCAGCGGCTCGATCAGCTTCGGCGCGACGTGCATCACCTCGCCGTTCGGATGCACGTCGTTCTCGAGCACGGGGATGGTCACGACGTCGCCCACGCGGACGACGGCCTCGTCGTCGTGCGTGACCGGAGCCGCGATCTTGGAGGGGGCCGGGATCGGGATCACCGTGACGTCGCCCTGCGCGGACTTGGAGCCGTTCGAGATCGTGTACGTGATCTTCACCGGCTCGTCGAGCGCGCCCTGGTCGCCGATGCGCAGCGTCTCGTGGTTCAGCACCGAGACGTCGATGCCGCTGTGCGGCGGCACCGTGACCGACTGCACCACCAGCACTCCGCCGGCCGGGTCGGAGTCGTTCGCGAGCACGCCGACCAGCGCCTCGCTGCCCTTGGGCAGCAGCGCGACGTCGCGCACCGCGACGGGTGGCAGCTCGGACTCCTGCTTGTCGAGCACGTCGATGCGCACGATGCCCTTGGCATCCGCCTGGGCCGCCGACACCTGGTACTGCACGTAGTAGACGCCCGGCGCGGGCGCCTCGAACGTGAACTGCTTCTTCGGGTAGTCCGGCACGATCGTCACGCCGCTGAGCGGCTCGACGCGCGTCAGACGCAGTTCATCGCGGGCGGTGCTGGTGTCGTTCGCGGTGGGAGAGACCGTCGCGGTCTCCCCGACACGGGTGACGACGTGGTCGGCGTTCGTCACGGGCACCGTGCCGCCGGCCGGCTTCACGTCGAGCTGGATCGTGCCGTTCGCGGTCTCGCCGAGGGCGTCCGCCACCACGATCGAGACCTCTTTGCGGCCCTGCAGGCTGCCCACGGCGCGGTACGTGATCTGGCCGTCGGTGGTGAACTCGACCTCGTCGCCGGGCGCCGCCACGACCTGCTGCAGGTAGACGTCGTCGCCCTCGGGGTCGATCCAATCCGGGAGCACGTTGTACGACAGGGTGCCGCCCGCCTCGACCGACAGCTTGGTCTTGCGCTTGGGCTTCGGGGCGCTGTTGGTGTCCCAGTCGTACACGGTCGCGGTGACCGTGGCCGTATCGGTGCCGTTCTCACGGCCGTCGTCCACCTGGTACGTGAACGACGCCGTGCCGCTGGCGTCCTTCGGGGCCATGATCTGCAGGGCGCCGCCGTTCAGGATCGGCTGCACCTCGCCGATGGACGGCTGGGCACCGGCGAGCGTCGCGACGAGCACGTCGCCGTCCGAGTCGTTGTCGTTGTCGAGCACCGGCAGCATGGTGGTGCCGCCCGGGCGCACGCCGAGCTTGTCGTCCTCCGCCACCGGGGGCGTGTTCTCGGGCTTGCGCTCCGGAAGAGAGGTCTCGACGGTCTCCTCGGTGGACTCGTCCTGGTCCTCCGCCTCGCCCTCGGGCGGGGTCAGGATGCTCCAGTCGTCGACGCGCTGCAGGCTGTCATCCGCCAGCCAGGCCTCGCCGCCGATCACGTCGTTGAGCACGATCACGTCGCGGTTCACGCGGAACATCAGGCGCGAGCTGCGCTCGCCACCGGGGATCTTGGCCGAGACGTCGTCCTGCTTGCCCGCGCAGTCGCGGAGGAAGCGCGCCGAGCCGCCCCAGGCACCGTAGGTGCAGCCCTGCAGGAACACCGGTGCGGCGGGCAGCCCTGACCCGCCGGCCTTGAGGACGTCGGGCTCGCCGCCGTTCAGCGGCACCCGGATCAGTCCCGTCGGCGTCGCGACCGCGACGGCGTCGGTCGCGACGGATGCCTGCTGCAGCACGGCATCCTTCGCATCGTCGATCCGGGCATGCACCCCGCCGGGCGCCGCGACGATGCCGTCGGAGGGGTTGAGCACCACGGGCACGTCGCCGACGGCGGTGATCGTGGGCTCGGATGCGTCCTTGACGCCGTCCAGAGCGGAGGTCTTCGGTTCCAGCGGCGAGCCCTGGGCGTCGACGGGAATCGTGATGATCTCGCCGTCCTCCGAGGACACGGCGAACACGGTGCCGTCCTGGCCGACGGTGACATCGGCGTCCTTGCCGAGCTTCACCACTGGATCGGTCGCCTTCACGTCGAACCCCGCGACGTCGGCGGCGCCGAGCACCCACAGCGCACCGGACTTGCGATCCAGCACGGCCGCGGTGTGGTCGCCGAGCGCGACCTTCGCGTCGCCGGGGATCGTGGTGCTGTCGGTCAGCGAGACGTTGGCGGTGTCGATCGCGGTCAGCGTGGAGTTGCCGTGGTCGACCACGAGCACGGTCTGACTCTGCTGCAGGATGTCGTAGTTCTCGCTGCTCGTGCGCAGACCGCCGTCGAGCACCGTGGACTCGTGGTTGAAGTGCCCCACGAGCAGAGCCGAGGACTTGGTCAGCCAGACACCCGCGTCGTTGAGGTCGACCTTGGCGGTGGGGAGCCCGTCATAGGCGAGGGCCATGCCGGTGAGCACCACGCTGCCGACGACGACGCCGGCCGTCGCAGCGAGCGCCTTCGGACGCGCGCGCACCCACGACAGCAGTCTCATTCCGTTGTCTCCCCCCGGGATCGGCCCGTGTCATTGTAACCGGCATACCGGCCCCGCCCCACTGCCGGAGCATGGGCAGGACTACCCGTGCATCCGGGCGCACACCCGCGGGTGTCGTCGAACCGCGTCGCGTCGGGCCCGGCTATTTGGCCCAGTACCGCTTCTCGGTGTCGACGCTGTCGCCCCAGCCCACGACATCGACCCACACGTTGACGTTGTCGCTGCCCTGCCAGCAGTCCAGAGAGGGGCTGCTTCCGGTGCCGTTCATGGTCACCGGGTGAGCGTAGTTCCCGACCTGTCCGCCGTCCTTCATGCACTTGACGGTGACGCTGCCGAGGTTGGCGTTCTCCCAGTTGACCTTGAACTTGTAGCAGCCGTTCACGCAGCCGCTGACGTAGTCGCCCTTAGTGACCCAGATCTTGGGCGAGGGCGGCGCACTCGTGGTGGCGCTGTACGTCGGCGAGAGCGACTCGCCGCCGGGGCTGGCGACGGCCTTGACCCGGATGCTGTGCGTCTGGTTGTAGCCGTTGCCGACGATCTTGCTGCCGGTGGTGGCGACCTTCTGCCAGCCGCCGCCGTCCACGCTGATGTACGTGGTGACGGGGTAGCCGTTGTCGGAGCCGCCGGCGTTCCAGGTGAGCTTGATCTGCTGATCGCCGGACTTGGACGCCGAGCCGGTCGGCGCGTGCGGAGTGCCGTACGGCCGCACGGTGTTGGATGCGGCGGACGCCGCCCCGGGCTGGGACTGCTGACCGCCGACCACCGAGTACGCGCGCAGCTTGACGGTGTAGTCGGTTCCGTTGCTGGCCGGGATCGTGCTGCTGCCGTTCCAGTTCGTCCATGCCCCGCCCGAGAGCAGGTACTGGTACCGGATCTCCTCGCGCTTGGCGCCATTGAGCGCCGAGTCGGACATCGTGTACGTCACCGTGATCTTCTGATCGCCCGGCGTCGCCTTCACGTTCGTCGGGGCGCCGGGGGATCCGAACGCACGCTGCGGAGTGGACTGCGGGCTCGCGGCGCTCGTGCCGGCCTTGTTCGTCGCCTTCACCGCATAGGTGTAGTCGGACGAGTTCGTCGGGACGGAGACCGTCTTCGACGTCGCGGTGCCCACCGCAAGGGTCTGGAACAGCGAGCCGCCGCGGTAGATCAGCAGATCGTAGTTCTTGACGGCATCGCCGTTCGGCTTGGCGTCGCTCCAGCGCACGGTCATCTGCGCCTCGCTGCCCACCGACGGGGCGCTGCTCACGGTGGGGGCGGCGACCGTGCCCGGGACGCCGGCGGGCGTCTCACCCAGGGACCAGACGCTGTAGTCGGAGGGGTCGGGCGCCTGGTTGTGCGCCTGCACCCGCACCTGATAGTTCGTGCCGTTCTCGAGACCGTCCCAGGTCAGCGACGTGACGTTGCCGACCTTGCGCTCCGAAGAACCGCTCAACGGCGCGGGCGAGATCTGCAGCGTGTACGCATCCACCGGCGAACCGTTCGACTGCGGAGGCGTCCACGACACCTTCAACGACTTGTCCCCGAACACCAGCTTCGGCGGCAGCGGGGTCTCCGGGCGCACATCCGGCCGCGCGGGCTCGGATGCCGGAGATGCGGGGCCGTCGCCCACCCGGTTGTGCGCGGTCACCTGGAACGTGTACTCGACGTTGTTCGTCAGCCCGTCCAGGGTGCACGTCGTCGAGGTGCACGTCTTGGTGTAGGAGCGCCCGCCCACCGAGGTCACCGTGTAGTGATCGATCTCGGCGCCGTTGTTCGACGGCGCCGACCAGTTCAGCACCACCGTGCGGTCCTCGACCGTCGTCACGCGCGGCACACCGGGTGCATCCGGTACACCCTGCACCGTCACCGTGATGCGGCCGTCGACCTCACGATCCGGGTCCTTCGTCGCATCCTGGATCCGGTAGCGCACCACCATCACGCCCACGAAGTCCGACGCCGGCGTGACCTCGACACGGTCGCCCACGACCCTCGCATCGCCGTTGCCGCTCTCGCGGTCCGCGGAGAGGACCTTCAGGGGCTTCCCGTCGGCCTCGAACGGGTTGATGTCGTTCTGCAGCACCGGGACCGTGATCGTCTTGCCCTGATCCGCCTCGTCGACGTTGTCGGGACCGGCGACTGCGAGCGGCCGAGTGGATGCCGTCACCGTGACCGTCACGCTGCCTTCGACAGCCTCCGTGGTGCCGTCCGTGATGCTCAGCCCGACGGTCGCGGTCGTGCCCTTGGGTGTGGTCGCCGACGCGTCGACCAGGAGCTTGCTCCCGTCCAGACGCGCGTTCAGGCCGTCACCGGGGCGGTCGGTGATGCTGTAGCGGATCTTCCCCGCATCGCCCTTGTCCGGATCGCTGGTCAGCGCGGCGAGATCGATGGACGTCGCATCCTCGCCCGGTGCGACGTCGATCTGTCCGTTCACGAACACCGGCGGCTGGTTGTCGGGCGGCAGCACCGTGATCGGGATCGACAGCGTGCTCTTGCGACCCTCGGGGTCCTCGACGGTCTTCCCGTCGGTCACCTCGAAGCTCAGCGAGTCCTTGCCGAAGTAGCCCTTCTCGGACGTGTAGACCAGGGTGGTCTCGTCCTTGATCAGGGTGTCCCCGTTGCCGTGACCGGCGCTGACCTTCGACGCCTCCGTGAGACGCACGTTCCCGCCGCCGGCGACGGTGACGTAGTCGGCGAGCTCGAGCTCCTTCGTCTCGCCGCTCTTCACCTCGACCGGCTTGGTCGAGCGCAGCGCCGGACGCAGCTCGCTGAGTGCGGGGACGAAGATGAACGCCGAAGCGGTCTGCTCGTCCTGGTCCGTGATCGTGTACCGGATCAGCTGACGCTGGTCGGTCACGCTCACGCGGACCTTGCGGTCGCCGACCGGTTTCGCACCGCCGTCGACGGCCACCTTCAGTCCCTCGACCGTGCCGTCCGGATCCTCATCGTTGGCGAGGATGTCGATGTCGGCGGAGAGGGAGTCCTCGAGGTCCTCGACGCGCAGGCGGTCGTCGCGTGCGACCGGCGTCATGAGCGGGACGTCCTTGTCGACGGTGACGAGGATCGGAGCATCCGCCTCGGCGCCCTTGGAGTCGCGGATCGTGTACTGCAGCGATGCATCGAGCTCACGGTCGGGGACCTTGACGACGACGCGGTCGCCGGACGCCCTCGCCGTGATCCCGGAGTCCTTCGGGGTCTCGATGCCGTCCTTGACCAGGCGGATCTCATCGCCCTCGGGATCGGAGTCGTTCGCCAGCACCGGGACCGCCACCGAGCGGCCGGGGCGCACCACCACGGTGTCCTTCACCGCGAACGGCGCCTGGTTGGTCGCCTCGGCCGGGGCGATGCCGACCCGGATCGTCGCCGTGCCCTCGCCTCCCAGGCGGTCGCGCACGCGGTAGACGATGGTGTCGACGCCCGCGGAGCCCTTGAAGGCCTCGTACTCCAGGAAGTCGCCGCCGGTCTCTGTGATCCGACCCTTGGTAGGGGCGATGTCCTGGCCCAGCAGCTCGACGGAGTCGCCGTCAACGTCGATCCCGTCGAGCGGGACCGGGATGCGGATGCTGGTGCCGGCCAGGACGCGCGCGGTCAGATCGCGCGGACGCGGCGGTGCGTTGACCTCTCCGTCGACGGGGAGCACCTGAACGGTGACGTGACCGCCGGCCTTCTGCCCCATCGAGTCGACGGCCTCGTAGGTGAGGTAGACCGTGCCGGGCTGCTTGCCTGCGCGGAAGCGCACGGTGTCCTGGGACACGAACGCCTCGCCGTCCTTCGGGTCCACCAGCGGCTCGACGAGGTCGGGCGCGACGTGCATCACGTCGCCGTTGGGGTGCACGTCGTTGGCGAGCACGGGGATGGTCACGACGTCGCCGACGCGGACGACGGCCTCGTCATCGTGCGTGACCGGCGGCGTGATCTTGGACGGGGCGGGGATCGGCACGACCGTCACGTCGCCCTCTGCGGACTTCGACCCGTTGGAGATGCGGTACGTGATCTTGACCGGTTCGTCGAGAGCACCCTGATCGGTGATGCGCAGGGTCTCGTGATTCAGCACCGACACTGCGACGCCGCCGTGCGGAGGCACGGAGACCGACTGTACCACCAGCACGCCGCCTGCGGGGTCGGAGTCGTTCGCGAGCACGCCGACCAGCGCCTCCTTGCCCGTCGGCAGCAGGGCGACATCGCGCACCGCCACCGGGGGCAGCTCCGATTCCTGCTTGTCGAGCACATCGACGCGCACGATGCCCTTGGCATCCGCCTGGCCCGCCGACGCCTGGTACTGCACGTAGTAGACGCCAGGGGCGTTCGACTTGAAGGCGAACTGCTTCTTCGGGTAGTCCGGCAGGATGGTCACGCCGTCGAGCGGCTCGACGCGGGTGAGCCGCAGCTCGTCGCGGCCGGAGCTGGAGTCGTTGGCCAGCGGCGCCACCGTCGCGGTCTCACCCACCCGGGTCACGATGTGATCGGCGTTGGTGACCGGGGCGGTCGTACCGGCGGGCTTCACGTCGAGGATGATCGTGCCGGTGGCGGCCTCGCCCAGGGCGTCCGCGACAGCGACCTCGATCTCCTTGCGGCCCTGCAGGCTGCCGACGGCCCGGTAGGTCATCTGGCCGTCGGTGGTGAACTCGACCTCGTCACCGTCGGCCGCGACGACGCTCTTCAGGTAGAGGTCGTCGCCCTCGGGGTCGATCCAGTCCTGCAGCACGTTGTACGACAGCGTTCCGCCCGACTCGACGGAGGTCTTGGGCTTGCGCTTCTGCTTGGGCGCGGTGTTGGTGTCCCAGTCGTACACGGTCGCGGTGACCGTGGCCGTGTCGGTGCCGCCTTCGCGGCCGTCATCCACCTGGTAGGTGAACGCCGCGGTTCCGGACGCGTCTTCGGGGGCCATGATCTGCAGGGCGGCACCGTTCAGGATCGGCTGCACCTCGCCGACGGAGGGCTGGGCACCCGCCAGTGTCGCGACGAGCACGTCGCCGTCCGAGTCGTTGTCGTTGTCGAGCACCGGCAGCAGCGTCGTGCCTCCGGGGCGCACGCCGAGCCTGTCGTCCTCGGCCACCGGAGGCGTGTTCTCCTCCTTGCGCTCGGGGAGCGAGGTCTCGACGGTCTCCTGCGTGGACTCGTCGGTGTCCTCGGTCTCGCCCTCGGGCGGGGTCAGGATGCTCCAGTCGTCGACGCGCTGCAGGCTCTCGTCGGCCAGCCACGCCTCGCCGCCGATCACGTCGTTGAGCACGATCACGTCGCGGTTGACCCGGAACATCAGGCGCGAGCTGCTCTCCGCGCCGGGGATCTTCGCGGTGACGTCGTCGCGCTCCCCCGCGCAGTCGCGCACGAAGCGGGCCGAGCCGCCCCAGGCGCCGTAGGTGCAGCCCTCGAGGAAGACCGGCGCGGCGGGCGTACCCGTGCCGCCCGCCTTCACCGTCGTGGCCTCGCCGCCGTGCAGAGGCACGCGGACCAGACCGGCGGAGGTCGCGACGGCCACGGCATCCGTGGCGGCGGATGCCTGCTGAAGCACGGCATCCTTCGCATCCTCGAGCTCGGCGCGCACGCCGGCGGCCAGGACGGTCCCGTCCGAGGGGTTCAGCACGACCGGCACATCGCCGACGGCGGTGATGGAGGGCTCGGAGGCGCCCTTGACGCCGTCCAGGGCGGAGGTCTTCGGGTCGAGCGCGGCGCCCTGATCGTCGACGGGGACGGTGACGATGTCGCCGTCCTTCGGGGACACCGCGAACACCGTGCCGTCGTGCGCGACGGTGACGTCGGCGTTCGCGCCGAGCTTGGCGATCGGGTCCGCACCCTTGATGTCGAAGCCGGCGATCTCGCTCGCGCCGAGCACCCACAGCGACCCGGACGCACGATCCAGCACGGCGGCGGTGCGGTCGCCGAGCGCGACCTTCGCGTCGCCCGGGATCGTCGCGCTGTCGGTGAGGGAGACGTTGGCGGGATCGACCGCGGTCAGCGTGGAGTTGCCGTGATCGACGACCAGCACGGTCGGGCCGTTCTGGAGGATGTCGTAGTCCTCGCTGCTCGTGCGCAGACCGCCGTCGAGCACGGTGGACTCGTGATTGAAGTGGCCGACGAGCAGCTTCGAGGACTTGGTCAGCCAGACGCCCGCGTCGTTGAGCTCGACCTTGGCCGTGGGGAGGCCGTCATAGGCGAGGGCCATGCCCGTGAGCACCACGCTGCCTGCGAGCACGCCGGCCGTGGCGGCAAGGGTCTTCGGACGCGCACGCACCCACGTCATCAGTCTCATACCGGTAGCTCTCCCTCGGCGCGCCTTCCAGCGCCCGTGTCAGCCTACGTGCCGCACGGCA
The DNA here is from genome assembly GCF_052056515.1 of Microbacterium sp. 22195. Lineage (NCBI taxonomy): Bacteria > Bacillati > Actinomycetota > Actinomycetes > Micrococcales > Microbacteriaceae > Microbacterium > Microbacterium sp. 22195. The sequence goes on from NZ_JBQEPE010000003.1 coordinate 310,166, forward strand.
CACAGGTGGATGGGGAGTACTACCCGTGCCCGCGGCCACCGCCGCGGGCCGTCATTGCCAGTTCGTCGGCGCGGCGAGTCCCCAGCCCTCGATGTAGAGCTGGATGTTGTAGTCGCCACCGGAGTTGCCGCCCGTCCAGCACGTCGCCTGCACCCGGCCGTTGGCCGGGACGTACTGCGTGCTGTACGACGAGCTGAACGCGGATCCGTTCGCGTAGCAGGTGACGCGATAGTTCCCCGCGGGGAAGTTCGCGGTGTCGGCGGCGACGTAGTAGCAGGTGTCCTGGGCGCAGCTGTAGCCGTTCAGCCAGCCGTGATCGACCGCCAGGGTTCCTCGCACGGTCTGCGCGGACGGCTGAGGCGGCGCGTTGGTCGTGGCCGAGTACACCGGGGACAGCGCCTCACCGCCCGGGTTGGCGACCGCCCGCACCCGGATGCTGTGCGTCTGGCTGTAGCCGTTGCCGACGTCACGGCTGCCCTGGGTGGCGACCTGCTGCCACCCGCCGCCGTCGACGCTGATGTAGGTGGTCACGGGCCGTCCGTTGTCCGAGCCGCTCGCGTTCCAGGTGAGCCGGACCGCCTGGCCGAGATTCGTCGCACTGCCGGTCGGCGCGTGGGGCGTCCCGTACGGCGTCACCTGATTCGAGGGGGCGGACTCCTTACCGGCCTGCGATTGCTGTCCGCCGACGACAGAGTACGCCCGCAGCCTGACCGTATAGGGCGTGCCGTTGGCCGCCGCGATCGCGCTCGTGCCGTTCCAGTTCGTCCAGGTACCGCCGTTCAGCGAGTACTGATATCTGATCTCGCCGTCCTTGGCCCCGTTGAAGTCGGGCTTGGTGAAGGTGACGGTGATCTGCCGGTCCCCTTCCTTCGCGACGACGTTCGTCGGCGCGCCCGGCGTGCCGAACGCCCGCTGCGGGGTGGACTGCGGGCTCAGCGCGCCCGTGCCGGCCTTGTTCGTCGCCTTCACCGCATAGGTGTAGTCGGACGAGTTCGTGGGAACCGAGACCGTCTTCGACGTCGCGGTGCCCACCGCCAGGGTCTGGAACAGCGAACCGCCGCGGTAGATCAGCAGATCGTAGTTCTTGACCGCGTCACCGTTCGGGTCGGCGTCGCCCCAGCGCACCGTCATCTGCGCCTCGCTGCCCACCGAGGGCGCACTGCTCACCGTCGGAGCCGCGACCGCACCGGGCTTCCCGGCGGGGATCTCGGGCTGCGAGTAGACGCTGAAGTCGGACGGATCCGGTGCCTGGTTGTGCGCCTGCACCCGAACCTGGTAGCTGGTGCCGTTCTCCAGACCGTCCCAGACGATGCTGTTCCCGGTCACGCCGGTCTTCTCGGATGCTCCGCGCAGCGGCGCCGGGGAGATCTGCAGCGTGTAGGAGTCGACCGGCGAGCCGTTGGACTGCGGGGTGGTCCAGGACACCTTCACCGACTGGTCGCCGAACACGAGCGTCGGCGGCAGCGGGCGCTCGGGCCGCACGTCGGGGCGCGCGGGCTCGGACACCGGAGACTCCGGCCCGTCGCCGACGCGGTTGTGCGCGGTGACCTTGAACGTGTACTCGACGTTGTTGACCAGCCCGTCCAGGGTGCACGTCGTCGACTCGCAGGTCTTCGTGTAGGGACGGCCGCTGACGGAGGTGACCGTGTAGTGGTCGATCTCGGCGCCGTTGTTCGAGGGCGCCGACCAGTTCAGCACCACCGTGCGGTCCTCGACGGTGGTCACCCGCGGCACACCCGGAGCATCCGGCACGCCCTGCACCGTCATGGTGATGCGGCCGTCGACCTCGCGATCGGGGTCCTTGGTCGCATCCTGGATGCGGTAGCGCACCACCATCACGCCGACGAACTTCTTGCCTGGGGTCACCTCGACCTGGTCGCCCACGACAGTCGCTCCGCCGTCGCCGCTCTCCACCGTGGCGGAGAGCACCTTGAGTGGAGTGCCCTCGTCGGCGAACGGGTTGATGTCGTTCTCCAGAACGGGGATCCTGTACGACTTGCCCTGATCGGCCTCGTCGACCGTGTCGGGGCTCGCCACCGGAAGGCTGCGGGTCGATGCGATCACGCGCACCGCGACCGTCCCCTCGATCGGCTCGGTCGTGCCGTCGGTGATGCTCAGCCGGACGGAGGTGCTGGTGCCCTTCGGCGTCGACGTCCCGGCCTCGACGAGCAGTCTCTTGCCGTCGAGTCGTGCGGAGACGCCCTCACCGGGGTCGCCCGTGATGCGGTACTGGATCCTGTCAGCATCCGCCTTGTCGGGATCCGTCGTGAGGGCGGCGAGATCCAGGGGCGTCGCCTTCTCGCCCGGTGCGACGTCCACCTGACCGTTCACGAACACCGGCGGCTGGTTCTCGGGCGGCAGCACCGTGATCGGGATGGACAGCGTGCTCTTGCGACCGGCGGGGTCTTCGACGGTCTTGCCATCGGTGACCTCGAAGCTCACCGCGTCGTCGCCGAAGTAGCCCTTCTTCGAGGTGTAGACCAGCGTGGTCTCGTCCTTGATGAGCGAGTCGCCGTTGCCGTGGCCGGCGCTGATCTTCGACGCCTCGGTCAGGCGCACCGCGCCGCCGCCCGCGACCATCACGTACTCGGAGAGCTTGAGCTCCTTGGTCTCGCCGCTCTTCACCTCGACCGGTTTGGTCGAGCGCAGCACGGGGCGCAGCTCGCTGATCGAGGGGACGAAGATGAACGCGGATGCCGTCAGGCCGTCCTGATCGGTGACCGTGTAGCGCACCAGCTGGCGCTTGTCGGTGACCGTCACGCGCACCTTGCGGTCGCCCAGCAGTCGCCCGCCGTCCTCGACGGCGACCTTCAGCCCCTCGACCGTGCCGTCCGGATCCTCGTCGTTGCCGAGGATGTCGACGTCGGTGGTGAGGGAGTCCTTCAGGTCCTCCACCCGGACGCGGTCGTCGCGGGCGATCGGGGTCATCAGGGGGACGTTCTTGTCGACCTTCACCAGGATCGGAGCGGTCGCCTCGGCTCCCCTCGCGTCGCGGATCGTGTACTGCAGCGACGCCTCGAGCTCGTGGTCGGGCACCTTCACGACCACCCGGTCGCCGGATGCCTTGGCGGTGATGCCGCTGTCCGCCGGCACCTGGATGCCGTCCTTCACGAGGCGGATCTCGTCGCCGTCCGGATCGGAGTCGTTGGCGAGCGCGGGGACGGCGACGGAACGGCCGGGGCGCACGATGACGGCATCCTTCACCGCGTACGGCGACTGGTTCGTCGACTCCGGCGGCGCGACTCCGACGCGGATCGTGGCCGTGCCCTCGGCGCCGAGACGGTCGCGCACGCGGTAGGTGAAGGTGTCCACTCCCGTCGCGTCGGCGAAGGCCTGGTACTCCAGGAAGTTGCTGCCGGTCTCGGTGATCCGTCCCTTGACGGGCGCGACGTCCTGACCGAGCAGCTCGACCGAATCGCCATCGGCGTCGATCCCGTCGAGCGGGATCGGGATGCGGATGCTCCCGCCGGACAGCGCGCGTGCGGTCAGATCGCGCGGCCGCGGAGCGGCGTTGGCCTGTTCGTCCACGGGGAGGATCTGAATGGTGATGTGTCCGCCGGCCTTCTGATTCATCGAATCGACGGCCTCGTAGGTGAGGTACACCGTGCGGGGCTCGCCGCCCGCCCGGAAGCGCACCGAGTCCTGCGAGACGAACGCCTCGCCGTCCTTCGGGTCGACCAGCGGCTCGATCAGGTCCGGTGCGACGTGCAGCACGTCGCCGTTCGGGTGCACGTCGTTGTCCAGCACCGGGATCGTGACCACGTCGCCGACGCGGACCACGGCCTCGTCATCGTGCGTGACCGGGGCGGCGAGCTTGGTGGGTGCCGGGATCGGGATCACGGTGACGTCGCCCTGCGCCGACTTGGAGCCGTTCGAGATCGTGTACCGGATCTTCACGGGCTGGTCGAGGGCGCCCTGGTCGCCGATGCGCAGGGTGCTGTGGTTCAGGACGGAGACGTCGATGCCGCTGTGCGGCGGCACCGTGACGGACTGCACGACCAGCACGCCGCCGGCGGGATCGGAGTCGTTCGCGAGCACATCGACGAGCGCCTCCTTGCCCTTGGGCAGCAGTGCGACGTCGCGCACCGCGACCGGCGGCAGCTCGGACGCCTTCTCGTCCAGAACGTCGACGCGCACGATGCCCTTGGCATCCGCCTGCCCGGCCGAGACCAGGTACTGCACGTAGTAGACGCCGGGAGCGGATGCCTTGAACCCGAACTGCTTCTTCGGATAGTCGGGCACGATCTGCACGCCGTCCAGCGGCTCGACGCGGGTGAGCCGCAGCTCGTCACGGCCCGTGCTCGTGTCGTTGGCGGTCGGGGACACCGTGGCGGTCTCGCCGACACGGGTCACCACGTGATCGGCGTTGGTCACCGGGACGGTCGTCCCGGCAGGCTTGACGTCCAGCGTGATCTTTCCCGTGGCGGTCTCGCCCAGGGCATCCGCCACCACGACCTCGATCTCCTTGCGGCCCTGCAGGCTGCCCACCGCGCGGTAGGTCATCTGGCCGTCGGTGGTGAAGTCCACCTCGTCACCCGGGGCCGGGGTCACGTTCAGCAGGTACAGATCGTCGCCCTCGGGGTCGATCCAGTCGGCGAGCACGCCGTACGAGAGCGTGCCGCCCGACTCGACGGACAGCTTGGCCTTGCGCTTGGGCTTGGGCGCCGTGTTGACGTCCCAGGGGTAGACCGTGACGGTGGCGTTCGCGGTGTCGGTGCCGGACGGGCGCCCGTCGTCGACCTTGTAGCGGAACGTCGCCGAGCCCTTCGCGTCGTCGGGCACAAGGATCTGCAGCGCCGCACCGTTGAGGATCGGCTGCACCTCGCCGACCTGGGGCTGCGCGTCGTCCAGCGTGGCGACCAGCACATCGCCGTCGGGGTCGTTGTCGTTGTCCAGCACCGGCAGCAGCGTGGTGCCGCCGGGACGTGCGCCCAGATCGGGGTCGTCCTCGGCCACCGGGGGCGTGTTCTCGGGCTTGCGCTCGGGCAGCGAGGTCTCCACCGTCTCCTCGGTGGTCTTCTCCTCGTCCTCGGCGTCGCCCTCGGGCGGGGTCAGGATGCTCCAGTCGTCGACCTTCTGCAGGCTGTCGTCCGCGAGCCAGGCCTCTCCGCCCACGACGTCGTTGAGCACGATCACGTCGCGGTTCACGCGGAAGGTCAGGTGCGTGCTCTGCTCCGCGCCCGGGATGTCGGCGGCCACGTCGTCCGCGTCTCCCGCGCAGTCGCGCAGGAAGCGGCCCGAACCGCCCCAGGCTCCGTAGGTGCAGCCCTGCAGGAACACCGGAGCAGCGGGGATCCCCGTGCCGCCGGCTCTCCGCACGACGGGCTTCGCCCCGTCCAGCGGGATCTCGATCAGCGTCTGCGCAGTTGCCAGGGCGACGGCGTCCGCCTGCGCCGACGCCTGCTGCAGCACGGCATCCTTCAGCGATCCGGCCCCGAGGTCGGCGAGCTCGACCCGGACGCCGCCGGGCGCGGTCACCACGCCCTCCGCGGCGTCGAGAACCACCGGCGTCGATCCGACCGCCGTGATCGAAGGGCGCGGCGAGGCGCCGATCTCGCCGACGGATGCAGTGCTCGAAGCCAGCGGGTCGCCCTGCCGGTCGACGGGGATCGTCACGATCTCGCCGCGCTCGACCGACAGGCCGAACACCGTGCCGTCCTGCGCGACGGCGACATCGGCGTCCTTGCCGAGCTCCGCGAGCGGCTTGGTGCCCTTCACGTCGAAGCCCGACACGGATGAGGCGCCCACCACCCAGAGGTCGCCCGACTTGCGGTCCAGCACCGCGGCCGTGCGCGAGCCCAGCGCGACCTTCGCGTCGGAGGGGATCGCGGCGCTGTCGGTGAGTGCGACATTGGCCGGGTCGATCGCCGTGAGCGTGGAGTTGCCCTGGTCGGCGACCAGCACCGTCGCACCGGCCTGCAGGATGTCGTAGTTCTCGCCGCTGGTGCGCAGGCCCCCGTCGAGCACCGTCGACTCGTGGTTGAAGTGCCCGACCAGCAGGCTCGAGGTCTTGGTCAGCCAGACGCCCGCGTCGTTCAGATCGACCTTCGTGGTCGGCTGCCCGTCATATGCGAGCGCCATGCCGGTCAGCACCACGGTGCCGGCCAGCACGCCCGCAGTCGCCGCAAGCGTCTTCGGACGCGCGCGCACCCATGACAGCACTCTCATCCCGTGGCTCCCCCCTGATGTGCCGGGGCAATCCTAACCGGAGAAGCCGACGCGCAGCGACGGCGGCTGCGACCGGGGTCAGCGGGCGGAGGCCCGCCAGCATCCGTCGACGTGGTCGTCGACCATCCCGGCGGACTGCATGAGCGCGTACATGGTCGTGGGGCCCACGAACCGGAAGCCGCGCTTCCTCAGCGCCTTGCTGAGCGCGGTCGACTCGGCCGTGACAGCGGGCACGTCGTCGAAGGTGCGCGGACGGGCCGAAGCCGCGGGCGCGAACGACCACATCAGAGCATCCAGCTCGCCGTCGGCCATCTCCCGCACGAGTGCGGCATTGGAGATCGTCGCGAGGATCTTGGCACGGTTGCGGATGATCCCGGCATCCGCCATCAGCCGCTCCACGTCGTCCTCGCCGAACTCTGCGACCAGTGCGGGATCGAAGCCGGCGAACACCTCGCGGAAGCGCGGGCGCTTGCGCAGGATCGTGATCCAGCTGAGGCCCGCCTGGAACCCTTCCAGCGACATCTTCTCGAACAGCGCGCGGTCGCCGTGCAGCGGGGTGCCCCACTCCTCGTCGTGGTACCGCCGGTACTCGGCGTCGTCACCGACCCACGCGCACCGGCCGCGGCCGTCCGGGCCGGACAGCACGGATGCCATGCGTCAGGCGTTCCAGGGGAACGGGCGCTCGCGGTCGAGCTCGGCGTCGTGGCCGACGGAGGCGAGCTCCTGGCCAGCGGCGCGGATGCACAACCAGCGCATCGGCGAGGAGCTGTCGGGCAGGGCGCGCAGCGCGTGCATGACCCCGGGAGCCACGCGCACCGCGGTGCCTGCCTCGAGCGGGAGCACCTCGTCGCCCAGGGCGAACTCGCCGCGGCCGTCGACGACGATGTAGATCTCCTCGATCTTCGCGTGCGCGTGCCAGAACGGAGACTCGCCGCCGGGAGCCGTGGTGTTCACCGAGACGCCTGCGAACTCCGTGCCGATCTCCTTGTCCAGGAACTGCTTGCCCTTCTCGCCGCCCCAGGATGCGAGTTCACCGATCTGCGTCACGTTGCTCATGCGTTCAGGCTATCGCGGGGGTCGGACGGCCAGGCATCCGCGATCCTGCTCGCCCAGCGTGCGCTTCGCGCGGGAATGTGCCACTCGTGCGGACGAATTCACAGCATTCATCCGCGGCAAGCGCACATTCCCGCGGGAGGTGCACACGGATGCCCGCGGCTCAGGCCTGCTTCTGCTTGGCCTGCTTGCGCAGCTCCTTCTCCGAGATCGGCGCCTCGCCGGAGGCGGCGAGCGCGGCGTAGTGCGCGCGCGCCTCGTCCTGGCGCTGCTGCTCGATGCCGCTCGCGATGGGGGCGCGCACGTGCTCGGGCTCGAAACCGAAGGCGCCGACCAGTTCGAGGGCGTGCGGACGCAGGCGGTGGCACAGCCGGCCGATGTAGCTCGAGACCGCGGCCGCGCGCTGCGTGGACAGGCGGCCGTTGATCAGGTGCCAGGCGAGGTGCTTCTCGATCAGCGTCAGGCCGAACAGGTCGCGCAGCCAGGTCATGACCTGCTTGGTGTCCTCGTCCTCGATCGCGTTGACCGCGTCGGTGAACGCCTCCCACTGCAGCAGCTCGCCGTGCGCACGGGCGGCTTCGATGAGCTCGGCCTGGTTCTGGTTGAACAGCTTCTCGCCCAGGACCTTGTCCTTGCCCGCCGGGCGAAGCCGGCCGGCGATGTCGGCGACCATCTGCTGCACGCGCTCGGTGAGCAGCTCGTGCTGCTGCTCGGCGCGCAGGCCGTTCTCCACCGAGCGGGCTGTGGATCCCAGGTCGGCGACGGCCTGGCCGAGGGCGCGCAGCCCCGCACCGTGGAACACCCGGTCGGCGGTCTGCCCGACCGCGTACTTGGCCAGGGCCGCAGCATCCTTGCCCTTGAACTGCCTGGCGTAGTCGGTGAGCAGGCGCTTGCCGACCAGCTGCAGCAGGATGTTGTTGTCGCCCTCGAATGTGGCGTAGATGTCCAGGTCGGCGCGCAGCCCGACCAGGCGGTTCTCGAACATGAAGCCCGCACCGCCGCAGGCCTCGCGGGCCTCCTGCAGGGTGTCCAGAGCGTGCCAGGTCGAGAGCGGCTTGAGCGCGGCGGCTAGGGTCTCGAGGTCCTCGCGGTCTTCGGGGGTGTCGGTGCGCCCCGAGAAGACGCCGTCGAACTTCTGCAGGAACTCGTCGTGCGCGAAGATCTGCGCGTACGTGGTCGCCAGTCGCGGCAGCAGTCGGCGCTGGTGCTTGCCGTAGTCCATCAGCACCGTCTCCTGCCCGTTCGCTCCGTCGAACTGGCGGCGCTGGGTCGCGTAGGTGATCGCGATGTGCAGGCCGAGAGCGGATGCCCAGGACGAGGCGCCGTCGAGTGAGACCCGTCCCTGCACCAGGGTGCCGAGCATGGTGAAGAAGCGGCGGCCGGGGCTGTCGATGGGGCTGGTGTAGGTGCCGTCGGGGGCGACGTCGCCGTACTTGTTCAGCAGGTTGGTGCGCGGCACGCGCACGTGGTCGAAGCTGAGCCGGCCGTTGTCGATGCCGTTCAGCCCGCCCTTGAGCCCGTCGTCCTCGCGGCCGATGCCGGGGAGGTCGTTGCCGTCCTCGCCGCGCAGGGGCACGTAGAAGCAGTGCACGCCGTGGTTCACGCCGTTCGTGATCAGCTGGGCGAACACGGTCGCCGCGATGCCGTGCAGGGCGGCGTTGCCGAGGTACTCCTTGGTCGCCGCACGGAACGGCGTGTTGATCACGAACTCCTCGGTGTCGGGGTCGTAGGTCGCGGTGGTGCCGACGGCCGCGACGTCGGAGCCGTGCCCGATCTCGGTCATGGCGAACGCGCCCGGGATGGACAGGTCCATGATGCCGGGGAGCCACCGCCGGTGGTGCTCCTCGGTCCCCAGCTGCAGCACCGCACCACCGAACAGACCCCACTGCACGCCCGACTTGATCTGCAGGCTCGGGTCGGCAGCCACCAGCTCCTCGAAGCCGGCGATGTTGGCGCCGTTGTCCTCCTCGCCGCCGAACTCCTTGGGGAAGGCCCGGTGCACGGCGTTGTTCTCCACCAGCAGGTGCAGCTGCGTGAGCACGCGCTCGCGGTGCTCGTCCTTGCCCAGGCTGTCGTCGCGCCAGAACGCCGGGTCCTTGATCAGCTCGCGCGCCTCGCGGCGCGTGTGCGCCCACGTGCCCATGAGCAGCTCGTTCACGCGCGCGACATCGATGCCGGCTTCGGGGGCGGATGCGGCGGTGGGGCGGACGGCGGCGTCGACCATGGCGATTCCTCTCGAGAGGGAGCAGGGATGCCTCAATGGTAGGTCTGCGACAACTTCCGGGGAACTCGCCTGTGGATGTTCACCAAGCGGGCCGCGCCCCGGTCTCCGTCCGCGTTGTCGTCACCCCACAGCACCCGCTCCGGGCTCGCCGGCGATCAGCCGAGCTGGTCCTCGGCGTCCACATCCTTGCCCGTGGGGTCCCAGCGGATCACGAGCAGGGAGATCAGGCCGGCGAGAGGCGCGAGCGCGACGATCCAGAACACACCGGTGGACAGTGCTGCGGCGAGCACGGGGAAGAACACGAGCGACACGATCGAGAAGACGCGCTTGACCGCCTCGTTGAAGCCGACGCCGACCCCGCGCAGGCGCGTGGGGTAGGACAGGGTCGCGTAGCTCATCAGGTTGGCGCCCGGCCCGCCGGCCTGCGCGAAGACGAACGCCGCCAGCATCGCGATCGAGATGATCACGAGCGCGCCGGTCGGGATGCCGACGAAAGCGAGGGTCAGCAGGGACGCCGCCTGGATCGCGAAGCCGATGATGGTCATCCGGCGTGCCCCGACCCGGTTGATCAGGCCGACGCCGAGCAGACCGCCCGCGGCGCCGAAGCCGAGGTTGATGACGAGCGCGGACAGGATGGTCACGAGCGGACCCTGCTGGAACAGCATCGCGATGATCAGCGGCGTGCCATAGGCGACGGCGTTGTAGCCGAAGGTGGAGAACACCGAGACGCACAGTGCCGCGATCGTGCGCAGGCGGTAGCGGGCGGCGAACAGCTCGCCGTACTGACGCCAGTGACCGGTGCGCGCCTTCGTGGTGCGCGCGGTGTCGGCATCCGGCGCCAGCTCGACGTCGAGACCGTGGTGCGAGCGCATCACGTCGACGGCGCCGCGCAGGTCGCCCTGATCGGCGAGCCACTGCGGCGACTCGGCCATGTACCTGCGCCGGACGAGCAGAACGATGATGGCAGGGACCGCACCGAACCCGACGACGACGCGCCACAGGATGCCGTGCTGCGCCACCGGGAGCAGCAGGAAGACCGCGAGCACGAGCAGGTAGCCGAAGCCCGTGGCGATGTACCACGCGGGCGACCAGGCGTTCACGCGCTGGGACCGGCTGCCCGAGCCCCTCAGCTTCGAGAACTCGGCGAGGAAGGCCATGGCGACCGGAAGGTCGAGACCCACGCCGATGCCCATCACGAACCGGAAGAGGATGAGCACCCACTCGTTCGGGGCGAGGGCGCAGCCGATGGCCGCGACGACGAAGAACGCCATGTCGGCCATGAACAGCTTGTACCGCCCGAAGCGGTCGACCAGCATCCCGCCGAAGATCGCGCCGACGACGGAGCCGACCATGATCGCGGCGTTGACGAACCCGGTCATCAGCGGGTCGAGGCCGAACTCCTCCTTGACGGCCGTGATGCCGAAGGCCAGCGACGAGAAGTCGTAGGCGTCCATGAAGATGCCGCCGAGGGCCAGCACGATGATCGCCTTGGTCCGCGCACCCTGCGAACCCTTCTCGGCGAGCAGGGCGTGCACATCGCGTGCGGTGCGGATCACCGTGGGCGCGGCGGTCTTCTGATCGAGGCTCATGGACCTCAACGCTAGGACGGGGCGCCGCCTCATGACGTCATCGGAGGTCACGCAGCGTCATGAAACTCGACGCGAATTACAGTGGAGGCATGGCTGCGAGGTACCGGACGGAAGCGAGCAACGGCGTCGACGGGCGGAGCCGGGTGCCGGACGGGCTGGACGTCGCGGTCGCCTCACCCCTGAAGGCGGATGCCGATCCCGCAGCCACGAATCCTGAGCAGCTGCTCGCCCTGGCCTGGGCGACCTGCCTGAACGGCACCGCCCAGGTGCTGGTGCGGGAGCAGCGCCGCACCAACGTCCGCGTCGAGGTCGAACTGCATCCGGTCGCGCCCGGGCCCGGATACGCCTTCCACGTCGACGCGTTCCTGTCGGCCGAGGGTATGACGGATGCCGAGGCTCAGGACCTGCTCGAGCGCGCGCATGCACGCTGCCCGGTCTCGAAGCTGATCGGCGGCGCCGCGACCGTGCACGTGCACACGGAGGCCTTCGCCGCGGCGTGAGTCGCACGGTGCGGGCGCGCGGGCCCGCTTCGCATCCGCGGACCATCGCGAGAGAAGGAGAACGCCGACCTGGGGCATCCGAGACCGGCATCCTCCTCCGCTCCGGCGTCAGTGCGCCGCGATCACCTCGAGCACGGCCTGACCGTAGGCGTCGCGCTTCTTCTCGCCGATGCCGCTGATGCCGCTGAGCGCGTCGACGGATGCCGGCCGGTGCTCGGCGAGGGCGCGCAGGGTGGCGTCGCCGAACACGATGTACGCGGGCACGCCCTGCTCGCGCGCGGTGGCGGCGCGCCAGGTGCGCAGTGCCTCGAAGAGCGGCTGGTCCTCGGCATCCAGGGCATCCGCGGCGCTGGTCTTGCGGGCGCGGGACGCGGTCACGCGTCCGATCGTGTCCTTGCGCAGGGGCACCGGGGTCTCGCCGCGCAGCACTCCCCCGGCGGCGTCGCCCGGCGCGAGCGTGCCGTACTCGCCCTGCGCGACGAGGATGCCGCGGGCCAGCAGCTGCCGCACGACGCTGCGCCAGTCCTGGTCGGACAGGTCGGCGCCGATGCCGTAGGTGGCGATCTGCTCATGGCGCATCTTGCGGATGCGGTCGTTCGAGGAACCGCGCAGGATGTCGATCAGATGGCCTGCGCCGAACGCCTGGTTGCGCTCGCGCTTGAGCCGCACGATCGTGGACAGCAGCTTCTGCGCCGGCACGAGACCGTCGAACGTGTCGGGCTTCTCCAGGCAGGTGTCGCAGTTGCCGCACGGATCGCTCTCTTGACCGAAGTACCGCAGCAGGTTCTGCCGCCGGCAGGCCACGGTCTCGCAGAGGGCGAGCATGGCATCCAGATGCTGCCCCATCCGCATCTTGAAGGTGCGGTCGCCCGGGCTCTGGTCGATGAGGCGGCGCTGCTGCACGACATCCCCCAGGCCGTAGGCCATCCATGCGACCGAGGGCTCGCCGTCGCGGCCAGCACGACCGGTCTCCTGGTAGTACCCCTCCACGGACTTGGGCAGGTCGATGTGCGCGACGAAGCGCACGTCGGGCTTGTCGATGCCCATGCCGAACGCGATCGTGGCCACCATGATCACGCCGTCTTCGCGCAGGAACCGCGACTGGTTCGCCGCGCGCACCTCGGGCGGCAGACCGGCGTGGTACGGCAGGGCGTCGAAGCCGCGGGATGCCAGGTACTCGGCGGTCTGCTCCACCGACTTGCGGCTCAGCGCGTAGACGATGCCGGAGGCGGACTCGGGCTGCGAGCGGATGAACTCCACCAGCTGCTTGCGCGGGTCGACCTTCGGAACGATCCGGTACTGGATGTTGGGCCGGTCGAAGCTGGCGACGAAGTGCGCGGCGCCGTCCAGGTGCAGCCGCTCGGTGAGCTCCTGGTGCGTGGCCTTCGTGGCGGTGGCGGTGAGCGCCATCCGCGGGACGCCGGGGAAGCGCTCGGCCAGATCGCCCAGCGCCAGGTAGTCGGGCCGGAAGTCGTGACCCCACTGCGACACGCAGTGCGCCTCGTCGATCGCGATCACGCTGAGCGTGCCGCGCTGCAGCAGCTGCGTGGTCTGGGCGGACGACAGGCGCTCCGGTGCGACGTAGATGAGGTCGAGTTCGCCGGCGATGTACGCCCGCTCCACCTCGCGGCGCTCGTCGATCGCCTGGGTGGAGTTCAGGTAGGCCGCGCGCACGCCGTTGGCGCGCAGCGCGTCGACCTGGTCGTGCATCAGGGCGATCAGAGGGCTGATGACCAGGCCCGTCCCCTCCCGCACCAGCGCGGGCACCTGGTAGGTGATGGACTTGCCGCCGCCCGTGGGCATCAGCACGACGGCGTCGCCGCCGCCGATGACCTGCTCGACGATCGCCGCCTGATCGCCGCGGAAAGCGTCGTAGCCGAACACCGTCCGCAGCGCCTCGAGCGCCGTCCCGAAACGGGAGGGCGCGGCCTGGGCCGCAGTGGGGGCGGATGCCCTGCCCGACCCGCTCGACGGGCTCAGGGACGCGTCTGCCGGGGATCCCCAGTCCAGCGGCGGCTCCCAGCCGTCCTCCGGCGGGACCCAGTCCATCTCCTCCGGCTCACCCCACGGCTCATCCGGGTACGGGATGTCGTCGTACGGGTCGGATGGCGTCGGCATCCATCCAGCGTAACGACCGCCGCCGACCTCGGTTCCGGCTCTCCACAGCATCCGACCCTGCCGGCGGGGTGCGCGTAGGTTGGACGGAACCGAAGGAGGAGCAATGCCCGACATCACCGTCAGCCGCAACGACGACGCCTCGCGTTATGAGATCCGCCTCGACAGCACCCTCGCCGGATACGCCGAGTTCGACCGGCGTCCGGGCGAGTTCCGGTTCATCCACACCGAGATCGACCACGCCTTCCAGGGCCGGGGTCTCGGCAAGCAGCTCGCCGCGGAGGCGCTGGCGGATGCCGCGGCGACCGGCGACGCCATCGCCCCGTACTGCCCGTTCATCGCGGGCTATCTGGCGAAGCATCCGCTCGATGGAGTCGAGATCCGCCTGCCCAACCAGGGCTGAGCTCCACCGACCTGCCGCACCGCTCCGCGCATGCAAGCGGGGCCGGTCCCGAAGGACCGGCCCCGCCGCGTGTGCCGGACTACTTCGCGTCGACGGTCACGATGGTGCGCACGTCGGAGTCGCCGTACTGCACGACGCCGAGGTACTTCCCGGCCGCCAGGCCGCTCCACGACAGGTCGTACGAGACGTCCTCGCCGCGGGTGACTGTGAGCGGGTTCGGAGTCGCGGTGAACGCTCCCTGCCCCGCGCCCGGAGCCACGTTCGCGTAGGTCATGTCCCACGTCATCGGGTTCGGTGCGGAGTAGATGTTCGCCACGACCAGGTAGGTGCCAGCGGTGGGCGCCGGGATCGTCACCTGCTCATCGGCGGATGCCGTCGCCGACTGCCACTTCTGGTAGTAGCGCAGGTCGGTGGGCGAGACCACCCGGTAGACCGTGAGGTCGAGGTCGCTGCCCGCGTCGTCCGACGAGTCCAGGTCGAAGCGGCTCAGCGTCGTGCCCTCGGGCACATCGACGATCCAGCTGACGTCCTTGTTCTCGTCGCCGGACTTGCCATCGCCGGAGTGGCCGTCGACGGGGTTGTCCGGGTCGGTGAGCAGCTGCAGCGGTGCCAGGCCGTTGACGTTCAGCGCCATCGTCCCGTTCACGCCGGAGGTGATCTTCACGGATGCCGAGCCGTCGACGCCCGTGCCGGAGACCTCGGCCGGTGCTGCGGCGGTGACCGGGAAGACGGCCAGCGGCGAGCGCACGTCGCCGGACTGCCCCTTCCAGGTCAGCGAGCCCGTCGCCCACTTCTCCACCGGAGCGGAGGAGTTGTCGAACGTCACCGTGAAGCTCTTCGACTCGCCCGCCTTGGCGAAGCTGAGCACCGAGGGCTCGACCGTGACGTTCACGCCCGGGATGGACGCGACGGCCGTGTACATGCCCGGTGCGGTCGCGGTGACTGTGCGGGTGACCGTCTGCTCACTGGCGAGCGTGCCGATGGCGATCGACGCCACGTTCAGGTCGCTCGCGTCGATGGGCTTCACATCGTCGAAGGTGCCAGGCAGGACGCCCTCGATGTACTCGGCCCAGTCCTGCACGCCGTTCAGGTACAGCAGGCCCGGCTGCAGGTACCGCTTCGCGTCGACCTGACCGGCGCCCTGCGCGAACACGTCGGTGTTGCGCGAGCCATCGGCGTTCACCGTGTCGTAGGCGGTGGTCATCAGCGCCGACTTGATCTCGGCCGGCGACGCGTCGGGGTGCTCGCCGAGGTACAGCGCGGCGAGACCGGCGACGTGCGGCGACGCCATCGAGGTTCCGGAGAGGATGTTGAAGGTCGGCTTCTCCTTCTGGCGGTTGTTCGTCGCGGCGAGGATGGCGACGCCGGGTGCCGCGACATCGGGCTTGATGATGTCGGAGCCGGCTGCCTTCATCGGGCCGCGGCTCGAGAAGCCGGCGATCTGCGGCACCGGGGTGGTGATCCCGGTGGTGTTCTCGCCGATCAGCGTGATGGGCAGGTCGGTGCCGCTCTGCACGTACGCCAGCACGGCCGCGCGGTTCGCGGCGGCCAGGTGCACGGTCGGGACCGAGTGGAAGTCGTTGTCGAGCGAGTCGGCACCGCCGGGTACGTTCACCAGGACCATGCCGATGCCGCCGGCGGCCTTGACGACCTCGGACTTCTCGGCGCGCGCATTGCTGCCGCGATCGCAGATCACGATGTGGTCCTTGACCATGGCGGCGTCGAGCGTGCCGGGCAGGCACAGGTTCGCGTCGGTGCCCGCCGCGGCATCACCGGCGTAGATCGACGGGCCGGTGACCTCGGATCCGAACGGAACGCTCACGGATGCTCCGGCCTTCTCGAAGCCGGGGAACTTCACCGTGCCCTCCCACGTCGGGATGGTGGATGCCGCGACCGTGGTGTACCAGGGCGAGGCGTGGTCGGCCGTGACCGGGTCCGGGCCGTCGTTTCCGGCGCTGACCGAGACGAAGATGCCCGCGGCCGCCGCGTTGAAGAACGCGATGTCGTCCGGCTCGAGGATGCCGGTCGCGGCCCCTCCGCCGATCGAGTAGTTGATCACGTCGACGCCGTCGGTCACGGCCGCGTTGATCGCCGACACCAGGTCGCTGAGAGCGCAGATGTCGTCGGTGGTGACCGCCGGGTCGGGACCCTCGTAGCAGGCCTTGTACATGGCGACCTTGGCGGCCGGCGCGACACCGGAGACGGTGCCGAAGTCGACACCCGACACCGAGGCCTTCACCCCGAAGTCGCCCGCAGCCGTGCTGGAGGTGTGCGAGCCGTGCCCGGCGCCGTCGCGCGGGGACAGCAGGTCGTACTGGAAGTCGAAGCCGGCTGCCTTGGCGCCGGCGGAGAAGTACTGCCCGCCGACGAGCTTGGTCGAGTAGTCGTGCTTGTCCCACTCCTGGCCGCTGATGATCGGGCTCTTGAACGTGTTGCCGTCGGCCTTGTCGAAGTACACGTACTTGCCGTCGGTGTACGGCTGCCCCTTCGACTTCGGGCTGTTCCCGTTCTTCAGCTTGGCGCCCGCGAACGACGGGTTCTCAGGAGCGATGCCGGTGTCGACGACACCGACCACGATGCCCTCGCCCGCGGTGCCGACTCCGCCGGTCTTCTCCCAGACGCCGCCCTTGCCCGTGGCGTCGTCGCCGAGGCCGAGGAAGTCGGTGGAGGTCTGCGCCTGCGGGTGGCGCACCTCATCGGCGTAGACGCCGAGCACGTCCTTCGATGCGCGCAGCTTGTCGACCTGCGCGCCGGTGAGCTGTGCGGAGAAGCCGTTCGCGACGACCTGGTAGTCGGCGTCCGGCGTCACTCCCTGCTCCGCGGCGAGCTTGCGCTGCTCGTTCTTCAGGTGCGCGATGTACTTCTGCGAGTTCGCGGAGTGCGCGTCGAGCTTCTCGCCCTTGGCGGGCTTGGTGGCCTTGAATCCGCTGGTGCCGCCGTCATAGCTGGCCAGCGGGTCGCCCTTCATCAGCACGATGTAGTGCCCGGGGGTTCCGTCGACGGGAGTGGGAGTGGTCACCCCCTCGGCTGCGAGACCGGAAGTGGCTGTGGATCCGATGAACAACGCGGCCAGGGATACGGCCGCCGTCACTCTGAGGGGTGTTCGTCTCATGAGTCGCTCCTGTGTGTCCGGATGCGGCTGCTCTGCGGCATCCGCGTCTCAACGTAACCCGGCATCCCGACATCCCACCAGTGACTTACGGCCAGGCGTCGAACTCCCGACGCGCCCGGCCTCGCGCGGATCGCGTAGCCTGGATCGGTGCCCCCCGCCGCCAGCCTGAGCACGCGCACACTGCTCGTCTGCGCGGCCATCGGCGTCGCCACCGGCATCCTCGGCGGGATCGCGGGTGTGATCACCCTCGGCGTCCTCGCCGTGACCCCGTATCTGTACGGACTGGTGCTCGGCGTGCACGTGCTGCCCGGCATCATCGCGCAGGAGGTGCTGCGCCGGCCGCTGGTCGCCCTGATCACGCACGTGATCGCCGCGCTGATCTCGAGCGCCTTCAACCCCGCCTGGGCGATGCGGTTCATCGGCACGGCACTGCTGTTCGGCGCGATCCAGGAGGGCGTCGCCGCCCTCACCCGATACCGCGCCTGGGGACGCTGGCGCTTCTTCGTGTCGGCCGTGATCATCGGCGCGATCGTGGCGGTCGTGGTCGGGTTCGTCGTGGACCTCGGCCGCTTCGATCTGTGGGTGCAGGTGGTGTATCTGACGATCTCGGTCCTCGGTCCGGTCGCATGGACGGCCGTGGGCATCGCCGTGGGGAACGCGCTGCGCAGAGCGGGCATCGCGCCGAAGCGCTGAGACGGCGGATGCCGCGGGCGGCCCGACCCAGGTAAGGGTAGGCTAAGTTCACAGCATCCGCCGCCGACAGAGGACCCGACGTGCGATCATCCGCGCCCCTGCTCCGTGTGCGCGACCTCAGCGTCACGCACGCCGACGCGGCGCACCCCTCCCCGCAGCAGGTGTCGTTCGACCTGCATGCGGGCGAGGTCGTCATCCTGATGGGGCCGAGCGGATCCGGCAAGTCCACGCTCACACTCGCCCTGAACGGGCTCATCCCGCAGTCGGTCGAGGCCGAGATCACCGGCACCGTCGAGGTCGGCGGACGCGACACCCGCACGACTCCGGTCGCGCAGCTCAGCACCGACATCTCGATGGTGTTCCAGGACCCCGACTCGCAGCTCGTCACCGGCACGGTGCTCGACGAGGTCGCGTTCGCTCTCGAGAACCTGCTGCTGCCGGCATCCGAGGTGCTCGAGCGCGCCGAGGACGCACTGCGCCGCGTGGGCCTCTGGCACCGCCGCGGCTGGAACCCCGACCTGCTCTCCGGCGGCGGCCGGCAGCGGCTCGCGATCGCCTGCGCACTCGCGATGCGGTCGCGGGTGATCGTGCTCGACGAGCCCACGGCCAATCTGGACCCGCAGGGCGTGGCCGACGTCTACGCCGCGCTCGCCGCACTGACGACGGATGGCAGGGAGCTCGCGATCGTGCTCGTGGAGCACAACCTCGATGCCGCCCTGCGGTTCGCGACGCGCGTCATCGTGCTGGACGGCGAGGGGCGGATGCTGTGGGACGGGCCGGCGCACGAGGTGCTGGGCGAGCACGCCGCGGAGCTGGAGGAGCTGGGCGTGTGGGGGCTTCCGCGCCCGGCGTCTTCGACCGGCGGGATCGGTGACGGCTCACCGCTCGACGATGGCGCGGGCGGGGAACCGGATGCTGAGATCGCCATCTCCGTGCGGGGACTGGCGGTCGAGAAGAAGGGGAGGACCATCCTCGACGTTCCCTCGCTCGACGTCGTCGCGGGGTCCTTCACGGCCATCGTCGGGGCGAACGGCGCGGGGAAGACGACGCTGCTGCAGGCGCTCGGCGGGGTCGTGGCGCCGCCGCGCGGGACGGTCATGATCGGGGAGCTGGACGCCGGACGGGCCTCGCCCCGAGCGCTGAGCTCGCACGTCGGATTCGTGTTCCAGAACCCCGAGCACCAGTTCATCGCGCATTCCGTGCGGGAGGAGCTGGCCCACGGACTGCGGCTGCAGCGCGTGGCTCCGGCGGAGATCGACGCGCGCGTCGACGAGATGCTCGATCGGTTCGGCCTGCGGTACAGGGCGGATGAGCATCCGTTCCTGCTCTCCGGCGGCGAGAAGCGCCGTCTCTCGGTCGGCACCGCGCTCATCACCCGCCCGCGCGTGATCGCCCTCGACGAACCCACCTTCGGGCAGGACCGGTCCCGAGCGCTCGAGCTGCTGAGCCTGCTGCAGGATCTGCAGCGCTCGGGCACGACGATCGTGGTCGTCACGCACGACCTCGACCTCGTGGCCGCCTATGCGACCCACGCCGTCCTGCTGGATGCGGGGGCTCTGGTCGCCGCCGGGCCCACCGCCGAGGTGCTCGCGAGTCTCAGAAGCGGCGGGTCAGCGGATGCCGAACCCGCAGCCTCTGCGACACCGCCCGGCACCCTGTCCCAGAAGACCCCGGTGCCGGGGCATCCGACCCGCCACGACGGGGACACGGGCGTCCGGCTTCGCGGACCTTCGAGTGTGCCGCACTCCCCCGCGACCGAGCCGACGCCGACCGACCCGTACGCCGCGGCACCCACATCCGCCCGGTTCTGGCTGCACCATCTCAACCCGCTGGCGAAGATCGCCGCCGTGCTGCCGGCGATGGCCCTGCTCGTGGCGACCCGCGATCTGCTCACGCCGGCGGTCTTCCTGGTGCTGTCGTACGTCCTCGTGCTGACCGGAGCGCGGCTCACCCGGCGCGCGACCGCGCTGCTGCTGCTCGGGATGCCGATCGGCATCGCCGTGCTCACCGTCGGCTTCGGCGTATGGGTCGCCCCGAGCCAGGTCGCGGGCACCGGCGCCGTGCTCACGATCGGCGCATGGACGCTGCACGAGGGCGCGCTGATCATCGGGCTCGCGACGGCGCTGCGCCTGGGCGCGATCCTCGCGCTCGCCCTGATCGGCGGTCTCACCACGAGCGGCCCCGACCTGGTGCGCGCCGCGGTGCAGCAGCTGAGGGTGCCGTACCGGATCGGGTACACGGCGCTGGCCGCGTACCGGTTCGTGCCGCGCTTCGGTTACGAGCTGTCGGTGATCCGCGCCGCCCACCGCGTGCGAGGGCATGGCGGAGGCCGGGGACCGGTCGCCCGCCTGGTGCGCGGCTGGGGGTACGTCGTGCCGCTACTGGCATCCGGCATCCGTCACGCCGAGCGCGTCGCACTGTCGATGGATGCCCGCGCCTTCGGCGCCCACTCCACCCGCACCGAGCGGCACCTCGTCCCGTGGCGCACACGCGACACGGTCTTCGCCGGCGCCGTGGTCCTGGCATCCGCCGTCGTCTTCGCCGCCACCTTCCCCTGGCAGCTCCCCTGATCGAACGAACTGAGGTCACGCATGTCCGCCGGCAAGATCGTCAAGCCCGCATCAGCGGAGCTCATCCACCTGACCGTGCTGCGCACGCAGCGACTCACCAGCGGGTGGATGCGGGTGACGCTGGGCGGCGGTGAGATCGAGCGCTTCACGCCGATGGGCTACGACCAGTGGTTCCGGCTGTTCCTGCCGCTGGGCGGCGAGGAGGGGCTGGAGCGCGTGCCGGCGAAGGCCAACGGCCTGCTCGGGTACCTGAAGTTCCTGCGCATCCCCGACGGCGTGCGGCCGGTGATGCGCAACTACAGCGTGCGGTCGTACCGCCCGGCGAGTGCCGATGCAGGCGCCGAGATCGACGTGGACTTCGTGCTGCACGGGTCGGCGGCCGACGGCACCGCAGGGCCCGCATCGCGCTGGGCGGAGACCTGCCGCGCCGGCGAGCACGTCCTCGTGATCGACGAGGGACTGACGTTCAACCCCGCACGCGGGGAGGATCACGTCGTCCTGGTGGGCGACGAGACGGCCCTGCCCGCGATCGCGGGCATCTGCTCCTCACTGCCGGCGACGGCCGTCGGGACCGTGATCCTCGAGGTCGCGACCGCGGAGGACGCGCTGGAGTTCCCGCATCCGGCGGGCATCGAGGTGCGGACGGTCGTGCGCACGGATGCCGAGGCGCCCGGGGTACGCGCGCTGTCCGCACTGCGTGAGCTGACGCTGCCGTCCATGCCGTTCCATGCATACATCGCGGGCGAGCAGTCCCTGGCCTCCGGTGCCAGGCGGTACCTCGTCGCCGAGCGCGGCGTGGACAAGGACCACGTGAGCTTCACCGGCTACTGGAAGCGCGGCACCTCGTCACCCGCATCCCGCGCCTCCCGCGAGGCGGCCGCGCGGCCGGCGGTCTGACGCCGCCCTCGGATGCGGGCTCTCCCGGACACGGTGGGTCGGAACCGGCGCTCGCCGCATCCGAGCCCGGAACCGCCGCGGCGCTGGGTCCCCGGCCGTGAACGACGGAGGGCTCAGAGGCCCGCCCGCGAGCGAGGCCTCTGAGCCCTCTGAGGATTCGTCAGCGCTTGCCGGCGATCTGACGGCCGACGAGGTCGCGCATGATCTCGTTGGTGCCGCCGTAGATGCGGTGCACGCGGGCGTCGGTGAACGCCTTCGCGATCGGGTACTCCATGATGTAGCCGTAGCCGCCGTGCAGCTGCACGCCCATGTCGAGCACCTCCCACTCGCGCTCCGTGGCCCAGAACTTCACCTTGGCGGCGTCCTCGGCGCTGAGCTTGCTGTCCTTGTAGGCCAGCAGCGCGCGGTCGACGTACGCCCACATCACCTCGGTGGTGGTGACCATGTCGGCCAGGCGGAAGCGGGTGTTCTGGAAGTCGGCGATGCGCTCGCCGAAGGCCTCGCGGTCCTTGGTGTACGCGATGGTCCAGTTGGTCGCGGCCTCGGCGGCCGCAGCGGCTGCGACACCGATCGAGAGGCGCTCGAGCGGCAGGTTCATCATCAGCTGGATGAAGCCCTGGCCCTCCTTGCCGCTGATCAGGTTCTCGTCGGGCACGAAGACGTCGGTGAAGCTGAGCTCCGCCGTGTCCCAGCCGTGGAAGCCCATCTTGCTGAGCTTCTTGCCCTGGTCGAAGCCCTCCATGCCCTTCTCCACGATCAGCAGGCTGAACGCGTCGGGGCGGTTGCCCTCGCCGGTCTTGACGAAGGTGACCACGATGTCGGCGGTCGTGCCGGAGGAGATGAACGTCTTGGCGCCGTTGAGGATGTAGCCGCCGTCGACCTTCTTGGCATTGGTCTTGATGCCGCGCAGGTCGGAGCCGGCACCCGGGTCGGTCATGGCGAGCGCGCCGAGCACCTCGCCGGTGGCCATGCGGGGCAGCCACTTCTCCTTCTGCTCCTGGGTGCCCATGTGCACCAGGTACGGCACGGCCAGGTCGTCCTGGATGCCGAAGGCACCGGCCAGCGAGCCTGCACCGGCGGCGATGACCTCCTCCATGACGATCGTGCGGAAGCGGTAGTCCTGCAGCATGCCGGCGCCGCCGAACTCCTCGGGCACCGAAAGGCCGATCAGCCCCGCCTCACCGGCGGCGAGCATGGTGGCGCGGTCGATCTCACCGGCGGCCTCCCACTTCTCGATGTTCTCGTTCGTGGCGTACCGCTTGACGAAGTCCTTGACCAGGTCGCGGAAGGCCTCGTGATCCTCTTCGTAGATGTCGCGTTCCATGACGTCCTCCTGAAAGTCGTGCGCGTCTTCGCACCGGCGAGTCTACGACGCGAGGAGGTCCGGACACAGCGGATTGTGGGAATGCGTCTCACAATCCGTGGCACTGCGTACCGGGTTTGTGGGATGCCGTCAGTGGGCGATTCCGGATGCCGTCAGTGCGCGTAATCGGGGGCAGCGGGGAGCCCGAAGAACTCCTCCAGCGTGTGGAAGCCGCCATCGTGGTATGCCTTCGCCAGCTCCACGCCGATGAAGCGCAGATGCCACGGCTCGGGCATGTAGCCGGTGGTCGTCGTGGCGCCCTTCTCGTAGCGGACAATGAACCCGTACTCCCAGGCGTGCTGCACGATCCAGTCGCTCTGCGCGGTCGAGCCGAACGCGCCGAGCGACCCGCAGCCACCCGAGCAGGCGACGACGTCGACGGCAAGGCCGCTCTGGTGCTCGCTGTGACCAGGGCGCGCGGATCCGGCATCCGCCCCCGCGACGCCCTCCGAGCGCACGAAGCGGGAGTACGTGACCTGCTGCAGGCCGTAGGAGCGGTAGGCGTTGTTGACGCCGATGACGCCGGCCCCTCCGGCCGTCAGGGCGGCGCTCATCCGGTCGAGGGCGTCCGCGACCTCGGGGCGCATGCTCACCGATCCGGACGTGGCGCGCAGGCTCGACGCCCGTACGGATGCGGGCGCGAAGTCCACCGGGGCCAGCGGGCGGAGCTTGTTGACCACGACCCAGTCATGAGCGGGATCGGAGAGCGAGATGCACGGGGCATTGCCTGCCGTGACCGCGGCGCGGAACTGCTCGCCGCCGCCGAAGGCGCGCACAGCTGCGGCATCGTCGTGCGCGGCGAGCGCGGACGCCACAGCAGCGTCCGCGCACGGGTTCGCGACGTGAGCCTCGGCCAGCTTCACGTCGGGGAGCGCCATGACCGCGGCAGGCGCCGGCAGCTCCGCCGCGGCGGGAGCATCCGATCCACCGCCGCCGGCCAGCGTCGCCAGCGACGCGATCGCGGTGAACAGCACGCCGATGGGCACGGCGACCCGCACGGCGAGCGGCGCACGCGACGCATGCCGGGAATGCGTGGCGCTCATCGCTCCATTGTGACGCATGGCCCTGACCGTTTCACGAGCCCGGCGCACGCCACCCCGGAGCCCGCCTGCGCCCAGCGCATAGGATCCAGCCATGGCCCAGACATCGCAGAGCCCCGAGCCCCCGTACATCCGCACCCCAGGCGGAGCGGCGACGCTGCTCGTGTCCGCCCTGCTCCTGATGCTGGTGGGCGGATTCCTCACCCTGGCGCAGTCCGAGCTCATGGCGCGACCGGAGCCCAAGGACTTCGCGATCTTCCAGACCTGGCTGGGAACCACCCTGTTCCAGATCGGTCTCGCTTTCCTGGTCGCGGGACTGGTGATCGTCGGGGTGCGCGCGATGCTGCAGCAGCAGACCGAGGCGCTGCTGGCACGCCGCCGCGAATAATAGATCTGTTCGAATATCGCTTGCCATCTCATCGTCCTTTTGTTCTAATGGTGAGATGCGGTGGCAAGGTCAGACGATCGACGATGCGGATCCCGCGGCGCTGCCCGGACTGGAGAACCGCAACGGGATCGTGCAGTCGGTGTCCACGCCGGAGTTCGCGGGCATGACGTTCCACGAGGTGCTGGCCAAGTCGGCGCTGAACGCGGTTCCTGGACCGTCGCGGATGCCGTTCAACTGGACGATCAACCCCTACCGCGGATGCAGCCATGCATGCTCTTATTGCTTCGCTCGCGGGACGCACCAGTATCTCGACCTGGACGCGGGGCGCGACTTCGATTCGCAGATCGTCGTGAAGACGAACATCGTCGACGTGCTCCAGCGCGAGCTGCGTCGCGGATCCTGGCAGCACGAGACCGTCGCGCTGGGCACCAACACCGATCCTTACCAGCGGGCGGAGGGGCGATACCGGCTGATGCCGGGGATCATCCAGGCACTGGCGGACTCAGGCACGCCGATGTCGATCCTCACCAAGGGCACGCTGGTCCGCCGCGACATCCCCCTGCTGATGGAGGCCGCGAAGCGCGTGCCGATCGACATCCAGATGTCCATCGCGATGTACGACGACGCGCTGCAGCACTCGATCGAACCCGGCACACCGACCACGCAGGCCCGGCTCGACACCGTGCGCGCCCTGACGGATGCCGGATTCCGGGTAGGGGTCTTCCTGATGCCCGTCCTGCCGCACATCACGGACTCGGTAGGAGCGATCGACGAGGCGCTGTCGCGGATCGCGGATGCCGGCGCCGACCACGCCGTGTACGGTGCGCTGCACCTGCGCGCCGGCGTCAAGCCCTGGTTCTTCGAATGGCTGCAGCGCGAGCGTCCCGACCTGGTCGCCTCCTACCGGGGCCTGTACCCGGGTGCGGCGGCCGAGGCCCCGAAGGGCTACCGCCAGTGGCTGGCCAAGCGGATGCGTCCGCTGATCCGCACCCACGGCCTGCACACGCAGTCGGAGGAGGACCACGATCGGATGCGGGGGATCATGCGTGAGCGGATGCGCCCGGCCCCGGTATCCGCTCCCCCGGCGCCGAAGGCGGAGATGCTGTTCTGAGCGCGGTCAGTCCCGCTTGACCAGCGGCTCGGTCAGGAAGACCAGGAGCAGCAGCGCGAGCGGGCCGAAGATCATCCCGAGCACGAACCAGCCGAGCTTCGTCCGGCCCTGAACGCCCGCCAGCCCGCTCGTCACCAGGGCGATGCAGAACCACACCGTGCCGCCCGCCGTCGCCCAAGAGCCCCATTCCATGCGCCCAGCCTACGGGCCGCTGCTCACTCGCCCCGGACGCGGTCGCGCACGCCGATCCACAACGGATCGCCCTCCGCAAGACCCGACGTGATGCGCATGATGCCGCCGACGATCCCGCACATGCAGAGGGCGGAGATCACGCCGATCGACACCATCGCCGCCGTCAGCAGCGGCATCCGCGCCGCATCGGTGAAGAACACCGAGGACAGCCCGAAGATCGCCACGAGGAAGAGCAGCGCACTCGCCGTCGTCCTCGTCAGGATGCGGGGCTCGTACTGCACGGTCCGCGGCGCGAACCAGAACGGAGCTCGACGGGAGCGCTGCCCGGTGCGGAAGGGCAGCCGCAGCCACCAGGCGGCCGCGATTGTGAGGCGACGCCCCGTCCGCCAGAGCCGATGCAGCACGAGAAGGCAGACGACCGAGATGCTCAGAGCCGCGACTCCGATCGCGAGAACCGCGACCCGTCCGGCTCCCACCGATACGTCGCTCGCCGCGTCGAGCATCGCGAGCCCGAACAGCGTTCCGAGCACCGCTCCGAGATACGCGAGCGCGCCCCATCCCAGCCGGCTCCAGCGCTCGTAGTCCTCGCGAAGTGCGCGTGCCGCAGCATCCGCCTGCCCGATCTCGCCCGAGCCGTCCTCGGCCGCGCGGATCAGCGGGAGGGATGCGGGGCGGATCAGCGGCATCCGTCCAGACTAGGGCGCAGTCTCATCGCTTCCGCCGCCACAACTCCGGAGATCCGACGCGGAAACGCCCCCGCGGAGCCGTTGTCGGGCTCCACGGGGGCGTTCCTCCGGAGTTGTGGCGCGTCAGGCGGTCAGCTCTGCGGCGCTCGGCACGCGACCGGTGATCTCGTCGATCAGGTCGTCACCCGGTGCGACCTGCTCGAACGGCGCGTCGATCTCGGCGCGGTCCAGCAGGTCCTCCATGCGGCGACGGCGGTGCCGGGTGATCAGCGTGACGACGCGGCCGGAGCGGCCGGCACGGCCCGTGCGGCCCGAGCGGTGCAGGTACGTCTTGTACTCGTCGGGCGCGTCCGCCTGCACGACCAGGTCGATGTCGTCGACGTGGATGCCACGCGCGGCGACGTCCGTGGCGACGAGCACCTGCACCTTGCCCGCGGTGAGCTTCTGCAGGTTGCGCGTGCGCTTGGCCTGGTTCAGGTCACCGTGAAGGGCGACGGACGCGATGCCGGCATCCTCGAACTGCTCGCTGAGCATCTCGGCGTAGGCACGGGTGCGGGCGAAGACCAGCGTCTGCCCGTCGCGGTCTACGAGCGAGGTGAGCACCTCGGCCTTGTCGCGGTGCTCGATCACCAGCACGCGGTGCTCGATGGTGCCCGAGTTCTGATCCTCGCCGGCGACCTCATAGACGGCAGGGTCGACCAGGAACTCGTCGACGATCGCGGCGACCTCGCGGTCGAGCGTCGCCGAGAACAGCAGCTTCTGGCTGGTCGCGCCGTCCTCGAGTGCGGTGCCCGTCTTGCGCAGGATGCGCTGCACGGGCTCGGCGAAGCCGAGCTCCGCCATGTGGTCGGCCTCGTCGAGCACCGCGATGCGGATCTCGGAGAGGTCGAGCTTGCGCTGCTCGATGAGGTCCTCGATGCGGCCGGGGGTGCCGATGATGATGTCGACGCCCTTGTTGAGCGCGCCGACCTGGCGCGCCTGAGGCACTCCGCCGTAGATCTGCGTGGTGAACAGACCGACGCTGCGGGCGATCGGCTGCACCGTGCGGTCGATCTGCAGGGCCAGCTCGCGCGTCGGCGCCAGGATGATGGCGCGCGGCTTGCGGCCGATCTCGCGCCGCTTGCCCTTCTGCGACAGCAGGATGCTCTCCACCAGCGGCGCACCGAAGGCGATCGTCTTGCCGGAGCCGGTGCGGCCGCGACCGAGCACATCGCGTCCCTCGAGGATGGCCGGGATCGTGGCCGCCTGGATCGGGAACGGCTTCTCGGCGCCCATGTTCTTCAGGACCTCGACGATGTTCGAGCCCATGCCCAGGTCGGCGAAGGTCGCATCGGCGACCTCTGTGGCCTGCACGGCCTCGGCCTCGAGCCGCTCGTGCACGACGTCGACGTGCTCCTCGTGAGCCTTGACCGTCGCGGTGCGGTTCCAGTCGCTGCGGCTCGGACGGTCGTCGCGGTTCTGTCGGATCGGCCGGGCGTCGCGGTCGTTGCGGTCGAAGCGCGGGCGGTCGTCACGGCGGTCGCTGCGCTCGAAACGCGGACGGTCGGCGCGATCCTGACGCGGCCTGTCGTCGCGGTCGAAGCGCGGACGCTCGGTGCGGTCGAAGCCGCGTGCGCCACGGTTGTCACGACGGTCGAAACCGCCGCGCGCGCCACCGCGGTCGTTGCGGTCGAAACCGCCGCGCGCGCCACCACGGTCATCACGACGGTCGAAACCGCCGCGCGCGCCACGGTCGTCATTGCGGTCGAAGCCGCCCCGTGCGCCACCACGGTCATCGCGGCGGTCGAAGCCACGCGAACCCCGGTCCTCACGATCGTGACGCGGGCGCTCGCTGCGGTCGAAACCGCCGCGCGCTGCGCCTCGGTCGTCGCGACGCTCGAAACCGCGCCCACCACGGTCATCGCGACGCTCGAAACCGCGGCCGCCACGATCGTCACGACGCTCGAAGTCACGCGAACCCCGGTCGTCACGCTCGAAGCGCGGGCGCTCGTCACGACGCTCGAACCCACGGCCACCGCGGTCATCGCGCGAGGGACGCTCGTCACGGCGGAAGCCACCGGAGCGGTCATCGCGACGGGGACGGTCGTCGAAGCGGCGACCGCCGAAGCCGCGGTCATCGCGATCGTTGCGGTGGTGCGGCGCCTCACGGCGACCGGACTCGGCACGGTTCCGGATGGAGCGCGCCTCGTCGCGGCCCGCGCGCTCGGCATCCGACCAGCGGCGCTTGGGCGCCGCTGCGCCGGCCTCGGCCTCGCGGTAGCCGCGGTGCTTGGGGCTGATGCTGCCCGGGCGGCGATCCGCGCGCGCGTCGGATGAGAAGGAGCGGCGCTCACCGGCATCCGACCGCCGGTCGTCATCACGGGTCGGACGGCCACCGGCGTGACGGTCGTGGAACGCCGTCTTCTTCGCGTAGCGCGGCTCGAAGTTGCGGGACGGGCGTCCGCCCTTGGGCTTGCCGTTCTTAGGCATGATTTCCTCACTGTCTCTGACACGAGAACAGCGTCCGCTCCCGTGCGCACAGAGATCAGCGCACGGCGGACATACCCGGGCATCCGTCGGCCGGGGCCATTCATGTGATGGTTGATGAACCATCGGCCCCTGGGCTCACAATGAGAGCAGGTTCACCCTCGCAAAACGCTCCGCACGAGGCGGGTGCCCGAAGCCGACTGTTCGAGTGTACCGGACCACCCTGGGAGAAGCCCTGGGTCGTACGATGGCGGGATGGCCTCCCCCACCGGCATCCAGATCCACCTCAGCCGCGGCGACGTGACGGCTCAGATCGCGCAGGTCGGCGCCTCGCTGCGCCACCTCACCGTGGGCGGTGTCGACATCGTGCCGCCCTACCCGGAGGACATCGCGACACCCGGCGCATCGGGAGTCGTGCTCGCCCCGTGGCCGAACCGCGTCCGCGACGGGATCTGGCAGGACGGCGACACCACACGCGCGCTGGCCATCACCGAGCCGAAGTTCCACAACGCCAGCCACGGACTGCTGCGCTTCACCGCCTACGAGATCGCGAGGCGCTCGGAGGACGCGGTGACGCTCGCCGCGGCGATCGTGCCGCAGACCGGCTACCCGTACCTGATCGACACGACCGTGCGCTACGCGCTGACGGATGCCGGCATCGACGTCACGCACACGCTGATGAACCGCTCGGCCGCCCCGGCGCCGGTCGCGCTCGGCACTCACCCGTACCTGACGATCGGCGGCACCGACCCGCGCACGCTGATGCTGCGGATCCCCGCGGAGACCTATTTCGAGACCGATGAGCGGATGCTGCCGGTCGGCGAATCCCCGGTCGCCTCCGGCACCGATCTGCGCGAGGGGCAGCGGCTCGGCGACGCGCAGCTGGACACCGGGTTCGCGAACCTGCACCGGGATGCCGACGGCTTCGCGCGCACGACGCTGACCGCTCCCGACGGCCGCACTGTCACCCTGCAGCAGGGGCCCGGCTTCGGCTACGTGCAGGCGTACACCTCCACCGGATACCCGGACCACTCGCTGGTCGTCGCCGTGGAGCCGATGACGGCACCCGCCGACGCGTTCAACTCCGGGCGCGGACTGCGCCACCTGGGGCAGGACGAGTCCTGGACGCTCGAGTGGGGCATCCGCTTCTCCGGCTGAGCGCGCGCGTCAGCAAGCCGGAACAGAAGTGCGTCCGCCGCGTCAGTGTGGATCAGAAGTGCACCGCGGAAGCATGATTCCGCTGCGTTTGTGATCCACGCTGAGTGACGGTCGCAGTCAGTCGACCGGGTTCGCGGAGGGCAGCGCCTGCGAGCGCAGCTCGCGTCGGGTCGGGTGGTGCGCCGCGGGGTCGGCTGCGGCCTGCGCGACGACGGATGCCGCCGCTGCGGCGGCCGAGGCGGCAGCAGCAGCGGCGGATGCCGCGGCAGCCGCCGCGAGCATGGGGTCGGCGGAGCGGACGGGCTCGTAGGGCTGCACTGCAGGGGAGTCTGTGAACTGCAGGCGTGCGATCGTGCCGGAGTCCACCGCCGCGGGCGGCGCACCATCGGCCTGCCCACCCGGGGCATCCGGCGTCGAATCGGATGCCGCGAGTCCCGCCCCCGCGAGAGCACCCGCACCGGCCGCGAACGACCGCGCACCGGCACCGGACCCGGCGGCCACGGAACCGGCACCACCGCCGTGCGCCTCGCCCGCGAGATGCGCCTCGACGTCGCTGCGGTGCATGATCTCGGGCGCGATGGGCCTGCGCGGGCCCTCAGGTCCGGCAGGACCGGAGCCTCCCGGACCAGATCCGTCCGGTCCGGAGGCTCCGCCGCCCCGAGCGGCCCGCCGTGCGGCACGCCGCTCCTTCGCGCCCTCGACCAGGTTGTAGAGCGTCGGAAGCACGATCAGCGTCAGCACCGTCGACGACACCAGGCCGCCGATGACCACGATGGCGAGCGGCTGGGAGATGAACCCGCCGTGTCCGGTGATGCCGAGGGCCATCGGCGTGAGCGCGAAGATCGTGGCGAGCGCCGTCATCAGGATCGGCCGCAGACGCTTCTCGCCGCCGGCCATCACGGCATCCGCGGTCGTGAGGCCCTTCTCGCGGTACTGGTTGACCAGGTCGACGAGCACGATCGCGTTCGTGACTACGATGCCGATCAGCATCAGCACGCCGATCAGCGAGGCGACGCCCAGCGGCACGCCCGTGGCGATCTGCAGCAGGATCGCGCCGGTCGCCGCGAACGGCACCGACACGAGCAGCAGCAGCGGCTGGCGCAGCGACTTGAAGGTCGCGACCATCACCACGTAGACGATCAGGATCGCGGCGAGCATCGCCAGGCCCAGCTGCGAGAACGAGTCGGCCTGCTGCTGCGCGACGCCGCCGATCTCGGCGCGGGCGCCCTCGGGCAGCTTCACGTGATCGAGCGAGGCGGTCACCGAGCGCGTGGCGACGGCCAGGTCGTCCGAGGCCGGCGGCACCGTGATCGTGGCGGTGCGACGCCCCTTCTCGGTGGTGATCGCGGTGGGCCCGTTGCTCTGCTCGACCTGGGCGATGTCCGAGAGCTTCACGATGCCGGTCGGAGTCGGGATGGCCAGGTCCTTCAGCGCCTCCTCCGACGTCGGCGGTTCGGGTGCGACGAGGTACACGGTCAGGCCGGTGCCGTCGACCTCCACCGTGCCGAGCTGCTCCGGGCGCATCGTGTTCGACACGATCGAGCCCACCGCGACCTCGGAGAGTCCATGCTCGGCGGCCTTCGCGCGGTCGACGACCACCGCGATGTACGGCAGCGACGCCGCCAGGTTGTCGGTGACCTCGCCGACGCCGTCGCGGCCCTCGAGGTCCTTCGTCAGGGCATCCGTCGCCTCCTGCAGCGCATCGGCCGTGGGGGCGGTGACGCTGATCGTGATGTCGCTGGAGCCGAAGCCGCCCGACGACGCCCCGACCTTGACGTCACCGGCGTCCTTCAGCTCGTCGATCCTCTTCTGCACCGTGGCGCGCAGCTTCTCCTGGTCGACCGAGTCGCTGGTCTGGATGGAGTAGGTGATGCCCGCACCGCCGGAGAAGGCGTCGCGCAGCGCCGAGCCGCTGGAGCCGATCGACGCCTGCACGTGCGTGATGCCGTCGACGTCCTCCAGCACCTTCTCGACCTTCTTCGCGGCATCCGACTTCGCCTGCAGGCTGGCGGTGCCGCCGATGTCCTGGGTGACGGTCATGGTGTTCTGCCCGGAGTCGCTGAGGAAGTTGATCTTCATCAGCGGCGCCGCGGCCAGCGTGCCGGCGAGCACCAGCACGGCGATGATCACCGTGGTCGCGGAGTGCTTCAGCGTCCAGCCCAGGATCGGCCGGTACGCGCGCTGCAGGCGGGTGGGCGGAGCATCCGGATGCTCCGGGTCGATCGGCGCTCCGTCCGCGGAGAGAAGGGGCTTGCCGGGCTTGAGGAACCAGTACGCCAGCACCGGCACGATGGTCAGCGCGACCAGCAGGGAGGCGATCATCGCGATCGTCACAGTCATCGCGAAGGGACGGAACAGCTCGCCGACCATGTCGCCGACGAACACGATGGGCAGGAAGACCGCCACCGTCGTGATGGTGGAGGCGGTGATGGCCGCAGCCACCTCGCGCACCGCCAGCCGGATCGCATCACCCTTGTCGGCTCCCTGCACGTAGTGGCGCTTGATGTTCTCGATCACCACGATCGAGTCGTCGACCACGCGCCCGATCGCGATGGTGAGCGCGCCGAGCGTCAGCACGTTGAGCGAGTAGCCGAACGCCTGCAGCCCGATGAAGGTGATCAGCACGCTGGTCGGGATCGAGATCGCCGTGACCAGCGTGGAGCGGATCGAGAGCAGGAAGATCAGGATGACGATCACCGCGAACGCGAGGCCGAGCATGCCCTCGGTGGCGAGCGTCTCGATGGACTGCTCGATGAACGGCGCCTGATCGAAAACGACCGTGAACTTCGAGTCGGGGAAGGTCTTCTTCAGCTCGTCGAGCTTGCTCAGCACGCCCTTGGAGACGTCGACGGTGTTGGCGGAGGGGAGCTTGGTGACGGCGATCGACAGCGCGTCCTTGCCGTCCACGCGGGAGATCGAGGTGACCGGATCGGTGGTCTGCTCGACGGTCGCGACGTCGCCGATGGTCAGCGGAGTCCCCACCAGCGGCAGGGATGCCAGCTCGCTCGCGCTCGTGATCTTCGACCCGGTCTGCACGGTGAGCGTCTCGTCGCCCTCGGTGATGTCGCCACCGGGCAGCAGCACGCCGTTCTGCTGCAGCGCCTGACTGATCGCCTGCGTGCTCTGACGCGCCTCGGCCAGCTTGGCCGCGTCGGGCGTGATCGTGATGCGCTGCCCGACGCCGCCGACGATCTGTGCGGCGTTGACGCCCTTGACGTCCTCGAGGTCCGGGATGACGGTGGTCTGCAGGTCGTTCTGCGCGGCCTCGGCGTCGCTGAAGCCGGTGACGGCGATCTGGATCACCGGGAAGTCGTCGATCGAGACGCTGAGCACCTGCGGAGCGACATCCTTCGGCAGCTGCTGGCCGATGCGATTGATCGCCTGCTGCATCTTCTGCTCGGCGGTCGCCAGGTTGGTGCCGTAGGTGAAGGTCGCCTGCACGATCGAGGCGTTGGTGGTGCTCGTCGCGGTCGTCGACTCGAGCCCCGGCACGCCCTGGATGGCATCCTCGATCGGCGTGGAGACGTCGTTCTCGACGACCTCGGGCGAAGCGCCCGGGTAGGTGGTCATGACCATCAGCGCCGGCAGCTCGAGCGAGGGGATGAGCTCCTGCTTGAGATTGGTCAGCGCCAGTCCGCCGAACACGGCGGAGACGATCGTGATCAGGGCGATGAGCGCGCGGTTGCGCAGGCTGAGGACGGAGAGATTCGACACGATGCTCGTTTCAGTCGCTCACGGACGAAGGACGGATGCTCTCGCCAAGGATGGCGGCGAGTGCGGATTCGATGAAGGCGCCGCTGAGCGGCTCGTCGTTGATGCGGGAGTGCCAGAGCACCCCGTCGATGAAGATGGCAGCCGCGGTCGCGCGCTCGAGACCGTAGTCGCCGGTGAGGAACCCCGCCATCTGCGCCGACCAGCGCCGGGCGAGCTCGCGCAGCTGAGGGTCGTTGACCGCGGCGGTGACCACGGCGCGGTCGGCCTCCATGGCCCGGGCGTCGGCGAGGCCCTGCACGATGAGCTCGGCGATGACGGCGGGAGTGGCGCCGCGCTCAGTGAGCACGGACCGGATGCCCTGCATCCTGGAGTCCACATCCGCCACGAGGTGGCGCAGCGCCTCCGACCGCAGCTCGTCGAGCGTGGCGAAGTACTGCGTGGTCGCGCCGAGCGGCACGCCCGCGCGCGCGGCGATCATGCGGTGGGTGAGGGCGCCGACGCCGACCTCGACGATCAGCTCGGCCGCAGCCGCGACGATCTCGCGGCGGCGGGTCTCCGGATCGCGCCTGCGGCGCGTGACAGCATCCGACATCCCGACCCCCTCATGTACATCTGTACATTATCGGCCCTTGGAGCCGGCTGAGAGCGGGCCGGAGCGCGATGTCAGGGCCGGTCAGAGGGCATGGCCGAGCGAGAGCCCGAGGGCCGCGGCGGCGAGGCCGGCCAGCAGCATTCCCCCGGCGTAGAGGGCGGATGCCCGGCGCTCCCCGTCGCGCCACAGCGCGACCGTGTCGATCATCGCGGTGCTGAACGTGGTGTAGCCGCCGAGGAAGCCGGTGCCGAGCACGAAAGCGGCGCCGGGCAGCATCCCGACCACCAGGCCGAGCGCGAGCGAGCCGCTGATATTGATCACCATCACGCCCCACGGGAAGCGGGTGCCGGTCAGCCGTGCGATGCCGAGATCGACGAGGTAGCGTGTCGCGGCCCCGAGTCCGCCGCACGCGGCGGCCAGCAGGAACACCAGCGGGCTCATGATGCCGCCCGCTTCCGCCCCAGCACCAGCCCGAGGGCGGCGGCCGCGATGCCCCCGACCAGACTCACGGCCACGTAGCCGATCAGGAGCAGCGGCGACACCGATCCCAACTGCACGCTGTCGACCATGAATGAGCTGTACGTCGTGAAGCCGCCGAGCACGCCTGTGCCCAGAAGAACCCGCAGATCGCCGGCGGGCAGCCGGGCCGTCAGGACGCCCAGCGCCAGGGCGCCCACGATGTTCGCGGCCAGCACGCTGAGCGCGGCATCCGGGATGAGCATTCCGAGACCCATGCGCGCGGCAGTGCCCACCATCCCGCCGAGCGCCACCAGTGCCGCGCGCCGGAGGACGGTGGCGATGGGCATCGGGGAGGTCACCGTCCAACTCTAGCCACGGCCGCCTCCTCCTCGACCGACCCGCTTACGCCGG
This sequence comes from Microbacterium sp. 22195, assembly GCF_052056515.1. Classification (NCBI taxonomy): domain Bacteria; kingdom Bacillati; phylum Actinomycetota; class Actinomycetes; order Micrococcales; family Microbacteriaceae; genus Microbacterium; species Microbacterium sp. 22195. Next base: position 345,070 of record NZ_JBQEPE010000003.1, read on the forward strand.
ACGGACGGCTGGCACTGTCCTGTCGCCATTGGCCAAAAGTTCAGTAATCGGTTTCTAGAAACGAGTTACCGTTGACAGGCTCAGAATCTCTCGGATACGTTCGCCGAACAGTAAGCGATTTCTATCGCCTGCACCCAGCACTCCGCTTCGAAGACGAACAGGAAGGCATGACCATGAGAGACCATCGCACCGCCCGCCGCAGCATCCGCTGGCGACGCCTCACCCCGGCACTGGCCATCGGAGCGATCAGTGCGGTCGCACTGGCGGGTGCGGCCCGCGCGGACACCGCTCCGCCTCCCCCGCAGTACATCGCAGCGGGGACGACCACGATGAAGGGCGGTCTCACCAGCGACATCGCGGGCTCCGCCTTCGTCGGCAAGGACGGCCGCTTCCACTGGACCAACGCTCTCACCGCGTACAGCACGAACCGGGGCAGTGCCTGGGCGCGCACCTTCACGAACGACGACATGAGTGCCGTCTCGGCGGGCATGGGCACCACCACCGAGCGGCTGCAGGCGCCCGCGTACTACGGAGACCCCGGCACGATCTGCTATCAGCTCGACAAGCACCCCGTCTTCCCGATCCCCTCACCGCAGCAGGACGATCACTGCGACGTGATCGGCGTGTGGGTCGACCCGCAGGGCGTCTGGCATGCGCTGCTGAACGACGAGTACCAGTTCGACCCGTGGCAGACCAAGGGTGCGAACGCGACGATCGACGAGAAGATCTCGACCGGCCACCACAACAACCGCATCCTGCTCGCCACGTCGGCCGACGAGGGCGCGACCTGGCAGTACGCGGGTCCCGCGCTCACCTCGGCCTGGGACGATGACCAGGTCATCGACGAGAAGGCATCGCCCGGGCAGTCGTACCCGTTCGGCAACTCCGGCTGCCGCCTGTTCATCGACTACTCCACCGGCTACTTCTACATCACGTACAACGTGAAGATCTACAAGAAGCCGGCCTCCTCGACCCTGGCCAGCTGGACCGAGATGGCCCGCGCGCCGATCAGCGGCGGCATGGCCAGCGGCACGTGGCAGAAATGGCACAACGGCTCGTGGTCGCAGCCGGGCATCGGCGGGATCGACGGCAACGTCAACTCCATCGGCGGGCTCGACGTCTTCTACGACCCCACCACCGACCTGATCGCCTGGCAGGGATCGGGGGCGAACGCGGGCGCCTCGTACGAGGCCGCGAAGGTCGCTGCGGACCACCTCATCCGGTTCTCGGATGCCTCGGGCAACGACTACACGGCCAACACGCTGGCGCACACGATCGTGAACGACGCGACCGGGCAGTCCGCGCCCGATCGCACCGTGACGTACCACGACGCCGTCACAGGGCAGGACATGACCCTCAAGGCCGTGGACGACAGGTACGAGGGCGGCGTCAAGGTCGTCACCGGCGGCATCTACGTGACGCAGACCGACCCGGCCACCGGCGTCTCGCAGACCGTGGACCTCATCACGAACAGCGCCTATTACGAGGACCCGGACACCGGCCATCTGTACCTGCCTGCGCAGAACAACGAATCGGCCATCTCGTACAACGCGTTCTCCGGCCTGTACCGGATCGTCGGCTACGACGGCAACGTCTACGAGACCGCCGATCTGGGAGACCCGAACTCGTGGAAGGCCGTCGGACTCATGCCCGCCGGATCGAACGGCGGCTACCTCACCTCGCTCGACAACGGCAGCCTGACCAACCAGAACGTCACCGGCCGCTCCTTCCTGACCATCTCCGACCTGACCGCCAAGGTCGTGGACATCGCGCCGGCGCCGGGCGCCCGTGGCGCCTCGGTGAGCACCGAGTACACCCCGCGGGACACGGCGGGGAGCGCGGTCGCCGAGGGCTCCTCCTATGTGCTGCGCGTGGGGCAGCGGGCCGTGGTCACGGATCGCGGTCCCGGTATGGACGGCGGCCAGGGCGCGGCGACCAAGGCGACCGCCTGGAGGCTCGAGCCCGTCGCCGACCAGAGCGCGAAGGGCGAGAACAGCGGCTTCTACCGTCTCGTCGACGCGACGACCGGCAAGGTCCTGCGGGTGTCGGGCACCGGCGCCGCGGCGCCGCGCGCCTTCGGCGCCGTGGTCACGGCGGGTGACCGGCAGGCGGATGCCGTGCCCCTGACCTCGACGAGCCTGGGCACCCCCGGCGGCAGCGACCAGTGGTACCTGCAGCGCGTCGCCGTGAACGGCACCTCGCTGGACGGCTCGACGACGTACCGGCTGGTCAACCGCAACAGCGGGCTGGCCCTGCAGTACGTGGATGACCGCATGCGGCTCGAGCAGCAGAAGCCCGGAGACGCGTCCCAGTACGTGACGCTGACGCCGTCCGCCGGCTGAGCAGTCTGATCCGTCGCGGCGCACGCGCGGAGGTGCGGCGTCCTGCACAGCGGGGCGCCGCACTTCTGCGCGTTACGTAGACTCGGGGGACGACTGAGCCGCTCCGCCCGAGGGAGCGGAAGCCGCCAGGAGGACGACGCCCGCGTGCTGACGAGACGGATCTTCGGATGGCTGCGTCTGCTCGCCGCAGCCGTGTGCATCGTGTCCCTCACGCATCGGATGCTGTGGGGCATGGGCTCGCAGACCCTCGCCAGCGACAACTTCTTCGCGTACCTGACGATCCAGTCGAACGTGGCGTTCGCCGCGGTGACGATCCTCGCGGGCGTCATCGCGCTGCGACGCGCGGAGGATCCGGTGTGGCTCACGTCCGCCAGGGCACTGGTGCTGAGCTGGACGGTGACGGCCGGCCTGGCGTTCTCGATCATCGTGTGGCAGGCGGGCGTGCGTGGCATCCCGATCACGGTTCCCTGGTCGGATGTGGTGCTGCACTACCTGCTGCCGGCATGCGCGGTGATCGCGTGGCTGATCGGGCCCGGCCGGCACGCCGCCTCGTGGCGGGTGGTGCCGTTCGTGCTGGCCTACCCGGTGGTCTGGGGCGTGTTCACGATCGTGCGCGGCCGGATCATCGGCTGGTACCCGTACTACTTCCTCGACCCGCGGCAGGTGTCGGGTCTTCCGGAGATGTCCGTGTCGTGCCTCGCCGCGCTGGCGATCTTCGCTCTCGTGGCGGCCGCGCTCGTGCTGCTCAGCCACGTGCGCGTACGGCTGCCCCCGTGGGGCGTGATCAGCTCGCGTCCGCCGGAGTGGGCGCGAAGAAGACGAGTGCCGCTCTGGCGGCGACCTGGGCGTCGCGGTCGCTGAGCGCCGCGAAGCGCGCGGCATCCGCTCCGCCGACGAGCCCCACGAGCACCGGCTCGCCGGTGGCCGGCATGAGGTTGATCCAGGTGCGGATCAGGCCGTCGCCGCCGACGACGTGCCAGATCGTCTGCTCGGCATCCCAGAACGGCTCCTCGAACCGCATCCACGCCGTCTCCACGAAACCGGATGCCAGGGACGCGATCGCTCCGCGATGCGGCTTCGGCAGCGCGGGGGCGAACTCGATGCCCTGTCGCTGCAGCACACCCAGAGGCGCGGTGACGATGACGCGGTCGAACGACAGCGCCTCGCCCGTGCCCAGCCGCAGGCTCACTCCGCTGTCGTCGTAGGCGACGCGCACGACGGGCGAGGCCAGCGTGACCTGCTGATCCTCGAGATGCTTGTCGAAGAATGATCCGAGGTCCTCGGCCATGCCGGTGAGCGTGTCCGGTGCGAACGCCGGCGGGTACCAGCTCGAAGCCTTCTCGGGGTCCGCCCCCGTGGTGGCGGAGAGCCAGGCGAGGGATGCCGCGAGCGCGGGGTCCTCGAGGTCGGCGCCGTTCTGGGTGAGGGCCTCGGCGAGGGGGATGTCCGCCGGCAGGTCGCCGGCCTTGGCGGCGGCCTGCGCGATCGGGTCGCCGGAGACGGTGTCGGCGGCCCCGTCCTTCGACCAGCCGGTGGCCGTCTCGAAGGTGAGCTGCTGCTCGCCGAGGGTGGTGATCCGATCGTGCAGCGCGGCCAGCTGCTCGTCGGAGATGAGCCAGCCGCCCAGCTGCGCGGGCACCGGCCAGTCCTTCGCCTTCTGGCTGAGGATGCGGCCGCCGGAGCGGTCGCGCGCCTCGAACACGGTGACATCGTGGTTGGCATCCGCCAGCATCCGCGCCGCCACCACGCCCGCGGCGCCGGCGCCGATCACGGCGACGCGCTCCTTGGGACCCGCCGCGACGATCAGGGCGAGCGCGGCCGCGCGGCCGGAGTCCACCGCACCGAGGACCGTGCCGGGGTTGTCGGTGTCGAGGGCCTCGCCGGCGAAGAACAGCCGGTCGCCGATGGGCTCCGCGAGCGTCGCGCGCTGCTGCGGGTCGGTGCCGGACGGCAGGTAGCTGATCGCGCCGTACGAGTACGGGTCCTTCGACCAGGAGCTGCGGACGAACGCGGCCGGAGCGGGCACCTGGGAGGGCGCGGTCGGCCGGGGCGCGGGCGTGGACCGGGTCGGCGTGGGCCTGGTGGGCTCGGGCGTGCACGCGGCGAGCAGTACCGCGACGGCACCGGTCCCGGCGCCGAGCAGCAGCGTGCGGCGAGTGATGCTCATCGTCAGGCCAGACTACCCGCGCGCGTCGAGGGGATGCCATGCGGCGACCCGCGAGGGCGGCCGTACGCTGGAGCGGTGTCCGGCTCCGTGATCTCCTCCGCCCACTCGTCGCACGTTCTCATCATGGGATGGGACGGTGTGCGCGACGACGTCGTGCGCAGCGCGCGCACCCCGCATCTGGACGCGCTGTCCGCGCGCGGCTTCCTCTCGACCGTGCGCGTGCACGCCGCGAATCCGACGATCTCCGGGCCGGTGTGGTCGACCATGGCCACGGGCGTGTACAGCGACCAGCACGGCGTGCACGACAACGACTTCACCGGGAACGCCTTCGACCGGCATCCCGACGTCCTCTTCCGCATCCGCGCCGGTCTGCCCGGTGCGACGACGTTCGCGGCGGGCGCGTGGGCGCCGCTGGTGACCACGGGAAGCGGCGGACCGCTCTTCGCCGGCGGCGGGTACCGGCCGGAGCTGCCCGCAGGAGCGGAGGACGGGCCGCTCGAGCTCGTCGCGCTGATGGACGAGGCCGTGGTGTCACGGACCGCCCGCGAACTGCTGCACCGCGATCACGCGGCGGTGTTCGCCTATGCGGTGCTGCCGGACATCGTCGGCCACACCGAGGGCGTGACGGACCGGTATTGCCGGGCCGTGGAGACGTGCGATGAGCAGCTCGGCGTGCTGCTCGCGACGATCGATGCACGCGCGAACCGCGAGCACGAGGACTGGACCGTCATCGTGCTCACCGATCACGGGCACCTCGACGCTGGCCACCACGGCGGCGACAGCGAGGAGGAGCGGCTGGCATGGATCGCGGCGGCAGGCCCTGACGTGCCGTCGGGCGAGCCCGTCGTGGACCACGCCGACGTGCTCCCGCACGTGCTGCGCGCGCTCGGTCTGCCTGCGGATTCCGTGCTGCCGGGCGTCCCGTTCGGCGGTCGCAGCCGGTAGACTGGGAAATCGCTTACCAATGCCGAACGAGGACCCGATGACGACCTCTCTCTGGACCGACCGCGCACTCCCGACCGGCCGTCAGCCGATCCCGCTGCGGTTCGGCACGCAGGTCTCCCGCCGTGACGACGAGGCCATGCGCCGCTTCCGCCGGTACGGCCTGGGCCAGTTCATCCACTTCGGGCTGTACTCGATCCTCGGCGGCGAGTACCAGGGCGTGAGCGCGGCCGGCGGGTCGGCCGCCCCGGAGTGGATCCGCGCGTGGAGCGGACCGACAGCACCGGAGGGCTGGCAGGGGATCTACGACCGGCTCAACGAGAGCTTCGACCCGACCGGCCTGGACGCCCGGGCCTGGGCGCGACAGGCGAAGAGGATGGGCGCGCGCTACGTCATTTTCACGACCAAGCATCACGACGGCTTCGCGCTGTGGCCCTCCGCGCACTCCGATTACACGGTGCGCGAATCGCCGTGCGGGCGGGACCTGGTCGGCGAGGTCGTCGACGCGTACACGGCCGAGGGCATCGACGTCTTCCTGTACTTCTCGGTGCTCGACTGGCATCACCCGGGCTACCTCCGCACGGTGCCGGCGACCGATGCGGAGCGCGCCGGCTGGCACGACTTCCTGCAGTACACGCGCGCCCAGCTGCTCGAGCTGCTGGACCGCTACCCCGCCGCGCGCGGCCTCTGGTTCGACGGCACCTGGGACGCGTCCTGGATCGCCTCCCACGAGTTCACCCACGCGCTCGAGGCAGAGCTGCGCGCGCGGCGCCCCGGACTGATCATCGGCTCGCGATTCCGCAGCGACGAGCACGGCGCCCGGCACTTCGACTCCAACGGCACCCTGCTGGGGGACTACGAGCAGGGCTGGGAGCGCAAGCTGCCGGCGAGCTTCGAGATGCTCGGCGGGAACGACTGGGACTGCGTGATGACCATCGGCCCGAACGCCTGGGGCTGGCTGCGCGACACCGACGGCCAGTACCAGAAGACCGCGGACGACGTCATCGACCTGCTGATGCGCTGCCGCTCGATGAACGGGAACCTGGTCGTGAACTTCGGCCCCGACGGCCACGGCCGCATGACGGCGCACGAGGACGAGATCGCCGAGCAGCTGGGCGCGTGGGTCCGCGCGAACGCGGATGCCGTGTACGACGCCCGCCACGTCGACCTGGATCGCACCGGTGCCGGATGGCTGACCGGGGACGACGAACGGCTGTTCGTCACGGTCGTGAACCGTCCCGTCACGGGCATCCTGCGGCTGCGGTTCCCGGCCGGCGCCGAGCGGATGCCGGTCTCGGCGCGCCTGCTCGACTCCGGACGCGACCTCGCGGTGCGCCTGACCGACATCGGCTTCGACCTGGACGATGCCCTGTACGCCGACGTGACGATCCCGGCGGACTTCCAGCCCGGACACGCGTTCGTGATCGAGCTGCGCCGGGGCGAGACATCCGCTTCCGCCGGGGACCGCATCGACGCCTGGATGTAGCGCGCCCCCTGCGCCCGGACGACCCTCTCAGCTGCGACGGCCGCCCGGCCTGCCGGGCTGACCGTCCCACTCCACGACGGTGCGCAGGTCGAACTCGGAGCGGATGCCGTCGGCGGCCCACTCCACGGTCACGATCGTGCCGTCCACCGCGACCCGCAGGCCGGCCGGGATCCCGTCCCGTTCGTCGTCGGCGCGCAGCAGCTGGTGGACAGCGACGTGCACGGTCTCGTCCTCGCCGCGCGCAGCGGTGAGGTATGGGATCGCGGAGTGCTCGCCCATCGCGTTCGTGCCGCGGTGCGTCACGACGCCCGCGTCGTCCCATCCGTGCACGCCGGTCAGCATCACGCGGTGCGCGCCGTCGGCGACCGATGCGTGCACGCGATCGGAGGCGACGTCCTGCTCGAGCGGATCGGATGCGGCGAGCGCGAAGGCGCCCTCGCGGATGCGGTCGTGCTCCTTCGGCGCGATCACCAGGTGCGCGCGCACCTCGGTGCCGCGGTTCACGACGGATGCCGTGACGATCGCCGCTCCGACCAGCAGCCGTCCGTCGATCTGCGGATAGTGCACCGACGCGCTGAGCGCGCCGTCCTGCGTCCGCCCGCGCAGCTTGGCGCGGCGACTCGGGCGGCCCTGGTCGTCGAACAGGCACACGTGCCCGTCGACCGCCTCGAGCCAGCCGTCCCCCACCTCGGGCGCGGTGTGCGTGGAGTAGGCGAACGAGCCGTAGTGCGGGTCGTCGGGGTCACGGATGCCGTGGTCCTGAACAGGCAGCTCGGCGTGGTCGGAGCCGTGGTTGACGAGGATCACCGGCGCATCGCCGCCCGCGGTGCTGAGCGTGATCCCGGTGCCGTCGAGGGAGCAGGTGGAGGCCGGATGCTCCGCCGGCTCCGCAGCATCCGTCCACACCCGGTGCCCGGCGTCCAGCGACAGCCCGAGGAAGCCGATCCCTGCCAGGTACGGCGACCCGAATCCGCTGTAGTCCTGCAGCGACGCGGGCAGGTACTCGTCGTACCAGCCCAGCCGCAGCTGGCCGTCCGCACCGACGCCGTGCCGCACGAACCCGTCCAGCACCGAGGTCGCGACCTGCCTGGTGCGCGCCGGTGTCAGGGGGCTGACGCCCGAGATCTCGGCGCACCACAGTGGCGCGAGCGCGGCCGTGCGATAGGTGAGCGAACGCCCGAAGTGCACCAGCGCCCCGTCGGAGGCGACGAACGACGGCATCCGCTCGACGAACTGCGCGAGCCGCTCCAGGTGGCGCTGACCCTCGTGGGTCTGCGTGCGGTCGGTCATCCGATACCAGGCCCACAGGTAGGGGTGGATGGCCCACGCGTTGTAGTAGTCCACCGCGTGCGACGGCCCGTCGGTGTACCAGCCGTCGCCGAGGTACCATCCCTCCACCCGGGCGACGTTGCGCTCGCCGTGCAGGCCGCGGGCGTCGCCGCCGCGGTGCCGGATGAACGCCTCGGCCATCGCCGGGAAGAGCTGCCAGTTGTTCTGCCACACCTCGCGCAGCGCGTGATGTCGCAGCCAGGCCAGCACCTGGCTCTGCTGGCGGCCGTCGAGCCGCGACCAGAACCGGTCGCCTGCGATGTACAGCCCGAACGCCAGGTTGGCGCCCTCGACGATGGAGTTGGTGATCCCGGTCAGCGGGGTGCGGCAGGTCACCCCGCGCGGCCAGGCCGACGGATGCCCCGGATCGGTGCCGTCCACGATGGCCCGGGCGTAGAAGTCGATCAGGGCGTCCGCCTCGGCGTCGCCGGCGGGTGAGCCCGCGATGCGGGCGGAGGCGAGCAGGAAGCTGCGCCCGATGGTCTCCATCGACTCGCGGCGCTCCCCGTCGCCGGTCACGCGCCCCGGGAGCACGACCCCGGCCGGGTCGTCCGCGCCGTGCTCGCGCACCGCGCGGAGCCAGCGATCGGCGGTCTCCGTCCAGAGCAGACGGTCGGAGGCGCCCCGGCCGGGATCGTGCTCGGCGGTCACGCCTTCAGCGCCTTCTCGTACTCCTTGCGGATCGCGTCGCCGCCGGCGCTCTTCCACGCCTTGATCGCGGCCTTGACGTCATCGAGGGTCTTGCGGCCGGAGATGTAGTCCTGCGTCGCGTCGCTGACGGGCTGCCTGATCGTGTTGCCCTTGGACGCATCGGTCGGGCTGAACAGCGTGGCGGCCGGGTCGGCGACTCCGAGCGGGATCATCGCGGCGTACGCTTCGTGCGTCTTCCTGATCACGTCGTCGTGGCCCGGCAGGTACAGCGCGGGCGCCGGCGCGGTGAGGTACCTCCACGGCACGGTCGTGTCGGCGAGCGCGTTCGCGGTGGGGACCGGGTTGCCATTGGGGTCGCGCGTGTAGTCGGCGCCCTCGACGCCGTAGTTGATCAGGAGGTACTCCTCCGTGCCGAACGGGGCCGCCAGCAGGTTGGCGATGCCGAGGAGCTTCTTGACCGACGCGTCGTCGTTCTTCTTGATCATGGTGGTCGCGAAGACGATGTTGTCGAGGTTGGCCTGCGGCTTGCCGCCGCCTGCGGCGAACGGCAGGAAGGGCGCGGAGTCCGGCACGGTCACAGCGTAGCCGTCGGCCTTGAAGTACCCGGGGAGCCCGTCGTAGATCTGCGCGACCTGTCCGTTGGTGAAGGCGTTCACCATCTGCGACTTGGTCCAGCCGTCGCTGCCGGGCATGATGTAGCCGGCCTTCGCCGCCTTCGCCACGAAGGAGATCGCCTCGAGGTACTCGTCGGTCTCGATCTGGAAGGTCATCTTCCCCTTCTCCTCGCGCCACTGGTTCGGCACACCGAACAGCTGGAAGAAGGTGGCCAGACCGTAGGACGTGGAGCCGAACGCCCAGCGGTTCGCCTTGGCGTCGGTGAGCTCCTTCATGATCGAGAGGTACTCGTCGGCATCTTTGATCTTGCTGGTGTCGGTCACCCCGACCTCCGCGTAGCGCTTGGCGTTGTAGAAGCCGAGGCCCGCGGCACCGCCGCGCGGGATCGGCAGCGCGTAGATCTTGCCGTCGCGCACCGTCTGCTCCCAGTACAGCGACGGGATCGCAGCGAGGTTCGGGTAGTCCTTGACCGCGTCGCCGGAGAGGAACTTCGTCAGGTCCTGGCACTTGGCCTGCAGGAATCCGATGATGTCCGGGATGGACGCGCCGTCGTCCAGGATCATGTCCGGGATGTCGTTGCCGGCGAGCGTGGTGTTGATCTTGGTCGCGAAGTCGTCGGCGGAGACGGCGGTGATGTCGAGCTTGCCGCCGAGGCGCTTCTCGATCTCCTGCCAGGCCGGGTTCTTGTCGCGGCCGTTCGGCGGCGGGCCGAAGATGTTCGTGATGGCCGAGAACGTCTCGCCCTTCAGAGGCGGGGTCTTCACGCTGCGCACCGGGTTCTTCGGGTAGTTGAAGAACGCGGACGGCACGCCTTCGGCGGTGCCCTTGAGGTCCGGGGTCAACCCCTCGGATGCCAGGAACGTCGGCATCTTCACGGAGCCGGCACCGGACGCCTTCAGTTCGGTCTTCGTGCCGCAGCCTGCGAGGGAGCCGACGGCGGCGACGCTGAGCGCGCCGAACCCGACGTACTTCAGGAACGTCCGCCTGTCGGTGGCGGTCTCTCTGATTGACATTTCCGATCCTCTCTGAGGGAAATCAGGCCGGTGGCCTCGGGTGTTGTTCGGCTGGGGTCAGCCCTTGACGGCGCCGGTGAGGACGCCCTTGGTGAAGTACTTCTGCAGGAAGGGGTACACGCACAGGATCGGCACCAGGCTGATCACGACGACGGCCATCTGGATGGCCTGGCTGGGAGCGGCGATCTCGGCGCCGGTGTTGGCGTCGATGGAGGAGCCGAGCAGCACGTACTGCCGCAGCACCATGGCCAGCGGCCACTTGTCGCTGTCGACGTAGAGCATGGCGTTGAAGAACATGTTCCAGTAGCCGACGGCGTAGAACAGGCCGATCACGGCGATCACCGCCTTCGACAGCGGGAGCATCACGTTCCACAGGATGCGGATGTCGCCCGCGCCGTCCAGCCGCGCCGCCTCGACGAGCTCGGAGGGGACGTTCATGAAGAACGAGCGGATGATGATCAGGTTGAACGCCGACAGCGCGGTGGGCAGGATGAGCGCCGCATAGGTGCCCAGCAGGCCGAGCTCCTTGACGACGAGGAACGTGGGGATGATGCCGGGCGAGAACAGCATGGTCAGCAGCGCGGTCATCAGGAAGAAGTTGCCGCCCATGATCCGCCGTGACAGTCCGTAGGCCATCATCACCGTGAGGGCGACCGAGAGCGCGGTGCCGACGAGCGTGATGCCGATGCTGCGGAACAGCGCCTCGGTGACGATGCCGCCGGAGAGGATCGTCCGATAAGCCTCGAGCGTGGGATGCATGGGGATCAGCACGAAGCCGTTGTTGGCGGCGATCTCCTGCTGCGTGGACAGGCTCGTGCCGATCACGACGAGGAAGGGGTAGATCACCGCCACGCACACCAGCAGCAGGACGAGCCCCTTCAGCCCCTGCATCGCGAAGCTGGGCTTCTCCATCCACACCGGGCGGGTGCGAGCCCGGTAGTCGCGGGCCCTCTGCTTGCCGAGACGGACCACCGTCGTGCTGTCAGTGCTCACGGGAGTACACCCCATCCTGTCCGAACATGTGGGCGACCTTGTTGGCGCCGAGCACCAGGAACAGCCCGACGATGCCCTTCACGAGACCCACCGCCGCGGATGTGCCCCACTGCCCGTCGACGATGCCGTGGAAGTACACGTAGGTGTCCAGCACCTCTCCCGCCTGCGCGCCGACATTGTTCCGCTGCAGGATGATCTGCTCGAACCCGACGGACAGCGCCGTGCCGAGGTTGAGGATCAGCAGCAGGATGACGATGGGCATGATGCCGGGGATCGTCACCGCCCACGTCCGCCGCCACGGGCCGGCGCCGTCGATGGCCGCCGCCTCGTAGAGGCTGTCGTCGATGCTGGCCAGCGCGGCGAGGAACATGATCGTGCCCCATCCCGCGTCCTTCCAGATGGTCTGGACGGTGACCAGCAGCGGGAAGGTCGCGGGGTCGGTCATCGGGCTGATCCGCCCCATCCCGAGGGAGTCGAGGAAGTTCGGGATGAGGCCGGTGGGCCCGAGGATCTGCGTGAAAAGCGAGACGATGATCACCCAGCCCAGGAAGTGCGGCAGGTAGATCACGCTCTGCACGAACTTCTTGAGCTTGGGCGACATGATGCTGTTCAGCAGCAGCGCCAGCGCGATCGGCACGGGGAAGAACAGCACGAGCTGCATGACCATGATCACGAGCGTGTTGCGCAGCGCGTACCAGAACGCCGGGTCGGAGAACGCGGTGGCGAAGTTGTCCAGGCCGACCCAAACGCTGTCGATGAAGCCGAGGTAGGGCTGGTAGTCCTCGAAGGCGATGATGTTGCCGGGAATCGGAAGCCAGTGGAAGACCACGAAGTACAGGAATCCGGGCATCACCAGCAGGAGCATCACGCGGTCGCGCCGGAAGCGGGAGGCGAAGCTCAGTCGCGTGCGCCCCTTGCGATCGAGCCGACGCGCCTGGCCCGTGGCCGGGCGCGCCGGCTCGGCCGCGGCGGCCTTCGGCCTGCTCGTGACGGGTGTCGAGACCACCGCATCCTCCGAACGTCGTTGTGGATGAATCGTCGCCTTAGTAAGCGATTGCTATCGCAAGGTAGCTCGTCGCTGTTCGCGTTGTCAACGCCATCGGCGATATTTGCGGACATCCGCGGCGTTTTGCGGGCATTGCTGGCGTACCGGGCGATAACCGTGATAGAAATCGCTTACTGTCTGTTTCCATCGTTTCCGGAGATGTTCATGAGCTGGCACCCCCGCGTCGCGTTCGCGATGAACCGCGACGACCACCTGGCGGCGTTCCCCGCGCCGCTTCTCGAGCGCCTGGGCTCGGTCGCCGACGTGATCACTCCCCTGCCGATGGAGGAGTTCGACTCCGCCGCGTCCCTCCGAGTCCTCGCGGAGACCGAGGTGCTCATCACCGGCTGGGGCGCCCCGCATTTCGGGCTGGCGACCCTGGAGCACGCTCCGCGTCTGCGGGCGATCGTGCACGCGGCGGGGACCGTGCGCACCTTCCTCGACCCCGCCGTGTACGACCGGGGCATCCGCGTGAGCACCTGCGCCAGTGCGAACGCCATCCCCGTGGCCGAGTTCACGCTCGCGAGCATCGTGTTCGGACTCAAGCGCGCCTCCCGCTTCGCCGAGCGCCTCAGCCGCACCAAGGCGGTGCGCGACACCGCGGGATTCCCGCCGATCGGCACGAACGGCGTCACCGTCGGACTGATCGGGGCATCGCGCGTGGGGCGGGAGACGCTGCGGATGCTGCGCACCCTCGACGTCCGCATCCTGCTGCACGACCCCTACATCTCCCCCGCCGCCGCCGAGGACCTCGGAGTCGAGCTGGTCGGGCTGGACGAGCTGTGCCGGCGCAGCGATGCGGTGAGCGTGCACGCGCCCCTCACCGCGCAGACCGTCGGCATGATCGGCGCGCACGAGCTGTCGCTGATGCGCGACGGCACGGTGCTCGTGAACACGGCGCGCGGCGCGATCATCGACACCGCGGCGCTCACCGCAGAGCTGGTCACCGGCCGGTTGGACGCGTACCTCGACGTCGTGCACCCTGAGCCGCTGCCCGCCGATTCGCCGCTGTACGGGCTGCCGAACGTCGTCATCACCCCGCACATCGCGGGCGCTCTCGGCAACGAGATCGTGCGGCTCGGCGAGCTCGCCGTCGACGAGGTCGCCCGCTTCGCGGCGAGTGATACCTTCGACCATGAAGTGCGGTCCGCCGACCTGGCGATCACCGCATGACGGACAACGGGATGAGGCGCCGTGTCTTCGACATCTGAGCAGACTCGCGTCCGGGGGCTTCGTCGGCCGGCCACCATCAGCGACGTCGCCGCCGCCGCGCAGGTCTCCACCGCGACCGTCTCGCGCGTGCTGAACGGCAACTACCCCGTCGCCGCCGCCACCCGCGAGCGCGTGATGCGCGCCGTGTCGAAGCTCGGCTACGCCGCGAACGCGAACGCGCGTGCACTGACGCAGTCCGACACCAAGACGATCGGGATCATCGTCCCCGAGCTCGTCGACCCCTTCTTCGGCTACATGGTGCGCGGGCTGGAGCGCGCCACCCAGGAGTCCGGGCGTCTCGCGATCATCGCGACCACGTCGTTCCGCCCCGGAGCAGAGATCGCTCTGATCGACCGGATGCGCGAGCGCCGCGTCGACGCTGTGATCGTCGTCAGCGGCGGCAGCAGCGACCCCGCGTACCGGCGCCAGCTGGCGCAGCGCGCCGACGCCCTCGCGGCCATGGGGAGCAGGCTCGTGCTGTGCGCGCATCCGGTGCTGGACCTGCCGTCAGCGGCACGCTCCGTCGCGTACGACACCGAGGGCGGCGCCTTCTCCGTCACGGAGCATCTGATCGCGAACGGGCATCGGCGCATCGCGATGGTCGGCGGCGAGAGCCACCTCCCGACCATCGGCCTGCGCCGCGACGGCTACCTGCGCGCTCTCGCGTCGCGGGGGATCGACATCGACGAGGATCTGATCCGCATCGAGGGATTCGGTCGCGACGTCGGCTACGCCAGCACGCGCGCGCTGATGGAGGAGCATCCGGACGTCACGGCGATCTTCGCCGTCAACGACACCATCGCCTCGGGCGTGTACGACGCGCTGGGCGACGCCGGTCTCCGCATCCCCGCGGATGTGTCCGTGGTCGCCTACGACGACACCCCGCTCGCCGCGAACCTGTCGCCCAAGCTCACGACGGTGCACGTGCCGCTGGAGCAGCTCGGCCAGGAGGCGCTGCGCGCCGCTATCGACGAGCCGGATGCGTTCTCCCGGACGCCCGAGCAGGGCCTCACACTCGGCACCTACCTCGTGCACCGCGACTCCGTCGCCATGCCGCCGCGCTGAGCCGGGGTGCCGGTCCGGGTCCGGTTCTCAGGGAGAAGCGGACGGGAGGAGCCCCGGCCCGGGAATCTCCTCCCGAGCGCGAGAACTCCTCCCGAATGTGCGGCCAGCTGCGACGACGTGGGGCGACTCAGAGGTTCGCCTCCGCGTAGACGCGCAGGGCGTCGCGGACGAACTCGGCGCCGGCGGAGCCGCCGTCGCTCGTCGCGTAGTTCGCGCCGAAGCGCGGGTCGGCGACGTACATCTCGCCGAGTCCGATCACGTAGCCCTTCACGTCGCCACCCGGGGCGGCGGCCGGCGTGCCGGGGACGCCGGTGAGCCACTCCACGTGGCGGCGGGCGATGTCCTGCGCCTCGGCGGACGCCGGGTCGATGCCGCTCTCCGCGGCGGCGATCCAGTCGCGGCCCAGGTCCGCGACGCGCTGCTTCCAGGCCGCACGGTCGTCGTCGGAGAGGCCGCGCCACCAGCGGTCGCCGTCGGCGTACGCCTTGCGGCCCCAGCGCTCCTCGACCTCCTCCTTGTACTGCGTGTGGTCGAAGCCGTCGAACATGTTCTCGGCCATGAGGTTCTTCCCTTCTGTCAATGCGGTGATGGTCGATTCGACGGACGCGATCTGCCGCCCGATCCGCTGCTGCTCCTGCCGGAGCAGCTCGAGATGGCTCTGCAGAGCGGATGCCTCGGCCGCCTGGGCCGCTGAGCCTGCCGAAGCGTCGATCACCTCGGCGATCTGCGGCAGCCCGAGCCCGAGCTCGCGCAGCAGCAGGATGCGCTGCAGGCGCACGAGCGCGGCCTCGTCGTAGTGCCGGTATCCGTTGGCAGCGATGCGCGAGGGGGCGAGCAGTCCGATGTCGTCGTAGTGACGCAGCGTTCTGCTCGTCGTCCCCGCCAGGCGGGCGATCTCCTGGATGGACCAGTCCATGGCATCCGCTCCTCTCGTTCGTCGATAAGACAACGGTAGAAGTTGACGTTGCGTCAAGGTCAAGCGCGCCGTTCCTGGATCTTCGCTGAACCCCTTGACTAACTCGAGATATATCGTGTTACTCTCTCCATACGCGATATATCTCGATATCGCCTCAACCAGGAAGAGAACGACAATGACCGAGAAGTGGCTCATCGCCCCCGGCGAGGAACGCGTCATCGACATCGCCTCCGCGTCCCGGCTCAAGGTCGGACTCGTCGGCGGGCAGGTCGACGTGATCGCACACGACGAACCCGGCATCCGCATCGAGGTGCACGGCGTCACCATCAAGGACCTGCGCGTCGAGTCCGACGGCACCCAGATCGAGATCGACCACCCGCAGATCGGATGGGACAACTTCCTCGAGGTGTTCCGCAACTTCGGCGCCGGCGGACCCAAGGCCGAGATCAGCGTCGCCGTGCCGCGTGCGATCGCACTCACGCTCGGCGTGGTCAGCGCAGGCGCGCTGGTGTCCGGCATCCGCAACGACGTCAAGCTCAACACGGTCTCCGGCGACATCATCGCCGATGACGTGACCGGCGACCTCTCGGCGAACTCCGTCTCCGGCGATGTGCAGCTGCGGGCCCTGACCGGCTCCGTGGTCGCGAACAGCGTCTCGGGCGACGTCGCCGTGACCGGTTCGCTGCGCAAGGCCGTCGTCGACACCGTGTCCGGCTCCGTGCTCATCGATGCGATCGGCGACGTGAACACCCTGAACGTCAACACCGTCTCGGGCGGGGTGACCGTGCGCCTGGACGAGACCCTGCCGGCGAACTACGCCCTGCGCAGCATGAGCGGCAAGCTCATGGTCGACGGCATCCAGCGCTCCAGCGGCGGACCGAGCAACTACACCGGCCAGATGGGCGAGCTCGCCGGCAGCTTCGTCGACGTGCGCGCGAACACCGTCTCGGGCGGCATCACGGTGCTGCGCCAGGCGCGTCCGACCGTCGCCGACGACCCGGAATGGGAGGAGTGATGGCACCGGCAGTCTTCTCGCACGGCGACCTGCGGCTGTACCTGCTGTCCCTGCTGAACGAGGCGCCGCAGCACGGCTACGGCATCATCCAGGCGCTGACCGACCGCACCGGCGGCACCTACACGCCCAGCGCCGGCACGATCTACCCCCGTCTGGCGAAGCTGGAGGAGGAGGGCCTGGTCACCAAGACCGTCGAGGGCCGCACCACCATCTACGCCATCACGGATGCCGGCCGCGCCGAGCTCGAATCGCGCTCGGCCGACCTGGAGGGCATCGAGGAGGGACTCTCCGACTCGGTGCGCCTGATCGCCAGCGAGGTGCGGCAGAGCGTGAAGGAGGCGATGCGCAGCCTGCGCGCCGACCTCGCCACCGCAGCTCAGGAGGAGCGTCGCGCCGCCAAGAAGCAACCCCGTGCGGAAGGACTCGGCGACGAGCGCGTCACGAGCCGCGAGAACCTGCAGCGGGCGGATGCCGCCATCAACGCGTTCCGTGCGCAGGTGCGCACCGACCTGCGCACGCACGTGGCCCGCGGCGGGCTGCTGGAGGCATCCGTCGTGACCGGCCTCGAGCGCGCTCTCGACGACGCAGCGCACGAGATCACCCGGGCCCTGGCGGCCGCGCGCCCCTAGGCCTTCCGCTCTGCGACGGCCGTGTTCAGGTCGCGATGGATGGCGCCCGGATCGATTCCGGGCGGCATCCATCGCGACCGGGGCGCGTTTCCCGGGGCCGTCCGCGCTCCGGGTCGCAGTTCGCCCCCGGCACCGCCGGTGGCATCCGCCCAGGTCGCGTTTCGTCCCGCCATCCGGACGGGAGAACGGGACGAACCGCGACCCGAAGGCCCGATCGGATGCCACAGCGGGACCGAATGCGACCTGGAGGCGTCCGCAGGTCAAGTCGTTCCGGGCCGGCTGGACAGGCCGGTCAGGCGGGCTGGTCGGCCACGGCGAGAGCCGCGGATGCCACGGCATCCGCCTCCGCGCGGCGCTGAGTGCGCGTGATCGCGAGGCCGACCCCGAGCTGCACCGCTGCGGCGAGCGCGAGCACGACCAGCACCGGGCCCCAGTCGCCGCCGAGGCCGTGCCACGCCCCGGCGCCGAGCGGCCCGAAGGTCGCGAGCGCGTAGCCGACGCCCTGCGCGACGCCGGACACCCGCGCCGAGTCGGCGGCGCCGCTGCCCGCGCGGGCGATCAGGGCGAGGATCAGCGGGAAGGCCGCCATGCCGATGCCGAGCAGCACAGCCCACGCCTCGGGCGCGACCGCCGGGGCGAGCAGCAGTCCGAGCGCACCCGCGATGGTCGTGAGGGAGACCGCGACGACGCCGATCCGCACGCCGGTCAGGGTGTGCGAGATGCTCACGGCCGCGATGCCCGCCGGGATGCTGGCCATCATCACGACGCCGAGCAGCACGCCTGCGCGAGCGGGAGGGATGCCGATGCCGACCGTGATCGCGGGCAGCCACCCCATGATGATGTAGCTCGTGATCGCCTGCAGGGCGAAGAAGCCCGTCAGCGCCCAGGTGCCGGACGGAAGCGGTCGACGGTCGGTCGACGCCGGAGCGGAGAGCACCGCGTCGACGCCCGCCCCGCGGGAGGCCAGCATCCACACGACCAGGGCGAGCAGCGCAGGGAGGACCCAGGTGCCGAGCCCCAGTGCGGAGGAGCCGAGGGCGTGTGCGACCGGCACGGCTGCGGCGGCGCCGAGCGCGGCAGCGAGCGACATCACGGTCGTGTAGGAGGTGGTGACCGCACGCAGGCGGGTGCCGCTCACGGCGCGGACCAGCGGGGGCAGCAGCACGTTGACGACCGCGATGCCCGCGGTGGCCAGCGCGGTTCCGGCCACGATCGCGACGGGGCTCGGGATGGTGCGCACCAGCATGCCCGCCACCAGGGCGACCATCGACCACGAGACGGCGGCGCGTGCGCCGATGCGGCGCCCGACCCAGGGCGTGAACACGCCGGCGATCGCGAACATCGCGGTCGGCAGCGCGGGCACGAGCACAGCGGCCTGCGGCGTGAGCGCCTCGTCTCCGATGAGCAGGCTAAGCAGCGCGCTGGCGGTGGTCACGGCCAGGCGCAGGTTCACGGCGAGCAGCAGCAGGGCGATCAGCATCCGGCCGAACACCGGACGGGAGCGGAACATCATTCAATACATCCAAACATCCAATGTCTGAGCATTGTAACTCAACTAGACTGAGCACGTGAGCCTGCAGCCCATCCCCCGCTCCTCGCTGAGCGACCACGTCGTCGAGCGACTGCGCGAGGAGATCACGGCAGGCCGCTGGCCCGTCGGCGAGCGCATCCCCGCCGAGCCCGAGCTGATGGCGGCCCTCGGCGTCGCCCGCGGCACCCTGCGCGAGGCGCTGCGCGCCCTGCAGTACAGCGGCATGCTCGAGATCCGCCGCGGCGACGGCACCTTCGTGCGTGCCCGCAGCGAGCTCCCCGGCGCGATCGCCCGCGCGGGTTCCGACGTCGCGCATTTCGCCGAGGCTCGCGCCGCCCTCGAGCCGGCTCTCGCGCGGCTGGCCGCCGAGCGCGCGACCCCCGAGGCGATCGAGCGCATCGCCGAGGCGCTGGAGCGCCGCTCCCGCACCGATGGCGAGGAATGGCTGGACGCCGATGTCGCGGTGCACGAAGCGGTCGCCGCGGCATCCGGGAATCCGATCCTGTTCGAGGTCTACACCGCACTGCTTCCGCAATTGCGCGAGTACGTGCGTCGCGACGCGCAGCGCGACGGCTCGGCCCGGCGCGACCCGCGCGGGCACGAGGAGCTGCTGGACGCGATCAGACGCGGAGACGCGGATGCCGCTGCCGCCAGCGCGCGCGGAAACCTCGAGCGTGCCGCGGAGGGCGACGCGCTCGACTGACCGGCGCACCCACCGCTACTCCGCGGCATGGATCAGAACTGCATCCCACAGCCCGACCATCCCTCAGCGTCGATCAATACTGCACCGCAGGACGAGCTCGCAGAGGCGCTTTTGATCCAGCCCGGTTGCGGCGGATGCGTTATCGATCCACGCTGAGCGCGTAGAGCAGAGGCTCACTCGTCCCAGACGTCCTTCTGATCGTCGGGGACGGACTCGGTCTGCGGCACGACGAGCACCGAGCGGTGCTGACGGTGCGCCAGGCGAGCCGCGACCGAGCCGGTGAAGAACTCGCGGATGGACTCCCCGATGCCGCGCTTGCGCGTGCCGATCACGATCAGCTGCGCGTCGAGCGTGTTCGCCAGCTGCTTGATCGCCAGAGCAGGATCGCCGATGAGCTGCCTCGTGGTCCAGGTGATGTCCTCCTTGTCGAGGGCTTCGGCGGCCATCTTCTGCACGTCCTCGAATTCCGCGGCTCCCGCATCGAGGTTGAGGTCGATGGGCGCGGAGTGCACGTAGCCGTCCGGATCCTCGTAGGTGACGAAGCGCGTGACGTCGACATGGACGACCACGAGGGGCGACTCGAGCAGCTTCGCGTAGCGGAGCGCCTCCGCGAGCACGTGCGGCGGCTGACCGGGCTGGATGCCGACGATGACGGCCTTCTGCAGCGCGGCGTTCTGAGCGGCTTCGTCGGATGCTGTGGGCGTGGAATCTGTCATGATGATCGTTCCCCTCACCGGCCGCAGGACGGCCTCAGGCTCTGGCGTGCGTGCTATCCTGAATGCTACTCTTACCGGCCTCGAGCCGGTGCCGTGAATACCATCGGGCGTCGCACAGCCCGCTGCTGAACTCGTAAAAGGGGGTCTCGCGCATGGGCCGTGGCCGTCAGAAGGCGAAGCACACCAAGATCGCTCGCGAACTCAAGTCGTACAGTCCGAACGTGAACTTCTCCGCACTGGAGAACGAGCTCGGGCACCCCTCCTCCGAGGAGGACCAGTACGTCGACAAGTGGGCCGACCAGTACGAAGACGAGGACGAGGACGAGCTGGAACGGGCCTGATCCCCTCCCTCGCACGACCAGACACCCTGGCGACCGGCGCCCGCCGAGTCGACCAGGGTTTCGTCGTACCCGTCAGCCGATGACACAATGGCCGGATGCCCCGCGTCGCAGCCCTGTACCGTCATCCGATCAAGGGGTTCACGCCCGAACAGTGCGCTGAACTGACCATCCAGCCCGACGGCCGCGTCGCCGGTGACCGGGTGCTGGCCTTCCGCTTCGCAGATGCCGCGGAACCGGAGCAGCGCGACGGCCTGGACTACTGGCCGAAGTCGAAGGGCCTGGCGCTGGAGTCGTTCCCCTCGCTGGCCACCCTGCGCGTGGCTTTCGACCACGAGGCGCAGCGCGTGCGGATCACGCACGACGACGCCCTGCTGGTCGACGTGGTCCTGGACGACGAGGGTCGCGCGGAGCTGGTCGAGATCGTGACCGCGTTCGTGCTCGACTCCCCGGAGTGGAAGCTGCTGCAGCGCGAGGGCCGCCTGCCGCTGGCGCTCGTCGGCGACGGCGAGCGCTCCCGGTTCCAGGACAGGGCACGCGGTTTCGTCTCCGTGCACAGCGAGGCGAGCATCGACGCGCTGAGCACCGCGCTGGGTCAGACGGTGGATGACCGCCGGTTCCGCTCGAACGTCGTCGTCGAGGGGGCGGATGCCTGGGATGAACTGGCGTGGGCCGGCGAGGTGCGCATCGGGGATCTGCGTTTCACCGCGGAGGGACCGATCGTGCGATGCCTGGCGACGCACGCGAACCCCGACACCGGCATCCGGGATGCCAAGGTGCTGACGACCCTGACCCGCGGGGTCGGGCTGCCCGAGCCGACGCTCGGCCGCCTGCTGCTCCTGGACGGCGTGACCGGCTCGATCGACGACACCGGCGGCGCCGGCGGCGTGATCCGCGTCGGCGACGAGGTGACGATCGGCTGAGCGGGGCCTGAGAGCATCAGGGCGCCGAGCGCTTGCGGCCCAGGATGCCACGGAACCAGCCGGACGTGCTGACGGCGTCGGCCACCGTGCCGCCCGCCAGATAGCCCGCTGTGGCACCCATCACCGTCGCGTAGCAGTCGTCGCAGAGCACGCGGGTGGCGGTGCGCCTGCCTTCGCCGCGGAAGCGCTTCCCGCACTGCTCGCAGACCGTCCTCATGCGAGTCAGTGTCGCATACGCCCCGGGTGCGCGTCACCACGCCCCGTGGCGGCGCTCCCATTCGTCCTCGACCGTGCGGCGGCGACCGGCGATCATTCCGGCGGGGATGCTCGCGACGAGCATGGCGCCGACGACCAGCAGCGGGATCGTCCAGCCGCCGGTCGCGTCGTGCAGCACGCCGACGAGGACAGGGAAGATCGCGGCGAGCACGTAGCCGACGCTCTGCACGAAGCTCGAGAGCAGCACGGCGCTCTCCGGCGTGCGGGAGCGGATGCTGATCAGCACCAGCGCCAGCGGGAACAGCAGCCCGACCAGGCCGAACAGCACCGTCCAGAGCCACAGCAGTCCCGGCAGCGGCGCGAGCAGCAGACCGAGGATGCCGATCATGCCGCCGATCGCGCCGACCAGGAACAGCGGCCGGGTGGCATGGAACCGCACCACGAGCACGGGGATGAGCAGTGACGAGGGCAGGCCCACGAACGCGAACAGCGACAGCAGAAGACCCGCCGTCGACGCGCTGACGTGCGCGACCTCGACCATGATCACCGGGAGCCAGGCGAAGGCCACGTACGCCATGATCGACGACGTCCCGAAAGTGAGCGCGAGCGCCCACACCAGCGGGATGCGCGCGAGACGGGCGAACAGGCGACGGCTGCTGGGCGAGGTCGCGATCGGTCCGGTCGCGGCGAAGTCGGGGCCCTCGGGCACGTCCTCCGCGATGGCCGGGCGCGTCACACCGGGAACGGCGGGATCGGTCGCGCGTCTCATCAGCATGATGAGCCAGGGGATCACTCCCGCGGCGGCGAACACGGCCCACATGGCCAGCGAGAAGCGCCAGCCCACGGCATCCGCCACCGGCACGGCGACCAGCGGCGGCACGAACGTCGAGCACGCCATCGCCGTCGTGTACAGCGTCATCATCAGGCCGATGCGGTCGGGGAAGTACTTCTTCACCAGCGGCGGCATGAGGATGTTTCCCATCCCGACACCCGCGAAGATCACCGCCGTCGCGAGCACCAGACCGACCGACTCCCCGACCAGACCGCGCAGGATCAGCCCCGCGGTCATGGCGCACAGTGCGATCACCGTGAGCCGTTCGATGCCGAGCCGCCGCTCGAGGAGCGGTGTGATCAGGCCGAACACCGCGAAGCACACCGGCGGCAGCGTGCCGATGAGCCCGAGCACCGCCGAGGACAGCGGGAAGTCCGCGGAGATCTCATGGATCACCGGAGACAGGGATGCCACCGCCGAACGCAGCGAGAAGGCGCACAGCAGGATGCCGAGCACCGCGAGCGCGCGCCCCTGCCAGAGCGGCCGTGCGCCCGACGTGGTCACGACGACTGCGACTTCTCGACCCACTCCAGGTACTCGGGGGTCACGGTTCCGGTGACGTAGCGTCCGTCGAAGCAGCTCATGTCGAGGTCGGTCAGGTCGGTGCCCTCGATGATCGCGGACTTGAGGTCCTCGACCTCCTGGTACACGATGCGATCGCAGCCGAGCTCCTCCGCGATCTCGGGGATCGTCCGGCCGTGCGCGACCAGCTCGGCGCGGGAGGGCATGTTGATGCCGTACACGTGCGGGTGGCGCACGGGCGGGGCCGCCGAGGCGAAGATGACCGACTTGGCGCCCGCGTCGCGCGCCATCTGGATGATCTGGGTGCTGGTGGTGCCGCGCACGATCGAGTCGTCGATCAGCAGCACGTTCTTGCCCTGGAACTCCGCCGACATCGCGTTCAGCTTCTGCCGCACGCTCTTCTTGCGCACCGCCTGGCCGGGCATGATGAACGTGCGCCCCACGTAGCGGTTCTTGTAGAAGCCCTCGCGGTACTCCTTGCCGAGTTTGCGGGCGACCTCCATGGCCGAGGGGCGCGAGGAGTCCGGGATCGGCATGACGACGTCGATCTCGTCCAGCGGCACGTGCTTGGCGATGGTGTCAGCCAGCCGCTCGCCCATGCGCAGCCGCGACTCGTACACCGAGACGCCGTTCATGATCGAGTCGGGGCGGGCGAGGTACACGTACTCGAACGCGCACGGGATCAGCTGCGGGTTCTCGGCGCACTGCCGGGTGAACAGCTCGCCCTCGTTGGTGATGAACACGGCCTCGCCCGGCTCGACCTCGCGCACCACCTCGTAGTCGGCGTTCTCGAGCACGAGCGACTCGCTGGCGACGACCCACTCGTCCTCGGTCGCGCCTTCTCGGCCGGCCCGGCGGCCCAGGATCAGGGGACGGATGCCGAACGGGTCGCGGAAGGCGAGCAGGCCGTACCCGGCGATGATCGAGATCACGGCGTAGGCGCCCTCGATGCGCTGATGCGTGCGGGCGACCGCCTCGAAGATGCGCTCCGGATCGAGGTCGACAGCGGAGGTGGTGGCCTGCAGCTCGTGCGCGAGCACGTTCAGCAGCAGCTCGGTGTCGCTGGAGGAGTTCAGGTGACGGCGGTCGCGCTGCGCCATGTCGGCGGTCAGCTCACGCGTGTTCGTGAGGTTGCCGTTGTGGATCAGCACGATGCCGTAGGGGGCGTTCACGTAGAAGGGCTGCATCTCCTCCTCGCTGGAGGCGGTGCCCTTCGTGGCGTAGCGCACGTGACCCAGGCCGATGTTCCCGAGCAGCGAGCGCATGTCGCGGGTGCGGAACGCCTCGCGCACCATGCCCTCGGCCTTCGCCATGTGCATGACGCCGTTCGGCTCCGCCGTGGCGATGCCGGTGGCATCCTGCCCGCGATGCTGCAGCAGCAGCAGCGCGTCGTAGATGTCCTGATTGACGGGGCCGCCTGCGACCATTCCGACGATGCCGCACATGGGGTGTTACTTCGTTCCGTTCGCGTAGGCGCCGACCAGGCGCACAGCTCCACCATCGACGCCCTTGGCGCCCTCTTCGAACTCGCCTGCCGGCCGCGCGCCGGTGTGCACCGTCGCGACCTGCCAGGCGGGGATGCCCTGCGCCTCGATCGCGGCGATGGCAGCATCCTTCTGCTCCGCCGCGACGACGGCCAGGAAGCCGATGCCGAGGTTCCACGTGCCCTCGGTGTCGGTGATCGGGGTGCCGGCGATGTCGGCCAGCACGCGGAACACCGGGCTCGGCGACCAGGTCGACCGATCGACCTCGGACCAGCTGCCCTGGGGCAGCACGCGGGCGAGGTTGGCGGCGATGCCGCCGCCGGTCACGTGGCTCAGCGAGTGGATGGCACCGGCGGGCAGCTCCTCGATGAGCTTCAGCAGCGGCGTCGTGTACAGGCGGGTCGGCTCGAGCAGCGCCTCGCCCCAGGTCGTGCCGAGGTCGGCGGCGTTGTCGCCGTAGCCGATCCCCGCGTTCGCGACGATGTGCCGCACGAGCGAGTAGCCGTTGGAGTGCAGGCCACTGGATGCCAGCGCGATCACCGCGTCGCCGTCCTGCACGCGGTCGGCGCCGAGCACAGCATCCGCCTCGACGACACCGGTGGCCGCGCCCGCGACGTCGTAGTCGCGCGGGCCGAGCAGACCGGGGTGCTCGGCGGTCTCGCCGCCCACGAGCGCCGTGCCGGTGGCGGAGCACGCCTCGGCGATGCCGCGCACGATGTCGGCGATGCGCTCGGGGACGACCTTGCCGCAGGCGATGTAGTCGGTCATGAACAGCGGCTTCGCGCCCACCACGACGATGTCGTCGACGACCATGCCAACCAGGTCCTGCCCGATCGTGTCGTGCTTGTCGATCGCCTGTGCGATGGCGACCTTCGTGCCCACGCCGTCGGTGCTGGATGCCAGCAGCGGACGCGTGTAGCCGAGCAGGGCGCTGGCATCGAACATGCCGGCGAATCCGCCGACTCCGCCGAGCACCTCGGGCCCGTGCGTCGCGCGCACGGAGGCCTTCATGAGTTCGACTGCGAGATCACCGGCGGCAGTGTCGACGCCGGCCTGAGCATAGGGATTGGTGGGGGAGGCTGCCACCCGTACAGCCTACCGGGCCGGGCGCGTCACGAAGGTCGCCGATGCACCCGCCGGATGCCGTCGCGACGGATGCCGATCCGCCGGACGTGCTAGAGTATGTGGTTGCGCAAGTTTTCGCCGACTCTCACCCGGCGCAGCGCACGCCCCGGCCAGGGCACCCTCAAGGCTGGACCGCACCGATGCGATCCCCTCCCCGGCCATTGCGGAGGCGGCAGCGTGCCGCCCGCACACGAATCAAGAATCATGAGCAGTATCCACACTTCCGCGCGCTCCGGCGCGCCCCAATCTCCGACCGAACAGATCACCGACCTCTCCTGGCGACAGGCCGACGAGGACGTCTTCGTCGCGACCAACCGCGGCGAGTACGCGGGCTTCGTGACCGTCGAGCAGAACGTGCACGTGGTGCACGATAGCCACAGCCGCCGCATCGGCAGCTACCCCACCCTCGCCGCCGCCCGTCAGGCCCTGGTGGACGCCACGCGTCCCCCGTCCCGTCGTCGCGAGCGGCTGCGCCGCCGCATCCTCGAGCGCAGGCGCTGAGCGCCCCGCGCCCTCCGCGCCGTGGAGGGGGGGAGCCCCCTTCTCAGAATGGGGGTCCGCACCTGTTGGAGGGATGGGCCCCCGGCACGATCCCGACATGCGGAGACCCTCGAAGAGTCGGCGCGCGGCGGCGCCCGGCCCCATACGATGGGGCCATGAGCGACAAGCCGCAGTGGCTGATCCGCGAGGACGCCGGCACCTCGGTGCTGGTCGCCCTCGCGCTGCGCCAGCTGCTCGGCATCCGCGCGCCAGAGGATCTTCCCGCCCTGCGCGGACTCGAGGTGCGCCGGCCCGATGCCACCGATGTCGACGATGCGCTCGAGGCGCAGTGGCGCGAGTACTGGGACATGACCGTCGAACCGCGCGCACACCGCTCCGAGGTGCCCCTGGAGCTGGTCGACGGCTTCGACACCCTCGTGGCGCTGCCCACCACCGGTGCGGAGGATCTGCGCGACGCGATCGTGCCGCACGCCGCGACGGCTCTGCGCTATGCGCAGGATGCGCACAACCGCTACGTCGACTCGGTCAGCTCCTCGGGCGGCGCCTACCGCGCGTACGCCAGCGCGATCGCCGAGTTCGAGCGGGAGATCGGTCGGCGCGCGCATTCCTTCGAACTGAATGTGCAGGTGCTGCCGTTCAGTCAGCGGGGGATCTGGTGGATCGGCGCCCTGAGCGTCGCCGTGACCGACGGCCTGCGACGCGACGTCGTCGCCTTCGACGCGGCCATGCGGCCCGTGATCGCGGAACTCGCCTGAGCGGCGCCTATGGTTCGGCTGGCGGAAGCCTATGCAGTCGCCGGATACCGGCATATCTCCCCGGTGGAGGCGGTTTCATTGTCGCGAACACTCCTCCACGACAGGACACTGCCATGAAGAAGCGCACCCGCATCACTCTGATCACCGCCGGCATCGCGGTCGTCGCGATCGGCGCCGCCGCATTCGCCGGCCCGATGATCTACCGCGACTATCTGGTCGCCCCCGCCGAATCGGCACCGACGCTCGCCCCCGCGTCGCCCACCGAAGCGGGCGCGACCATCGCCCCGGAGGATCTGCAGGGGGAATGGAGCGTGGGCGAGGGCTCCTTCGCCGGCTACCGCGTGGACGAGGTGCTGAACGGCACCGACGTCACGGTCACGGGACGGACAGAGAAGGTGTCCGGATCGCTGACCGTGTCCGACTCCTCGCTGACGGCTGCGCGCATCGAGGTCGACGTCGCGTCGATCGCCACCGACTCCGGCAGCCGTGACAGCTACTTCCGCAACACCGCGATGCGCGCCGGGCAGTTCCCCACCGCGACGTTCGAGCTGACCGAGCCCGTGGTCGCCGACGGCATCCCCCAGCCCGGCGTCGCGCAGAAGGTGAGCGCGAAGGGCGAGCTGACGCTCGCGGGCGTGACGCGTGCTGTGACGGTGGAGCTGGATGCCGTGCTGCACGGAGCCGCCGGACAGGTGGCGGGCAGCATCCCGATCACGTTCTCCGACTTCGGCGTGGAGGCGCCGAACCTCGGGTTCGTGAAGGTCGAGGATGCTGGCGCGGTGGAGTTCTCGCTGCAGCTCGTGCGGAGCTGACCGGCTTCTCCTGCTGCCGGGCTCAGTTCTCGGGGTCGGTGATGCGCTCGTGCTCGACCCGCACGATGCGCTCGTGCTTGCGCGCCATCCGCTCCAGGATCAGCGCGACGAGCCCGCCGACGGCGATGCCGATCGGGACGGTCCACAGCAGTGCGAAGCCGAACACCTGCCCTGGCGGGTAGACGATGTCGAGCACTTCGGACTTCTCGTAGCTGCCGACGGCGGTGAGGATGCCGGCGACGATCACGCCGAGAACGGCGCCCAGGCCCAGGAACACGCCGAAGCGCGGGACCGGGCGGATGCGGGCCTCGGTCGTCTCGTGCTCTGCGCTCTGCGACATGCCTCCATTGTCCCACGCTCCGCATATGCGTGGCCCCCGGGCCCCGTTCAGCGGCAGCGACGCCCGGCTGGCGAGCACGTCAGGTGCGCAGCGGGAGCAGGTCGGAGAGATCGGCGCGGACGCCGGATGCCGAGACGCGGCCTGCGGCCACGGCATCCGCCCAGGTCTGCGTGCCCGTGGCGACCGCGACCCAGGTCGCGGCATCCATCTCCACGACGTTCGGCGGGGTTCCGCGGGTGTGCCGCGGGCCCTGCACGACCTGCACGGCGCCGAACGGCGGGACGCGCACCTCGACGCTGTTGCCCGGCGCCTTCTCGTCGAGCAGCTGGAGGAGGTAGCGCACGGCCGTCGCGGTCACCGGGCGCGCGGTGTCGCCGGCCTCGACCGCGGCGAGCGCGGCGCGGCCGTCAGCGATCTCGATCCTGCGGGCGGGCATGGCTCCAGGCTACGCGCTCCACAACTCCGGAGATCCGGCTCGTCCGCGAGCCGGAACCCCGTGATCCGGATGTTCGGCACGCGCTTTTCCGGAGCAGTGTCCGGCGCTTCCTCGGCACCGCGGGCATAGGGTCGATAGGGATGAGCGAGACAGCCGAGAACACCGAGACTCTGCGCGGTGCGCGCGCGGAACTGCTCACGGCGGCGGACCGTGCGGGCGAGTGGACGCCGCGCTTCCCGATGACCGTGAGCGATCCGCATCCGGCATCCGTGCTGATCCTGTTCGGGCGGCTGGACAGCATCCCCGCCCGAGCCGACGACCTGACCGTCGCGGCCGACCTCGACGTGCTGCTGCAGCGGAGGGCGGCGACGCTGTCGTCGCATCCCGGCCAGGTGTCGTTCCCCGGCGGCGGCCGTGACGCCGAGGACGCGGATGCCGTGGCGACCGCCCTGCGCGAGGCGCGCGAGGAGACGGGACTCGACCCGGACGGGGTCGAGGTGCTCGCCGCGCTCCCGGAGATCCCGCTCGCGGTCAGCAACTTCATCGTGACGCCCGTGCTCGGCTGGTGGCGCGAGCCGTCGCGGGTGGCCGCCGTGGACCACGCCGAGACCGTCGAGGTGTTCCGCGTGCCGGTGGCGCAGCTGCTGGACCCGGCGAACCGGTACACGTCGACGCTGACCCGCGACGGGATGACCTACAAGGGTCCGGCCTTCGACATCGACGGCACGATCGTGTGGGGGTTCACAGCCGGCATCCTGAACGCACTGTTCGACGCGACCGGCTGGGCTCTCCCCTGGGACCCGGCCGTCGAGCGGCCGGTCACCGTCTGAACCCTCCGCGGGCTGAGCCCGCCGCGCAGGTCGCAGTACGTCCCGCTTTCCCGCGACCTTTCCAGGACGAATCGCGACCCGGAGCGACGGGAGGATGTCGATCCAGGACGAATCGCGACCTGGAGCGACGGGAGGATGTCGATCCAGGACGAATCGCGACCTGGAGCCGCCGGCGCGCGAGCGCAGGCATCGACGGTAACCCGGCATCACCCCGCCGGTAGGCTTGCGGGCATGAAGATCCTGGTCCTCGGTTCCGGTGCGCGAGAGCACGCGATCATCCTCTCCCTGCGGTCGGAGGAGACCGAGCACGAGATCTTCGCGGCGCCCGGCAACGCCGGAATCGCGCAGGATGCCACGATCGTCGACCTCGACATGTTCGACGGCGCCGCCGTCGCCGCGTTCGCGAACGAGCGCGGCGTCGACCTGGTGGTCGTCGGCCCGGAGGCCCCGCTGGTCGCGGGCGTCGCGGATGTGGTGCGCGAGCGCGGCATCCCGGTGTTCGGCCCCGGGAGGGCCGCTGCGCAGCTGGAGGGTTCGAAGGCGTTCGCGAAGCGGATCATGGATGCCGCGGGCGTGCCGACCGGACGCGCCGTGCGCGCGGCATCCGTCGCCGAGGTCGAGGCCGCGTTCGACGAGCTCGGCGCACCTCACGTCGTCAAGGCCGACGGGCTCGCGGCGGGCAAGGGCGTGATCGTCACGACCGACCGCGCTGAGGCCCTCGCGCACGCCGAGCACTATCTGCCCTCCGGCCCCGTGCTGGTCGAGGAGTTCCTCACCGGGCCCGAGGTCTCGCTGTTCTTCCTCAGCGACGGCGACACGGTGCGCCCCCTGACCCCCGCACAGGACTTCAAGCGCGCGCTGGACGGCGACGGCGGCCCGAACACCGGCGGCATGGGCGCGTACACGCCGCTGCCGTGGCTGGCCGAGCAGTTCGGCAGCGTCGACGCGTTCGTCGACGAGGTCACGGAGACCGTCGCTCTGCCCATGATCCGTCAGCTCGACTCCGAGGGCACGCCGTTCATCGGCCTGCTCTACGCGGGCCTCATCCTCACCCCCGCGGGCGTGCGCGTGATCGAGTTCAATGCGCGCTTCGGCGACCCCGAGACCCAGGTCGTGCTCCCCCGGCTGCGCACCCCCCTGTCGCGGCTGCTGCTGGCGTCGGCATCCGGCACCCTCGAGGACGAGCCGCGACCCGAGTTCTCCGACGATGTCGCCATCACCGTCGTGCTCGCCAGCGAGGGCTACCCCGAGGCGCCGCAGACGGGACGCATGATCGAGGGCCTCGCCGAGGCGGCATCCGTCGACGGCGTCTCGATCGTGCACGCCGCCACGGGTGCGCCGGACGCACCCGGCGGCTCGCTCATCGCCACCGGTGGTCGTGTGCTGAACGTCGTCGCCACCGGCGCCGACTTCTCGGATGCCAGGGCGCGCGCGTACGAGGCGATCGGCCGCATCCGCCTCGACGGCGCCCACTACCGCCACGACATCGCCGCGCGCGTCGCGCAGTGATCAGCTGAGGGCTTGACATCGGCCACTTTCTTCAAGAAAGTAGCCGCATGGCCCTCCGCTCCGACTGGTCGACTGCGACCTGTCCCATCGCCCACTCCGCCGACGTGCTCGCTGACCCCTGGGTGCTGTTGATCCTGCGCGAGCTCTTCTCGGGTCGCTCCGGCTTCGACGAGTTGCGCGCGGCGACGGGTGCCGCCGATTCCGTGCTCGCGCGCCGGCTCAAGCAGATGATCGCCAGCGGCTTGATCACAAAAGCCGAGGGGTACTCGCTCACGGATGCCGGCTGCCGGACCTTGCCGATCCTGCACGCCTACGCACGCTTCACCGAGGCCGTCGATCCCGGCGATCGGTGGGGATTGACGGTTACCTGCGGGCGGTGCGGCGCGACCGCCGAGTCCGCCGACTGGTGCCCCGCCTGCAACGCCCCGCTGGACGCCGAGAGCACCCGGTGGGCCCGCCGCAGCATGGGTGACGCCCCGTTCCCGCTGATCAGGGCGAAGGCATGACCGGGACGCAGGCGCACGAAGACGCCGCGCCCGCAGCGCGCGAGACCGGCCGCCGCCGCATCCACCCCGCGTGGATCGTCGCGCTGGTCGCTCTGGTCGCTCTGATCGGCGCGGCCGGTTTCCGCGCCGCACCCGGCGTGCTGATGATGCCACTGCATGAAGAGTTCGGCTGGTCGATGGCTGAGATCTCGCTCGCCGTCACGATCAACCTCCTGCTCTACGGGCTGGTGGCACCGTTCGCGGCGGCTCTGATGCAGCGCTTCGGCATCCGTCTGGTCACCGTGATCGCCCTGATCACCATCAGCGCCGGATCCGCGCTGACCGTCTTCGTGGACTCGCCCTGGCAGCTGATGCTCACCTGGGGAATGCTGATCGGCGCCGGCACCGGCTCGATGGCGCTGGTCTTCGCGGCAACCATCACGGATGCCTGGTTCATGCGCCGGCGCGGGCTCGTCTCCGGCATTCTCACGGCGGGCAGCGCCACCGGGCAGCTGATCTTCCTGCCGGCGATGGCCTTCGCCGCCGAGGCTCACGGGTGGCGGATCGCGTCGCTCATCGTAGCCGCCGGAGCATTCGCCGTGGCGCCGTTGGTGCTGATCTTCCTGCGTGATCGACCGAGTGACATCGGCGCCGCCCGCTATGGCGAGCCCGCTGACGCCACCCCGGCACCGCGGCCGACCGGAGGTGCCGCCCGGCTGGCCCTCACGGCGCTGCGCGACGCAGCCCGCACCCGCACCTTCTGGGCGCTGGCAGGCGGGTTCGCCATCTGCGGAGCCACCACGAACGGTCTGGTCGGAACGCATTTCATCCCGAGCGCGCACGATCACGGGATGCCGCAGACGACGGCAGCCGGCCTGCTCGCCGTCGTCGGCATCTTCGACATCGTCGGCACCGTGTTCTCGGGCTGGCTCACCGACCGCGTCAACCCCCGCATCCTGCTGGGTGTCTATTACGCCCTGCGCGGTGTCGGACTGGCGTTCCTCCCGACGCTTCTCTCGGCCGAGGTGCAGCCGAGCATCGTCGTCTTCATCGTGATCTACGGACTCGACTGGGTCGCGACCGTGCCGCCCACGATCGCGCTGTGCCGCGAGGCCTTCGGCGAGCGGGGGCCGCTTGTCTTCGGCTGGGTGTTCGCCGCCCACCAGGTGGGCGCAGCGATCGCGGCCACTCTGGCGGGCGTCGTGCGCGACCAGACCGGTCACTACACCGTCGCATGGCTGTCGGCGGCCGGACTGTGCGTGGTGGCCGCGGTCGTCAGCATCAGCATCCGTCGTTCAGTCCGCACCGCGGACAGGGCGCGAGCCGCGCGCTAGAGGGCGATCCAGTACTGCCGGACGAGCTTGCCGTCCGGGTTCTCGACCTTCCCGGTCAGCACGCCGCCGGCACCCTCGATCGTGCGGTAGGAGCCGGCGTTGTCGTCATCGCAGGTGAGCATCACGCGCTCGTAGCCCTGCGCACGGGCACGGTCGACGACGAGATTCAGCGCGGCGCGGGCGATGCCCTCGCGACGCCGGGAGGGGCGCACCGAGTAGCCGATGTGACCGCCGTAGCCGCTCAGCCAGTCGTTGAGTTCGCGACGGAACGCGATGAAACCGACCACCTCGCCGTCGTCGGTGATCCAGAAGTAGTCGCAGGGCACGTGTCCTTCGGGCAACTCGGCATCCGCTCTGCCGTACAACTCCGCCTTCGCGATGAACTCCTCGCACGCGGAGCGATCAGGGAGCACACCGAGATGGAGTCCCGCTCCGTCGATGTGCACGCCGCCGAACTCGGCGACGGTCGCAGACCAGGAGTCGAAGAGGTCCAGGGACGGGGAGGCGAGCGCGATCGTCATCCGCCCATCCCATCACAGCATCGCGCCCTCGGAGGACCGGCGCTCAGCCCCTCCGCACGTAGTACCAGTTCGCCAGGAACCAGCACGCGGTCAGCGCAAGGAACAGCACGATGCTCGACCAGCGCGAGATCGGGTCGGCGCGGATGATCACGTGCAGGATCAGCTGGCCGGCGCCGAGCACCATTGCGACCACGCCGACGGCGGCGAGTCCCTTCACGGCCGCGGCACGGTCCCTCTCGTCCGCGTACTCCAGGGCGTTCACGCGCTCGAGATCGCCCGAGCTGCCGCGCCGGGCGAAGATCGCACCGAGTCCGCCTCCGATGCCGCCGAGCAGCAGCGCCGTTCCGGTGATCGACTGCCCGAGCACGAAGCAGACGAGCGATCCGACCGTCATCACTGCGACCAGCACCGTGTTGACGGGCGACATGGGCCAGTTCGGGCGGCGCGCGCTCTCGGCGCTCTCGCCGGCGTCATCCATCGACATCGAAGACCTCCTCCACGGTCGATCCGAAATGCCGCGCCAGGTGCACGGCGAGCGTGAGCGAAGGGTCGTAGCGGCCGGTCTCGATCGCGTTGATCGTCTGGCGCGAGACGCCCACCGCGGTCGCGAGGGCCTGCTGGGAGATCCCCTGCTCCGTCCTGAGCTCCTTGACCCTGCTGCGCACGTCCTCCACCGTAGGGCCACGCACCCAGGATGTAAAGCTCACTTGACATGAGACGAAAATGTAAAGCATGCTTGTCATGTCAAACACGCTTTACACATCCGGAGGCAACCGTGCACGAGGCACTCGTCGATTTCATCCAGTCCCTTCCCGTCTGGCTGCAGTGGTTGGGCGGAATGGCCGCGGCCGCGATTCCGTTCGTCGAATCGCATTTCGGCACCCTGATCGGCGTCATCGCCGGCGTCCCGCTGCCGATCGCGATGCTGGCCGCCATCGCCGGGAACGCGGTCTCGATGCTCGCCTTCGTGTTCGCGGCCTCTGCGGCGCGGCGGAAGGTTCTGGCGCGCCGCACCCCTGCAGAGGCCGCGCCGGAACCGACTGCCCGCCGTCAGCGGGTCAAGCGGATGCTGGATCGCTTCGGCGTCCCCGGCGTCAGCCTGCTCGGACCGATGGTCGTGCCGAATCAGTTCACGTCGAGCATCCTCGTCTCCCTCGGGGCGAACCGCACGGTGGTGATCGTCTGGACGAGCATCTCGATCGTCCTGTGGTCGATCATCTTCGCCCTGCTCGGGCAGCTCGGCCTCGCCGTGCTGAGCTGAGCACCGCTCCCCGCGTGCGCACACGACGAGGGCCGCCCTGGCATGAAGCCGGGCGGCCCTCGTTTCGTGCGGGATCAGCGCAGTTCGTCGGCGCTCTTCCCCTTGTAGCGGCCGATGAAGAGGGCCGCGATGAGCGCGATGACCATCACGCTGACCGGCAGCAGCATCGACTGCGACATGCCGGCTGCGAAGCCGTCGGCCACCGCCTCGGGCATCTTGCCACCGCCGCCGAGCCCGGCAGGAGCCTGGTCGAGTCCGGGAAGGTTCGCCTCGAGCCGCGCCTGCATGAACGCGGCGATGGCCGAGGAACCGACCACGGACCCGATCGTGCGGGTGGTGTTGTAGATGCCTGCACCGGCGCCCGCCTGACGCGGCGGCAGGTTGCGAGTCGCTTCGGTGGCCAGCGGCCCCCACATGCCCGCGTTGCCGATGCCCAGCAGGGCGGAGGGCAGCAGGAACATCCAGGTCGGGGTGTCCATGTTCATCAGCGAGGAGTTCCACAGCACCCCGCCGGCCACGCACAGCAGGCCGGGGATCAGGATGAAGCGCGGGTCGACCTTGTCGAGCAGCGAGCCGGCGAGCGGCGCGAGCGCACCCGAGATGACCGCCATCGGGATCATCAGCAGCGCGGCCTCGGTCGGGGTCAGGCCGCGCGCCAGCTGCAGGAAGAACATGAACGGCAGCGACATGCTCGTCACGGTGAATCCGACCGCGGCGATGCCGAGGTTGGACGCCGAGAAGTTGCGGTCGCGGAACAGCCCGAGCGGTACGAGCGCCTCGCTCTTCGTCTTCCACTGCTGCAGCACGAACACGATGAGCAGCAGGACGCCGGCGACGATCATCCCCCACACGGTGATGGGCCCGGTGATGACGCCCCAGTCGTACTTCTGCCCCTCCTGCAGCCCGAAGACGATCAGGAACAGGGCCGCCGCGCTGAGCACGACGCCGATGTAGTCGAAGCGGTGCGGATGCGTCTGCAGCTTGGGCACGAACACCCAGGCCAGCACGAAGCCGATGATGCCGACGGGCACGTTGATGTAGAAGATCCACTCCCAGCCGAACGCGTCCACCAGCAGGCCGCCCAGCAGCGGCCCGACCAGCGTGGCGACGCCCGCGGTCGCGCCCCACAGGCCCATCGCGGCGCCGCGGCGCTCCGGCGGGAAGGTGCGGGTGATCACGGCCATGGTCTGCGGCGTCATGAACGCGGCGCCGAGTCCCTGCACGGCGCGGAAGGCCACCAGCATGCCCAGCGAGGTCGACAGCCCGCACGCGAGCGACGAGAGCGTGAAGATCACCAGACCGATCAGGTAGATGTTCTTCGGCCCGAACCGGTCGCCGAGGCGTCCGGTGATCAGCAGCGGAACCGCGTAGGCCAGCAGGTAGGCGCTGGTGACCCACACGACGTTGTCGAGGTTGTTGGTGTCGGGGTCGAGCGCGGCCTTGATGGCCGGGTTCGCGACCGAGACGATCGTCGTGTCGACGAGGATCATGAAGAAGCCGATGACCAGCGCCCAGAGGGCGGGCCAGGGGCTGCGCGGCTTGTGGCCGTGCGCGTAGGTGCCGGTCGACGGCCCGCTGGTCGCGGATGCCGGAGACGGCGTGGGATCTGTCATGGGCGTGATGCCTTTCGCTGTGCGGTGCTGCCCGCGGTGAATGTCTTCGAGGTTCGGATGCCGGGGGTCATGCCGGGTCGGGATCGGATGCCGCGACGCCGGGCGCCCGCGCGAGGCGGTCGCCCACCCAGGCGAACCCGGGGTCGGCAAGGCGCTCGAGCAGCCCGGCGCTCCAGCTGAGCTCGCCGCTCAGCATCGCCACGTGCCGGTCCACCTCGATGAGGAACTGCTCGGAGACGCCGCGGGTGCGGGCCAGCTCGAGCTTCTCGCGCAGCTCATCCCGCTCCTCGCGGAGCGCCTCGTGCCGCGCGCCGAGGAGCTCGACGACCTCGGTCCGCGGCAGGTTGTGGGCCTCGGCGAGCGCGACGCGGAACTCCGCGGCGCGATCGGCGTTCCCGAGTCCCCTGCGCACCCAGTCGGTGAGCACGGGGAGCGCTGCAGGCTGGAGCGTGTAGGTGGTGCGCTCCGGACGGTTGCCGTCGCGATCGACGCCCGCCTCGGCGATGAGCCCGTCCCGTTCGAGCCGGGAGACCGTGTGATAGAAGGTGCCGTTACTGACGCGCACCATGCGATCGTCCCGCCGCTTGCGCAGGAGTCGCATCATCTCGTACGGATGCATGTCGCCCTCGTTGAGCAGCGCGAGCACGATCGCGCCCAGCGGCGTCAGCTTCACGGCATCCGACATTTATCCCACCCCGACTAGTCCATATGGACTATATCATCTTCTCGCCTGCGGACCGAGGACGGATCAGTGCAGAGCTGTCGCGAGCTGCGCATCCGTCAGCGCGCGATCCGCGTAGACCAGCCGAAGGACTCCGGGGTCCGGATTCCCTGCGTCCGGCGCGCGGTGCACGAGCGCCAGTCCGACCTTCTCGGCGACGGCCGCCGATGCGCGGTTGTGCTCGACGAGGTACGCGATGACCGGCGTCTCCGGCCGCAGGGCGCGTGCCGCGTCCAGCGCCGCGCGCGACAGCTCCGTCGCGTAGCCGCGACCGTGGTGGTCGGCGGACATGCGGTAGCCGAGGTTCCAGACCGCGGCGTCGGCCTGCTCCCCTCCCGCGCCGATCAGCGAGCACCCGCCGCTGCCGATGACCTCGTCGGTGCCGTGCAGGCGAACGATCCAGGAGGCCAGCCCCACGGCGTCCCACCCCGCCCGCCATCGCGCGACCATGCTCTCGCTCGTCGAGCGCTCGGCGTGACGCAGGCTCGGATAGTGCTGCCAGACCCGCGGATCGGAGTAGATCCGGTGGATCGGGTCGACATCGGCATCCGTCGGCGGTCGCAGGGTCAGTCGGTCGGTGCGCGTCTCGTCCATCGGCTCGACAGTACGCGCGGCCTCCGACATCGCGGATGCCACAATGGACGGGTGAGCGAAGCACTGAGCATCCCCGGCTGGCGGCACATCTACTCCGGCAAGGTCCGCGACCTGTACGCCTCGGAGGATCCGGCCGACACGCGGCTGCTGGTCGTGGCGTCCGACCGGGTGAGCGCCTTCGACTTCGTGCTCTCCCCCGGCATCCCGAAGAAGGGCGAGCTGCTCACGTCGCTGAGCACCTGGTGGTTCCAGCAGCTGGCGGACGTGCCGAACCACATCGCCGAGGGCGAGATCCCGGATGCCGTGGCCGGCCGCGCCATGCTGGCGATGGCGCTCGAGATGCTGCCGATCGAGTGCGTCGTGCGCGGGTACATCACCGGCTCCGGCTGGGCCGAGTACGTGCGCAGCGGCACCGTCTGCGGCATCCCGCTGCCCGCCGGCCTGAAGAACGGCGACCGGCTGCCCGAGCCGCTGTTCACCCCCGCCTACAAGGCGCCGATGGGCGAGCACGACGAGAACATCACCTTCGAGAGGGTCGTCGAGCTCGTGGGTGCGGAGCGCGCAGCCGAGCTGCGCGACACCTCCATCGCGCTGTACACGCGCGCCGCCGCGATCGCCGAGGAGAAGGGCCTGATCCTCGCCGACACCAAGTTCGAGTTCGGAACGGATGCCGACGGCACCCTGCGCCTCGCCGACGAAGTGCTCACCAGCGACTCCTCCCGCTACTGGGACGCCTCATCGTGGCAGAACGGCGCGACGCCGGACGAGCGGATGGCCAGCTTCGACAAGCAGATCGTGCGCGACTGGCTGGCCGCGAACTGGGACAAGCAGGGTGAGCCGCCCGCGCTGCCCGAGGAGATCGTCGAGCGCACCGCCGCCCGGTACCGCGAGCTCATCGAGCGCCTGGCCGGCTGACGCGCCACGGCTGGGCATCGGCCGCGCCGGGCATCCGCACCGCCGGGCATCCGCCACCGGCACCTCGCCGTTCCACTCCGGGGGTCGACACGCCACATTCCGGACGAATCCGCTGGAAGCGTCCGAAATCTGGCGTGTCGGCCCCCGATACGTGCGTGGGATGCCCGCGGAATCCGGCCCTCGGCAAGGGACACCCCCGCGATAGGGTTTCCTCGGCCCTGATCCGGACCCGCCGCCCTACTCCTGAGGAGCACCCATGCCGCTGTGGAAGATCCACGGTGACGGTCGCACCGTCGCGCCCGACGCCGTCGTCCGCCCCGAAGAGCGCCTGAACTGGCCCGCCACCATCGCGATCGGCGTGCAGCACGTCATCGCCATGTTCGGCGCCACGTTCCTGGTGCCGATCCTCACGCACTTCCCGGTGCCGACCACGCTGCTGTTCAGCGGTGTGGGCACGATCCTGTTCCTGCTGGTCACCCGAAACAGGCTCCCCAGCTACCTCGGCTCGTCGTTCGCGTTCATCGCGCCGGTGACGGCAGCGACCGCCGCCAACGCGACGGGCGCCAGCGACGGGATCGGCTCGGCTCTCGCCGGCATCGTCGCCGTCGGCATCCTGCTGGCGATCATCGGCGTGGTCGTGCACACTGCGGGCGTGAAGTGGGTCGACCGCTTCCTGCCGCCGGTGCTGGCGGGCACCATCGTCGCGCTGATCGGGTTCAACCTTGCCGGCGCCGCGCACGGCAACTTCGCGCAGGCTCCGATCACCGCAACCTTCACCCTGGCCGTCACGATCCTGTTCGCCGTGGTGTTCCGCGGATTCCTGGGTCGCATCTCGATCTTCCTCGGCGTGATCGCGGGGTACATCTTCGCGGGCATCCGCGGAGAGCTCGACTTCAGCAAGGTGGACAAGGCCGCCTGGGTAGGACTTCCCACCTTCCACCTGCCGGACTTCGTCAGCCCCGGCACCTGGGCGGTGATGGCGATGTTCCTGCCGGTGGTGCTGGTGCTGATCGCCGAGAACGTCGGTCACGTGCGCGGCGTCGCGACAATGGTCGAGGACCCGAAGATCAACGAGAACACCGGCAAGGCGCTGATCGCCGACGGCATCTCGACCACGCTCGCGGGCTTCTTCGGCGGATCGGGGACCACAACCTACGGCGAGAACATCGGCGTCATGGCGTCCACGCGCGTGTACTCCACCGCGGCGTACTGGGTCGCCGGCATCACCGCCATCCTGCTGAGCATGTCGCCGAAGTTCGGCGAGGTGATCAACTCCGTACCCGCCGGCGTGCTGGGCGGCATCACGACCGCGCTGTACGGACTGATCGGCGTGATCGGCATCAAGATCTGGGTCGACAACAAGGTCGACTTCTCGCGCCCCGTGAACCAGTACACCGCGGCCGTGGCCCTGATCATGGCCGTCGGAGGCTTCCAGATCACGGGCGACAACGGCTTCGTACTGGGCGGCATCGTGATCGCCACGGTCACGGCCATCATCATCTACCACGGCGGCAACGCCATCGCACGGCTGCGCCGGACCGGCGCCGACGACCCGAAGCCCCTCGCGGCCGTGGGTGCGCTCGGCGGCGACCCCGAGTCCTGAGTCCGGCCTGAAGGGCCTCGGATGCTGCGCACAGCGGCATCCGAGGCCCTTCGGCGTCTCCGGCACCCGGCGCGCCGCTCGGTCAGGACCCCGCCGTGGGTCGTGTCCCAGTACCGGCGGGTGCGAGTGCAGCAGACCCACCGCTTCTGCGACGCGCGTGCCGTCGTGTTCCAGAAGGTGCGGGTCCCGGCATCCGGAACCCGCCTTCAATGGGACACGCGCGCCGGCAGGTCCCACGGGGTGTCGTCACGGCACCCAGAGCGCCGTCACTCCGAGAGCAGCCCTCCCACCGGCTCGCCGAGCCCGTATTGCAGATGCACCCAGCGCCGCGCCGCGTCGATCGGGAAGGATCCGTCCGAGGCCGCAAAGCGCCCGGCGATGCCCTCCAGGAGGGTGCGCAGCATGCCCTCCTCCAGCGCGGGATCCGCCGCGCCTCGCTCGGCGA
The DNA here is from genome assembly GCF_052056515.1 of Microbacterium sp. 22195. Taxonomy (NCBI): domain Bacteria; kingdom Bacillati; phylum Actinomycetota; class Actinomycetes; order Micrococcales; family Microbacteriaceae; genus Microbacterium; species Microbacterium sp. 22195. The sequence goes on from NZ_JBQEPE010000003.1 coordinate 385,555, forward strand.
AGATCGAACGGACGGCCTGCTCGGCGAACTGCACGGCGTCGCTGTGCCGCTGCTCCGACTCGGCGACGATGCGCCGCGTCGAGGGCTGGTGCGCGAGCGAGAGCATGACGCGCTGCAGCGAGCGGTGCGCGACGGCGGCGATGAGCGCGGCGTCGATCACGCCGCGCAGTCGCGCGTCGGCATCCGTCTCACCGGGCGCTCCCCGGCCGTGCGCGAGCCCGATCAGCGTCTCGTACCAGCGGTCGGCGACGGCGCCGACGAGCTGATCCTTGCCGCCGAAATGGTAGTTGACCAGGCCCTGGGCGACGCCCGCACCCCGGGTGATCTCGGCGATCGTCGTCTCGTGCACGCCCTGCTCGGCGAAAAGCTCGATCGCGGACCGCAGGATGCCCTCGCGCGTGCGCTCGCGGGCGAGGCGATTCTGCTCCTCGGACCGGGCCACGCCGCTCACCTCCCGCGACCCGACGCGCAGGACTTCCGCGATCGGGGCCGTGCCCTCTACAGTACTCATTGAATGGTCGTTCAATCTATGGATCGGCCACCTGCATTCGACCGGAGAACCCATGCATCCTTCAGCACGCGTCAACCTCAACGACCTCGGCTCGATCCTCGAGTGGCTCATCGGCCAGTGGTGGGTGTGGGCCATCGTCGGCGTGGTCGTGCTCTTCTTCGTGGTGGTGTGGCTGCTGCCCGACGCGAAGGTCGTCCCCTCCGCGGACTTCTCGACCACCGACACCGAGGCGAACGAAATCGCGCTGGGCTACATGCAGATCAGCAACCTGCCCTCGGGACCGTGGAACGACCCCACTGCCCCCGGCATCGGCGACCGCGAGAAGAAGCAGCTCGCCGATCAGTGGGGCCTGCACTCCCGCCAGGAGTGGCTCGACAACATCGAGCGGCTCACGACGGTGCGCCGCCGCCGCGACCCGTGGGTGATCTCCCTGCAGCTGCGGGCCGACCTCGCCGCGCAGCTCGGCAGGGTCCCGAAGACGAAGGAGTGGACCACCGCCATCGTCGAGGCGGGCGGCAACAAGCGCGATGCGCGCACGTTCGTGGCTGCCATCGAGCACATCGAAGCGCAGGTGCGCAAGCTCGCGGGCAAGGACATCGTCCCCGCTGACGCGTTCGTCAAGACCCTCGACGGCTACGCGCTCGGCCAGGCCGTCGCCCTCACGACCTGGGGCGTCGCGCTCGGGTTCGGCGACGTCGCCGAGGCCCGTCAGATCATCCACCGCATCAACGTCGAGGGCCGCCCCGCGTTCGATTCCTGGGTCGACTTCGGCCTCAGCTACATCGCCGGCCGCGTCATGCACTGGAGCGACGGCAACATCGGCGACAAGACCTTCGACAAGCTCGGCGACAACTGGTCCGACCTCAAGGCGGCCTGCACCGAGAAGCGGAACGGCCCCTGGGCCACGCTCTCGTGGAAGCTCTGAACCAGCCCCTGCAGGTCGAGCTCGGCCCGCTGCGGGAGCGGATGGGCATCGGAGATCTGCTGCGGTACGAGCGGCTCGCGGGCATCCCCCTCCACCGCCGCTTCTTCGTCGCGCTGACGGGGGTGCTGCTGCTGGCCATCGCCATGCTCGTGGCGCTCGTGTGGCTGGACGGCACCGGCATCCTCGCCCGCGTACCCCTCCTGGGAGTCTTCCCGGTCGGCTACGCGGTTCTCGCCGCGGTGGGGTTCGTCTGGTACGCGGTCGATCTGACCCGTCGCGCACGGCTGGCGCTGTTCGCGTGGGTGAACGACTGGGCCTACGCGGACGCGCTGGAGGGCACCCGGCGCCCGGGCTCGGCTTTCGCCCGCACCCTGCGCAGCCGCGAGCGGGGCGTGGTCGCCAGCGACGACGAGCGCCTGCCGTTCGAGCTGGGACGGAACTTCTCGATCGGCACGCGGGACTCGGGCGCCACCGTGCAGCGGCCATTCGCGTTCGTCGAACTGCCGCTGCCGGTGAAGGTGCCGCACATCGTGCTGAAGAACCGGCGCCGCAGCATCATCCCGACGTTCGGGCTCGGTCGGGGCGGGGCCCGGATGGAGCTGGAGGGCGAGTTCGCGAAGCACTTCCTGCTGCTGGTGCCGGAGGGGTATCAGCAGGATGCCCTGTACATCTTCACGCCCGATCTGATGGCCCGCGTCATCGACCTCGGCGCCGGTGCGGAGATCGAGCTCGTCGAGGACCGCCTGTACGTCTATCTGCCCGGCGGTACACGCTTCGACCGGCCCGCGACCATGGAGGCGACGCTGCGGCTCGCGGAGGAGTTCCAGCGCCGCTTCGCCGCGAGGACGGAGCTGTACCGCGACGATCAGGCGGGCGATCTCGCCGCGCGTGCGGGCGTGGCGATCGGCCTGCGCGGCCAGCGCCTGGCCGGAAGCGGCATCTCCCTGATGGCCGTCGCGGCGACGGCCGGGGTGCTGCTGCTCTCGGCCGGAGTGACGGCGTTCTCGCTGTTCGGCGGAGACCTGCTGCGGGCGTGGGGCGCCGGCTGACGGGCATCCGCTCCCGCCGCCGCCGGGACGTGTCCCAGAAGTGGTCGGTGAGGCGCCCGCCGTCCCGCCCCTTCTGAGACATGGCCGGGGGCCGGTCCCAGAAGCCGCGGGTCACGGCGGGCGGGACTCGCCGCTTGTGGGACACGCTGCGGCGGATGCCGCCTCCTGGCCTCAGCGCCGGATGATGCGCTGCTCGATCGCGGCGGCCACGGCGCCGGCACGGGTGTCGACGTAGAGCTTGCTGTAGATGTGCGAGAGGTGCGACTTGACCGTCGCCTCGGACACGAACAGCGCCTTCGCCATCTCGCGGTTCCCGAGGCCGTCGGCGAGCAGCTCGAGCACCTCGACCTCGCGCTCGGTGAGCCGCGGTTCCGGCGATGACGCGCGGCGCATGAGCACTCCGGCCACGGAGGGCGCGAGCGCCGGCTCCCCCTTGGCGACCGCCTGGATGCCGGCGAACAGCTGCTCCGGCGGTGCGTCCTTGAGCAGGTACCCGGCCGCGCCGGCATCCAGCGCCCGCAGGATGTCGGACTCGCTGTCGTAGGTGGTCAGCACGAGAACGGCGGGAGGGTCCGGCAGCGCGCGCAGGCTCGCGGTGGCCTCGATGCCGCCGGGCCCGTCCCCCAGGCTGAGGTCCATCAGCACGACATCCGGATGCTCCGCCTCCACCACCTGCACGGCGTCGGCAGCGTTCGAGGCCTCACCCACCACCTGCAGGTCATCGCGGGATTCGAGCAGCGCGCGCACGCCGGCGCGCACCACGGGATGGTCGTCGACGAGCACCAGTCGCAGGGTCATGGCTCGGTCCTCTCAGAAGCGGATGCCGTGGGGAACACGGCCGAGAGCGTCGTGCCCTCGCCGTGTGCGCTCTCGATCTCGAGCTGCCCGCCGACCGCGGCGATGCGCTCGGCGATGCCGTCGAGCCCATGGCCTCGTCCCTGGGCACGACGCTGCGCGGCGGCCTGCTGCCTGGCGGCCGGCCGCGCGTCGAAACCGACCCCGTCGTCGCGGATGTCCAGGCGCAGCTCACCGGGCTGGGCGGTCAGGCTGACGACGGCCCGGGTGGCCCTGGCGTGCTCCGCGACGTTGGCGAGCGCGCCGCGGACGGTGCGGATGATCGCGGATGCCACCGGCAGCGGCACGTCCTCGATCTCGCCGTGGCTGCGGAACTCCGCGCGGAGGCCGTGCTTCGCGGCATCCGACACCACCCGCTGCACGGCGGCGGGCAGGGATCCGGCGGTGCCCTCCAGCTCGCCGGGAGCCAGATCGCGCACGACCCGGCGCACCTCGTCGAGCCCCGCGCGAGCGGAGTCGGCGGCGGTGCGCACCTGCTCGCGGGCGGCATCAGGGCGCCGATCCCAGCTCTGCTGGGCGGCTTGGAGCAGCAGGTTGATGCTGGAGAGGTTCTGACCGACGGAGTCGTGGATCTCGCGGCTCAGGCGGGCGCGCTCGGCGAGACCTCCGGCGCGGTGCTGGGCGGCGGCGAGCTCGGCCTGGGTCTCGGTGAGCTCGTCGACCAGCCGCTGACGGGCGGTGGCCTCGCGGTCGAGCGCACGGTAGGCGACGATCGTGGCGAACGCGATGCCGACGGGCCCGGCGACGATGGTCGGGTCGAACTCGGGCGTGATGCGGGCCTCGGCGGCGATCACGACGGCCGTCATCGCGGCGGTCACGGCGGATGCCGGCCAGAACGGCAGGATCTGCAGCACCTGGAACGCCAGCGGCACCGCGCACCATGCGAACGAGGGGGCGATCAGGGTGAGCACGACCCACAGGGCCGTGACGACGAGCGTCCAGGCGGCGGGCCAGGCTCCGCGGCGGGGGACGATGCTCTGCATCAGCGCGACCGCACCGAGCACGGCGGCGCCGGCCAGGATGATCCAGGTTGTGTGGTCGACGCTGTGCCTGATCACGTATCGCACGGCGCAGACCACCAGCAGCGCCAGCAGCACGACGAGCAGGGCGCGTCCGAAGCGCACCGGCGCGAGGATGCCGCGCGCGCCGGTGTCGGCCTGCGCGATCCCGCCCGTCTCCGTGCCCATGGCGCAAGCCTACGGATCGGCGGCGTCGACGGTCATCATCCGATCGGCTGGAATCCAGCCGCGGACCCGATCGGATGCTCGATGTCAACCCGTCGCCGCCGCGGCCGGACCGCCGGTAGCGTCGGCGCATGGACGATGTGCAGCAGCTGAGCGATCTCGCGCGGGCCCGCGGTCTGCGGATCGCCGTCGCGGAATCACTGACCTCGGGAACCCTCGCCGGCACGATCGGCGACGGCCATCAGGCGAGCGAGTGGTTCGCGGGCGCCGTCGTCGCGTACATGGTGGCGGCCAAGGAGCGCGTGCTCGGTCTGGTGCCGGGAACGGATCCGTGCTCAGCGGCCTGCGCCGAGCAGCTCGCCCGCGGGGCGCGTGACCTGTTCGACGTCGACATCGCGGTGTCGACGACGGGTGTCGGCGGACCGGACCCCGAGGGCGGCCACCCCGCCGGGACGGTGTTCCTCGGCTGGGCGACGCGCACCTCCGCCGGCCACCGCCGGCTGGACATCGACGGGGATCCGGACCAGGTGCTCGCGGCGACCGTCGACGCGGCCGTGCGGATGCTGATGTTCCACGCCGCCGAGCTCTGAGCCGTCGCCCGGGCGACGGCTGCCGCGGGCCGGCGGACGAGGAACTCTGGCCGAGGTCCGCTCGGATGGAAACCACCCGGTAACCGGGCCTCCCACCAGCGAAAACCATCCATCCCCACAGCACCCGGATGGAAACCGCCGGGTACCGGGCACCCCCACCAGCGAAAACCATCCGACGCCAGGGGGCCGGACGCCCGGCTCAGCCGATGCGGCCGATCACGGCATCCGCGGCGATCATGTCGCCCACCGACGCCGCGTGCGCGAGAGTGCCGGCGCGGTGCGCGGGCACCGGCGTCTCCATCTTCATGGCGTCCAGGACGGCGACCGTGTCGCCCTCGGCGACCGTCGCGCCTTCCTCCACGAGCCAGCGCACGAGCGTGCCCGGCACGGGTGCGTGCAGCTCGGCCGGATCGACGGCATCCGTCCCTGTCGAGGGAGCGGGCGCGGCGGCGGCGAACCCGGCCAGCAGAGCCGTCGGCAGTCCGAGCATCACCCGGCGCCCGTCGATCTCGACCGGGAAGCGCTGCAGACCGGCATCCGCGACAGGCGCCGGACGCAGCTGCGGCTCGAGGCGCGGGAGCAGTGCGGCCTCGATCCACTGCGTGTGCACGGCGAAGCCGTCGGTCGCGAACTCGGCCTGCTCGACGGCGAGGCGGTCGAAGCCGATCACGGTCGCGGGCCCCTCGACCTCCAGCTCGCGCAGCGCCCGGCGAGCGCGCACGAGGGCCGCCTCGCGGGTGTCGGCGTGCACGATGAGCTTGGCGATCATGGAGTCGAAGGCCGGCTGCACGGCATCCCCGGCCTCGATGCCGCTGTCCCAGCGCACGCCGGGGCCGCCGGGGACCCGCAGACCGGTCACGACGCCCGGGCTGGGCAGGAACCCACGGCCCGGGTCCTCGGCGTTGATGCGGAACTCGAACGCGTGGCCGTGCGGCTCAGGTGTTCCGTCCAAGGAGAGCCCCTCGCCGAACGCGATGCGGAACTGCTCGCGCACCAGGTCGACGCCCGTGACCTCCTCCGTGACCGGATGCTCCACCTGAAGCCGCGTGTTCACCTCGAGGAACGAGATCGTGCCGTCAGCGGCGAGCAGGAACTCCACGGTGCCGGCGCTGCGGTAGTCGACCTCGGCGCAGATGCGTCGGGCGGCCTCGTGGATGCGCTCGCGCTGCTCCACGCTCAGACCGGGCGCGGGGGCCTCCTCGATGAGCTTCTGGTTGCGCCGCTGCATGGAGCAGTCGCGGTCGCCGACGGCGATCACGCCGCCCCGGCCGTCGCCGAGCACCTGCACCTCGATGTGGCGCGGGCTCTCCAGGAACCGCTCCACGAAGCACTCGCCCCGACCGAAGGCGACGATCGCCTCACGGGTGGCGGCATCGAACGCCTCGGCCACCTCGGCGAGTTCGCGCACGACCTTGATGCCGCGGCCGCCACCGCCATATGCAGCCTTGATCGCGATGGGCACGCCGTGCTCCTCGGCGAAGGCCACGGCCTCGGCGGGGCCCGACAGCGGCTGATCCGTGCCGGCAGCGAGGGGCGCTCCGACGCGCTGCGCGATGCGGCGCGCGGTCATCTTGTCGCCGAGCGCCTCGATGCTCGCGGGCGCCGGTCCGATCCAGATCAGGCCGGCGTCCTCGACTGCGCGGGCGAACGCGGCGCTCTCGGACAGGAACCCGTAACCCGGGTGCACGGCGTCCGCTCCGCTGCGGCGCGCGGCATCCACCAGGGCCTCGATCGAGAGGTACGTGTCGGCGGCGGTCGCCCCGCCGAGCCCCACGGCCTCGTCCGCCAGGCGCACGTGCAGTGCGTCGGCGTCCTGGTCGGCGTACACGGCGACCGAGACGTACCCGGCCTCGGCGCAGGCGCGCACCACGCGCACGGCGATCTCGCCGCGGTTGGCGATCAGGATCTTGGTCATGACGGGCTCTTCTCGGTGGGGACTGCTTCGGAGAACGGAGACGAGTGCGGTGTGTCGTCGTCGGATGCTGCGCGACTCGCCGTCTCCGACGGAGAACGTCTCTGTTCTGCGGCGTCGACGACGCGGAAGCGGATGCGGGCGCCCGGTGGCAGCTGACCGGCGAGATCCAGGCAGCGGTCGGTGAGCGCGCCGATGATCGGGTAGCCGCCGGTGAGCGGGTGGTCCGGCAGGAACAGGACGGGCTGGCCGTCCGGCGGCACCTGGATGGCGCCGTTGACCGCGCCCTCGCTGGGCAGCTCCCCGGCGACCGAGCGCTCCAGCGGCGTCTCGCCGTGAAGGCGGATGCCGACGCGGTCGGAGCGCGGCGTGACCGTCCAGTCCTGGCCGGTGAGCGTCTCGATCGCGGCGGGTGTGAACCAGTCGTCGCGCGGGCCGAGGGTGATGTCGAGCTCGACGAGGTCGCCGGCTGCGGGCAGCGCGCGCGGCAGCGGATGCGGATCGGCCGCGAGGTGCCCCGCATCCCCGATGTCGAGCACGTCGCCCGCGGAGAGCGGTGCCGGCCCGAGCCCGGCGAGGGTGTCGGATGCCGTGCTGCCGAGCGCGTGCGGGGAGAGAAGGCCGCCGCGCACCGCGATCACGTATCGCAGACCGTGCGCGGGGTGGCCGAGCGCGAGCTCGTCGCCGTCGACCGTCGCGAAGGGGGCGCCGTGCGCGATCGTGCGCGTGGCTCCCGCGGCATCCGTCAGGGTCAGCTCGCCGATCGCCCCCGCGACCGCCGCGACCCCGTCGCCGTGGAACCGCAGCACGCATCCGCCGACGCTCTCCAGCACGGCGGCTTCCGGCCGGTTCCCGACCGCGCGGTTGGCGTCGCGCAGCGCGGTGCGGTCGGCGACGCCGGACGCCGAGACGCCGAGCGCGGCGTGCCCGAACCGCCCCAGGTCCTGAACGAGCAGCTGCAGCGAGGGCCGGACGACCTCGATGCTTCTCTCCCGCCCCTCAGCATCAGTATCCGCACCCGTGTCAGCGACCGCACGCTCCGCTGCGAGCGCAGTCGCCGGGCCACCCGACCCGCCGACAGCGGCGTCACGCACCCGTTCGAACCTCACCAGCGTCCCCGGCGAGAGCAGCGCGGGCGGGTCGCGGTCGATGTCCCACATCACGGCATCCGTGCGGCCGATCAGCTGCCAGCCGCCCGGGCTCTCACGCGGGTACACGCCGGTGAAGTGCCCGGCGAGGGCCACGGACCCCGCCGGCACGCGGGTGCGCGGGGAGGAGCGGCGCGGCACGTCGAACAGCGGATCGGTGCTGACCGTGTACCCGAATCCCGGCGCGAATCCCGAGAACGCGACCTGCCACTCGGCGGAGAGGTGCCGGTTCACGACCTCCTCCGCGGAGACGCCGAGCAGCGTCGCGACCTCGTCGAGGTCCTCGCCGTCGTACCGCACCGGGATGGTCACCTCGCGAGTGTGCGGCACGTGCTCGGCGTCCACCTCGGTCGACTCCAGCACCGCGGCCAGGTCGCCGGCCGAGACCCTCAGCGGGTCGAAGCGCACCAGCACGGTGCGCGCGCCCGGGATGCGCTCGACGACGCCGGGCACTCCATCCCACGCGAGGTTGAGCCGCATGGCCTCGTCGAGGTCGGCGGCCTCCACGAGCAGGGCGCGATCGGATGCGGTGAGGATGCGCATCAGACGACGTATTCCGCGTCGGGCACGTCGGTGATGAACATGTAGCCGGGAGCATGCGTCACGGCGAACGGCGGCTTGGATGCCATGATCGCGGCCTGCGGAGTGACCCCGCAGGCCCAGAAGACGGGAATCTCGCCCTCGCGCACCTCGGGGGCGTCGCCGAAGTCGGGGCTGCCCAGGTCGAGGATGCCGAGGGAGGCCGGGTCCCCGATGTGCACGGGGGCTCCGTGGACGGCGGGGGTCCGCCCGGAGATCTGCACGGCGTCCGCCACCCTGCCCGCGGGGATGGGCCGCATGGAGACGACCATCTCGCCGCGCAGGCGGCCCGCCGGAGTGCAGTCCACATTCGTACGGTACATCGGCACGTTGCGGCCCAGCTCCTGATGCCGGATCGGGATGCCGGCCTCGGCCAGCCCGGTCTCGAACGTGAAGCTGCACCCGATCAGGAACGCGACGAGGTCGGGATGCTCTGCCCATGCCGCGCTCGCGTCGGAGACCTCCTCGGTCAGCTCGCCGTCGCGCCAGATGCGGTACCGGCCGATGTCGGTGCGGATGTCGCTTCCGGGCGCGAGCGCCGATTCGATGCTCCCCTGCTCGATGACCTCGAGCACGGGGCAGGGCTTCGGGTTGCGCTGCGCGTACAGCAGCGTCTCGAAGGCCCAGTCGGCGGGCACCGCGATCAGGTTCGCCTGGGTGAGACCCGCCGCCACCCCGCTGGTGGGCTCGGCGAGACCCTCGCGGTACGCGCGACGGGCGGCGCGTGCGGCGGTGAGCTGCTCGAGGGTGGCGGCGACGGTCATCTCAGGCTCCCCGGCCCGCGAACGGAGCGATCGTGATGCCTGCCTCCTGCAGCATCCGCCGGGTCTCGGTCGCCATCGCGATGGCGCCGGCGCTGTCGCCGTGCACGCAGATCGACTGCGCGTCGACGCGCACGTCCGTGCCGTCGATCGCGCGGATCACGCCGGTCTCAGCGAACCGCACCATGCGCTCCGCGACCGCGGTCGCGTCGTGCAGCACGGCGCCCTCCTGGGTGCGCGAGACGAGCTGTCCATCCGGCTGGTAGGCGCGGTCGGCGAAGGCCTCGGCCGCGACGGCGAGCCCGGCGCGAGACGCGACCTCGAGGACCACGCCACCTGCCAGGCCCAGCAGCACCAGGCTCGGATCGATCGCCTTGATCGCTGCGACGACGTCGGCCGCCTGCCGCTCATCACGCGCGATCGTGTTGTACAGCGCGCCGTGCGGCTTGACGTACGCGACCCTCCCGCCGGCCGCCTTCGCGAGGCCCTCCAGCGCGCCCAGCTGATACTCGACGTGGGCCTGCAGCGTGGCTGAGTCGATCTCGACGTTCGTGCGCCCGAAGTTCTCGTAGTCGCGATACCCCGGGTGGGCGCCGATCACCACGCCGTTGCGCACAGCCGCGTCGAGCGTCGACCGGATGCCCTCGGGGCTGCCGGCGTGGAACCCGCACGCCACGTTCGCGCTGGTGACGATCTCGAGCATGGCCGCGTCGTCGCCGACGATGCGGTCGGGGGTGTTCTCGCCCAGGTCGGAGTTCAGATCGATGGATGCCATGTCGGCCCCTTCCGTTGAGTGATGAGTGCGCGGCTCAGGCCCCGACGCCCAGGAAGGCGAAGATCGGGCCGATCGAGACGGCGCCCATGTACCAGGTCAGCAGCGTGACCAGCGTGCCGGCGATCAGGAGCCACAGCGGGTACTTGCGCGCCCCCAGCAGGTCGCGGCGGAACCAGCCGATGTACATGAACACGGTCAGTCCGATCGGCAGGATCAGGCCGTTGAAGCCGCCGACGAACACGAGGATCGCCGCCGGCGCGGTGCCGATGAGCAGGTAGATGATCCAGGACACGACGATGAACGCGACTGTGGCCCACTGCAGCGACCAGCCGCCCAGGAACCGCTTGTTGAACGTGGAGAGGAAGGTGGCCGAGGTGTAGGCGGCACCGATCACCGAGCTGAGCGCCGCGGCCCAGAAGATGGCGCCGAAGATGCGCAGGCCCGCGTCGCCGAGCACGGCGCCGAACGCCTGACCGGCGGGGTTGGCGGCCTGGCTGGACAGGTCGAGGGTGACGCCCGAGGCGACGACGCCGAGGATCGCGAGGAACAGCACGTACCGCATGATGCCGGTGACGAAGACGCCGTTGGCGGCCGCGCGCATCACCGGGCCGGCGTGCTCGGGGCCGGTGTGGCCGGATGCCAGGTAGCGGTGCGCACCGGAGTAGGTGATGTAGCCGCCGACGGTGCCGCCGACGATCGTGGTGATGGTGGCGAAGTTGATGCTGTCGGGGACGATCGTCTGTCGGAGCGCGTCGCCGATGGGCGGGCCGGAGACGATGGCGACGATCACCGTCATCACGATCATGCCGACGCCGAGGACGATGAGCACGACGTCCATCACCGGGCCGGCCTTCTTGATCAGGAAGATGATGATCGCGAGCGCTCCGGTGATCAGGCCGCCGATCTTCGGATCGACGCCCAGCAGGGCGTTCAGGCCCAGCCCGCCACCGGCGATGTTGCCGATGTTGAACGCCAGCCCGCCGATGATGACGAGCACGGCGATGACGTGACCGGAGAACGGGATGGCGCTGTTGGCGAGCTCGCCGGCGCGCTTGCCGGACGAGGTGATCATGCGCCAGATGTTCAGCTGCACGCAGATGTCGATGATCACCGAGAGCAGGATGGCGAAGGCGAACGCCGATCCCATCTGCGCGGTGAACGTGGCGGTCTGGGTGATGAACCCGGGGCCGATGGCGGAGGTCGCCATGAGGAAGATGGCGCCGATGACGGCGCTGCGGCCCACGCGCTTCTTCGCGGCGGCCAGGCGTGCTTCATCCTCGGCGGAGAGGGCAGGAGGTGTCTGCTCGGACATGAGGGGAGGTCCCATCGTCGTTGGTGGGTGTCGGATGACACCGAGTGTAGAACATATCAGTCCGGATTGTTGAACAATCTTTCATGACGCGCACCCTCCCCCTACCCTGGTGCTATGCCCACGCACACCCCGCTCGTCGACGTCCTGCGCGAGAGGATCATCGACGGCGACTTCGCCCCGGGTTCGCGCCTGTCCGAATCGACCCTGGCCGAGCAGCTGGAGGTGTCGCGCAACACGCTGCGCGAGGCGTTCCGCGTGCTCGCCGAGCAGGGCCTGATCGAGCATGTGCCCCATCGCGGCGTCTCGGTGGCATCCCCCACCATCGCCGACGTGATCGACATCTACCGCGCCCGCCGCGTGATCGAATGCACCGCGCTGCGGCACTCCGAGCCGGAGCATCCGGCGGTCCGCCTGATGAAGGAGTCGCTGGCGGATGCCGAGGAGCACCTTCCGGCCGAGGACTGGCGCCGCGTGGGCAGCGCCAACATGGCCTTCCACGATGCGATCGTCGCCCTGGCCGACAGCCCCCGGCTGGCCCGCACCTACCGCGACGTCGCCGCCGAGCTGCGCCTGGTGTTCCTCGAGATCGACGACCCGCGAGCCCTGCACGAGCCCTTCGTGCGCAAGAACCGCGCGGTGCTGGAGACCCTGCTCGAGAGGGGCCCCGCGGCGGCGGCCGATGAGCTCGAGCGCTACCTGATGGCATCCGAGCGCACGGTGCTCGGCGCCTTCACCCGCATGGGCAAGGCCTGATCCGCCTTCCTCCATTCGCTGAACAATCATTGCTTTCTTGTTCAACAATCTCTACCGTGTCGAGGAACAACGTTTCTTCAACGCGGAAGGATGATCATGCGCCCCTCCCCAGCTCGCGCCCCGCGCAGTTCGGCGACATGGAAGTTCAGACGACGCACGACCGGCAGCGCCCTCCTGGTGCTCGCGGTCGGCTCCACACTCGCCCTCGCGGGCGCATCGGCGGCCACGGCCTCCCCCGCCGATGACACCGGCCCCCGTTCAGTTACGGCACTGATCCCCGCCACGCCTGAGGTCAGCGCGACGATCGCCGCCTTCGGTCCCCGCGGATGCACGGACGCCGCGCTCCCGATCACGGTCGAGGAGTCGCGCCTCGCAGCGGTGCTCCCGGATGCTGCGGACCCGGCCCGGCCCGCGAACCGGACCTTCGCCCGCACCATGGTCGAGGGGGCCGGTCTCGGCGACTGGACGACGTCGTTCGCAGGCAGGCTCTGCGACCAGAAGACCCTCGCCAAGGCCACCGAGACTGTGAAGCGACTCGGCACGCACCTGTGGCGGGACGCCGTGAAGCGCGCCCAGTCGGCCGGCCCGGTCGACGGCGTGCTCCCGGCCGGCGACGACCGACCGCTGTACTGGACGCGCATCGAGGCGATGTCGGTGCTGCACCAGTGGAAGGCGGGCTTCGCCATGACCGCCGAGCAGCGCGCAGAGCTGGTCGAGGCGTTCGACAGGGCCTCACGCGGCATGGACGACATCTCGTTCCCCGCCGGCAACGTCAAACGCGTCCTGATCAGCGGCTTCGACCCGTACACCCTCGATGGCGGCAAGACCGGCTCCGCGCCCGGCACCGTGGGCAACAACATCCGCCACGGCAACCCGTCCGGGGCGACGGCCCTGTCCATCGACGGCACGACGACGACCGAGGCCGACGGCACGGTCATCTTCTACGAGGCCTACACGCTGCCCGTGAGCTACCCCGAGTTCGAGCGGGGCTACCTCGAGGACACCGTCGGGCCGTTCATGCGCCCCGGCAAGCGCCAGCTCGACGCGTCGATCACGGTGAGCCAGGCCGGCGGCTCGCAGTTCAACCTCGAGCAGTGGAACGGGCGATACCACGGCCCCACGCTCGGCAACGATCGCTACACCCCGTGCACGACGATCGGGGGCGTGCCGGAGCTCGCAGTGGACAACATCGGCTGCAACACGCAGGTCGTCGACCGCTGGGGCGGAGGGGACACCTTGACCGATCCGCCGCAGTGGACCTCTGCGACCCTGCCCATCGAGCAGATGATCGCGGCGCGCACCGGCTCCGACATCCCGCGCCCTCCAGGGGACACCTGGCCGGACGAGTCCGTCGCGTTCGGCGCGGTGTGGAACACGAACTACTCCTACTTCGCCGACTGCTCCTCGCCCGTGGTCACGAGCGTGAACCAGCGCGAGGTCGCGTATCCGCCGTCGGTCGCCCCCACGCCGCCGCCTGCCGACTCCTGCGCGCGCAGCGGCGCCGGCGGTTCGTATCTGTCGAACGAGTCGGCGTATCGCAACACGCTGCTGCGCGACCGGATGGGACTGACCATTCCGGCCGGGCACATCCACACACCGGACATGCAGCATTTCGAGTCGGACTTCGGAGTGAGCGATGCCACGTTCGACGCGTGGCGCAGCGCGATCGCGGGGCAGGCCCGCGAGCTGATCCAGGTGGTCGGCGAGAACAGCTGAGCACCGCAGGCCGCTGAGCGTCGAGCAGCGCCGGGAGCGGGACGGGCGTCATACCCGTCCCCTTCCGGCGCTCCTCACGTTCCGCACCGACCCTCCGCCAGAGGGAACTGCGCGGTGCCGGTCTCATGACGAACGGACAGCCGATGCATGACAAATGGATAGCTTCGGCCTGACGAAAAGGCAGGTCGAGGCGCCCTTAAGGTGCCCATCCGCCAGATGTCCGCCGCCCATTCTCCAGTTGCTTGACAGGGTCCAAAAACGGTCGTTACGTTGAGCGGGCTTCGGAGTCGGACCGTGACGCAAGGACGCTCACCGGCCGGATCCGAGGTCCGTTCGCCGACCAGGCGTGCGGAATCGCTCAGTTCACAAGGAGCATTCCATGCGAATCAAGAGAACGATCGCGCTGGCCGCCACCGCGGCCGCCGCACTCAGCCTCGGCGCGGCAATCCCCGCCGCCGCGGCGACGCCCACCGTCGATTCCGGCATCCCGAGCTATCAGGAGTTCGCCGCATCGACCTACCGCGACATCGACGGCGGCTACGTCGTCAACGGCGACGAGCTGGTCTCGGGTCAGGGGGAGCTGCGCACCTTCTACAACCGGCTCGTCGGGTCGGACTCGCTGACCGACGGCCTGATCGTCAACACCGTCAACGGCGTCGACGACAAGTGGTCGGCGGCGCAGGTCGGCAACCTGACCTACTGCGTGAGCACCAAGTTCGGCGCGCGCCACGACGACATCGTCGCGGCGATGCAGAGCGGCGCGGCCCTGTGGGAGTCCGCCTCGTCCGCGATCGACTTCGTGTACGTCAGCAGCGCCGACGGCAACTGCACCACACGCAACAAGTCGGTGCTGTTCTCGGTCGAGCCGGTCCAGACGTCCCAGTACATCGCTCGCGCGTTCTTCCCCAGCACGCCGGATCGTCAGATGAACGTCCTCGTCGACGACTCGATCTGGTCGTCGGGCTCCTGGACGCCGACGAACATCCTCGGCCACGAGCTCGGACACACGCTGGGCTTCCGCCACGAGCACACGCGCCCCGAGTCGGGCACGTGCTTCGAGGACAACAACTGGCGTCCGCTCACGCCCTACGACTCCTCGTCGATCATGCACTACCCGCAGTGCAACGGCACCTCGGATGACCTGTCGATGACGAGCACCGACCGCGCGGGCGTGGTCGCTCTCTACGGGAACTGACGCTCCACGTCGTTCCACCCGGGCCCGGTCGTTCGCGACCGGGCCCGGGTCGCGTTCGGGGCCGCCTGAGGCTCAGACCGCGGGCGCCGAGCCGCGCACGACCAGTTCGGTCGGAAGGATCGTCAGCGGTGCGGGGCGGCGCCCGGCGAGCACGTCGATGATCATGCCTGCGAGCATCTCGCCCTGATGGAACATCGGCTGGCGCACGCTGGTCAGATCGGATGCCGCGGCCAGGGCCGAGTCGTCGAAGCCGATCACCGCCACGTCCTCCGGCACGCGCAGCCCCGCCGAGCGCAGCACGCCGATCGCGCCGCGGGCCATCAGATCGCTGGCGATGAAGATCGCATCCGGCCGCTCGGCCTGCTCGAGAAGCCGTGCCGCGGCGTCCGCCCCGCCCTGCTCGCTGAAGTCGCCGTCGACCTCGCCGGCGGGCTCGAGTCCGGCATCCGCCAGCGCGGCGAGGAAGCCGTCGCGCCGGTCGATGCTGACCGACATGGTCATGGTGCCCGTGATCGTCGCGATGCGACGGCGTCCGAGCGCGATCAGATGGGCGACCGCATCACGGGCCGCGGCCACGTTGTCGACGTCGATGATGATGTCGCTCTCCTGCGCGTTCGACCGGCGGCCGCCGAACACCACGGGCACGGCGTCTGCGATGCTCCCGACGAACGAGTCGCTGGTGTGGTGCGACACGATGATCGCGGCGTCCACGCCGCCGTTGCGCACGAAGCGCACCATCTTGCCGCCCGGGTCGTCACTGGCGATGAGGAGGTTGAGGATGTAGTCCGAATCCGCCAGGCGAGCACTGATCCCGGCGACGACGGATGCCAGGAACGGGTCGCCGAAGAAGCGCGTGGTGTCCTCGGGGACCACCAGCCCGATCGCGTACGTCTGCCGGCTGGCCAGGGAGCGTGCGGCGCGGTTGGGCGCGTAGTTCAGCTGGGCGATGGCCGTCTGCACGGCGGCGAGCGCCTCGGGGCTGACCGCCGTGGAGCCGTTCACGACTCGGGACACGGTCGAGCGCGAGACGCCGGCGAGCGCGGCGACCTCTTCGATCGTGGAGCGGGGCATCATCGTCTCGTTTCGCCCTTCGTCTCGCTTCGCTCGCTCAGGAACCGGTTCCTGGACTCGCGCAGCCAGACGAAGGAGGGTCAGATCGCCCGGGCGGCGATGATGCGAGCGTACTCCCGTCCGCTCTCCTTGACGGTGCGCCGCTGGGTCTCGTAGTCGACGCGCACGATGCCGAAGCGCTTGGCGTACCCCCAGGCCCACTCGTAGTTGTCCATCAGCGACCAGTAGAAGTAGCCGCGCACGTCGACGCCCTGTTCGATGGCGTCCAGCGTCGCCGCGACGTGGGCCCGAAGGAACGCGACGCGATCGGCATCCGCCACCTCGCCGTCGCTCTCGACCACGTCGTCGTAGGCGACGCCGTTCTCGGTGACGTACAGCGGCACGGCGCCGGAGTACTCGTCGGCGACGCGACGGAGCAGACGGGTGAGGCCCTCGGGCTGCACCTCCCAGCCCATGTCGGTGCGCGGCAAGCCGCGCTCGACCCAGTGGATGTCCTCGTGCGACGGGAACGGCGAGGCGGTCTCCCGCTGCTGGCCCGGCGTCTCGTGCGGGTCGCCCTCGCCGCCCGGCTGCGGATGCCCGGACAGCAGTTCGCCGTGGTAGTAGTTGATGCCCAGCGCGTCCAGCGGCGTGGAGATGACGGCGAGATCGCCGTCGTGCACGGCATCCTGCCAGTCGGAGATCGCGGCGGGGTCGACCGCCCGGATGTCGCGGACGATGTCGCCCGGGTACTCGCCCAGGAACAGCGGATCGAGGAACCAGCGGTTGAACTGCCCGTCGATGCGGCGCGCGGCGGCGATGTCGAGCGGATCGTCGGCGTCGGCAGGGTCGGCGACGGTGAGGTTGAGCGTGATCCCGAGATCGAGGTCGGCGTCGCGCGCGCGCAGCGCCTGCACCGCCTGGCCGTGTGCGAGCAGCAGATGGTGCGAGGCGAGCAGGCCGTCGCGGATGCTCGTGCGACCGGGCGCGTGCACGCCGGCCGTGTACGAGAGGAACGACGAGCACCACGGCTCGTTCATGGTGGTCCAGTGCTGCACGCGGTCGCCCAGGGCATCGTGCACGCTGAGCACGTACTCGGTGAAGCGATCCGCGATGTCGCGGTCGGTCCAGCCGCCCTGCTCCTCGAGCGCCTGCGGCATGTCCCAGTGGTGCAGGGTCAGCCACGGCACGATGCCGGCGCCGAGCAGCTCGTCGACGAGCCGGCTGTAGAAGTCGAGGCCCTTCGCATTGACCGGGCCGCCGTCCGGCCGCACGCGCGACCACGACGTGGAGAACCGGTAGGTCTGCAGGCCGAGCTCCTTCATGAGCGCCACGTCGTCGCGGTAGCGGTGGTAGTGGTCGCAGGCGATGTCGCCGTTGTCGGCGTTCACGACCGCGCCGGGCACGCGGGCGAACGCGTCCCAGATGGACGCTGTGCGTCCGTCCTCGAAGGCCGCGCCCTCGATCTGATAGGCGGCTGTCGCGGCGCCGAACAGGAAGTCGTCGGGGAAGGATCGGGTCATCCTCTTATGATGCCACGACTGGCTGGGAGCGCTCCCATGCATGTCCCTCCGAGGTCGGTCCGGTACCCTTGGCTGGTGAATCCCGAACTGGCGCGCGCCGAGTCCCTGATCCGTTCGATCCCGGACTACCCGCAGCCCGGAATCCTGTTCCGCGACATCACCCCCCTGCTGGCCGACGCCCGTGCGCTGCACGCCACGACCGAGGCGCTCGTCGAGCCGTTCGCCGGCTCCTTCGACGTGGTCGCCGGTGTCGAGGCGCGCGGGTTCATCCTCGCCGGCGCCGCCGCGATCACTGCGGGCGTCGGCTTCGTGCCGATCCGCAAGGCCGGCAAGCTTCCGCAGCCCGCCGCGGCCGTCGACTACGCCCTCGAGTACGGCACCGCCACGATCGAGATGCACGACGACCTCCCGGCCGGCACCCGGATCCTGCTGATCGACGACGTGCTGGCCACCGGCGGCACGCTCGCCGCCGGCCGCAAGGTGATCGAGAGCCTCGGCTACACGGTGGCCGGCATCAGCGTGCTGTTCGAGATCGAAGGACTCGGCGGGCGCGAGGTGATCGGCGACCTGCACACGGTCTTCCGCTCCTCCTGACGGACGCGTCAGTCGCGCGCCGCGGGCGGCCGCGCGATGTCGGCGGGCGCTCGGCCCGCCTCGATCGCGGAGCGGACGGATGCCGCGGCGTGCGCCAGGCTGCTCACTGCGACCAGCTGCCGCGCGCGGGCGTTGACGGCCAGCAGCATCCGCCTGGCCACCTCATCGGCCGACCCCTCGGGCCCGAGGGCCGCGACGTTGCGGCCGGCCAGCGGTTCCAGCGCATCCGCGTACTCCATCAGCTCCTCGACGTCGTAGTCGAGACCGACCTCGGATGCCTGTGCGAGCGCGAAGGTGAGGCCGCGCTCGGCCGCCCCGGGATAGCCGCGCCAGTCGCGGCGACGCATCAGCTCGTAGGTGCGCTCCCGGAAGTCGGCGTACGCCGGGTCGTCGGCGATGCCCTCCGGGACGCCGAGCGCGAAGGCCTGACAGGCGTTCATCACGTCCAGCGTGAGCACCCCCGGGGTGTCGATGAGGTTGGTCAGCGAGCGGATCGAGGTGATCGACGCCCCGTACACGTCGCGCAGCACGAGGATGAGCCGGGCCCGATCGACATGCCGCTGCTCGTACACCGCCGTGGTGGCGTTCTTGAGTCGCCCCGGGGGCATGATCCCCACCCGGATCCAGTGCTTGATCGTGGTGGTGCTGACACCGCTGCTCGCCGCGAGCCTGCTGAGCTTCACGTCCATCCCCTCCCCCCTGCCCGCGCCTTGGAGAGTGGGGTGCAGATGCGCTCTCCACGATGCGCAGGCCGTGCGAAGACTCTAGCCTGCTGGGGAAGGGACTGCTCTCGATTGGGGGGTCACTCGTGAGCTGAATGAGGACTGGGGAAACCTCGACTGCGGCCCGGGCGGAAACACTGAGGGGTGCGAAACCGCCCGGGCCCTCCTACCGCCCGTCGAACTCGGCATCCGTCTCCCCCGGGGCGGGAGGCCGGTCGGCGGGCGGTAGACTCTTTCCTGTTCCCGCCCGCGCGTTCCTGGCACTTCGACTCGTCGCTGCGCTCCTCGCTCAGCAACCGGGATCGTGCGCTCGCGCTTCGCGCGATCGCCTAGAATCATGGGTATGCCCACCATCGTCGTCGACGTCATGCCCAAGGCCGAACTGCTCGACCCGCAGGGGAAGGCCGTCTCCGGCGCCTTCGCCCGGCTGGGAGTCGAGGGCTTCAGCCAGGTCCGCATCGGCAAGCGCTTCGAGCTCACCGTCGACGGTGAGGTCACCGACGAGCTGCTCGCCGAGGCCCGCCGCGTGGCCGAGGACGTACTGTCCAACTCCGTGATCGAGGACGTCGTGGGCGTCGAGGTCGCACAGTGACCGCACGCATCGGGGTCATCACCTTCCCCGGTTCGCTCGACGACCGCGACGCGCAGCGCGCGGTGCGCATCGCCGGCGCCCAGCCCGTCGCCCTCTGGCACGGCTCGCACGACCTCGAGGGCGTGGACGCACTCGTCCTGCCCGGCGGCTTCAGCTACGGCGACTACCTGCGCTCCGGCGCGATCGCCGCGCTCTCGCCGATCATGGCCGAGGTCAAGGATGCCGCCGCGAAGGGCATGCCGATCCTGGGCATCTGCAACGGCTTCCAGATGCTCGTCGAGGCGCACCTGCTGCCTGGCGGCCTGATCCGCAACGACCACCAGCACTTCGTGCGCCGCGACCAGAAGCTCACCGTCGAGAACGCCACGACCGCATGGACCAGCGAGTTCACGCAGGGCCAGGAGATCGTCATCCCGCTGAAGAACGGCGAGGGCGGCTACATCGCCGCGGATGACACGCTCGACCGCCTCGAGGGCGAGGGCCTGGTGGCGTTCCGCTACGCGGGCGTGAACCCGAACGGCTCGCTGCGCGACATCGCCGGCCTCACGAACGAGCGCGGCAACGTGGTCGGCCTCATGCCGCACCCCGAGCACGCCACCGAGCCCGGCTTCGGTCCCGACACCGCGGATGCCATGCGCTCCGGCGTCGACGGCCTGGGCTTCTTCACCAGCGCGATCGCCGCCGTGGCCGCCGTCGCGGCGTAACGCTCGCAGACACGTCGAGGCGGATGCCGGGTCCTGCCCGGCATCCGCCTTCTCCGTCTGCGGGGCCTGGTGAGCTCCCGGTACGCGGACACGCCCCCCGCCTGTCCCAGAAGGTGCGGGTCCTGGGCATCCGCACCCGCGGGTTCTGGACATCGTTCCGCGGATGTCCCAGCAACGGCGTGTCCGGCACGCCCGCATCCGCACCTTCTGAGACACGGCCGTCGGCCTGTCCCAGAAGCGGTGACGCGGTCAGATGCCGGCGGGCGGCCAGACGCCGATGATGATCGCCATCACGACCACGGTGACGAGCTCGTGGGCGATGTTCAGCGTAGTCAGCCGGGTCGAGCGACCCTCGAAGGCGTCGTGCGTGATGAAGCGCGCCGCCGTGAATCCCGCCCACAGCGTGACCGCCGTGACGAGCGACGCCCAGAAGTACGAGCCGGTGTAGAAGTTCTGGGCGATGGTGGCCGCGCCGGCCAGCACCCACGCGGTGATGAAGCTCACGATCACCGTCGTGATCATCGGCCACAGCGGCCCGCGCGACGGCTTGTCCAGGTCGACGTGCGCGAGCGCCGCCCAGCGCGTGCCCATCACGCCTCGCGCGTACCAGGTCGCGCCCACGATCATGCTCGACACCGTGGCGATCAGCACAGCCCAGTAGTTGATCTCGGGAACCGTCATCGGAGCCTCCTCGCTCTGCCGCTCAGCGTACTCCGAGGTCAGCCTCTCCCGGGCATGGTCCCCGGATAGGGAACGTCCGGTCGCAGCTGCTGCAGGGCGGCGATCTCGTCTGCCGAGAGCTCGCCTCGTCGAGCGCGCCGAGCGACGCTCAGGATCTTCAGGTCGTTCACCGCCGCCCCGGGGTTCGCCGGGTGCCCATCGGTGCGGGATGCGTGCTGCTGCATCACCGCCCACGCGTAGACAGCCCGCTGCTCACCGGTCATGCTGGCGAACGAGCGGATCAGGTTGATCAGCAGCACCAGCATCCCGATGCCGATGAGCATCAGCATCACGCCGCCACCGCGCTCCGGTTCCTCGCCGCTGCGGCTCAGGAACTCGGGCGAGGCGAACAGGAGGATCCCGCCGGCGCCGAAGCAGATGATGGTCATCAGGGCGGCGGCGCCGATCTGCACAGCCCAGTAGCCGCCCGCCCGATAGTGACGACGCTTCTGCTCGGATGATTCAGGCACAGCGTAAATCGTAGATCGAGGGGGCGGCCGCAGCGGTCAGGCGATGCCGCCGCCGTCCACGACGAGCGCGGAGCCGGTCACGTACGACGCGTCGTCGCTGGCGAGCCACACCACGGCCGCGGCGATCTCGCTGGGCTGGCCCATCCGGTTCAGCGGACGCTCGGCGGCCTCGGCGAGGAAGCCCGCCTGATCCTGGCCGAGCTGCTTGGCCTCGTCGCGCAGCATCCCGGTGTCGACATCGCCGGGGTTGACCGAGTTGACGCGGATGCCGTCGGGACCGTGGTCGATCGCCAGCGCGCGGGTCATGTTCACGACCGCGCCCTTGGAGGCGCAGTACGAGATCGCCTGACCGCCGCCCTTGAGTCCCCACCCGGAGCCCGTGTTCACGATCGAGCCGCCGCCGTTCGCCTTCATGACCGGCACGACGTGCTTGCACATCAGGAAGATGGCGCGCACGTTCACGCCGAACACCCGGTCCCACTCCTCGACCGTGGTCTCGACGGCGGTGGTGCGGCGGATGATGCCCGCGTTGTTGAAGACCACGTCGATGCCGTCGAACGTCTCATTCGCGGTTGCGACCACGCGGATGATGTCGTCCTCGCTGGAGACGTCGGCGCCGATCGCGATGGCGTTGCCGCCCGCGGCGCGGATCTCCTCGGCCACGGCCTCGGCGGCCTCGGCGTTCAGGTCGACGACGGCGACCGAGGCGCCCTCCGCCGCGAAGGCGAGGGAGGTGGCGCGGCCGATGCCGCCCGCGCCGCCGGTGACGATGGCCTTCTTGTTCTCGAGACGCATGATGGGTCCTTCCAGGGAGTCGGGTTGTGGTTCAGAGGGCGAGGTCGGGCGCGGCGACAGCGTACAGGCTGCTCGTGCCGGGCCCGGTGACGATTCGGATGTGCCCGGCCAGGCGGGCGTCGAGCTCGGGATCGCCGGTCTCGACGATCAGCGGCCGGCCGTGCAGGTCGATGAGCTTCTGCTCGGGGGCGACGACGATCAGCGGGTCGTCGCCGAGGGCGCGGATGACGGATGCCGAGAGCTGCTGGTTGCCGCGTCCGAGCAGGAACCCCTGCCCGCCGATCACGGTGACCACGGCCTGCGCGGGCCCCTGTGCGACCTCGGCGAGCAGCTGCTCCTCGCTGGCTGAGGACAGCACCTGCCGCCCGTCGAGCACGACGTCCACTCCCAGCGGGGACTTGCGGATGCCGAGCTGCCGGGCGACCTCGGCCGTCGTGCTGCCGGGGCCGAGCAGATAGCGGGTGCCCGGCAGCATCCGCTTCACGACGCCGCGTGCGGCGGCGGCGACGGCGACGGCCTCGGATGCGGGAGTCGCAGCCTTGCGCGACTGTGTGCGTCCGACACGGAACGGCACGCTCAGCGTTCCGTAGAGCACGGGTTCCACGCGGGCGTGCCGCATGGCCTGCTCGTCGACGTCGAGCACCTCCTGCTCGGCCGTCGGCAGCGCGCCGTCGACCCACTCGGCGGCGAGCGCGCCCGCCGCACGCGGGCTGACTGCGAACACCGGGGAGTACATCTTCACGCCGGAGGGGATGCCGAGCACGGCCGGCCGGCGGCCAGAACTCCGGAGATCCTCGCTGGAACCGGCGTCCGGGGGCATCTGAGGACCGGAATCCGGATGCTTCTCCGGAGTGGTGGCGGCCAGGTCGGCGAGTCCCGCCGCGGCATCCCGCAGCGTGCCGTCTCCGCCGGCTACCAGGATCAGCGTCGCGCCGGCCGCGGCGAGCGCGGCGACGGCCGCGGAGGTGTCGGATGCCTGCGTCAGACCGCTCCCGAGAACAGGAAGATCGTCGAGAACAGGACGATCCGCACTGGATTCTCCTGTCCTCGGCAATCCTCCTGTTTCCGGCAGCCGCGAGCCGCCGCCCGCCGCGTACACGACCCACGGCTCGAGGCCGGCGGCGCGCACGGCATCCGCTCCCATCGCCCCAGCCGCGGTGGCGACGACCAGCGACGGATGCCGGGAAGCCAGCACTCGCAGTGCCACGGTCGCCCGCTCCTGCGCACGCGAACGCGCGCCGCGCGAAGCCGCGAGGCGCTGCACGTCCGCGCCGTCGGAGCCGGCCAGGCCCGCGGGCCCGCCGACTCCGGCGACAGGGTTGACGACCAGTCCGATCACGGCGCTCAGGCCACCGTCGACATGGCGGGCTCCCGCACGGCATCCGCACGCACCACGCCGAAGTACTTGCGATGGTACGCGCGCCAGGTGATGGCCCAGCGCTCCGGGTCGTCGAGATCGTCGTGGTGGGTGTGGTGCACCGTCTGGTTGTGCGGCGCGGTGCGCACCAGCTCGGGGTTCTCGCGCGCCTCCTGCGCCACCTGGGCGAGGGCGGCGACGTACTCGTCGAGCTCGGCCTTGGAGTAGCACTCCGTCGGCTCCAGGGTGAACGGCTGCGGCACGATGTACGGGTGGTGGCTGGTCCAGTAATGGAAGCCGTAGTCCGCCATGCGGATGCCGATCTCCTCGGACGAGATGCCGGTCTCCTCGAACAGCTCCTGCCACGAGTAGCGCACCTGCTCGATGCGGCGGCGGCCGACGGCGTACGGAGCGGATGCCCCGGGGATCTCCAGCACCCGCTTCAGCAGGTAGTTGTTGTTCAGCACCGCGATCTGCGAGGCCGCCAGCATGCCCTCCGCACCCAGCGACATGATCCAGGCGTAGGCGCGCACCACGTGCAGGATCACGCCGTGCGCAGGAGCCACATGCCCGATGGACTGCTCGCCCGGCTCGCGGACGACGAACCGGCCCTCGACCTGCTCGACCCGCGGCCCGGGCAGGAAGGGGGCGAGCGCCGCGCTGACCGCATTGGCGGCCGCACCGGGTCCGCCGCAGCCGTGCGGGGCGGAGAAGGTCTTGTGCAGGTTGAACTGGCACACGTCGAATCCGGCGTCCCGAGCCCGCGTGATGCCCAGGATGCCCGCGGCGTTGGCCTGGTCGTAGGAGGCCAGCGCGCCGACCTCGTGCGCGGCATCCACCCATTCCTTGATGGCCGGGTTGTAGATGCCGGTGTCCTCGGGATTGGTGACCATGATGGCCGCGGTGCGCTCGGACAGCGCGGCCTTCAGCGCCCCCAGGTCGGGGTAGCCGTCGGCATCCGGGTAGACCGTGACGACCTTGTACCCGGCGACCTTCGCCGCCGCCGCGTTGGACGGGTGGCTGAAGATCGTGGTGATGACCTCGTCGCGCTGCTCGCCCTCGCCGCGGGACTCGTGGTACGCGCGGATCATGGCGATGTTCGTCCAGATGCCCGCCGAGCCGCCCGGCGAGGCCAGCGAGACGGCGTCCATGCCGGAGATCTCGGCCATCAGCTTCTCGAGCCGCCAGATCATCTCCAGCGCGCCCTGCGTGTCGGCGGGATCCTGGGCGGGGTGGATCGCGCGCAGCTGCGGCACCTCGATGAGCTGGTCGTTGATCTTCGGCGAGTACTTGATCGTGCAGGTGCCCTGCCCGATGTCGACGTTCAGGTCGGAGCCGAGGTTCTCCTGCGAGAGTCGCAGGTAGTGCTTGAGCACGCGCATCTGCGCGATCTCGGGGAGTGCCGGCGGCTGCGGACGACGCATGCCCTCGGGCAGGTCGGCGACCACGTCGCCCACCGCTTCGCGGACGGCGGGCTCCACCGGGGTGATCGCGATGCCGCGCTCGCCCGGAGTGGACAGCTCGAAGACGATGGGCTCGTCCCAGCTGGCCTGCTGGAAGCGGCGCGGGCTGGTCTTGGGTGCGATGGGGAGGCTCATGCGACCTGCTCCTTGCGGGTGTCGGATGCCGGCGAGGCGACGCCCGCGAGTGCGTCGGCGAGCCGGTCGATGTCGGATGCGGAGGTGACGTCGGTCACGCAGACGAGCAGGGTGCGCTCGTCGACGACGACGCCGGGCTCGATGCCCTGACGGCGCAGCGCGGCGACTGCGTCGCCCGCCGAGATCCCGTCGAGATGGATGGTGAACTCCCGCAGGTGCAGGGCGTCGTCGCCCAGGCGGATGCCGGGGATCGACTCCAGACGCTGCTGGGCGTACCTGGTGCGGGCGAGCAGCAGCTCGCCGTGCTCGCGCATGCCCTCGGGGCCCATCAGGGACAGGTACACGCCGGCGGCGATCCCCCACAGCGCTGCGGCGGTGCCGACCCACTCCTTGCCGTCCTCGCGATGCGCGAACGACGTGCGGTCGTAGGCGACGTCGCCGAAGCCGTACTCGCCGGGGACGTCGGTGGACTCCAGCCCGAACAGCCGCGACGGCATCTCCATGACGAACCGCGGGTCGTCGTGCACGGCGATGAACCCGGCGTGCGCTCCACCGAACCACTGGTGCAGGCCCAGCGACTGGATGTCGCCGGTGACGATGTCCGCGCCGTGCAGAGCGGGCGGGGTGAGCACGCCGTATCCGACGGGGTCGGTGCCGACCACGACGACCGCACCGGCCGCATGGGCGGCCTCGGAGATCTCGCGCAGGCGGGTCTCGACGGCGCCGGTGAAGCTCGGCGTCTCGATCCACACGGCGGCGACGTCGTCGCCCAGCGCGGCGGCGAGCGCCTCGAGGTCGGCGACGCCGCCGGTCGTGGCCACCGTCTCGACCTCGAGGTTCGCACGGACGTAGTCGACGACCTTGGACAGCTTCTCCGGCAGCACGTCGCTGAGGGCGAGCACGCGGCGGCGGCCGGTCATGCGGCCGGCCATGGCGAGCCCCGTCGCCGTGGCCTGATAGCCGTCGTAGGTGGGGACGTTCACGACGTCCATCGCCAGCAGCTCGGCCATGAGCGACTGGTACTCGAACAGCGCCTGGAAGCGACCGTGGTCCTCGTAGGGCTCGCCCGCGTAGGCGGTGAGGAACTCGCTGCGGCGGATGACCTCGTCGACGACGGCGGGCACGTAGTGGTTGTAGGTGCCGGCCCCGAGGAAGCTGAGCCGCTCCTCGGTGCTGCGGTTGGCGGCGAGGATGCCTTTCACGTGGCGCGCGAGGTCCTGCTCGGCCGGCAGCGGCGCGGGGACGTCGAGCAGCCGGCGCAGGCGCAGGTCCTCGGGGACGTCTGCGTAGAAGTCCTCGACGGATTCCGCGCCGACGGCGTCGAGCATGGCCTGCTTCACGGCCGGCGCCGTGTTGGGAATGTACGGGTGGACGAATGCTTCGGTCACGACATCCTTCATTCGGTGGGGTCGGTGGGGTCGGTCAGGGAGAGGAACGGGATCGCCTCCGCGTGCGGGGACGCGATCACCGCGGCGCCGTAGGCGCCGAGCTCGACGACGCCCGAGGCATCCGCCCCGCTGAGCAGGTCGGTACCGCTGAGCAGGTCGGTGCCTCTGGGCAGGTCGGTGCCGGATGCCGGCAGCTGGAACGCGAGGGGCGTTGCGCCGTGGTTGAGCAGGAACGTGTAGTCGGTGCTGCCGTCGGTGCGGGTGACCGCCTCGGCGTCGACGTTCACGACGTCCCGGGCGGGCAGGTCCGAGGTGCGCAGGATGTCGCGGAAGACCGGCAGCATCCCGTCGTGCGTGAGCATCGCGCTGACGTACCAGGCCGACCCCGCGCCGACCGCGCGCCGGGTGACGGCGGCGCGACCGGAGAGCACGCCGGAGGCGTAGCATCCGCGCACCTCGACGTCGGCGTCCGCGTCGATCCACTCCGACCAGCTGGGCACGTCGAGGGTGTCCTCACCGTAGGCGATGCGCTCCAGGATGCCGTCGGAGATCGGCCACTGCTCGTCGACCTCGATGCCGAGAAGGTCGCGCAGCGGACCGGGGGCGCCGCCGTCGTGCACCTTCTCGGTGGCGTCCACCACGCCCGAGAACGGGCCGACCACCAGGTGGCCGCCGTTCTCGACGAAGGCGCGCAGCGCCTCGGCCTGCGCCTCGTCGGCGATGTAGAGGTTGGGGACGACGACCACGTCGTAGCTGTCGAACGGTCCGGTGGCGCGCACCGCGTCGACCGGATGCCCGAGCGTGTACAGCGCACGATGCCAGGAGCGAGCCTGCTGGGCCCACTGCAGACGCTGGGACGGCAGCGACTCGATCGCACTCGATCCCCACCAGGAGTCCCAGTCCACGACCAGCGCGACGCGCGAGCGCACGCGGGTGCCGCGCACGGGCTCCAGCAGACGCAGCTCGTTGCCGAGCGCCTTGGTCTCCTGGTAGCTGCGCGAGCGCTCGCCCCGGTGGCCGAGCATCGAGGAGTGGAACTTCTCCTGGCCGTACTTGGCCTGGCGCCACTGGAAGAACATCACGCCGTCCGAGCCATGCGCGACGGTCTGCAGGCTCTCCACGCGGATCTTCCCCGGGGCCTTCGGCACGTTGATGTCGCGCCAGCTGGTGGCGCTCGCCGACGACTCCAGCAGCAGCCAGGGGCGACCGCCCTTGAGCGAGCGCATCAGACCGTAGTTGAGCGCGGCACCCACGTGGGAGGCGGGGTCGGCGGGCTCCGGGTAGGCGTCGTCGGTGACGACGTCTTCGCGCTCGGCGAAGTCCCAGTAGTCCAGGTCGCGGAACATACTCATGAAGTTGGTCGTCACGGCGATGTCGGGGGTGACCTCGCGCAGCACGTCGATCTCGACCTGGAAGAGCTCGAGCATGGCATCCGACGAGAACCGCTCGAAGTCCAGCAGCTGCGTCGGATTGATCGGGCCCGGCGCCTTCCGCGGGGTCTCGATGTGCTCCCACGACGTGTAGCGCTGACCCCAGACGTTGACGCCCCACGCCTCGTTGAGTCCGTCGAGGTCGCCGTAGCGGTCCTGCAGCCAGCGGCGGAAGTGGCGGGCGGACTCCGGGCACCAGCAGCGGGAGACATGGTCGCCGTACTCGTTGGAGATGTGCCACATGGCAAGACCGGGGTGCTCCCCGTAGCGCTCGGCCATCGCACGGGTCATGCGCGCGACGTTCTCGCGCCAGATCGGCGAGGACGGGCAGTAGGTCTGCCGCGAACCGAACTCGAGCCGATGGCCCTCGGAGTCGGACGGGCCCATCTCGGGGTGCGCGCGCAGCAGCCACGAGGGCGGCGTCGCGGTCGCGGTCGCGAGATCGATGCGGATGCCGGCCTCGTGCAGCAGGTCGATGATGCGGTCGAGCCAGCCCCAGTCGTACACGCCGGGCTCGGGCTCGAGCTGAGGCCAGCTGAAGATCGGCAGGCTCACCATCGTGACCCCGGCCTCCTTCATGAGGCGGATGTCCTCGTGCCAGGTCTCCTCCGACCACTGGTCGGGGTTGTAGTCGCCGCCATAGGCGAGAGCATCGATCCGGGCCTCCCGGATGCGCTCGTCGTCGCGGTGCTGGGTCACGAGGACTCCTCTCTGAGATGCTTCGCCAGAATCGCTGTTCAATGTATTCTGTATACAGCAAGCGTATGCCGAACTATGGATCCGGTCAAGCTCTAAGCTGACGCAGGGGAAGGGGCCACAACATGGCGATCGAGCGCAAGAATCTCCGCTCACAGGTACGCGAGGAGCTCCTCGCGCGAATGCGCACCGGCCTGGTCAGCCCGGGCGAGAGCATCAACGAGGTGCAGCTGGCCGGAGAGCTCGGAGTGAGCCGCACGCCCCTGCGCGAAGCGCTGATCGCCCTGGAGTCCGAGGGCCAGATCACCAGTGAGAACGGCAAGGGCTTCCGCTTCGTGCCGCTCAGCGCCGGCGAGTTCGAGGACCTCGCACCCGTCATGGCGACCCTCGAGAGCCTCGCCCTCGAGCTCTCCCCCGTCGACGAACTGCGCCGCGTCGGCGCCCAGCTGGTCGAGCTCGCCGAGGCGTTCACGGACGAGCACGTCGAGCACCGTCTGGTGATGACCAAGGACGACGAGTGGCACGCGCTGATGCTCTCGGTGTGCCCTAACAAGCGCCTGCTCGACGTGATCGAGAGCGTGCGCGGATCCTTCCACCGCTATGAGGCCCTGCTCGTCGACGACGACGTGAAGGTCGACCGCGTGGCGGCGGAGCACCTGGAGATCGCCCGCGCCCTCGCCGACGGCGATGTGCAGTCCGCCGTCGAGGCCCTCAAGGCCAACTGGATGCACGGCATGCGCCGCATCCTGGACACGTCGTCCAGCGCCTACTTCTCCGCCTGAGGCGGGATGACGCAGGGGGCGGATGCCGCGGCATCCGCCCCCTGCTCAGTTCTCAGCCCTTGACCGCGCCGCCGAGCAGACCGGCGACGAACTGCTTCTGGAACACCAGGAACAGCACGAGCAGCGGCAGCGTGGCCAGCAGTGAGCCCAGCATCAGACCCGAGTAGTCCACCCGGCTCAGGCCGATCATGGTGTTCAGCGCCACCGGGATCGTGTACCTGTCCTCGGTGTTCAGCATGAGCAGCGGCCAGATGAACGAGTTCCACTGGCTGATGAACGTGTAGATGATCAGCGCCGCGATCTGCGGGCGCGCCACCGGCAGCACGATCCGGTAGAAGGTGCGCAGCTCGGATGCCCCGTCGATCCGCGCCGCCTCGATGAGGGTGGTCGGGAAGTCGAGGAACCCCTGGCGCATCAGGAAGATGCCGAAGGCGTTCGCCAGGAACGGCACGATCAGCGCCTGGTACGAGTCGATCCAGCCGACGCTCGCCATCATCTGGAACAGCGGCACCAGCAGCACCTGCATCGGGATCATCATGGTGACGAGGATCACGCCCAGCAGCACGCCGCGGCCGCGGAAGCGGTACGTGGCGAGGCCGTAGCCGCACATCACGCTGACGATCGTGCTGAAGAGCGTGTAGATCACGGCCACCAGCACGCTGTTGAGCATCACCTGGCCGAAGCCGATGCTCTCCTGCAGACGACCCAGATTCTGCCAGAACTCGCCGCCGGGCAGCAGCGGGAGCGGCGTGACGAACAGGTCGGAGGTCTTGTGCGTGGAGGCGATGACCATCCACAGGAACGGCATCAGCGCGAGCACGCCCGCTCCGACCAGCAGCAGGTAGACGGGCCCGCGCAGGATCGCCTTCCTCGCGAGCGACTCGCCGCTGCGCGCGGACGCACCGGTGCGCGGAGCCCGGCCGGTGGTGATCAGCTGCGTGCTCACGGCTTCTCCCTCATGATGCGGAACTGCACGACGGCGATGATCGCGGTGAGGATGACGAGCATCCAGGCGATCGCGCTGGCGTAGCCGAAGTCGAACTGCTGGAACCCGATCTTGTACAGGTACAGCACCGGGGTGAGCGTGGCGTTGTTGGGACCGCCGCCGGTCAGGATGAAGTTCTCGTCGAACAGCTGGAGCGCCCCGATGGTGGACGTCACGCTCGTGAAGATCAGCACCGGCCTCAGCTGCGGCACGACCACGTGCCAGAACGTCTGCCAGCGGCCGGCGCCGTCGATCCGGGCGGCCTCGTACAGCTCCTGCGGAATGGCCTGCAGCCCCGCCAGGATGATGACCATGTTGTAGCCCGTCCAGCGCCAGGTGATCGAGGCGATCACGGCCACACGCGCCCAGAACTCGTTGTTGAGCCAGTCGATGGGCGCAACTCCGAACACGGCGAGCGCCTGGTTGAGCAGACCGCCGTCGGTGGTCATGATCACGCGGAACACCACGGAGTAGGCCACGAGAGTGGTGATCGCCGGCAGGAAGGTGATCAGGCGGAAGCCGGAGCGGAAGCGCAGCCACGCCTGGTTGAGCAGATACGCCAGCCCGACCGCGAGCGCGATCATGATCGGGACCTGCACCACCAGGATCAGCAGGGCGTTGCCCAGGCTCTTCAGGATGAGCGGGTCGCGCAGCATCCGCGCGTACTGGTCGAAGCCGACGAACGTCGAGACGCCCCCGGAGGTCTTGAAGAAGCTCTGCAGCAGCGAGACGGCGAGCGGGTACGCGAAGAAGATCAGCAGCAGCGCCGCCGCCGGCAGCGCGAACCACATGCCGGGGCGCTGCATACGGGCGGCGAAGCGCCGCCCGGATCGTTGAGCGGTCGTCGCTGGCGTCCCGGATGCTGCGGGCGTGCGCGCTGCGTCGGATGCCGCGGCATCCGTGGCACCGGCATCCGCCCCGGCGACGGGGCCGCGACGACGTGCGCCGCGGCCCCGGGTCGTCCTGTCGAGGGACATGTCAGCCGGCGATCTTCCGACCGGTCGAGTTCGCGATCTGCTTCGCCGCGTCGTCGAGCGCCTTCTTGGGGTCCTCGCCGTTCAGCACGGCTGCCGCGACCGCGTTCGAGACCGCATCGGCGGCGACCGACTGGTCGGACGTGAACGTGATCGAGGGGATCTTCGGCGTCAGCTCGGCGAAGGTCTGGAACACCTTCTGGCCGCTGAAGTAGTCACTCGGCTGCTGGAAGTAGTCGGACTCCAGCGCCGGGAGGTACGCCGGGAACAGGCCCTCGTCCTTCATCATGCTCGCCTGGTTGTCGGTGTTCGCGAGCACGAACGCCATGAAGTCGGCCGCGAGCTGCGGGTTCTTCGCCTGCGCGGGGATCGCCAGGCCGGAACCGCCGTTGTTGGAGGTGGGGGCGCCGCCGTCGGCGAAGGCGGGCAGGTCGCGCACGGCGTACTTCCCGGACAGTTCGGGCGCCTCGCCCTCGAGCGTGCCGATCCACCAGACCGCCTCGGGGGTGACGGCGGAATCGCCGTCCTTGGCGCTGGTGACGCTCGCGTCCCAGCCCTTGGCGTTCTTGATCAGGCCCTTCTGCTGCATGGTCTGCAGCAGCGCGAGGGTCTGCACGGCCGCAGGGGTGCTGACGGCGATGTCGCCGTTCTCGTCGAACAGCCCCTGGCCCTGCTGCTGCAGCATCATCGAGAACGGACCGCCCGAGGACAGGTCGGCGGTGAGCAGCGTGTGGCCGGTCTTCGCCTTGATGGCCTCGCCGGCGACGACGAGGTCGTCCCAGGTCTTCACGGATGCGGGGTCGATGCCGGCGGCCTCGAAGTAGTCGGTGCGATAGAACAGTCCGACGGTGCCCGAGTCCCACGGCGCCATGCGCAGCCTGCCGTCCTTGTCGGTGCCCGTGTCCCACTTGAACGGGTCGAAGTCGGCCTTCTCGTCGCCGAGCACCGGGGTGAGGTCGGTGAAGCCCTGGGGGAACTGCGTGATGTAGCTCTGGTTCTTGTCGGTCTCGAGCGTGATGACGTCGGGCAGACCTGTGCCGGCCTGGAGCCCGACCGAGATCTTGTCGTAGGCGTTGTCGTAGCCGATGTCGACGACGTTGATCTTCGTGCCCTTGTGGTCCTTCTCGTAGTCCGCACCGAGCCGCTTGAGCGCGGTGGCCGCGACGTCCCACGACCAGATGGTGATCTCGCCGGTGGCGGCCGCGTCCTTCTTCAGGTCGCCGCCTCCGCCGGCAGGCGCCCCACCGCCGAACGCGCAGCCGGAAAGGGCCAGCGCAGCCGTCGCCGTGACGGCGGCAGCCCACATACCGCGTCGCTTCATCATGACCTCCTCGTCACACACCACTAATTGGATATTGAATACAGTACACGGATGGTGACGATAACACCAGGATGAGAACCTGAGCTGGACGAGCACAGAAAGGGGCCGACACGCCAGATGTCGGACGGTTTCGCGGGAAACGTCCGTGATCTGGCGTGTCGGCCCCCGGAGTGGAACCGGACCGCGCGTCGGGTCAGCTGAGCGCGACGGCGAGGTCGATGAACAGCGCCGCCGACCAGCCGAAGGCGGTGGTCGCGCGCTCGGCCTTCATGCCGGTGCGCGGGTTGTAGTACTCGTGCGGGCCGCCACCGTGCACGACGAGGCGCACGGTCTGCTCGCGCAGTTCGCGGGCCCGTTCCGGATACCCGGACGTCTCGAGGCCCTCGGCCACCAGCGCGCTGGTGTTGATCCAGATCGGACCGCGCCACATGCGCTCCGGCGAGAAGTCGGGATCGGATGCCGCCACCGTCGGCAGTCCCCATTCCAGCGCGTACCGGGCGGGATCGTCGACGGCGGCGCGCAGCGCGTCGCGGATGCCGTCGGGCAGCGTGCCGGTGCGCAGCGGCATGAGCCCCACGACCGTGTCGGAGCGGATCTGCTCCCCCGCCCCGCGGGCGAGGAAGCGTCCGGCCTCGGCATCCCACATCTGGTCCAGCAGCCCCTGCGTGCGCTCGGCGCGGGCCAGGAACCGGTCGGTCGCGGCATCCGGCTCGTACCTGTCCAGCAGGCCCGCGATCTCGCGGTCCTGGCACACGAGGTACGCGCCGAGATCGGGGGCGGCCGTGGGGATCGGGCCGTCGAAGATCGGACTGTCGTCCAGACCGGAGGAGTACGGATGCCCGTACTCCGGCATCCCGTCGCCGTCCAGATCGGAACCGGCGAACCACCAGTCCTGGGAGCGGATCACGCGCTGCAGCTGCTCGCGGGCCCACTCCGGGGAGTCCTCGGCCTCGAGCACCTTGCGCAGCGCCCAGGCCGCCAGCGGCGGCTTGGTCAGCGGGACCGGCTTGGAGGGGTCGGCGATCTGCGAGCCGGCCCGCCTCAGGTTGGCCCGGTCGCTCTCGGGCAGATCGTCGCTGGTGGCCAGGATCCCCTGCTCGTGCACCACGTCGGGCAGCT
Source organism: Microbacterium sp. 22195 (assembly GCF_052056515.1). Classification (NCBI taxonomy): domain Bacteria; kingdom Bacillati; phylum Actinomycetota; class Actinomycetes; order Micrococcales; family Microbacteriaceae; genus Microbacterium; species Microbacterium sp. 22195. The sequence continues at coordinate 419,640 of NZ_JBQEPE010000003.1, forward strand.
GCCCGTCGGGGCTCAGGAAGCGGAACGCGATCTCGAGCTGCTCACGGGCGAGCTCCGGGTCGCCGTGTCGCAGCCCGACGGCGATGAAGTAGGCGTCCCACTGCCACAGGCCCACGTAGCCGATCTTCGACGGCACGACCGCACGGGCATCGCCCAGCGAGGGGAGCTCGACGATGTTCGCGCCGAGCACCCACCAGCAGAAGGCCGCCATCTGCTGCAGGTCGTCGCGCACCCGCGGGCAGTTCTCGAACCAGTCCGCCCACTCCCGTTCGCAGGCGGCGAGCGCTGCCGGGTGATCGCCGGTCTCGACCGCGACGGAGCGGTCGAGTGCCACGCGGATGCGGATTCCCGCACCGGTGAGCGGATGCTGCTCCTCCCGGCCATCGGGATGCGTCAGCGTGACGCGCACACCGTCGACGCCGGCGAGGCTCAGCGCACCGGGGCCGTCGAAGGCGAGCGTGGCCGAGGCGTCCACGGGCTCAGCGGCCCACTCCCTCTGCGTTCCTGAGCCCGTCGAAGGGCCGAACGCGATGCGGTGCGGAAGCACATCGGCCACCGGGAGCGCCTGCCCCGCGGCATCCGTCACGACGACCGCATCCAGCACCCGGCAGGCACTGAGCCGCTTCTCGTACTCGGAGGTGTGCACGCGCACGCCCTCGCCGTCCTCCGCCCGGAACACCAGCACGCGGGACCGCGGCAGGGTGAACGGCGCGGTCACCAGGTCGAGGTGGCGCCCGGCGAGAGCGGCGAGCCCGGCAGCATCCGTCAGGGCATCCGCCATCAACGACCTCCCAGACCCGACGCGGCCATGCTGTTGAGGATCTTGCGCTGCCCGATCACGAACACGATCAGCATCGGCACCGTGGCGATCGCGGATGCCGCCATCACCAGCCCGTAGTTGATCGAGCCGTGCTGGCTCTCGAACGAGGTGAGCAGCAGCGGCACCGTGAACAGGTCGGGCGAGTTCAGCAGCACGAGCGGGAACAGGAAGGCGTTCCACACGCCCAGCGAGGTGATGATCGCGAGCGCCGCAAGGCCGGGGCGCAGGTTGGGCAGCACCACGCTGAAGAAGATGCGCAGACGGCCGGCGCCGTCGACGAGCGCGGCCTCCTCGAGCTCCTTCGGCAGCGACAGCACGAACTGGCGCATGAGGAACACCGCGAAGGGGTTCGCGATCATCCCGGGCACGATCAGCGCCAGGTGGGAGTCGACCCAGCCCAGGTTGGACATGAGCAGGTAGAACGGGATCAGCGTCACCTGGGCGGGGATCATCTGCGTCGCGAGGAACACGATGAACAGCACCTTGCTGCCCTTGAACCTGATGCGCGCGAACGCGTAGCCCGCCATCGACGCCGTGATGAGCGTGCCGACCACGACGAGCAGCGTGATGTAGGCGCTGTTCAGGTACGCCTGCCCGAAGGGCACGGCCTCCCAGGCATCCGTGTAGTTCTTGACCGTCCAGGGGTTGGGCAGGAACTCGAGCGGATTCTGCAGCAGCTGCGGCAGCGTCTTCAGCGAGGTCAGCAGCATCCAGATGAACGGGAAGACCATCGAGATGCCCGCGAGGATCAGCAGGACGTGCAGCACGACGGCCCCGGCGCGGCGGCGGCCGGCGCCACCGGGGCGACGCGGCTTCGATCCGGGCGCGACGATGGCGATCGTCGAGTCGGTCGCGGGTGCGCGGCCTCCGTCGGTCAGGCGGGGAGTGGCGGTGGCGCTCATGCGGGGTCGTCCTCGTAGTGCACGAACTTCTTCTGGGCGGCGAACTGGATCGCCGTGATGATGAGCGTCAGGACCAGCAGGATGATGCTCGCGGCGCTCGACGGACCGAACTCGAAGCGCCCGAAGCCGAGGTCGTAGATGTGATAGACGATCGTGCGGGTGGCGTTGTCGGGTCCGCCGCCGGAGACCAGCACGTAGACGATGTCGAACGTCTGCAGCGACGAGATGAACGCGATCACCGACGAGAAGAACACGATCGGGGACAGCAGGGGGAGGCGGATGCTGACCAGCAGGCGCACCGCGCCGGCGCCGTCGATGCGCGCGGCCTCGATCACCGAGGGCGAGATGTTCTGCAGGCCGGCGAGGAAGATCACCACGTTCAGGCCGAGCGACGACCAGATCGTCACGATGCAGACGGCCAGCAGCGCGAGCCGCGGGTCCTGGAGCCAGTTCGGCGGATCGATGTGGAAGATCTTCGCGATGGTGGTGGAGAGCACCCCGTCCACGCGGAACATCTGCTGCCAGATCATCGCGATGGCGACGGTGGCGGTGACCACCGGCGAGAAGAACAGCACCAGGTAGAGGGCGCGGGTCTTCAGCCGCTCCAGGGCGACGGCGACGACCACTGCCAGACCGAGGCCGATCGGCACGGTGATCAGGGCGATCAGCAGCGTGTTCAGGATCGAGCGTCCCAGCAGCGGGTCCTGCAGCTGGTCGACGAAGTTGTCGAAGCCGACCCAGCTCAGCTCACCGAGGCCGTCCCAGCTCGCGAACGCCAGCACCAGACTTGCGGCGAACGGCAGCACGACGAACAGTCCCATGCCGATGAGCTGCGGGCCGACGAAGACGTAGCCCCACATCCGGTCGCGGCGGCGCCAGGCCGCCTCCTTGCGCAATGGCGGAAGGGCGGATGCCGCAGGGGTGGCCTGCGGCATCCGCTCCGCCTCAGTGAGCTGAGTCATGCTACTTCTTCGCCGACCGATCCTCGACCAGCTTCGCGACGGCGTCGAGGCTGTGCTGCGCGTCGGTCTTGCCCTCGTAGAGCTTCTGGAACTCCTCGCTGATCGCGACGGGCAGGCCCGGGATCTGCGCCTCGGCGGGGTAGTCCTCGAAGCCGATGTCGCGCATGTCGAGGAAGGTCTGCGCGTGAGCGGGGTAGTCGTCCTCGAGCACGACCTCGTCGGCTCCCTTGATCGACGGCACGGCGTTTCCGCCGCCCTTCAGGCGGAAGATCTGGCCCTCGGCCGAGAGGAACTCCGTCCAGAAGGTGAAGGCCGCGTCCTTGACCTTGGTCTTGCCGTTGATGGCGAGGAAGCTGGTGGCGACGCCGGTGGGTGCGGCCTTGCCGTCGGGCGTGGGCCAGCGGACGATGTCGTAGGAGTCCTGCACGCCTGCGGACTTCACACTGCCGATCGTGTAGCGGCCCTGCACGAAGAAGCCCGCCTTATGCGTGACGAAGACGCTGTCGGCGCCGGCGCCGTCGGGCAGGGTGTCGGCGACGACGAAGGTGCCGTCCTGGAACAGGCCGCCCAGCTGCTTCATGGCCGCGACGGTGTCGGCGTCCTTGTTGCCGACGAACTCACCGCTGTCGCTGTACGGCGACGCGACGCCCTGCGACGAGAGCCAGCTCCAGTGCGTCGCCCAATAGTTCCAGAACATCGAGCCGGTGAGCTTCTTCTCGTGCAGCTTCGCGTTCATCTCGAGGTACTTGTCGGTGGTCCACTCGCCGTTCTCCGCGAGCGTGGCCGGGTCCTCGGTGATGCCGGCGGTCTTCAGCGCCTCCTTGTCGTACCAGAGCACGTCGGGGTTGGAGTCGTTGGGGGCGGCGTAGATCTCGCCGTCGTTCTCGGCGGCGCCGAACAGGCCGGGGAAGAAGTCGTCGACCTTGGTCTTGCTGTCCTTGGACTCCATCAGCGACTTCAGCGGCATCAGCCGCTTGGATGCCACGAACTGGCCGATCATGTCGTCACCGACGTAGAAGACGTCGGGGGCCGTGTTGCTGGTCAGCTGCGCGAGCAGCTTGGAGTGGTAGTCGCCGTACCCCGCGACGGGCTGGAACTTGACCTTGATGTCGGGATGCCGCTTCATGAAGTCCGCGTTGAACTCCTTGTAGCGGGTGAGCTCGTCGGCGCTGCCCCAGGTCGACCACACCACCGTGGAGTTGCCCGCGGAGTCGACGCCGCCGCCCCCGCCGCCTCCACCGCTGCATGCGGCGAGGCCCAGAGTCAGCGCGGCAACCGCAATGCCGGCGAGGTACTTCCGTTTCGTCGAGCGGGACATGCCGCCACCTCTTTCATCCTTGGAAGAGCCGGGATCCCGGCAGATTCGATCGTTTAGTATTCTGTATACAGAACACAGAAAAGTCAAGGGGCGTGACCATAACGAGACCGTCCCGCGGTGCCGGGTCTATCGTCGAACCATGCCGCTTCTCGTCACCGTGCCCAACGAACGTCTTGCCACGAACATCGGGGAGGTGCCGGCCGGCGTCGACCTTCGGGTCTGGGACATGCGGTCTCCGGCCCCGGCGGATCGTCTCGACATCGTCGTCCCACCGTACATGGGCTCGACCGGCTCGCTGGAAGCGCTCGAGGGCCTCAGCGTGGGGCTCGTGCAGAGCCAGTCGATCGGCTACGACGGGGTCGATGAGATCCTGCCGGCCGGCATCCCGTTCGCGAATGCGGCGAGTGTGCACGAGACGGCGACCGCCGAGCTCGCCGTGGGACTGATGATCGCCGCTCAGCGCCGGTTCCCGCGCTTCGCGGCCGCGCAGCAGCGCGGTGAGTGGGCACCGGTCTTCGCCGACAGCCTGGCCGACCGACGTGTGCTGCTGGTCGGCTTCGGCGGGGTTGGAAAGGCCATCGCCCGGCGCCTGGCGCCCTTCGAGGTGACGATCACCGCGCTGGCGCGCAGCGCCCGCACCGAGCAGGTCGAGGGGCTCGGCGACATCGCCGTGCACGGCATCGACGAGCTGCCGGCGCTGCTCCCGGATGCCGAGATCGTCGTGCTGAGCCTGCCGGGGAACGCGGAGACGCACCACCTGTTCGACGCGGCCATGATCGCGCGGATGGCGCCGGACGCGCTGCTGGTGAACGTCGGGCGCGGGCCACTGGTCGACACGGATGCCCTGCTCCAGGCCCTGCAGGAGGGAAGGATCCGTGCGGCCTCGGACGTCTTCGAGCAGGAGCCGTTGCCGGAGGGGCATCCGCTCTGGACGGCGCCGAATCTGATCATCTCGCCTCACAACGGAGGTGCGGCCACCGCGATGAACCCGCGGATGGCGCGTCTCGTGCGCACCCAGATCGAGCGGATGCTGGCGGGCGAACCCCCGCTGAACGTCGTCCTGCCGGCGCGTTGAGACGGCGGGGAGTGGGGCTGCGAAGCAGTCCCTCTCCCCGGCGGCTCGACGCCGGCGGGATGCGCGTTAACGCAAAAGAGCCACCCAGCGATGGGTGGCTCTTTCACAGAAGAAGTCCGGCGGTGTCCTACTCTCCCACAGGGTCCCCCCTGCAGTACCATCGGC